>NZ_PEHF01000093.1 GCF_015762685.1 Candidatus Symbiopectobacterium sp. 'North America' | reverse complement strand
TTTTCCATGATGGCCTCTCCTGAAAGAAAAACACCCTGTCAGCGTACCGCTACAGGGTGGGGGTCACCATATCATTAACCCCGGCCAACGGACCGGGGTTTAGACGTTTAAGCGTTATCGGTAGATAGCTTATTCGTCGTCGCTGCTACCAAAGCCTGCGTTCAGCAGTTCAGCCAGGTTTGCAGAAGCTTCATCAGCACTCACCGGAGCGACTGCTGGCACTTCGCCCGCATAACGGCGACGCATGCGATCCTGGTGGTACGCATAACCGGTACCGGCCGGGATCAGACGACCCACGATGACGTTCTCTTTCAAACCACGCAGTTCGTCGCGTTTACCCGCAACGGCCGCTTCCGTCAACACGCGGGTCGTTTCCTGGAACGATGCCGCAGAGATGAAGGATTCGGTTGCCAGAGATGCCTTGGTGATACCCAGCAGGTCACGGTGGTACGTAGCCGGGATCTTGCCATCCGCTTCCAACTGACGGTTGGCGATCTTGATGCGCGACACTTCTACCTGCTCGCCTTCCAGGAACTCGGAGCTACCTGCGCTGGCAATGGTCCCTTTACGCAGCATCTGACGAACGATAACTTCGATGTGTTTATCGTTAATCTTAACGCCTTGCAGACGGTAAACTTCCTGCACTTCGTTGGTGATGTAGCGGGTTACCGCATGCACACCACGCAAACGCAGAATATCGTGCGCCGATTCCGGACCGTCAGAAACCACATCGCCACGTTCTACGCGTTCACCTTCAAACACGTTGAGCTGACGCCATTTCGGGATCATCTCTTCGTAAGCATCTCTGCCATCCAACGGAGAGATCACCAGACGACGTTTGCCTTTGGTCTCTTTACCGAAGGAAATGATACCGGTGATTTCAGCCAGGATAGCCGGTTCTTTCGGACGACGCGCTTCAAACAGGTCGGCAACGCGCGGCAGACCACCGGTGATGTCCTTGGTACCGCCGGATTCCTGCGGAATACGAGCCAGGGTGTCACCCGCACCGATCTGAGAGCCATCTTCCAACTGAACGATCGCTTTGCCCGGCAGGAAGTACTGTGCCGGCATGTTGGTGCCTGGGATCAATACATCGTTACCTTTGGCATCCACTATTTTCAGTGCCGGACGCAGATCTTTACCACCACCGGTACGTTCTGCACTGTCCAGAACCACGATGGAGGACAGACCGGTCAGTTCGTCAGTCTGACGAGTAATCGTATGACCGTCGATCATGTCGGTGAAGCGAATGCTACCGCCCACTTCGGTGATAACTGGCATGGTATGCGGATCCCAGTTTGCGACGGTTTCACCGCCGGTCACTTCGTCACCGTTGCCTTTGCCCATTACCGCACCGTATGGCACTTTGTAGCTTTCTTTGGTACGACCAAACTCGTCGATCAGTTTCAGCTCGGTGTTACGCGAGGTGATAACCAGCTTGCCCGCTGCGTTCTTAACGAACTTGGAGTTGGACAGTTTCAGGCTACCTTTGTTTTTCACCTGAATGCTGGATTCAGCCGCCGCACGCGATGCCGCACCACCGATGTGGAACGTACGCATGGTCAGCTGAGTACCCGGTTCACCGATGGACTGTGCTGCGATAACCCCGATGGCCTCACCTTTGTTGATGATGTGACCACGTGCCAGGTCGCGACCGTAGCATTTGGCGCACACGCCGAAGTCAGTTTCACAACTTACCACAGAGCGAACTTTAACGGAGTCGACGGAATTCTCTTCCAGCAGGTCACACCATTGTTCGTCCAGCAGCGTGTTACGCGCCACCAGAATGTCAGCAGTGCCCGGCTTCAGAACGTCTTCAGCCGTTACACGACCCAGTACGCGCTCACGCAGCGGCTCTTTAACGTCGCCACCTTCGATAACCGGAGTCATCATGATGCCTTCGTGCGTGCCGCAATCGTCCTCGGTCACTACCAGATCCTGTGCCACGTCAACCAGACGACGGGTCAGGTAACCGGAGTTCGCTGTCTTCAACGCGGTATCCGCCAAACCTTTACGCGCACCGTGCGTGGAGATGAAGTACTGGAGTACGTTCAGACCTTCACGGAAGTTCGCGGTGATCGGCGTTTCGATGATGGAGCCATCCGGCTTCGCCATCAGACCACGCATACCGGCCAACTGACGAATCTGTGCCGCAGAACCACGCGCACCGGAGTCGGCCATCATAAAGATGCTGTTAAAGGAAACCTGACGTTCTTCTTCGCCATCACGGTTGATAACGGTTTCGGTCGAGAGGTTTTCCATCATCGCTTTGGCCACGCGCTCGTTAGCAGCGGCCCAAATGTCGATGACTTTGTTGTAACGTTCGCCGGCGGTTACCAGACCAGACTGGAACTGTTCCTGGATTTCAGCAACTTCGGCTTCCGCTTCGTTGATGATTTCCACTTTCTTCGCCGGGATGACCATATCGTCGATACCAACAGAAGAACCGGAACGCGCTGCATAGGCGAAACCGGTGTACATGATCTGGTCAGCGAAGATAACGGTCGGCTTCAGCCCCAGCACGCGGTAACAGGTATTGAGCATCTTGGAGATGGTTTTTTTACCCAGCGCCTGGTTAACGATAGAGTACGGCAGACCTTTCGGTACGATCATCCACAGGATGGAACGGCCGACAGTGGTGTCGATCAGGCTGGTTTTAGCCACCCACTCACCCTGCGCATTCTTCTCATGCTCGGTGATACGCACTTTAACGCGCGCATGCAGCGAGGCCAGACCCGCACGGTAGATACGTTCTGCTTCTTTCGGACCGGTCAGCACCATGCCTTCGCCTTTGGCGTTAACACAGTCACGGGTCATGTAGTACAGACCCAATACCACGTCCTGAGACGGAACGATTATAGGTTCGCCGTTCGCTGGAGACAGAATGTTGTTGGTGGACATCATCAGCGCACGCGCTTCCAACTGGGCTTCCAGCGTCAGCGGTACGTGAACAGCCATCTGGTCACCGTCGAAGTCGGCGTTATACGCCGCACACACCAGCGGGTGCAGCTGAATGGCTTTACCTTCGATCAGAACCGGTTCGAATGCCTGGATACCCAAACGGTGCAGAGTCGGCGCACGGTTCAGCAGTACCGGGTGTTCGCGAATAACTTCATCCAGGATATCCCAAACCACGGCTTCTTCGCGCTCAACCATTTTCTTGGCGGCTTTGATGGTGGTAGCAAGACCACGCAGTTCCAGCTTGCCGTAGATGAACGGTTTGAACAGTTCGAGTGCCATTTTCTTCGGCAGACCGCACTGGTGCAGGCGCAGGTACGGACCTACGGTAATAACGGAACGACCGGAGTAGTCCACGCGCTTACCGAGCAGGTTCTGACGGAAACGACCCTGCTTACCTTTGATCATGTCGGCCAAAGATTTCAGCGGACGCTTGTTGGAACCGGTGATCGCACGACCGCGACGACCGTTATCCAGCAGGGCATCTACCGCTTCTTGCAGCATACGTTTTTCGTTACGTACGATGATATCCGGCGCAGCCAGATCCAGCAGACGTTTCAAACGGTTGTTACGGTTGATCACGCGACGATACAGATCGTTCAGATCTGAGGTTGCGAAACGACCACCGTCCAGAGGAACCAGCGGACGCAGATCCGGCGGCAACACAGGCAGCACGGTCAGGATCATCCACTCCGGCTTGTTGCCAGACTGTACGAACGCTTCCAGCAGCTTGATGCGCTTGGTCAGCTTTTTACGCTTGGTTTCAGAGTTGGTTTCATTCAACTCTTCTCGCAACTGTTCGCATTCCTGTTCCAGATCCATGTTTTTCAACAGGGCCTGGATCGCTTCGGCACCCATCTTGGCGTCGAATTCGTCACCGAACTCTTCCAACGCGTCCAGATACTGCTCTTCAGTCAGGATCTGACGTTTTTCCAGGTTGGTCATGCCGCCTTCAATCACCACATAGGATTCGAAGTACAGCACGCGTTCGATATCGCGCAGCGGCATATCTAGCAACAAGCCGATACGGGACGGCAGCGATTTCAGGAACCAGATGTGCGCAGTCGGAGACGCCAGCTCGATGTGGCCCATGCGCTCACGGCGCACTTTGGTTTGGGTCACTTCAACGCCGCATTTCTCACAGATAACGCCACGGTGTTTCAAGCGCTTGTACTTACCGCACAGGCACTCATAGTCTTTCACTGGCCCGAAGATACGGGCGCAGAACAGACCGTCACGTTCGGGTTTGAACGTACGGTAGTTAATGGTTTCCGGCTTTTTAACTTCACCGAAAGACCAGGAACGAATCATGTCTGGCGATGCCAGCGCAATTTTGATCGCATCAAACTCTTCGGTCTTGGTTTGCGCTTTCAGAAACTTTAATAAGTCTTTCACGGATTGGCTCCCGTCGGAGTTAGACCTGTTGGATGCCTGAGCCGAAGCTCAGGCACTCCTTTACACGAGCAAAGCGTACCAGCGAGCAGGATTAACCTTCTTCCAGCTCGATGTTGATACCCAGCGAGCGGATTTCTTTCAACAGTACGTTGAAGGACTCCGGCATGCCCGGTTCCATACGATGGTCGCCATCCACGATGTTTTTATACATCTTGGTACGGCCGTTGACGTCATCGGATTTCACCGTCAGCATTTCCTGAAGGGTATAAGCTGCGCCATACGCTTCCAGCGCCCACACTTCCATCTCACCGAAGCGTTGACCACCGAACTGGGCTTTACCACCCAACGGCTGCTGGGTTACCAGGCTGTAAGAACCGGTAGAACGCGCGTGCATCTTGTCGTCAACCAAGTGGTTCAGTTTCAGCATGTACATGTAACCGACGGTTACTGAACGCTCAAACTGTTCACCGGTACGACCATCGAACAGCGTGATCTGACCGGAGGTCGGCAGACCACCCAGCGTCAGCAGTTCTTTGATCTCGGACTCTTTGGCACCGTCGAACACTGGCGTTGCCAGCGGCATCCCTTTCTTCAGGTTGTCCGCCAGACGCAACACTTCATCATTAGTGAAGGTGTTGAGGTCGACTTTTTGACGCACGTCGTTGCCCAGATCGTAGGCTTTCTGGATGAACTCGCGCAGTTTAGCCACTTCTTCCTGACGCTTCAGCATGGCGTTGATCTTCTCGCCGATACCTTTAGCCGCCATACCCAGGTGGGTTTCCAGAATCTGACCGATGTTCATACGCGATGGAACGCCCAGCGGGTTCAATACGATATCGACCGGCGTACCGTTCTCATCGTAAGGCATGTCCTCGATCGGGTTGATCTTGGAGATAACACCCTTGTTTCCGTGGCGGCCTGCCATCTTGTCACCCGGTTGAATCTGACGTTTAACAGCCAGATACACCTTGACGATCTTCAGGACGCCCGGAGCCAGATCGTCGCCTTGCGTGATCTTGCGGCGCTTCGCTTCGAGTTTTTTCTCGAATTCGTGTTTCAGCTCGTCGTACTGCTCAGCCAGCTGTTCCAACTGATTCTGTTTCTCTTCATCAGTCAGACCCAGTTCCAACCAACGCTCACGCGGCAGCTTGTCCAGCTTGTCTGCTTCCACGCAGCCGGAGACCAGCACAGCGTGAATACGGGCAAACAGACCGGCTTCGAGGATCTGCAATTCTTCCGTCAAGTCTTTTTTGGCCTGCTTCAGTTGCATCTCTTCGATTTCCAACGCACGTTTGTCTTTTTCCACGCCATCGCGGGTGAAGACCTGAACGTCGATAACCGTACCAGATACACCGTTCGGCACACGCAGGGAAGAGTCTTTAACGTCAGACGCTTTCTCACCGAAGATCGCGCGCAGCAGTTTCTCTTCCGGCGTCAGTTGGGTTTCGCCTTTCGGCGTCACTTTACCGACCAGAATGTCGCCGCCCGTTACTTCAGCACCGATATACACGATACCGGACTCATCCAGTTTGGAGAGCGCAGCTTCACCCACGTTCGGGATGTCGGCAGTGATCTCTTCTGGCCCCAGCTTGGTGTCACGAGACACACACGCCAGTTCCTGAATGTGGATAGAGGTGAAACGGTCTTCCTGCACCACACGCTCGGACACGAGGATGGAGTCTTCGAAGTTGTAACCGTTCCAAGGCATTAACGCGACGCGCATGTTCTGACCCAGCGCCAGTTCACCCAGATCGGTAGACGGGCCGTCAGCCAGCACATCACCACGTTCAACCGGCTCACCCAGAGACACACACGGCATCTGGTTGATACAGGTGTTCTGGTTGGAACGGGTGTATTTGGTCAGGTTGTAGATGTCGATGCCCGCTTCGCCCGGATACATCTCGTCTTCGTTAACTTTGATAACGATACGGGATGCGTCGACGTACTGTACGGTACCGCCGCGTTTGGCAACGGCAGTTACACCGGAGTCAACAGCCACAGCGCGTTCCATACCAGTACCTACCAGCGGCTTGTCAGCGCGAAGGGTCGGTACAGCCTGACGTTGCATGTTCGCACCCATCAGGGCGCGGTTGGCGTCATCGTGTTCCAGGAATGGGATCAGAGATGCACCGACGGAAACCACCTGCTGTGTGGAAACGTCCATGTAGTCAACCTGATCGCGGCTGAACAAGCTGGATTCGCCTTTGCTACGGCAGGTCACCAGATCGTCAACGAAATGCCCTTCTTCGTCGAGGTTGGTGTTAGCCTGTGCAATAACGTAGTTGCATTCTTCAATCGCGGACAGGTAATGGATTTCATCCGTTACCACACCGTCACGCACCAGACGATACGGGGTTTCAAGGAAACCGTATTCGTTGGTCTGCGCGTACACGGACAGCGAGTTGATAAGACCGATGTTCGGACCTTCCGGCGTTTCGATAGGACATACGCGACCGTAGTGGGTCGGGTGTACGTCACGCACCTCAAAGCCAGCACGTTCACGGGTCAGACCGCCTGGGCCCAACGCGGAGATACGGCGTTTGTGCGTAATTTCGGACAGCGGGTTGTTCTGGTCCATAAACTGGGACAGCTGGCTAGAACCGAAGAACTCTTTCACCGCCGCCGAAATCGGCTTGGCGTTGATCATGTCCTGCGGCATCAGGGTATCCAGATCGCCCAGGGACAGACGCTCTTTCACCGCACGCTCTACGCGCACCAGGCCAACGCGGAATTGGTTTTCCGCCATTTCGCCCACGGAACGGATACGACGGTTGCCCAAGTGGTCGATATCATCGACTTCACCGGAACCGTTACGGATATCGATGAGCTTCTTCATCACCTGAATGATGTCGTCTTTGCTCAGGATACCGGAACCTTCAATCTCATCGCGCAGCAGGGAGCGGTTAAACTTCATGCGGCCCACAGCGGACAGATCGTAACGATCTTCAGAGAAGAACAGGTTCTCAAACAGCGTTTCTGCCGCTTCACGTGTCGGCGGCTCGCCCGGACGCATCATGCGATAGATTTCAACCAGCGCACTCAGGCGATCGTTGGTCGGGTCT
The DNA here is from genome assembly GCF_015762685.1 of Candidatus Symbiopectobacterium sp. 'North America'. Taxonomy (GTDB): domain Bacteria; phylum Pseudomonadota; class Gammaproteobacteria; order Enterobacterales; family Enterobacteriaceae; genus Symbiopectobacterium. Next base: position 5,202 of record NZ_PEHF01000093.1, on the reverse strand, counting down.
ACACGCAGCGTTTCCGAGATATACGGGCCGTGATCCAGATCGTTGGTGAACAGGGTCTCAATGCGCTTATGGCCTGCCTGGCTCAGTTTAGCCAGCAGATCCAGCGACAGCTCCATGTTCGCCACACCGATCAGTTCACCGGTGCTTGCGTCTACGTAATCTTTCGCCAGCACTTTCCCGGCGATGTATTCGACCGGTACTTCAATGCGTTCTACGCTGTCTTTTTCCAACTGGCGAATGTGACGCGCGGTGATACGGCGGCCTTTTTCAACGTACACTTTGCTATTGGCTTCGATATCGAACGAGGCAGTTTCACCGCGCAGGCGCTCAGGCACCAGATCCATTTGCAGCTTGTTACCGTTGATCTCGTAGACAATTTTGTCGAAGAACAGGTCCAGGATTTCTTCAGCCGAAAAGCCCAGCGCGCGCAAAATGATGGTCGCAGGCAGCTTACGGCGACGGTCGATACGCACAAACAGGTTATCTTTCGGGTCGAACTCGAAATCCAGCCAAGAACCACGGTAAGGGATGATACGTGCGTTATACAGCACTTTACCGGAGGAGTGGGTTTTACCCTTGTCGCTGTCAAAGAACACGCCCGGACTACGGTGCAACTGAGAAACGATAACGCGCTCAGTACCGTTGATAACAAAGGTCCCGTTTTCGGTCATGAGCGGAATTTCGCCCATGTACACTTCTTGTTCTTTAATGTCTTTTACGGTGCCTCCCGGCGCTTCGCGCTCGTAGATCACCAGACGCAGCTTGACGCGCAGCGGTGCTGAGAAGGTCACCCCGCGAATCTGACACTCTTTGACGTCAAATACGGGCTCACCCAAACGGTAGCTTACGTATTGCAGCTCAGAGCTACCGCTGTAGCTTGAAATTGGGAATACGGAACGGAATGCGGCTTCCAGACCGTACTGGCCTTCCGGATCTTGCTCGATGAACTTCTGAAACGAGTCAAGCTGGATAGAAAGGAGATAAGGTATGTCCAACACTTGCGGACGTTTACCAAAATCCTTACGAATGCGTTTTTTCTCGGTATAGGAGTAAACCATGGGGTTCCTCAGCTCGCTGAAAAGTAAGAACCACTTGCTCGTCCTGACAGGACGGTTCATTGCTACACGATTTTGTTGATCGAAAGGCAATCCGCCTTTCGTTAATACGTCTTTCTATCACTCTTAAATCATTTCATTGCTTTTGCACAGGCAGGGAACCCAGGCTGGAAAGCAGGATATTAAGGCGTCGATAGAAAAAAATATTGGGATAATCCGTGGCCAAACGGTGCGAAACACCACAGATGCCCTACAGCACAAAAAGGCTGGTGACCAAAAAGTCACCAGCCATCAGCCTGAAAACTCAGGCTGCAACCGGAAAGGTTGGCTTATTTAACTTCAACTTCAGCGCCAGCTTCTTCCAGAGATTTCTTCAGAGCTTCAGCGTCATCTTTGCTCACGCCTTCTTTCAGCACAGCAGGTGCAGACTCAACCAGGTCTTTCGCTTCTTTCAGACCCAGGCCAGTTGCGCCACGAACAGCTTTGATTACGGCAACTTTGTTAGCGCCGATAGCTTTCAGGATAACGTCGAATTCAGTTTTCTCTTCAGCAGCTTCAACCGGGCCAGCAGCAACAGCTACAGCAGCGGCAGCAGAAACGCCGAATTTTTCTTCCATAGCAGAGATCAGCTCAACAACGTCCATTACGGACATAGCGGCAACTGCTTCGATAATTTGATCTTTAGTGATAGACATGACAATTGTTCCTAACCATCAGAAATAGTTTATACGTAAGCAAATGCGAAAACAGGAAAAGGGCGATTACGCCGCTTCTTTCTGCTCGCGAACAGCTGCCAGAGTGCGGACCAGTTTGCCTGCAGAGGCTTCTTTCATGGTCGCCATCAGGCGTGCAATTGCTTCTTCGTAAGTCGGCAGCGTTGCCAGACGGTCAATTTGAGCCGCCGGAATCAACTCACCTTCAAAGGCCGCAGCTTTAACCTCGAATTTTGCATTCGCTTTCGCGAACTCTTTGAACAGACGAGCAGCAGCGCCCGGGTGTTCCATAGAATATGCAATCAAGGTCGGACCAACAAACGTGTCTTTCAGGCATTCGAACTGAGTGCCTTCAACGACGCGACGCAGCAGGGTGTTGCGAACAACACGCATGTATACGCCAGCTTCACGACCTGCTTTACGCAGTTCAGTCATTTTATCTACGGTTACGCCACGAGAATCCGCAACAACCGCAGACAGCGCGCCTTTGGCCACTTCGCTGACTTTAGCAACAATCGCTTGTTTGTCTTGAAGATTTAATGCCATTAGCTTGTGCTCCTGGATATAGCCGGAATACATTTCCGGAACTCACTTCACCTGCAACCACATGGAAAACAGGCGTCAAAACACGGTGAGCAGAATCCAGTAAAAGAAAATTGTCTTTAGGCTCTGTCACCGTCTACGCAGGAAAATTAAGCGTCTCTTTTTTCAGGCAAACCCGAAAACGTTGAAGCACCTGCGGTCTTGGACGTAGGCCTGGATCAGGCCAGGCTCCAACCGAAAAAATCTGTTTCGTCCATTTAAGGACAATGGGCGTAAAATTATACGCACATCTTTCACCCAGGTAAAGCTATCAGTTAGCGACCGCGTTCAGGCCACTCTGATCAACGGCAACGCCAACACCCATGGTGGTGGAAATGCTAACTTTCTTGATGTACACGCCTTTCACTTGAGCTGGTTTGGCTTTTTTCAGCGCAATCAGCAAAGCTTCCAGGTTTTCTTTCAGTTTGTCAGCGTCGAAATCAACCTTACCGATGGTGGTGTGGATGATGCCGTTTTTGTCGTTACGGTAACGAACCTGACCGGCTTTCGCGTTTTTAACCGCTTCAGCAACGTTTGGCGTTACAGTACCGACTTTCGGGTTCGGCATCAGGCCACGCGGACCCAGAACCTGGCCCAACTGGCCAACAAGGCGCATTGCATCCGGAGAAGCAATAACCACGTCAAAGTTCATTTCGCCTTTCTTGATCTGGTCAGCCAGATCTTCCATACCTACCAGCTCTGCGCCAACTGCTTTAGCAGCTTCAGCGTTTGCGCCTTGGGTAAATACGGCAACGCGAACGGAACGGCCAGTACCGTGCGGCAGTACAGTCGCACCACGAACGTTCTGGTCAGATTTACGTGCGTCGATGCCCAGGTTTACGGCAACGTCAACGCTTTCAACAAACTTAGCAGTGGCCAGCTCTTTGAGCAGGGCTACAGCTTCGTTGATGTCATATTGTTTGGTAACATCAACTTTCTCACGGATCACGCGCATGCGCTTGGTCAGCTTAGCCATCTCTTAGTCCTCCACTACCAGGCCCATGGAACGAGCAGTACCCGCGATGGAACGCGCCATAGCGTCCATGTCGGCACCTGTCATGTCCGCCGCTTTGGTCTGGGCAATTTCCATAACCTGAGCGTGGGTCACTTTACCTACTTTGTCTTTGTTCGGCTTGCCAGAACCAGACTTGATACCAGCCGCTTTCTTCAGCAGAACTGCTGCCGGAGGCATTTTTGTAACGAAGGTGAAGGAACGGTCGGAGTAAACGGTGATCACAACCGGAATCGGCAGACCTTTTTCCAGGCTTTCTGTTTTAGCATTGAATACCTTACAGAATTCCATGATGTTCACACCTTGCTGACCCAGAGCAGGACCAACCGGCGGGCTCGGGTTAGCCATACCAGCTGCAACTTGCAGCTTGACGTAGGCTTGTACTTTCTTGGCCATTTAACTTTCCTCTAATGGGTAATAGCGCCTTAAAAAGGCTCCCCGTGATTTTTGATTTTTGATTTTTTCAGATGCTATAGCACCTAAAAACAAAAGGCGCGAAATAATAGATTAATTTCGCGCCAGATACAAGAATTTCTTTACGAACGCGGCTATATCAGCCCTTTTCCACCTGGCCGAAATCCAGCTCAACGGGCGTAGCACGTCCGAAGATGGAGACCGATACTTTCAGACGGCTTTTCTCGTAATCCACTTCTTCCACCACACCGTTGAAATCGGTAAACGGGCCGTCGTTGACGCGCACCATTTCGCCCGGTTCGAACAGCGTTTTCGGACGCGGCTTGTCACCCACCTGTTGCAGGCGGTTCATGATAGCGTCAACTTCTTTGTCGCTGATCGGCGCAGGACGATCGGACGTACCGCCGATAAAGCCCATCACACGCGGAACGCTGCGCACCAAGTGCCAGCTGGAGTCTTCCATTACCATCTGTACTAACACGTAGCCAGGAAAGAATTTGCGCTCGCTTTTACGACGTTGACCGCCACGAATTTCAACCACTTCCTCGGTCGGCACCATGACGTCGCCAAACAGCTCTTCCATGTTGTGCAATTTGATGTGCTCGCGCAGCGATTGTGCAACGCGGCCTTCAAAGCCGGAAAACGCCTGAACGACGTACCACCGTTTTTTTGGAGCTTCAGACATCTTAGAACCTCAGGCCTGTGATAAATGATATCAAACGGACCAGAATACCATCCAGCCCCCACAGAATCAGTGACATCACGGCAGTTACCGCGGCAACGATCAACGTGGTATGCAGCGTTTCCTGGCGGGTTGGCCAAATCACTTTACGAACTTCAGTGCGCGCTTCGCGGGCAAAGGTCACCGTTGCTTTACCTTGGGCGGTTAACAGTGCAACACCGCCTGCGGTAGCAATCAGGATAACAACGGCCAATGCGCGAAGCGGCAGACTGTACCCGCGGTAGTAATAATTACCCACTATGGCAACAACGAGTAAAGCCGCCACAACCAGCCACTTGATCACTTCCAGGCCACGCACACTACCCTGGGTCTCGGTATTTGCACTCATAAACCAACCTGTCACTCATGAATCAGACAAATAACTTTGCCCCGCAACGCAGGGCAAACCAAACCGACATGATGTTTCGCTAGCAGCGAAACTCGGCATTTACGCTGTAACCTACAGAGCCTATCTCACCACAGATTAGCAGGATTATACGCCACAATCCGTGATGAGATAGGTTCTACTGAGGGCAGCGTAGTAAAAGGGCATCAAATGATGCCCTTTTACTGCATGTTGAGTCAAATTTATCGGCGATTAAGCCATAACTTTAGCAACAACACCTGCACCAACGGTACGGCCGCCTTCACGGATTGCGAAACGCAAACCGTCGTCCATCGCGATCGGGTGGATCAGGGTAACAA
>NZ_PEHF01000043.1 GCF_015762685.1 Candidatus Symbiopectobacterium sp. 'North America' | reverse complement strand
GGCTGATGGCTGAAAACCCGGAAATCTCAAAAAGTGCGTGGAACTAAAACCGGTGTGCTTACACCTTGACAACCTTCAATCAAGCAGTAATGAATTGACTTGCATTCCTGACTACTTACCACAAACCATTACTCATTTAAAATTAAACAACAATAATATCACGACAATTTTAGAAAAAATTACCAGTTTGAATGATGGAATGGAAATTGACTTAAAGAATAACAAGCTATCGGTAAAAGAAAAATCAACAATAATCAATTTGCAAACAAGTGAAAAGCTATAATGGCCCTCACATTAAAACTTAAATATTAGTTAAAACCACCACCCACTTATAATAACAAGATGGGGTGGTGGTTTAGTTAAGTAGAATTCTTACACAATCGTCATCGCGAATTATTTACAATCATCAGTTATTTTCACAACAGCCGCATCGAGCACAGCAGCGTTTTCAGAAGCAAACATGGCAATGCCTTTGACAGACTTGCCTTCTTTCAAGATACCGGCGGTCAATTCCTCATCCACTGTATCAAGCCTGAACATTTTATTATCAGGGGAATACGCCTTTAAGCACAGCTTAGACAAATCGATGTCATCACCAAATAGCTTAACCACGGTCACGTCGAAACTTTTGGTATAAGCAAGTTTATTCCCAACGGAGATTGAGCCGTTAGATTGTGCTGTAGCATATACCGCTATATTATCAGGCATCGATGCATTTGCAGCAAAACTAAAGCCAGCCAGAGCCAAAGTGGCAACAATCATTGAAGCTTTCATATCCATTCCTTTCAGTAGGTTTTAGTCTTGATTACTGTATATATACAAGATACAACCTATTGAAATAGTACATCAGCTAACCTAAACCATTATTAAAGGGATGTTTTACTATTTGAACAATACAGATTTTAGAATCTAATCTTATGATTTTTAGAAAAAAAGAACCCGCTCACGCAGGTCCACTATTACGAACGCACTCTGGTGCGGCTTAGCGTTGCCGCCTGTCTACACTCAGGGCTTTACTGCCTTTGCCCCATGCTTGACCAGGATATCAACGATATCCTGATGCCGATTGGCTTTAGCTCTGACTAAAGGACTATACCCTTCCCCATCCATCGCATTAACGTTCACGCCTTTATCAACAAGAAACAGCACGATCTCTTTGTTACCCACCATGCTGGAGAGATGCAACGGGGTGTAACCGATGCTATTTTGCACGTTAACCAACTCAAGGTTTCTATTCATCATTTGAATTGCTTCGCTGTTTTTCCCTTCCCAGATGAGATCGCCAAGGTTTGAAGTAGCCGCAAAGGTTGATACTGAAAATAAAATAGCCATTACAAAGGAGACAATTAATTTCATACTTTATTCCAAATTGATTACATTCATCCATAAATAGAATGTGAATAATATCAAATGCCGCAATATGTGATCACCTGCTAATTTAAACAGTAATTACTTGTCTACTTATGCTCAAATTTCATATTTCAATCCAAATCGTTAGCCTTCATTAGCCTTCACCTATACTCGTTGATATTTATCCATAAAACGTCATCAATAAGCTGGAGAAAACATGAGCGTTGCATATGAAGCGAAAGATATTAAAACAATATCATGGGGCAGTATCATTGCAGGTGTAGTGACGGTTATGGCCGTGTCTATATTATTATCTACCTTGGGTAGCAGCTTAGGTTTTACAATGGTCGAGCCGAAGTCAGACGATCCGGTAAATGGCGTGGGTATGGCTGTCGGCCTATGGACCGTGTTCTCCATTGTCATTAGTTTATTCGCTAGATCGTTTATCGCTGGTCGACTGGCGGGTTACGATGGCATGATTCACGGTTTTTTAAATTGAGCCAGTGCGTTATTGGTTGCTTCAGTATTGGGTGCCATGCTGGTGAGTTCTTCAATAAAAACAGCTGGAAGTGCGCTAGGTTCAATCACATCTGCCACAGGTTCGATGATTTCCAGCGGTGGCGAAGCTCTGGGCAACGGACTTTCTCGCGTGGGGAATGCAGGGCAGAATTGGTTTGAGGAGATAATGCTTGATACGCACCTTTCAAGTGATGGCTTGCAGAGTGAAGTAGAAAATGTGCTAGTTAAATCCGGCATCTCGACATTACAACCAGATTATCTCAAACGGCAATTACAAGGTGCCAAACAGGATATCATGCTGGCTGCGCGCCGCATGGCGGTGGGTACTGAACCGAGTGAACAGGTTGCAGCCCAATTAACCGAGAAACTTGCGCAACGGAGTAAAACGATTGCAGCTGGTATTAATCGCGATGATATCAAGCGAGCGTTAGCACGAAATTCCGATCTGACCCCCGTTGAAGCAGACCGGGCGGTCGAAAACATTATCAGTACTCGCGATCGTATGGTGAAAGACGTCAACGAGCGTCTTAGCGAAGCACAACAAAATATACAGCTGGCTCAGCAGCGTTATGAGGACTGGAAAAAACAGGCAATTGAACAGGCGGACCAGATGTCTAAAGCAGCGGCAAAAGCGGCGTTATGGTCCTTTTTCGCACTGCTGATCGGTGCCGTAATCAGTACCCTTGCAGGCGCTTGGGGAGCGAAGAGTAAACGCCATGTGTAGTATGACTCAGGCAAAAGGTGGCTGCGATGTTTAAACCTGGAGATATCGTTCAAAGTAAAACCGGTGGGCCACGCATGCGGGTTCTTAGTGTAGAAGACGATAGGCTTTACTGTGCGAGAATTGACGATCCTATTGAGAAAGAAGTAGAAATCAGCGTTGATAGCGTCTCGTTTTACCGCGAGGAAGGCAATTTCGGCGTGTGTTAATACACATCCCCTTCAAGCTTGGCCTGAAGGGGATGTAATAAAGCATTACTGCTGAGTCGGTGCGCTCGTCATTTTCTTTAGGTCTTGATCGATAAAGAACAGACCCCCTTGCGCGGTACTCACCAATGCCAACTTGTCGAGAATGGATTTAAACAATTTCTCTTCTTCATGTTGCTCAGCAACATACCATTGCAAGAAATTGAACGTTGAATAATCCTGCTGCGTCATTGCCGCATGAGCCAGCTCATTGATTTTTCTCGTAATTAATTGTTCATACTCATAGGTTTGCTCAAACACGTCAGCCAGAGATGCGAAATCGACCGGCGGCGCGGCGATGGCCCCAAGAACTGGCATGCTGCCGGTATCATCCAGATAATTGAAGAGGCGTTGCATATGCTCCATCTCTTCCTGAGAATGTGTTTTCAGGAATGCTGACGCACCTTCAAACCCTTTATCGCCACACCATGCGCTCATTTGCAGGTATAAATTAGCAGAATAGAATTCCAGGTTTAGCTGATCGTTTAATTGTTGAATCATCTCTTTTTTAAGCATCTTTTATTCCCTCTGATTGGCAGGTGAGTCAATTTTTTCCATTATGCCTTGCTGTTAAAAAATAAAAAACATTTTATTATCAAAATAATTAACAAAAAAATAATCAATTACTAATCATCAAGTTAAAATAATTGATAACGATTTTAAATTTCATAAAATGGTTATTTATCGCATCCATTTGAGAATGGTTTTTATTTCAGTTTAACGGACTGCAGTATATTTATAAAAACCGCTCCCTCGATTTAATAAGCTAAAGAATAATCATTCTTTTTTAGTATCAGGTCATGAAGCAGTATCCGCGTATGTCCGCCAGGCAAAAAAATGCTATCATACACGCTCACCGGCGGCCCTGAGGATAAGAACAATGGCGTATAATCTGGCTAACCTTCCTGCGCAAGAGATGGATAAAGTCAATGTTGATCTCGCAGCCTCTGGCGTGGCGTTTAAGGAGCGGTACAACATGCCGGTCATTCCAGAAGTCGTTGAAAGAGAGCAGCCCGAGCAGCTGCGTGACTATTTTCGTGAACGCATCGCATTCTACCGCCAGCGCTCGTTGCAGTTCTCTCGCCTCCCCTACGAACCCAAGGCAAAATAGCCTGAAATCTGCTGTCCAAAGCACTTTTTTCGCTTGCATGTTATGCCCAACAGGCGGTTAATGGTAAGGCAAACCACCTTTTACCGAGAGAGGCAAATCAAATGAGTAAAGGCATGGACAGCAAAAAAAACAGCAAGAAAAAACCGTTGAAAACCGCAGCAGAAAAACGGGCGGATAAACGGTCAAAACGCGCTCAGCAAACCGATACGGTGAGTTGATGCCTTAGTGCGCTGAACGGGTAATCACGCACTCAGCGGGATTACTCCAGTCGCTACCCTGTATCTTATTTCTCTTCGACCATCAGCAAAAATGCGTATTCTAGCGCAATCTCTTCGTATTGTTTGAATCGTCCCGATTTTCCCCCGTGCCCGGCGTCCATATCGGTTAACAACAGCAACAGGTTGTCGTCAGTTTTCAGCTCACGCAATTTGGCAACCCATTTGGCGGGTTCCCAATATTGAACTTGCGAGTCATGCAGCCCAGTGGTAATAAACAGATGAGGGTAGGCTTGAGCACTGACATTGTCGTAAGGGCTGTAGTTTTTGATGTAGTCATAATAACGTTCCTCACCTGGATTCCCCCATTCATCATACTCCCCTGTCGTCAAAGGAATTGACTCATCAAGCATGGTGGTCAGCACATCGACAAACGGCACCTGCGCCACCACACCTTTAAACAGTTCAGGGGCCAGGTTAACCACCGCGCCCATCAACAAGCCTCCGGCGCTGCCGCCCATGGCATAAAGCTGCTTTTCATTACCATATCCCTGCGCCACCAATGCGCGGGAGATATCAATAAAATCAGTAAAGGAGTGCATCTTATTGAGCAAGCGCCCGTCGTCATACCATTGCTGCCCCAACTCTCCGCCGCCGCGAATGTGGGTCAACGCAAACACAAACCCTCGGTCGAGCAGGCTAAGGCGACTCACGCTAAAATCCGGCTCCATACTGCTACCGTAGGCACCGTAGCCATACACCAGTAACGGATTATTACCGGGCTGGTAGCAGTCACGGCGATACACCAGCGACACAGGTACCTCGACGCCATCGCGCACGGTAATCCACAGGCGTTCACTGCAATAATCCGAGGGGGAGAAGTGTTTGACCTCCGCCTGTTTGAGCAGGCGCTGTTCGCCGCTGTCCAGATTAATCTCGTACAGCGAGGTTGGCGTGGTCATGGACGAATAGCCGAAACGCAACAACGACGTTTCAGGCGTCGGATTGTAAGCGAGCCAGGTAACGTAGCTGGGATCGTTAAAGCTGATGTTCTTTTCGGCACCAGTCTGCCAATGCACCTGACGCAGCGAGGTTAAGCCCTTCTCCCGCTCTTCCAGTACCAGCCAATCGCGGAACAGCTCAAAACGTTCCAGCACGCGACGGCTATGCGGCGCGATGAGCGTTTCCAACGCGGACTCATCCCAGTCGATAGTGCGATACAGGCCGAAGTTTTTTCCCTCACGGTTCGAGCGCAGATAGAACGCGCCCTGATAGTGATCTACGCCATACTCATGATCTTTGCGGCGCGGAATAAACACCTGAGGTACGGCGTCACTGTCGTGCGCATCCAGCAAGCGAACTTCCGTACTGGTGGTACTGCTCAAAAAGATAGCGATATACACTTCAGAGGTAGTTTCACCCAAACTGACATAATAGGTATCATCATGCTCTTCATAGACTAATCGATCCTGGCTAGCATCATCACCGAGGCGGTGCATGAATACCTGATAGGGAAGCAACGTCTGCGGGTGCTTACGCACGTAGTAAATCGCGGAGGCATCAGAATTCCACTGCATGTTTGCCGAGACGTGTTCAATGACGTCCGGTAACCACTCCCCGCTCTCGAGGTTGCGAAACCGGATGTCATACTGCCGGCGAGAAATTTTATCCTCTGCCAGCGCCAGCAATCGGTTGTCCGGACTGACGGACAGTGCACCCAGATGATAGAACTCACTGTCTGCGGCACGCTCATTCTCATCCAGCAGCAGTTGCCACTGTTTCGTTTCCGATGCAGGCTGCCGCAAATAGCGCGCGTATTCTTTACCCGATTCGTAGCGTGTCTGATAGCGATAGCCACGTTTAACATAAGGCACCGACGCATCCTGCGCGGGGATCCTCGCTACCATCTCCTGATACAGCGTTTCTTTCATCGCATCGCAGGGTTGCATATGCGAAGCGCAATATGCGTTTTCTGCTTGCAGATACGACAATACGGCCGGATCTTCCCGCGCATCGTCACGTAGCCAGTAGTAATTATCAATGCGTGTATCACCGTGGGTCGTGAGGGGGTACGGACGTTTTTCTGCCTGAGGTGCTTTCATTGCGTGCCATCCTGTTTTCTGGAAAGAAAATCGTGGCACGATTCTCTGAGAAAGCCAAGCGGTGCTGTTTGTGTGTATGGCTTGTTGCCTCTGATATCCTCGTCACTGATGCGTACGCAAACGTTTTTCTTTATACTGCGCGCCATGTCAATACAGAGCGGGAAAGCATAATGTTAACGGTTGGAACAGCTCTACGCGCAGGCGCGACACGCGTCATGTTATTAGGTTGCGGAGAACTGGGTAAAGAAGTGGCGATAGAGTGCCAACAGCTGGGCGTTGAGGTGATTGGTGTCGATCGCTATGCCAATGCTCCCGCCATGCATATCGTTCACCGCAGCCACGTCATTAACATGCTGGATGGTGCAGCGTTACGTGCCGTTATCGAGCTTGAGCGTCCCGATTACATTGTGCCGGAAATTGAAGCCATTGCCACCGACATGCTGGAGACGTTAGAGCAGGAAGGCCACCATGTGGTGCCCTGTGCCAAGGCCACGCGGCTGACCATGAACCGCGAGGGCATTCGTCGTCTGGCAGCAGAAACGCTGAATTTGCCCACTTAGTCCTACCGTTTTGCCGCCAGCGAAGACGCGTTTCAGCAGGCCAATTGCCGAAATCGGTTACCCCTGCATCGTTAAGCCGGTCATGAGTTCATCAGGTAAAGGACAAAGTTTGATCCGTCGTGAAGAACAACGGGATAATGCCTGGAAATATGCACAAGAAGGTGGACGTGCGGGCGGCGGTAAGGTCATCGTGGAAGGTCTGGTCAACTTTGATTTCGAAATCAAGTTATTAACGGTCAGCGCCAGTGACGTTATCCACTTCTGCGCCCCCATCGGCCACCGTCAGGAGGACGGCGACTATCGCGAGTCATGGCAGCCTCAGCAGATGAGCGAACTGGCTCTGGCGCGTGCGCAGCAGATCGCCCGCGATGTGTTCAGTGCACTGGGGGGTTATGGCCTGTTTGGCGTAGAGCTGTTTGTGTGCGGCGATGAGGTCATCTTCAGCGAAGTATCACCGCGCCCGCATGATACCGGCATGGTCACGCTGATCTCGCAAGATCTTTCCGAGTTTGCCCTTCACGTACGCGCTTTTTTAGGTTTGCCTGTCGGTGCAGTACGTCAATATGGACCTGCCGCTTCTTCCGTTATCTTGCCTGAGTTGGTGAGCGATAACGTCAGCTACAGTGGATTAGAACATACTCTGCGCCCCGGTACGCAAATTCGGCTGTTCGCCAAACCGAATATAGAAGGTAAGCGCCGAATGGACGTGGCGCTGGCCGTGGCGGATAATATCGATGATGCAGTAAGGTTGGCAGTCTCAGTCGCCAGTGCAGTAAAAGTAACCGGATAACCGCCTCCCCAAAAAAAGCCACGCAATGCGTGGCTTTTTTGTAGTAACCGCGTTTTAGGCTGTAGCGCCTGCAACCGCTTCGCGCACCAGTTCGGTAATGCGTGCGTAATCGCCGCTTTCCAGCGCATCGTTCGGCACCAGCCAGGAGCCGCCCACGCACAGCACGCTTTTCAGTGCCAGATAGTCGCGGTAGTTTTTCAGTGAGATACCGCCAGTCGGGCAGAAACGGATCTGGAGGAGAACGGACCTGCAATCGCTTGCAGCGCTTTTACGCCGCCGTTCGCTTCTGCCGGGAAGAATTTGAACTCACGCAAACCGTAGTCCATACCCAGCATCAGTTCAGAAACGGTGCTGATACCCGGAATCAACGCAATCGGGCCTTCCACGGCAGCTTTCAGCAACGGCTCTGTCAAGCCGGGGCTGATGGCGAACTGTGCGCCAACAGCAACCACATCCGCCAACTGCTGCGGATTGGTTACTGTGCCAGCACCGACGATCGCGTCAGGTACTTCTTTGGCAATGGCACGGATCGCGTCTACTGCGCAGTCGGTACGCAACGTGACTTCCAGAACGCGAACGCCACCCGCTACCAGGGCTTTCGCTATCGGTACTGCGTGCTCCAGTTTGTTCACTACAATTACTGGAACCACAGGACCCGTGGTCAAAATTTGCTCTGCGCTCGTTTTCCAGTTTTTCATTCGTCATCATCTCCTGTCATGCCCGGAGGCATCATTAGTCATATAGCACGCCCCTGCCACAGGGATCTGCCAAAAGCAGACGTCCGACCGCACCGAGTTTTAGCCAAACATTACAAACAAAAATTCAATCGATTACCGGGCACTGCCGCACGTAGCCACGCACGGCAGAAGCGCCAATCACTTACTCCACTTCGTTCCAGGAACGGCCATCCCGTGTGATCATGGCGATAGAGGCCACCGGCCCCCAGGTGCCAGCCTGATACGGTTTCGGCGTATCGTTGTCCATCGCCCAGGCTTCCATGATGGAGTCCACCCATTTCCAGGCCTCTTCCGTCTCATCACGACGCACGAACAGGGCCTGAATACCGCGCATGGTTTCCAGCAACAGACGTTCGTAGGCATCGGCCAAATGCTGCTGATTAAAGGTTTCCGAGAAGCTCAAGTCCAGCTTGACGGTTTGCAGACGGTGTTTATGTTCCAGCCCGGGAATTTTGTTCAAAATTTGAATTTCAACGCCTTCATCGAGCTGCAAGCGGATGATCAATTTATTCTGCGGCAGTTGCTGGTAAGAATCGTGGAACAGGTTCAACGCCGGGTTTTTGAAATACACAACCACTTCCGAACACTTGGTTGGCAAACGCTTGCCGGTGCGCAGATAGAACGGCACACCCGCCCAACGCCAGTCGTCAATGTCCACGCGGATCGCAACAAACGTCTCGGTGTTGCTGCTTTTGTTGGCGCCCTCTTCTTCCAGATAGCCCGGCACTTTATGGCCCTGAACAAAGCCGCCGGTATATTGGCCACGCACCGTGGTTTCATGCACATTGGAACGAGCGATGCGGCGCAGTGAACGCAACACCTTCACTTTTTCGTCACGAATCCGGTCGGTGCTCAGATCCGACGGCGGAGACATGGCGATCATGGTCAGGATCTGCAACAGATGGTTCTGGATCATGTCGCGCATCTGTCCAGCCTGGTCGAAATAGCCCCAACGCCCTTCAATGCCGACTTCTTCAGCGACGGTGATCTGCACATGATCGATGGTGCGGTGATCCCAGTTGGCAGAGAACAGTGAGTTGGCAAAACGCAGTGCCAGCAAGTTGAGTACCGTCTCTTTGCCCAGATAATGGTCGATGCGGTACACCTGACACTCGTCGAAATATTCGGCTACCTGGTTGTTGATCTCGCGAGAAGAAGCCAGATCCGAACCCAACGGTTTTTCCATCACCACGCGCGACGGCGACTTGTTAAGCCCCGCTTCGCCCAACCCGCGACAAATTGCGCCGAAAGTGCTGGGCGGCATGGCGAAATAGTTGATGGTGGTACGGTTCTTTTGATCGAGCATTTTGCTCAGACGTTTGAAACCGGCAGTATCCTGTACATCGAGATTGCAAAAATTCAGCCGACCACTCAGCGTTTGCCACAGTCCGTCATCGATAGACACCTTCATGAAGGTGTCTAATGCTTCGCGGACTACGCTGACATATTTTTCCTTATCCCACTCTGCTCGTCCCACGCCGATGATGCGCGTGTCCGGGTGAATGTGACCGGCTTTTTCCAATTGATACAGAGACGGCAGCAATTTTCGGCGCGCCAAATCGCCTTTCGCACCGAAAATAACCAGATCACACGCCTGGGCTGTTGAAGTTACCGCCATGTTCATCTCCTCGTTGCAGGATGCTGTAATTTTATTACAGCAATAATGTAGTCTTTTTGACTAGGACCCGTAAACCCGTCAATAAATGCCATTAAGTTTCATAATGTGCATCACGTAATGATGAAAAAAATCCACTGTATGAATGACTGAAACGGTTTAGGCGTTCCTCCAAAAGAGAAATTTTCTGTCTTTTCTGACAGTCGGTTACTTTTTTGAAAGTTAGACACTCGTCATGCTCTCAGAAAAAATGCGCAGCCTTACGCAGTTTTCCCTGCCAACCCGACATAGGGCGTAGTATATTCCCATGAATTCTGCATCGGTTTCCCTCTGGTTGAAATCGATAAAACCGCACATGGTCTCATTATATGAACATACTGGACAAAATTCTGAGCCACCTTGAGCTCCTCAGCAAATCAGAACGAAAAGTGGCAGAGGTTATTTTGGCGGCACCACATACCGTTATCCACTCCAGTATTGCCACACTGGCTGGCATGGCGGAGGTCAGTGAGCCTACCGTCAACCGTTTCTGCCGCCTTTTGGAAACCAAAGGCTTTCCCGATTTCAAACTTCATCTGGCGCAAAGTATTGCCAATGGCACGCCGTATGTTAACCGTAACGCCGATGAAGATGACAGCGTCGATTCCTATACCAGTAAAATTTTTGAATCCACCATGGCAGGCCTGGAGCACACCAAATCGAATCTGGACATCACCGCGGTCAATCGTGCTGTCGATCTGCTGACACAGGCCAAGAAAATTTCATTTTTCGGCTTTGGTGCTTCTGCCGCCGTGGCGCACGATGCGATGAATAAATTCTTCCGCTTTAATATTCCTGTCGTTTACTTTGATGACATTGTTATGCATCGCATGAGTTGCATGAACTCCAGCGATGGGGACGTTGTGGTGCTTATCTCCCATACCGGCAGGACCAAAAGTCTGGTTGAAATGGCCCAGTTAGCGCGGGAAAACGATGCAACGGTTATCACCATCACGTCAGACGCCAGCCCCCTCGCCCATGAGGCGTCTTTGACGCTGCGCGTCGATGTGCCGGAAGATACGGATGTTTATATGCCCATGGTGTCCCGTATCGCGCAGTTAACGCTGATTGACGTATTGGCGACCGGCTTTACACTGCGTCGCGGTGCCAAATTCAGGGATAACCTTAAGCGCGTCAAGGAAGCCTTACGGGAGTCGCGCTTTGACAAAAGCGACCGTTTTGGGGGTTCCTACGGTAACGAGCACTAAGCCCTTTTTTTATAATTTTATGTTTATATAAACATGTGTTTTATTAACGTATTATTTTTGTTAGCACAATGCGTTTGTATTTAACGATTTACCCGACACGATAACCATAACAAGGGGAAGGGTTGGCTATCCTTAAGGAATAATGGCTGCTATACATGACCATTGCCCGGTACAGCCACCCGAACTTAACCACGGATGCGGGCCGTGTTTGCGTTTTATCTGATGCGAGAGCGCGGTTCGGCACTACTCACTTCAGTATTGCTTCACAAGTCAACGGAGTTATACATGTCCAAACGGCTCAAAAGAACCAAAATCGTCACTACGCTGGGGCCAGCTACCGACCGCGACAATAATCTGGAAAAGGTCATTGCCGCAGGCGCTAACGTAGTCCGCCTGAATTTTTCGCACGGTACGCCTGAAGATCATCAACTGCGTGCGGACAAAGTGCGGGAAATCGCAGCAAAATTGGGCCTCCATGTGGCAATTCTGGGCGACCTCCAGGGGCCAAAAATTCGCGTTTCAACCTTCAAGGAAGGCAAAGTCTTCCTGAACGTTGGCGACAAATTCCTGCTGGACGCCAACCTGGGCAAAGGTGAAGGCGATAAAGAAAAAGTGGGCATCGACTACAAAGGCTTGCCAGCCGATGTGGTGCCAGGTGACATCTTGTTGCTTGACGATGGACGCGTACAGTTAAAAGTATTGCGTGTAGACGGCATGAAGGTGTTTACCGAAGTGACCGTTGGCGGCCCTCTGTCCAATAATAAAGGGATTAACAAGCTCGGTGGCGGTCTGTCTGCCGAAGCCTTAACCGAGAAAGATAAAGCCGATATCATTACAGCGGCCAAAATTGGCGTCGATTATCTGGCGGTATCTTTCCCTCGCTGCGGCGAAGACCTCAATTACGCACGTCGACTGGCACGCGATGCCGGCAGCCAAGCGAAGATCGTTTCCAAGGTAGAACGTGCGGAAGCAGTTGCGACAGACGAAGCCATGGATGACATCATTCTGGCCTCCGACGTGGTAATGGTGGCACGTGGCGATCTGGGGGTTGAAATTGGTGACCCGGAACTGGTCGGTATTCAGAAGAAACTGATCCGTCGTGCACGTCAATTGAACCGTGCAGTGATCACTGCGACCCAGATGATGGAGTCCATGATCACCAACCCAATGCCGACTCGTGCCGAAGTCATGGATGTCGCCAACGCCGTGTTGGATGGCACCGATGCCGTAATGCTGTCAGCAGAAACCGCTGCCGGCCAGTACCCGGCAGAGACCGTCGCAGCGATGGCCAGTGTGTGTCTCGGCGCGGAAAAAATCCCGAGCATTAATGTCTCCAAACACCGTCTGGATGTGCAGTTCGATAACATCGAAGAATCGATTGCCATGTCCACGATGTATGCCGCGAATCACCTGAAAGGCATTACCGCCATTATTGCCATGACCGAGTCTGGCCGTACCGCGCTGATGATGTCTCGTATCAGTTCCGGTTTGCCCATTTTCGCCATGTCTCGCCATGAGCACACCTTGAATCTCACGGCGCTTTACCGTGGTGTTACACCGGTACATTTTGACAGTTACACCGACGGTGTTGCCGCGGCTAACGATGCGGTTATTCGTTTACGTGACAAAGGTTTCCTGGTGTCTGGGGATCTGGTTATCGTCACTCAAGGCAACGTCATGAGTACGGTAGGCACCACCAACACCTGCCGCATCCTGCGCGTCGAATAATCTTTTTCTACGCAAATAATAAAATCTATGGTCACCCCCGTTTTTGCAACACTGATTTTCGATTGATGTTGGGCTTGCTTAAAT
>NZ_PEHF01000044.1 GCF_015762685.1 Candidatus Symbiopectobacterium sp. 'North America' | reverse complement strand
CTGAAAGAAAAACACCCTGTCAGCGTACCGCTACAGGGTGGGGGTGACCATCTCATTAACCCCATGTCAACCGTTAGGCTGACAGGGGGCTTTACTGCGTGGAGTGAGGTTATTTCACGCTGTGCGACAGATCGCTGGCAATATGCACCGTTTCCTCCAGATAGGCATCCGGAGCCTGATAATCCTTGGGTAAATCGTCCAAAGATTTCAGCGGTTTTTTACCTTCGCGTTTGAAACGTTCGTTAAGACGATTCAAACGTAATGCTTCGTCGTCGTTATTTTCTTTTTCACGCTGCGCGTAATTAAGGGAAACGATATTACGTTTCTCTTTATTGGCATTGTAACGGGCAACATCCTGAATGATATATTGGAATTCAGGATCTTTGGCAATACGTGACTGGTGCTGCTCTTTCAGCGCACTGATATAGGGTTTCAGATCCCCCAGCTTGCCATAGCGTGCTGCATTGATGCTGTCCCAGACCAAAGCGTTATCTTCAAATTTCTCACCGGTTTCAACCGCTTCTGTGCCCGTTGGCATCAGAATATCCGGCGTGACACCGCGCAACTGCGTGCTGCCGCCATCAATACGGTAGAACTTCTGAATGGTGTAGGAGACGGAACCTAATCCCGGCCACGCTGGATGCAGCATCTGATCGTAAATACGGTTCAAGGAGCGATACTGCTGCACCGTACCTTTACCGAAGGTCGGTTCACCCACAATTAATGCACGGCCATAGTCCTGCATGGCGGCGGCGAAAATCTCTGATGCCGACGCACTGAAACGATCGACCAGCACAACCAGTGGGCCTTTATAGTAGACCAAGCCATCGGTATCGCTGTCTTCACGCACCTTGCCGTTGTTATCACGGATTTGCACTACAGGGCCGCTGGGAATGAACAGACCGGAAAGTCCTACCGCTTCGGTCAGCGCACCGCCACCGTTGCCACGCAGGTCGATCACAATGCTGCTGACATTCTGTTTTTCCAGCTTTTGCAATTGCACTTTGACGTCATCCGTCAAGCCCACATAAAAACTGGGAATATCCAGCACCCCGATGGTCTCTTTACCCATGGTTTTAACCGACATTTTCACCGCGCGATCTTCCAGACGAATACGCTCACGGGTCAAAGTAACGGTTTTGGTTTTGGTGCCTTTGCCACCGGGCAAGATCTCAAGTCGCACCTTGCTGCCTTTGGGGCCTTTAATCAATGCCACCACGTCATCAAGCCGCCAGCCGATCACTTCTACCATCGGTTTGCCGTTTTGTCCGACGCCGACAATGCGATCGCCAACGGTGATGCTTTTACTTTTTGCCGCCGGGCCACCCGCCACCATGGAGTTGATGACCGTGTAATCATCATCCATTTGCAACACTGCGCCGATACCTTCCAGAGAAAGGCTCATTTCAGTATTAAACTGTTCCGTATTACGCGGTGATAAATAGCTGGTGTGGGGATCCATTTCTCGCGCAAACGCATTCATCACAAGTTGAAAAACGTCTTCACTGTTGCTCTGCGCCAGACTACGGATGGCAAACTGGTAACGCTTGGTGAGCGTTTCCTTGATCTCTTTGTCATCTTTATAGGTGAGTTTTAACGTCAGCCAGTCATATTTTACTTTGGCATCCCACAGGCGGTTCAGTTCACCGACATTTTTCGGCCACGGCGATTTGCTGCGATCCAGCTCAATGGAGTCTGTTCCTGTGAGATCAATGGGTTTCTCTAATACGGATAGGGCATATTGCAAACGCTCGAAACGGCGTTTTTGGGCCAGATTGTAGAGCGCATAGGGCACGTCCAGTTTGCCGCCTTTCAGATCTTCGCCCAACTGCCCTTTTTGATTCGCAAATTCGGCGATATCGGAGGCCAACAGCACGTTATGGCTGTAGTCCAGCATGTTGAGATAGCGGTTGAAAATTTTCTCGGAGAATTGTTCATCGAGCGCTATCTGCCGGTAGTGCGAGCGTAAGAAACGCAGTGAGATGCGATCGCTATCGGTGGCATGCTGAAGTTCCTGGTGCAGTTGGGGAATCTGATCTGTACGCGTGATCATCTCACTGCGTGCAATCGCTTCACTGCGCGAGACAGGTGCTTCTTTGGCCACGCTCACGCCTGCAAACAATGCGGCAGCAAGCACCGTCATTCGGATTAATGTGTTCATGCCCTGGTTGGCCCTCCGTATCAGAACTGCAAGTGTTTTGCGCGCACAATCATTGCCAGACCGGAAGCCAGTTGAACCCGAACTTCACCTTTGGCAATCTCAAGCACCGTAGCGTCCATGGCGTCTTTGCCCGCTCTGACTTTGATCTCTTGACCAATTTTCAGGGCGGTAATATCCGTCACATTAACACGCTGCGGTTGCGGCGCACACTCGGTAGCCGCTTTGGGCTGGCGAGGCGCAGAAGCACGCGGCGCAGTGGCACGAGGTGGGCGCGGAGCGCTGTCGGCTGCAGGGCGATCGCGGCGCGGGGCAGGTTTACGCTGACGCGCAGGTTGATTGGTGGTTTCACCCGCAGCGCGACGTTTTGCTTGCTGCTCAGCTCGCTGCGCCTGAACGCGCGCTTTCGCTTCTTCCAACTGCTTGCGAGCGTGATCGACATGCTGCTGTTCCAATTCACCGCACGGATTGCCATCCAAATCCACACGTTGCGCACCCAGCTTAATACCGTACAGGTAACGCCAACTGGAGGTATAAAGGCGCAATGCAGAACGCAATTGCGTTTTACTTACACTGTCAGTCTCTGACACACGCGTGACAAGATCCTGAAAAATAGCGATTTTCAAAGGCCGAGTGTCACCTTCAGTGGTGAAACAAAGCGGAAACCGTTCTGCCAAAAAGGCAATGACATCTTTACTACTGTTCAACTTAGGTTGATTTTCCATGAAATTTCCTGATTACAACGGGTTTGCCAACCAGAGCAGGCATGAACAGGCGACATTATAATGACGCCATCAGCAATTGCTACGTTATCCTTCTCTCTGCGTGAGAGAATTGATAAAAATCAGCACATCGCTCTGTTGCAATTGTACGCAGAGCACGGCGACCAGCGCTTTAAGACCTTCTTCGTCTTCCGCGTCAAAACGCGCATAGGACGTGCTATCAATATCCAGCACGCCAATCAGTTGGCCGTTCACCGAAAGCGGCAACACGATCTCGGCATTACTGGCGGCATCGCAGGCGATGTGACCAGGAAAAGCATGCACATCATCGACACGTTGAATGCGGTTTTCCGCTATCGGGCGCCCACAAACACCTTTGCCCGAAGGAATGCGCACGCAGGCAACCCGGCCTTGAAATGGCCCAAGAAACAGCGTGTCATCATCCAGAAGATAAAAACCCGCCCAATTGACTCCCTCCAGGCGCTCAAACAGAAGCGCACTGCTGTTGGCCAAAATAGTGATAAAGCGGCGTTCACCCGTAATCAGTGAGGTAAGATCGCTGACAAGATCCCTATAAAATGATGGTTTGTTCATAAATAATAATTCAGTTTTTCCAAATACCGAAGTACGCCACCCCTAAGCGATTGACGCGACAAGCATCGATACTCAGAGGCCTCATCCCACAATTTCAATCACCCTGCTGACAACACTGGCAAGGTCTCCCACAAGAGAAGAAGGATATACGCTTTTGCGTTTTTATTCACATAAACGTGACAGGATGAATTGAGACATACTGCACAGCATGCCACAACAACATTCACTTCGTCAGCGTATTGCGCACATTTCATTCCCCTGCCCTGGCATCTGATTTTCCTGAAACCGACCCTACACATTCAATTACCGTGCACGCCCGGAAGTAGGCTATGATGCTGACGACCTTCACAGCGCAATCCGGCGTAATGAGAATATACAGCATAGTGGGTTCTGCCACGCATAGCGCTCAGCGCCCGCCCGTCACCCAGGCACGCTCTAGCGTTGCCTATGGGCGCTATCACCGTTGCCATGGCTGCGACATGCTGTTTCTGCTTCCGGCAATGCGCAAAGGGGAGTATGCCACCTGCCCACAGTGTGCCACCCGAGTCGGTTCCGGGCGTGACTGGTCAATGACGCGACTGGCAGCGATGGCCACGGCGATGCTGCTGTTAATGCCTTTCGCCTATACCGCCCCCCTGCTCGACATCCGGTTGCTGGGTGTCGCGATCAATGCCAGCCTGTTTGAAGGCATCTGGCAAATGACCAAGTAAGGACACCCGGTTACCGCCAGTATGGTGGCGTTCTGTACCGTAGGCGTGCCGGTTACGCTAATGGCTTCCCTGCTATATCTCTTTTTTGCCCCGTGCATTGGTATGAATCTGCGGCCTATTCTGCTATTACTGGAAAAATTGAAAGCCTGGATGATGCTGGATATTTATCTGGTCGGGCTGGCCGTCGCGGCCATCAAGATCCGCGGGTTTTCCGATATTGAGATAGGCCACGGTCTGGTGGCCTATCTCACCTTGACCTTGCTGAGTCTGTTAACCTTGATTCACCTCAATCCGGATCAGCTCTGGCTGCGTTTCTACCCACGACTGCATCCGGTGATCAACCCGGAACGTTATCGCCTGTGTCTGGCCTGCCATTTGACCAGCGCGCCGGACCCCCGGGGGCACTGCCCACACTGCCATAGCCCGTTACGAGCACGTCGGCGCCATAGCCTGCAAAAATCCTGGGCGGCGTTGATCAGCGCCATCGTATTTCTGGTGCCGGCCAACCTGCTGCTTATCTCGATTCTCTACGTCAATGGCGCGCGCAAAGAGGATACCATCCTGTCAGGCATTATCTCGCTGGCAAACAGCAATGTGCCTGTCGCAACGGTAGTTTTTATCGCCAGTATACTGGTGCCCTTCACCAAGGTTATCGTGCTGAGCTCCTTGCTGTTGAGCATACATCTGCGCTCCCAACGCTCTATCATGACGCGTATGCGCCTGTTACGTGCCATGATCTGGATTGGCCGCTGGTCAATGCTGGATCTGTTCGTCATCGCTTTGATGATGTCGCTGGTAAACCGCGACCAACTGTTGGCTTTTACCTTAGACCCGGCGGTCTTCTATTTCGGTGCGGCCCTTATTTTGACCATTCTCACTGCGGAATGGCTGGATAGCCGATTAATGTGGGATACCCATGGAACACGATTCAACAACACCCGAATCAACACGAACTGCGATCAAGCATAAGCGTCGTATATCGCCGTTCTGGCTGCTGCCCTTTATTGCACTGATGATTGCGGGCTGGTTGCTCTATACCAACCAGCAAGAGCGTGGCACCACGGTTACCATTGATTTTATCTCTGCTGACGGCATTGTGGCTGGTAGAACCCCAGTGCGTTATCAAGGCGTCGAAATCGGGATGGTACAAAACATCTCGCTGAGCGAAGACCTGCGTACCATCCAAGTGGAAGCCAGTATTAAAAGCGACATGAAAGAAGAGCTACGCAGCGGTACTCAATTCTGGCTGGTAACCCCCAAAGCCTCATTGGCGGGCGTTTCCGGCCTTGATGCCCTGGTTGGCGGTAACTATATCGGTATGATGCCCGGCCACGGCGAGCCGCAAGCGCACTTTTCTGCGCTGGATACCCAACCGAAATACCGGGTTAACAGCGGGGAGTTGCTGGTGTATTACCGCAAGATCCCGGTCGGAAAAGTGTACGATTACACCGTAACTCCAGATAATAAAGGCGTGACAGTTGATGTCCTGATTGAGCGCCGCTTCACCCATTTAATCAAGAAAGAGAGCCGTTTTTGGAACGTGTCTGGCACCAAGGCGGATATCAGCCCAGACGGTGCCAAAGTGGAAATGCAAAGCCTGGCGGCGCTGGTCAATGGCGCTATCGCGTTTGATTCACCGAATGATAGCGATAAACAGGCTTACCAACTCTACCCTAATCGGGCCCAAAGCCAGCGCGGGGTGGCGATTACCTTAACGCTTCCCTACGCCAATATGCTGAAAGCCGGGCAGACACCGCTGCTGTATCAGGGGTTGGAAGTAGGCAGTGTACAAAAGCTGGTGCAGTACCCTAGCAACGGTAATGTCAGCGGACAGTTGATTATCGATCCCTCTGTCGTGCCGCTGATGCGGGAAGGCACGCGCATTGAGCTGACCAAGCCACGGCTGACCTTGAACGAACTTAACCTCTCCCGCCTGCTCACCGGCCCAACGCTGACGTTGATTCCCGGCGATGGGGAACCGCGCCAGACATTCCCACTGATTGATGGCACGCTGGCATTACGTCCCGATACGCTGACCGTTCAGTTGTCTGCCGCACAAAGCTATGGCATTGATGTCGGCCAACCTGTTCTGTTGCATGGCGTACAAATCGGGCAGATCATTCAGCGCACGTTGACCGAAAAAGGCGTCACCTTCGATGTCACCATTGAACCCGAATATCGCACTCTGCTGCACAAAGACAGCACCTTTATTGTCAACAGCAGGCTGAACGTCAAGCTGGGGCTGGAGGGCGTGCAAATGATCGGTGCCAGGCTCAGCGGCGGTGTGATGGTGTTACCCGGTACGCAGGGTGAGCCATTAGCTCGCTATACCCTGTTTAGCGATCGGGATAATGCGCAGGAGGGCATCAAAGGCAGCACGCCCAGCCCAACCTTAACGCTGGTCACCGAGAGCCTGCCAGACATCCAGGAAGGCTCGGTTGTGTTATACCGCAAGTTTCAGGTCGGCGAAATTATGCGCATTCGTCCCGGTGCAGAAACCTTTGAAGTCCAGGTTTACCTGCATCCGGAATACCGCAAACTGCTGACCGAACGCAGCGTGTTCTGGGCCGAGGGTGGTGCCCGCGTGCAGCTGAACACCTCCGGGCTGACGGTTCAGGCCGCGCCCCTCAACCGTGCGATCAAAGGGGCCATCAGCTTCGATAATCTCGACGGGGCTCCCGAAACCAAAGGCGGAAAACGGCTGCTGTATAACACTGAAACCGCTGCACGTGCGATCGGTAGTCGTATCGAATTGCGCACTTATGACGCCAGTTCTCTCTCCGCGGGTATGCCGATTCGTTACCTTAGTATTGAGATCGGTCGGTTGGATTCACTGAAATTGGCAGCGCAGCGATGTCTTGGCGCAAGCGGTGCTCTACCCAGAATACGTCAACGCCTTTGCTCGCGCCGGCACGCGCTTTTCAGTGGTGACGCCACAGATCTCAGCGGCAGGCGTCGATCATCTGGAAGCCTTGCTCCAGCCCTATATTAACGTCGAACCAGGCAATGGCGCGCAACAGCGCCAATTCGAGTTACAACAGGCGACCATTTCCGATTCCCGTTATCAGGATGGGTTGAATATTGTGGTTGATGCGCCGGAAACCGGTGCGTTGCAAGTGGGAACACCGGTGCTGTTTCGCAGCGTTGAAGTGGCAACCGTTACTGGGCTGTCTCTGGGGCCACTGTCCGACAGGGTGATGGTGGCACTGCGTATCAGCAAGCGACACCAGCATCTGGTACGCAGCAACTCGGTATTCTGGCTGGCATCCGGCTACAACCTGGAATTTGGTTTGGGCGGCAGTTTACTCAAAACCGGCACCTTCCAGCAATTTATTCGCGGCGGTATCGCCTTCGCCACCCCGCCCGCGATTCCCTTAGCGCCGATTGCCACACCCGGTAAGCATTTTCTGCTATTGGGCCAAGAACCCAAAGAGTGGCGCGAATGGGGTACCGCCATTCCTGAATAGCCTGCGTTGCTCCTGCCGTCGCGTGATGAGCGACGGCAGCCGCACGCCGTGTTACACTATCAGAATACTACCCGCACTTTTCTGCTATTGTAACGAGATATTACCACCGTGGTGAAACCCCTCTCTCCTTCTTTGCCCTCCGAGTTTCTCGAGGCGATTCAAGACATCATGCCTACGCATTTGTCCCTTGATGAATTCATTGCTACCTGCCAGCGTCCGTTAAGACGTAGTCTGCGCGTTAACACGTTGAAGATTAGCGTGGATGACTTTTTGACACTGGCCGCGGGTTGGGGCTGGCAATTAGCGCCAATCCCCTGGTGTAAAGAAGGATTTTGGGTGGTCAGCCCGGATGAAACACAACTGCGATTGGGTAACACGGTTGGCCATTTGAGCGGACTATTTTATTTGCAGGAATCCAGCTCAATGCTGCCGGTCAGCACATTGTTTTACGCGCAGGAAAGCGCGTTATTGTCACGTGAGACAACCCCATCGCCATTGGTGCTAGACGTGGCCGCTGCGCCGGGTTCGAAAACCACACAAATTGCCGCACGTTTGAACAATAACGGCGGGATCGTCACTAACGAGTATTCGGCCAGCCGGGTCAAGGTGCTGCATGCCAATATCAGCCGCTGCGGCGTACACAATAGCGCGTTGACGCACTTCGATGGCCGTGTTTTTGGTGCTGCCCTGCCTGAAACGTTCGACACCATTCTGTTTGATGCGCCGTGTTCCGGCGAAGGGGTAGTACGCAAAGACCCAGATGCGATGCGCCACTGGTCACCGGAAAGTATGGCGGAGCTGGCGCAGACCCAGAAGGAATTGATCGTCAGCGCGTTTCATGCGTTAAAGCCTGGCGGTGTGCTGATTTACTCAACCTGTACGCTCAACGCACAGGAAAATCAGCAGGTGTGCCAGCATCTGCTCGATGCATTCCCTCAGGCCTGTGCGATTGAAGCGTTAGGTGACCTCTTCCCCGGCGCAGAAGAGGCGCTGACTGAAGAGGAATATCTCCACGTGTTCCCGCAAATTTATGACAGTGAAGGTTTCTTTGTCGCGCGGTTGCGCAAAACTGCGCCCATTACCCCGTTACCCGCACCGCGTTTTAACGTGGGTAAGTTTCCCTTCACGCCATTAACCGGCAAAGACAAACAAGCTGTGACGCTTTCGGCCAATCAGGCGGGCCTGATCTGGGACCCGGAGCAGCAACAACTCTGGCTGCGTGACAATGAAATCTGGCTGTTTCCCACCGCACTCAGCGCGCTGTTTGGCAAGATACGCTTCTCGCGCATTGGTATCAAACTGGCGGAACGCTATGCCAAAGGTTTTCGCTGGCAACATGAGGCCATCGTTGCGCTGGCAGATGCACAGGCACAGCACGCTTACGCACTCGGCGACGCGCTTGCTTGTGAATGGTATCAGGGTCGCGACAGTTATCCTGACGAGCTCCCCACCGGCGATGAGATGGTGCTTACCTATCAGCATACGCCGATCGGATTAACCAAACGCATCGGCAGCCGTATAAAAAACAACCTTCCGCGCGAACTGGTGCGTGACGGTGCCTGCACGCAGCACGTTAAACAGGGGTAGTTTAACACCCAGTGCCTCATTTTCATCTACACTCTCGCTAGGGCTACTGCCACTGACTGGGAGGGTACACGCCTATGTACGCACTGGTTATCTTTATCTGTTATATCGGCCACGGCTGCGAAAATCTGGTCATTGATGCCTATCTAAATGAAGCGCAGTGCCTGAGTGCGATGGATGAGCAGCATTTACGACGGGCGGGATGTTTTCCCATAGAGGATTTTATCGACGGCTATTGGATCCCAGCCCATGAACGCGCCGAGTTTTGACGCGTATGCACAACGGGCATACGCGCCATGATGCGGGCATCAAATAATAGCAAACTCCTGCTCCGTCATCCCTAACGACACGCCCGCAGCAACGATATTGGCCCACTCCTGATCGGACAGCGTTATTCCGTTAGCCTGACGCTGCGCGCAGGCAATACGCTCCAGCTCACCGGCAATCAGCACAGGATATTCAGCATCCGCCGCCGGGCAGGTCCGCACATAGTCCAGCACGGCGTCATACTCTTTTTGCAGCCAGTCCATCGATACCATTGCCTCCGGATCGATAACGATCGTGGTCATATTATTCATTATCGAGCCTTTGCGTTCGTTCTCCGACTGGATTGTACCGCCTCCGGAAAGCAGCCCTGCCAGCATCTCTGCCGCCAGCACCAACCCGCCGCCTTTATGGCGCGCAATGGGTTTCAGCGCACCCTGTTTTTCATCTTTCCACATCACCTTAGGATCGTTGGTAGACACGCCCTGACTATCGAGCATCACCTCTTCATCAAACGTCTTGCCCGCCAGATAGGCCACACGGGTTTTCCCCAACACCACGATGCTGGTGGCAAAATCGAGCACAAACGGTGGGTTATGTTCACTTTTGGGAAACGCAATGCAGATGGGGTTAGTGCCAAAGCGCGCCTCACGGCCGCACCAGGGTGCTACAATGGGATCCAAATCGTTCACATTGACAAAATGAATCGCCACCATCCCCGCTTCAGCAGCCATTTCACCGTAGGTGCCAATCCGCCCGAGGTGGCATGTGGAGGCCAGCGTCATCAGGCACACACCGGTGGTTTTTGCTATGGCAATCGCCTGCTCCATCGCTTCTTTGCCGGTGCGCTGACCAAAACCACGATCGCCGATGAACTGCAATACCGCGCCACCGTCACGCAACAAACGCACCGGCGTATTAGGATGCATGATCCCTTTCGCGATGAATGCCACATAGTGCGGCAACATTCCGACGCCATGACTATCATGGCCTTTGAGGTTGGCATTCACCAGGTGATCGGAAACACAGCGCGCCTCATCAGCCTGTGAACCTGCCTTTTGTAATAAAAGGCGCGTAACGTCTCGAAGCTGACGCTCGGAGATTAGCATAGGACAATTTCCTTGATTATTTCCCTTCCGACTCCAGATATCAGATTTTCTAATATCATGTAAAAGAGGGAGTTATAGATGATTATTGTGTTTGCCTCATTATCCTACCGCTGAAATCACAGGGATTAAATGCCTCATCACGCATTGAGCACCATTGCGTTAACCAAGATCAAAACCATGGCCTATTGTTAGCAGCACGATTAACCCCCTCAGCCCCAC
The DNA here is from genome assembly GCF_015762685.1 of Candidatus Symbiopectobacterium sp. 'North America'. Classification (GTDB taxonomy): domain Bacteria; phylum Pseudomonadota; class Gammaproteobacteria; order Enterobacterales; family Enterobacteriaceae; genus Symbiopectobacterium. Next base: position 3,499 of record NZ_PEHF01000044.1, on the reverse strand, counting down.
GCCTGCCTGCGCTATAATACCCCTCGCTCTCCTGCTGTTGCTTACAGCGGGTTGCTCCGCGCCACAAGGTATGAACTGTCAGGGTGAAGTGAAAACGCTGCCGGGTCATCCGATTGGCATGACTTCTGCCGTGATTGTCGATAACACAGTGGCGTTTAGTGTACTGATGCCCAAACAACGCATTGAAAGCGGTCTGTTACACTCAGTTGACAGCTCACGCTATGTGCCTTCGGCCGTCACCAAAGAAGGCTATCTGGCGCAGCGCCTTTCCGGTAACCGATTCTGTATTATCAATCCGGAAAAAAATGAGTACACCATTTACCAGTGCCAATAACCGCTCACTACGGTGATGGCATCGATCCTTTTCTCGTAGAATTCTGTAATGTTTGGTAAGACGTATCGAGATATTTACCAAGCGTTAAAAATTCGAAAATCCGCCTTAGCCCTATTCCGCTTTGTATAACCGCCACGCAAAATTCCCCCGTCTACTGAGAGGTGAATCATGAAAAAAATGCTCTGCGTATTAATGGCGATTGTCATCACCACATCCTTAAGTGGATGCATATGGCCGGGTCCTGGCGGCGGACATGGCGGCGGTGGCCCAATGCAAGGGCCGATGGGTCCGGGTGGCGGTGGAGGCAGCCCTGGCTATGGCGGACACGGTGGGCGAGGATAGTTGATTGGATGAACATCAGGGCGTTTTACTGCCCTGATGTGAAAAGCCTATAATTTTGCCGCAGCGCGTTGCGTCGCCTGCCTGCGCTTTTCAACAAACGCGGCCTGCTTGAGACGCACCGCCTGAAGCAGCTCGGACGCTGCCGATCGCGGCGAACCTGAGTTGAACGGCGGCGCGGGATCGTACTCCAGTTGTAACTGAATCTCCTGCGCGACCGCCTCGCCGTACAGTCCTGCCACCACGGTTAGTGCGAAATCGATCCCTGAGGTCACTCCAGCACCACTAATACGGTTCCCGTCGTGCACTACGCGCTCCTCAACCGGTTGAGCCCCCAGCAACGCCAATTGATCGAGCGAACCCCAGTGGGTGGTTGCCTTAAAGCCTTGCAGTAAACCCGCCTCTCCCAACACCAGCGATCCGGTGCACACCGAGGTAACCAGTTTAACTTCCTTCGCTTTTTGACGCAGTAAGTCCAACACCTCGTCATCGTCCATCAAATCAATCTGTCCGGGTCCACCCGGTACACAGATAACGTTTAACGCAGGACATTCATCAAGGGTAACGGTAGGCAGAATAGCCAGACCGCGATCGGAATTAACTGGCGCAATATCTTTCCAAATCAAGTACACCTGAGCACCCGGCGCGCGCACGAATACCTCGTAAGGCCCGGTCAAATCTAATTGGGTTACACCGGGAAAAAGAAGAAAACCGATGGAGAGTGCGGGAGAATCAGCCATGACAACGTCCTCTGTGATTAGGTGATATTGCTTAGCATGCGCAGGTTTTTATCAGGGATTCAATCAGAATATCAACGATGACAACCACGATGATGGTATCCATGACTCGACTTCACCGCGCGCAGCCCTTATGATCGCGTTCAGATTCATTCATGTAACTCGCTGATTAACTATAGGTAATTTTGCCACGTTATCAGCTCAGCACAGAGATACCACGATGAAAAAGATCATTTTAGCGCTAACCCTTGCCACGCTTGGCGCTGATGCCGTTGCCGCCGCCCAGTTGGTGACGTTAAGCCGTCAGCAATATGGCGAACGTTGGGCGTTTACTCGTGAAGAGGTCCAATTGATTTGCCGCCTTGGTAAGGCTGTTTTTGCGTTGAACACCGGAACACTGATGCAGTACCCGCTTAACGCGGCCGCACAGGCACAAATGAAAAATGGCCAGGTTAATGGACAACCGATCGATGTCATCTGGCTGGACGACCCCACAGCACCGGGCAAGAAGAAAGATTTACAGCCATTCATCGAACGTGGTGAACAGCTTTGTAACGCAGGGTGATTTAAAAACTGACTATATTTCAGCCACATGTTAATACATAGATAATAGTGCGTTACCCAGAGGTGTGAAAGTTGTTCCAGTTATGAAACGAACTCCGCTGCAACACTGGTAATCAGTGAGAAGTTGGCTACGCTTTAAAGGGCAAGGCTGATTCAGCTTGCATAAATGCCAACTTTTAGCGCAAGGCTCTCTCCCAAGAGCCATTTCCCTAGACCGAATACAGGAATCGTATTCGGTCTTTTTTTAACTCTTTGATTGTATAATATTTTCTTGACTCCGTCCGAAAATGCCCGAAATCGGCCCTAAATTATGTATTTGGTGTAAATTCACATAGCTATCTTTAGCCAGAACAAGCTTGGCATAACGCCGAACGGCAATAATCTCCTGCATGAGAAAGGTGTTACAGTAAATTGTATTACCTTCAATTTAGGTTCCTCACGCTCTGGCATCTATACACATTTCACCGTAACTCCTATTATTTAATATCACAAATCTCTTTCTTTAGGAGAACATTATAAAAACCAATTAATAGGATAGTACAGGATAGTTAACATGCTTACTATTAAAAATGAGAGTGTTTTATACTCAAAATCATTGATGGATACAACGCCAGCAATAGCTATTTCTTCGCAGACGACAACATCAGAGCAATGTGAATTGGAGTATTATGAGATTTGGTCAGAATGGGAAAAAAATTCCTCACAGGGTATGGGTGAACAACGAGACGTTGCAGTGGGAAGAATGCAAGATTCGCTGGAAAGGAAAACTGATTCCCTTGATTTGAATATGTTGAACTTAAGCTCATTACCTGGCGCAATTCCCAAACAGATTAAGACTTTGGATATTAGTAGAAACCAGCTTCATACATTGACTGAACGCTTACCAGAAAACATTCAAGTTATAGATGCCAAAAACAACAAGTTAATCACTCTCTCCAAAAACTTACCCAAAAATTTATCTAAGTTATTACTATCAAATAATCTTCTGAAAATATTGCCTGAAAATTTACCCTCATCTATTTTAATTATAGACGTTGAAAACAACCGATTGGAGGGTACAATTAGAAACCCACCAGATTCTCTTTTGGGCTTAAACTTAAAAAATAATAGACTAAACACAATACCTAGACATTTACCTAATTTTATAGAATTTTTAGATATAAGTAATAATTTAGTAACTAAATTACCGGATGATTTGCCAAATTCCATTAGATCTTTAAATGTAAGTCATAACAAATTAACTGCCTTGCCTAAAAAACTACCAGATTCAGTTAAGGTTTTAGACACAAGCCATAATAAATTAACCATTCTTCCCAATGAGTTACCAGATTTCCTTGAGATTTTTGACGTAAGTTATAACAAACTAACTAAGCTGCCTGACAAGCTACCTGACTCTATCGATTTTCTGATTGTGCATCATAACAAATTAAAAAAATCCCTGATAGGTTACCCCACTCCCTTTGTAAGTATCCCGGTAAACCGAACCATTCACTTTTAGAGATCTTCTGACATACTGATTATGTCC
>NZ_PEHF01000088.1 GCF_015762685.1 Candidatus Symbiopectobacterium sp. 'North America' | reverse complement strand
TTAAGCAAGCCCAACATCAATCGAAAATCAGTGTTGCAAAAACGGGGGTGACCATAGATTTTTTATGACAGCGCCTTCAGGAAGAAGACGCTGTCGGCATCGCTATTGCGTTTGTTCTGATGTGAATCAGGCGGCATCCCTCTCGCTCAACGCCAGTTCCACTTCCTGCGCCAGAATCGCAATGCCCTGTTCGATCTTCTCGGGTTCAGGCACATAGTTCATGCGTAAACACTGGTGAGCATGGGGCCAGTCTTCTGCCAAACCGGGGAATAAGTAGTGGCCGGGTACCATCAATACGCCGCGTTTTTTCAACCGTTGGTAGAGCGTTTTCGTTGAGATCGGCAGATCCTTGAACCACAGCCACAGAAAAATCGCCCCCTCCGGTTTATGGATTAGGCAACGTTCTGGTGATAGGTAGCGGAGGATCGTGGCGATGGTTTCCGTAACGCGCTGTTGATAAAACGGACGCACAACGTCGTTGGATAAACGCAGCAAATCGCCGCGCACAATCATTTCGTTCGCGATCGCAGGGCCGATAGAGCCCGGTGATAGGCTGACAATGCCGTTCATGTTGCTGATGGCAGAGATAACCTGTTAATTGCCAACGATGATGCCGCAACGCGACCCTGGCAGTCCGAGTTTGGACAGGCTCATGCAAAGAATAGTGTTGGCATTCCACAGCGGCGTGGCGTCGCTGAAGATGATCCCGGGGAAAGGTACGCCATAGGCGTTGTCGATCACCAACGGAATGCTGTGCTGCTGAGCCAGTTCGTCGAGATGAACCAGCTCTTCATCGGTTAACACGTTGCTGGTAGGGTTGGTCGGGCGTGATACACAAATCATCCCGATATCATCACCGATGGTTAAATTATCGAAATCGACGTGGTATTTGAATTGGCCTTCGGGCAGTAATTCGATCTGTGGGCGCACGGAAACAAACATCTCTTCATCCAACCCGGAATCGGCATAACCGATGTATTCAGGGGCGAGCGGGAACAGCACTTTGCGCGATGCTCCCCCTCATAACGGCCTGCAAACAGGTTGAACAGGTAAAAGAAGGCGCTTTGGCTGCCGTTGGTCAGAACAATGTTTTGCGGCCCAATATCCCAACCAAACGTCTGCTGAAGTAAGGCTGACAGGTTGGTGAGAAGCGTGTCTTTCTCTTGTGGGCCATCGTAATTGCACAATGCTTCGGTCAAGGTAACGGCACTCAACATCTCCTGGCACAGTTGCTGAAAGTAGGTATCCATTGCCGGGATGTGTGCGGGGTTGCCGCCGCCCAGCATGATAGCACCTGGCGTGCGTAACCCATCGTTCAGGTCATCCATCAATTGGGTGATGCCAACGTGGCGGGTGAATTTGTTGCCGAAAAGAGAAAAGTTCATCATGTATCGCTTAAAAGTAATGTCAACGTTAACAAAGAACATAGCGCTTGCCGCCGGTGGCTGCAATGGTAACCCACTTGTCGGCCGCTAACGGATGGTCTTTTGTTCGACAATGCGCTATACCCGCCATACTTCAAGTTGCAGATGCGTTGGCTGCGTTCTCTCACCCGAATCACTTACCTAAGTAAGCTCATCGGGATTCGTTCGCTTGCCGCCTTCCTGCAACTCGAATTATTTAGGGTATAAAGGGATACAATAATGGGTGATGCTACCGCGTTGCTGAAAAGTTTCAAATACAGAGACAAAAAATAACAGGTGTTAGATCTATATACAAAGGTGAAGTAAACTGCTGGAAATTAAAATACGCATTCTACTTACTCGTTCATTTAATATCGTACGGATACACTATCAAACCTCAGTTCATTAATAAGGACAATAAATGAAGATTGATAACTTCACTTTTATTTTTTTCTTATTTTTTATGGGGTTTTTATCTCAAGTCAACGCATTGGAAATGGGATGCCATGATGATAAGGACACTGATTTAACGCGGGTCATCTAGTGTTATCGTGAAGATTTGACGGCGATGCCGATGGATTATCATTACGAGGGTGATGATATTCAGGCTGACGTCAGAGTGAAGAAATACCGCATGATTTCTCAATCCTGGTCACCCGGCGGATTGGTGCAACCCGCGCAATGGCAACACAACGTTGATATCTATCTCCCTGCCCACCCGATTAAATCACTGCATGCGCTGATGGTTGTCAACAACGGCACCAATTACCTGAACGGTGTTATCAAAGCCAATGTGCATAACGAATTCAGCCCGGATATGCTGGCCTCTATTGCCCGCACAACCAAAGCGGGTGTTATCTCTGTAAGTAATATACCGAACCAATATCTTACTTACGGTGCGGATAATAAACCGTTGAAAGAGGATGATAATGTTGCACGAAGTTGGTCATTATTCATGGATAATCCGCCGCTAAGAACGCGGGCTTCCGTGCATATTCCTATGGCGACGGCGGTGTCACAGGCGATTAGAGTGGCGAAGCAAGAATTAAAAGCACAGGGTATTACTCGGTTTATTGTGACAGGCGCATCCAAATGGGGTTGGACATCCTGGTTGGCCTTTATTACTGATCCTGATGTCGATGCTGTAGTGCCGTATTGTTATCGACTTGCTGGATACGCGCACTGCGCTAACGCATATGTATCGCTCTTACGGTGGCAATTGGCCCATCGCTTTTTGTCCTTACTATCAGCAAGGTGTAGACAAAACCATCAATACCCCAGAATTTCAGGCGTTGATGAAAATTGAAGATCTAATGCAATATTTAGCTGCGGGCCAATCTGCACAATTCAATAAAGCAAAATATATCGTCAATGCCAGCGGTGATGATTTTTATGCGCCTGATGATGCACGTTTTTATTATGACGCGCTGCCGGGAGTGAAATCTCTGCGCGTGGTTCCCAATACCAACCATAACGGTATTTTAAAATACGTTGAACGCACGTTGATTACCTTTGTAAATCGGTTTCTTAAAAATAAGCCGTTGCCGCAACTCACTGCCACACTCAAAGACGATGCGCTGAGTGTCACTTTTTCTGAAAAACCTGTCACGGTGAAACGCTGGACGGCAAATAACCCTGAAGCACGGGATTTCCGCTATGCCTGTGATGTTCACTATCAGGGCACAACTGTGACGCTTCCTAGCAACGGGCCGGTAAACCTGGCGTTGAATTCACAGCATACTGGCTGGCAAGCGACCTTTGTGGAAGCTACGTTCAAGGACGGCTTTGTCGCGACCAGCCGGGTATACGTGACGCCTGATGATGTTTTCCCGACGGCGGCACCGCCAGTCAACGGTAACTTTTGCAAGACACTGCCTGGTCGTGGGCTCGGTGAAACAGCACCTTAAAAGGGTAATAAGCGCGCCAACAGAACCGGGTTGGCGCGCAACAGGCTATTTAAGCACCTGCGGGTTGACGCAGTTTTCTTTAACGTCGCCAGTGAGCGCTGCGATCAGATTATCAACCGCGCAGGCGGCCATGCCGTAACGCGTTTCGTGAGTGGCAGAACCGATATGCGGCAACGCAACGACATTGGGTAGCTTCAGCAGCGGGGAGTCAACCGGAAACGGTTCCTGAACGAACACATCCAGGCCGGCAGCATGGATAGTACAGTTGCTGAGGGCCTAGACTAATGCGGCCTCATCTACCACCGCACCGCGACTGATGTTGATCAGAATGGCGCTGGATTTCATTTTCGCCAGTTGTTCATGGCTGATCAGATGACGTGTTTCTTCGGTCAACGGCAGGGTAACGCAGAGAAAATCGGACTCTGCCAGTAAGGTATCCAAATCGCAGTAGCGTGCGTTAAAACGCGTTTCGGCTTCGGCATGATGGCGTAGCGCGTTGTACAACACTTCCATGCTGAAACCGAAATGGGCACGTTGCGCCACGGCCAGACCAATACGGCCCATACTAAGGATTCCGATTGTTTTATGGTGTACGTCAATACCGAAGCAGTCGCTGCCGCTTTTCCACTCGCCAGCTTTGACGCGTTCAGCCACTTCGACCACACGACGGGCGCTTGACAGGATCAATGCGAAAACGGTGTCCGCCACGGTTTCGGTCAATACCGTTGGCGTGTGCATGAGCGGAATGGCCTTTTCGGTTAATGCTTCAACGTCAAAGGTGTCGTAGCCGACGGAAATGGTCGATACTGCACGCAGACGCGGGGTCTGCGCCAGAAAGGCGCGATCGACTTTACCGCCGGAACCGATGATACCTTCAGCCTGCGTCAGCGCAGGGTGTCCCGCTGGGGGCAGCCCATCAAATTCGGTGACGGTAAAATGTTGTTCCAGGCGTTTGTACAAATCGGCGGGGATACTTTTGTACAAAATCACACTCGGTTTCATCACAACCTACGGAAGTTAAAGGAAAAAAAACCTCACTGCATCATCGCGTAGGCGGCTGGAGACTGCAAGTGCTCATCGAAAGTTAAATGAAATTGAGAAAAAAAAGATGCCTGAGCTGAAAAAAGTTATGATTTCCGCTCACTCGGTACGACATAGACGGAGCGTAATGGGCGTAAATACTTGGCTGGTCGAGCGGTTGCGTACTCGGATGGCGGAGCCGGATAAACTTCCCCTGTATGTAAAGTTCGCTGATGTGGTGCAACTGGCGGTGCAGAACAGGGAGATTCAGCGCGGAGATTTTCTTCCCAGCGAGCGTGATTTTGTTCTGGCGCTTGGGATTTCCCGCATCACGGTGCGCAAAGCGCTGGAACTGCTGGCCGAGCAGGAGATCGTGGTGCGCGGTCGCGGTTACGGCACCTACGTTAATCACCAACTTGAGTATCGCCTCAAACCGGCAATGGGTTTCTCTCAACAGGTGGTGGCAACAGGAAAAACGCCGGGCACGCTGTGGATCAGTAAAACGCGGGTTCCTTGTCGAGCGGAAATTGCAGAGCATTTGCAGCTCTCTGCGGGCTGCGACGTCTACCTTCTCAAACGCGTGCGTGACATTGACGGTGAGCCCGTCTCCGTTGAAGAGAACTATGTGCCCCTGCACCTGATTGCCGACGTCGAACAGATCGATATTTCACTCTATGCGTATTTCCGTAGCCAGGGCATTGCGCCTGTCAGAACCCGCAACTGGGTATCGGCGCAGTCGCCGTCACAGGAGTTTATCCAGTGTGTGAACACGCCAGCAACGCTACCGGTTTTGGTGGTGAAATCGCTGGCGTTTGATACCAATCAGCATCCGCTTGATTACAGCATCAACTACTGCCGTGCTGATATGTATGTCTTCTATTCAGAGGATTAGTATCTGCCTCAATCGGATGGATGTCATTATCACTCGCGCTGCTGTTTAAACCGCCATGCGACGCTGACGCAGCTGAGCTAACGCGGAACTGTAGACGTCGATGTCCAGCGCGTTGACCTCATCCAACTGCCGTTTGAAATCCGGATCAATGCTTTCGATACCGTGGAGTGCACCACAGATCGCCGTTGCCATGGCACCGATGGTATCAGTATCGCCACCCAGATTAGCGCACAGAATGGCACAGCGGTTCGGCTCGGTGTGCGCCAACTCCACCATCGCAATGGCGGCGGGCACGGATTGGATGATCTCCGTTCCAGTGCCAATCCGTTGATAAATTTGCTCTAACGCGGTGTCTTCGTCGGGTGCATTCTGCACGGTTTCCAATGCCAGTTGCAGACGCGCGGACAAGGCTGGACTGTAGGTGGTTACGCGTTTTTCCTGCGCGGCTTGTGTCACTGCGGGTAATGTCGCCCGAATATCCGACCAGCTTTTTTCCGCAATACCCTGAGATATCGCCCAGGCAATAACGGTAGCGCCAGCCACCGCAATGTCTGATTTATGAGTAGGGCTAGACGCGAGCGCCACGGCATCAATGAAATCGGATAATGGCATGGGTGGCAGCAGACAGCCTAGTGGAGAAACGCGCATCGCCGCACCATTGGTGATGCCGTTATTTTCCAGCGTGCTGATATCGGCACCCTGTTTGAGGGCAAAAAGCGCCGCTTTAGAACTGGGGCCGAGAATATTTTTCTCAAAGGCACCAAACTGTAGCGCCCAAGTGAGGATGTGGTTACCAATGACTTCAGGCACAACGTCACCCTCACATTCAATCAGTGCATCGGCAAGTGCCAGCGCCATGGAAGTGTCATCGGTGTATTGAGCTGCCGTGAAATAGCAGGCGGCGATATTATTCGCAGGACCCGGCAGAAAGCGATCTATCCACCCAAAATGCGCTTTGATGCGTGCTCGTGGCCACAGCTCCGATGGCATTCCCATCGCATCCCCTAGCATTTGCCCATATAACGCCCCGGCGATATGACTCTCTAATTTTGATGGCATAAGCTGTACTCTGATTGTTGTTATAAGTAACGCGGGTGGTGCATTGGTGGCACTAATCTAATACCATTGTCCGTGTCTTTGAACAAAAATCCTACGTAACAGGATACCATTCGTGTGTTCGAGTCGTGTGGTGTTGTTAACGCAATACGCTAGGATAGGTGCAGAATTGTTGCAGCATGAAATCTGACGAACAGACAATGTCATATTAAATATCAATCAGTTATAATGTTGATGTCGGGGTTAAACAGGGTGTAAACCAGGAGCAAACATGAATAATGCGAAAACAAAAGTGCCGGCTATCGATAAAATGATTTTGCTGCTTGATTATCTTTCAACACGGAATGTGGCAACCTTTACCGAAATACACAATACACAATGCATTATCCTTGCCGAAAAGCAGCCTCTCCCTGATGTTGTCATCGCTGGTTACGCACCGTCTGGTAAAATTCGAAAAAAACAAATATCACCTGGGTTTGAAAATGTATGAATATGGCAGTGCGGCCATTCAGAATTTTAACGTTAAATCTGTAGCTCACGCCCTGCTGTCCGACCTGGTGAACCAACTTAATTTGACATGTCATTTGGGCTTACTCGATGGCGATAGTCCGATCTACCTGGATAAAATAGAAAGTAATCAACTGATTAGCATAAAAAGCGTAGTGGGGGAAAAGTTGTCGCTACACAGTTCCGGGTTGAGTAAGGCGCTGATTTTTCAGTTAAGTGATGAAGAGTTGGATCGCTTGTTGCCGGAAGAGAATCTGGAAATTTTCACCCCGATGACCATTCCAACAAAAACCGCCCTGAAAAAAGAGCTGCAAGAGATCAGAAAAACAGGCTATGCCTTCGATCGTGAAGAAGGTGATCTGGGCATATTTTGTATTGCTATGCCTATATTCGACGGTCATCACGATATTATTGCTGGTGTGAGCGTCACGGGCGTCACTTTTCAAATTCCCGAAACACGGCATGAGGAAATCATTCATCAATTACGTGAAGCCTGCCAAAAAATCAGCCGCAAGCTCTATGAGTAAAAAATAAAAAAAGAGCGATGCCAGCAACGCTCTTTTTTTCTATCCAGACTAATTATTTATTGGCTGTCACTTTTGGCAGCGATAATGTCAGCAGTGCGGCAATAATCAGCGAAACGACCGCGTTAATACGCCCATTTTGCTGCCCAAATACAGCGAAATCAGGCCCACCAGGTAGGGACCACAGAATCCACCCAGACTAGACTCCCTATGGCTTTGATGGTGCCGCGGGCGCCACCTAACGCTTCCGTTTGGAACAGCTGGGTAGGCATTGACCAGTACGGGCCCGCCCACGCGTTCAGGAAGAAGCCGCCGCACACTAGCATGCCGTAGGAAAGCCAGACGTTTTCTTTCAACACCACAGAAAGGGCCAGTGAGATCGCAATGCCAAAGAATGACAGTGCGGTAAAGAGCCGACGGTTCATGGTGGCGTCGCACAGCTTGGCGAAAATATACTGGCCGATGATGGTAAAGATAAAGGGCACGGTGGTCAGTAAACCGACGACCGTCATGGTGGATTTGGTGAGCTCGCTGATAAGCGTGGGCATCCACAGTGAGAAACCGTAAAAGCCTGCTGACATAAAGAAGTAAATTGCCACCATGCGCCACAGGTTCAGGCTACGGTAAAGGTCTTTATAGTCACCTTTAGACAGCGCGCCTTGATTGCGTTTATTTTCTTCCGCATCGTTGCGCAGTTCGGTTTCAATCCACTCTCGTTCTTGCGCAGAAAGCCATTTGGCATCTTTCGGGTGATCGGCGACCAGCGGCAGCCAGATAAACAGCAGTGCCAGGGAGACCAGACCTTCAACGATAAACATCACGCGCCAGTCATAGTTCTGAATAAGCCAGCCGAAAATCGGGCTGGTGATGATCACGGCAATCGCCATGTTCATCTGGAAAAATGCAATGGCGCGCGCTTGCTCTTTATTAGGGAACCAGTGGCCGATCAACGCAAGAATGGCAGGATAAACCCCGCCTTCCGCTACGCCGAAGAAGAAGCGTACCGTCATCAGTTGCCAGGTGTTTTGTACCAAACCCGATACCATGGCCAGTCCACCCCAAAACACGATGGTCCAGGCGATAAATTTCTTGGCGCTGGCTTTTTCTGCAAAGTGGCCGCCAGGAATTTGCAAAAAGAGATAGCCGAAAAAGAAGATACCCGCAGCGGCTCCGGCGACCGAGGAAGTAATACCTAGATCTTTATCCATACCGCCGGCAATGGCGATCCCGATATTGGTGCGATCCATAAATGCGACGATATAAACTAATATGGTGGCAGGAATAATATGCCACCATCTGGCGTTGGGTATTGTTGCGTCAACCTGATTGTAAGCTACTGCTGGATTAGTATTTTCCATACTATAGACCTGCTATTATTATTAATTGGTAGGTACAGCGTGTATTCCCGTCATAATTAAAACGGCGTGCGTTATTCATTCCTTCCCTAGGCCTCACGGTGAGTGAGGCCATATTCCTACCACGCAAATTATTACGGGTGTAATGTCATCAATAATGACAATCTGGTTATTTCAAAACGGCACTCTCATGTGCCGAGCTGGCTAATTGTGAGTAAATGCCCAAAGTACCCTTGGTGAATTTACGTTTGGGCGCATGCCATTGTTGTAACCGCTGAGCGATTTCTTCATCGGTCAAATGGGCGTGTATCGTTTTGTTAGGAATATCAATAGTAATCACGTCGCCATCACGCAGTGCGGCAATGGGGCCGCCTTCCGCCACTTCTGGCGAAATATGACCAACAAAGCAGCCATTATTGGTGCCGGAGAAACGACCATCGGTAATGATGGCGGTGTTACTGGTCAGCCCCATGCCATACAGGTATTTCATCGCTTTGAACATTTCACGCATGCCGGGGCCGCCTTTGGGGCCTTCATAGCGAATAACCAGCACGTCGCCGGGTTTAATCTGTCCGGCAAGAATGGCTTCCTCGGCGGCATCTTCACTGTCAAAACAGACGGCTTTTCCGGTGAAATGGTGCATTTCAGGCAAAATGGCAGCCGGTTTGGTCACCCCGCTTTTCGGTGCAATATTGCCTTTGAGAATGGCGATCCCACCCTGAGGGGCAAAGGGCGTTTCCAGGGGTTTGATGATGTCACGGTTAGGCTGATACAGCAGGTTCATTGCCGCCAGGTTTTCTCCCACGGTTTGCCCGGTGACGGTGAGCGCGCCTTTTTCCAGCAAGCCACTAATTTCATGCATCACTTGTGGTATGCCGCCTGCACGATGGAAATCTTCCATATCGAACTTCGCCTCCGGATTCACCTTGACGATTTGCGGAGTGCTGTCGCTCAGTTCTTCATACAGATCCATCATGGTTTCAGCAGAGATATCAAGCTCATGTGCCAATGCGGAAAGGTGCAGAACGGCATTGGTGGAGCCACCGATTGCCATCAACACCCTAATGGCGTTTTTAATCGCATCGATGGTGATAATGTCGCGGGCGGTAACGTTGTTTTTCACCATGTTCATAATGGCAAAACCGGTGCTTTCACCCAGCCGCAGGCGTTCGGAATAAACCGCAGGCATCAGTGCGCCATTGGGTAATGTCATGCCGATGGCTTCCGACAGGCTACACATGGTGTTAGCCGTGCCGAGGAATGAGCAGGAACCGCAGGTGTTTTCTAGCCGATGGCAAACGTCTTCGGTGATTTTGCCTGCTTTCAGCATGCCCAACGATTCGGACATGGTAGTCAGGTCCGATTTGCGTCCGTCGAATACTTCTCCGCCCAGCATTGGGCCACCGGGCAGAATGATGGCGGGAATATTCAGGTGTGCTGCGGCCATCAGCATCGCGGGAACAATTTTGTCGCAAGAGCCGAGCATTACGATGGCATCCAACTGATAGGCTTCCACCATGATCTCGATATCGTTGGCGATCATATCCCGTGAAGGCAGGATGTAGTGCATACCCTTATGGCCCTGTGCCGTGCCGTCACAGGCGGCAATCAGGCCAAATTCCACGGCGGTGCCGCCCGCCATGTGGATACCTTTTTTCACCGATTCACCGACCTGACGCAGATTGAAATGGCCGGGCACCAGTTCATTCCAGGAGTTGGCGATACCAATGACAGGTCTTTTCAGATCTTCATCAGAATAACCGATGCTTTTAAATACGCTACGGTTAAAACCCCACTCAAGGCTTCCTAATATTTTTTGGCTTCGCATAATTAAAACCTCATATAATCATCAGTATTATTGTGCTTGCTTGGTGTTGGCGTTTTTTAAATCCAATGCAACATCGACAATCATGTCTTCCTGACCGCCGACCATTTTTCTTTTTCCGAGCTCCATTAATATATCCATGGTGCTGATGCCGTATTTTTGCGATGCACGTTCGGCGTGCAGCAAAAAGCTGGAATACACCCCGGCGAGTCCGAGCGATAAGGTTTCGCGATCGACGCGTACCGGACGGTGTTGCAACGGGCGCACCACATCGTCAGCACCGTTGATCAACGTGTCCAACTGACAACCGTGCTGCCAGCCCTGTTTTTCCAAGCAACCGATAAACACTTCGGTGGGCTTATTTCCCGCGCCGGCACCCATGCCCGCCAGGCTGGTATCTACCCGATCGCAGCCCTCTTCAATGGCGGTCAGTGAGTTGGCGATACTGACAGAAAGGTTGTTGTGTGCGTGCATGCCCGTCTGGGTATCGCTGTTCAGGGTGGCTTTCAGCGCACGGAAGCGATCGCGAATATCCTGCATCAGCATGGCACAGCTGGAATCCACGACGTAGATGCAGTTCGCGCCGTAGCTCTCCATTTTTTTCGCCTGTTCAGCCAGCTCCTGCGGAGTAATCATGTGGCTCATCATCAGAAAACCGACGGTGTCCATGCCGAGGTTGCGCGCGAATTCAATATGTTGCCGTGAAATATCTGCCTCGGTGCAGTGGGTGGCGACACGTACCACGCGTGCGCCTGCATCATAGGCGGCTTGTAAATCATGAATGGTGCCGACGCCGGGGATCAGCAAGGTGGCAATTTTACTGTGAGTGACAACCTCAGCGGCGGCGGCGATCATTTCGGTATCAGCGCAGCGGCTGAAACCATAGTTAAAACTTGATCCTGCCAGCCCGTCACCGTGGGCGATCTCAATGGAATCCACATGTGCCTTGTCCAGCACGCTGGCAATTTGTTGAACCTGCTGTTGCGTATACTGATGTTTTACGGAGTGGGAGCCGTCGCGTAATGTTACGTCCGATATGTAGATTTTTTTATTATTCATCATCATTCTCTTTTATCGCTGAGGATTAATTTTTCAGATTCTTGGCAAAATGATCGCCGCAGGCTAAAGCGGCGGAGGTCATAATATCCAGGTTGCCGGCATAAGCGGGTAAATAGTGGGCAGCCCCTTCTACTTCGATAAATACCGATGTTTTTAACCCTGTCGTGTATTTTTCCCCATCGATAAAAAGCGGATTGTCCTCATTGATAACATCAAATTGCACCGCCTGTTTCAGGCGATAGCCCGGCACATAGCGGCTGACTTTTTGCACCATGCTGTGAATGCTGGCCTCGATTTTTTCGGGTTAGACAGTGGCGGAATAGGTAAAGACGGTGTCACGCATCATGATAGGCGGTGACGCCGGGTTGAGAATAATGATGGCTTTTCCGGCGCGCGCCTTGCCGACGTTAATAATGGCGGCAGACGTGGTTTCGGTAAATTCGTCAATATTGGCACGGGTGCCAGGGCCCGCAGACTTGCTGGCGATACTGGCAACAATTTCGGCATAGTAAACGTCAGTGACCTGTGCCACCGCATTGACGATAGGAATGGTTGCCTGCCCGCCGCAGGTGACCATGTTGATGTTGGTCGCATCACTTTCCTGTTCCAGATTAATGGACGGGACCACATACGGGCCGATGGCTGCTGGAGTCAGGTCGATCACCTTTATGCCGAACGGTTGCAGCTTCTCGTTGTGTACCAGATGTGATTTGGCTGAAGTGGCGTCGAAAACGATTTTAATGTCCTGGAAATGGGGCAATGCCAGCAATCCGTCGATACCCTCGGCAGAAACCGGCACGCCCAGCCGCGCAGAGCGGGCCAAACCGTCTGAGGCAGGATCGATACCGATCATCGCTCCCATACTCCGGTATTGGCTGTTTTTCATTATTTTGAACATCAAGTCAGTGCCAATATTTCCTGAACCAATAATGGCGGCCTGGATCTTTTCACTTCCCATGGTTTATTTCTTTTCTTCATGTAATGGCAGAAGGTCTTTTAATTCCGCAATATGTTCCGGAGAAAGCCTATTTGTTTTATTGGCGCTGCCGTCAGGCGTATACATTCTCGTCATTGCTAACAGATGTTTGAGTAAATCAGGCAAGGGGGCGTTAATAGAAAAAAGTTGCGTCAGCCGCGATAATTCACGTCTCTGTTGAAATACCGCTGAATAGTTTTCTGCGCAAAAATGCTCATAGAGTTTAACGGTAACGTCTGGGGAGAAATTGGCACTCGCCGGAAAGCCGCCATCACCTTCTAATATCAGCGTGTCTAACAGGTATTCATCGTAACCGGCAAAAATCAGGAAGTCCGGGCGGTGAGGTTTAACCTGATTCATCAATTCCCGAATGTGGCTGATATTATTAATGGTATTTTTAATGCCGATGATCGACGGGAATTGCTGCGCCAAACGACGCACCATATCGGCAGAAATTGTGTACCCCGTCAGCTGCGGAAAGTTATAAATCATGATCGGCAGTGCGAGATTTTCCGCCACGGTTTGGTAAAAGCGAAAAAGGCTCTCTGCGCTGAGCGGTGCGTAATAAGGATTGATGACCAATATGGCATCCGCGCCACAGCGCGCTGCATGTTGCCCGAAATACAGGACATCGTCGTTGCAGGTGCCGCCGATACCGAGGATCACTGGCACGCGACCATTGATATGGTCAACCACAAATTCTGCGGTATCCTGACGGGTTTCCCGGCGCAGGGCACAAAATTCGCCGCATGTGCCCAGTGCCAGCACGCCGTGTACGCCAGCGTTAATCACCCGATCGAGCAACCTGCCCATTGCTTGCTTGTCGAGGTTCCCCTCAGCATCCGTCAACGTGGGAAGGGGAGGGATAACGCCCTTAATCCGATCTGTTTTTATTCTATTCACTATATTGAATAATGGTTCCATATAATAAACCACTCAAAGGGTGAGTGATTCAACCACAGAGTTGATGAAACGCGATCGTTATCACTAATTACGCGTGGAACAGAGAGTGGGTACGATGGCCTATTGGTAGGCAGGGCAGGTTATTGAGGGGGGTATAAGGCTAGCCTGACATCGTCAGGCCATTTTTTCCCATTGCATAATCTGCGCGGGGGCATTGGTTTCTGCGGGGAACGTACGTTTTACCGGAGAGAAACCCAGTTTCTGGTAAAAGGCACACGCGCGCAGGTTTTGTTCATACACTTCCAGACTCAGCGCGACGCCCACGCCTTTGCTATGCCAGCGATGATGGACAAACAGTGCGCCAACAAAACGTTGTTCCATCACGCTGATGAAACCGACGATCGCGCCTTCAACCTCATAAACCCAGGTTTCCGCGTTAGGGATATACAGTTCGCGCACCAGCGGTTCGCTTTCCTGCCAATAGGTTGGGTTGATGAACGGGTGCGATCGGGTAGTGCTTTCCAGCCACAGGGGGGAGAAGGAGGGCAAGATTCTCTGGCCGGTAGTCCCTAATCACGCGAGGCCTCTTGATAGCAGAAGCAGTCGGTTGTGTGATCATTGACCAAACCAGCGGCTTGCATAAAGGCGTAGCAGATGGTTGAGCCGATAAACTTGAAGCCGCGTTTTTTCAGTGCTTTCGACATGGCATCGGAAACGGCGGTTTTGGCGGGCACATCGGACAGCGTGGTGGGGCTGTTGACCAGCGGCGTATGGTTAACGAAAGACCAGATAAAATCGGAAAAAGACTCGCCCTGTGCTTCCATGTCACACCAGACGCGCGCGTTGGTGATAATGGCTTCAATTTTGCCGCGATGGCGGATAATGTCACTGTCTTGTAACAAGCGCTCGACGTCTTCCTGCGTCATGCTTGCCACCCGTTTCGGGTCAAACTGATGAAAGCTTGCCCAGTAGTTTTCCCGCTTTTTTAATACCGTTATCCATGACAAACCGGCCTGCTGTCCTTCAAGACAGAGCAGTTCGAACAGTTTGACGCTCTCTTTGCACGGTTTGCCCCATTCCATATCGTGATAATCGAGGTAAAGCGGGTCTTGGGTGACCCATGCGCATCGGTTCATGGTCGCGTTCCTGTTGCGTGTGGCGCTTCTGTAATAAGCGCAGGCTATTGCAGTTTCATCAAGTTGTCATTTCATCATGATGTTGCTAAAGATAAGCGCGGTCCAATTACGATCATGGCAAAATTTAACTGTATATGCAAGGGTCTTCCCCGATCATGGTGGGAGACTTATAACCCCATGTTTAACCTGCCGTAATGGAACATC
>NZ_PEHF01000046.1 GCF_015762685.1 Candidatus Symbiopectobacterium sp. 'North America' | reverse complement strand
GGCTGATGGCTGAAAACCCGGAAATCTCAAAAAGTGCGTGGAACTAAAACCGGTGTGCTTACACAGGCATTAGATGCTTTAGCGATGTTTCGAGCTTTATGCGTTCATTTTCCGACTGGAACCAGTCTTTACGGTCCTTTGGTCCTATTTTTGAGGGGTTCTGTAGTGCATCGAGATCGGTATCCTGAATGCGATGAAAAACCGTGTATCGAATCAGAATGCGGAGCCTCTGAACAGCAAAATACAGCTGCTCAGGATCAAGTAACGAGACTTCAGGAACAAAGATCGTTTCAAGTTAGGCGTAATGTTCCACTATGGGAAACTGAATATGAATTTTCGAGTAATCATTTAGGGGGATTATAGAGTTTTTTTTGCTCGTAACGTTGTATTCGCTCGTAATTCTCCCTTTCTCTTTCCTTTTGCCACATATTGATGCATCCAGGATCACTAGGGATAAGACAATATGTTTTTTTATCAGTTTGATACTCAGTCTTCTCCCAAGATAATGTTGATGTATCCTCTGGTGATGGTAAATAATATTTCTTATCAGTACCATATAACATATCTGGTGAGGCCGATACTGCAACGCTATGAAGCAATAAGATAAAAGCAGCATATGCATAATTTTGTAAGAAAGGCATGAACGTTACTCCCTTAAATATAAATTCATATGACACCTTTATATAAGTCAAAGTTCATGATCCGATAAAAAATAAGAAAGTGAAAATGTAGAACTGTTGATTGAGCCACCACAAAAGATGAAGACTCTTTTTTATACATTTACTTAATGAGTATATAACTGAACCAGTTTACGAATAACTTCACTCAAAGTAGCTAAAATATAGTAATTAATGTTATAGGTGATGATGCTCTATTGACGAAAAACTGTTGATTTACCCTTTGTCTCTGTTGTGAAAACAGACATCCAGATAGCATTTGAGCCATGAACAAGACAACTGTAGAAGAACTCATCATGGCCACATCAGTCACTTCAATCCAATTCGTTGCATTAGGAGCATCAGACATGATGCGTAAACAGGAGAAAGCTGCATTTTCAGGTGCCAGATACACTTTCGAGCGCCAACGGCAATTCAGTGGTTCGCCATCTCCCAACGTTTACAGTGCCTTCCCTTTCGTGATGTACAGCGTATCGCTCGATTCATCGTTATAAGCACAATCAAAACTGGCTGTGATGTGACGAATGTCCATACTGGCCGGATCAAAAATAAAACCAGCCACACCCTTATCGATGTCATACAAGGCCAGATATTCATTTTCCACTCTCCAGGCACGAATAGACGACGGGTTAAACATCGGCGCCACTGTTTGGCCTCGATAATACTTGCCGTACCTATTTCCGCCGCCCCGGATGCGCTGATAGAAACCAGTCCATTGGGTGAGGCATAAAGTGCAAAACCATTCATGGTCATCATTCATTGACGTGAAACACAGGAGAGTGCGATAAGTGAATGGGTTGAGGTGATGTTTGATGGCAAAATGCCAGAAAAGATATAGGGAATGCCTTTCGTGCCCACGACCAACGTCGTCCCCACTGCGGCAATAGCGACTATCTCATCCTGTGAAGTTTGTTTATTACTGTCCTTCCAGGCATAGGGCAAGTAAGCCTCACTGAACATCACCTGATTGCCCTTAAATCCCGCAGCGTTGCCATTCGACATCATGCATAAACCGATCATGCCATCGGGTGGCATAAAGTAGTACGCAGTTGATCGTTACTCGTAGCAAAAACAATCTTGTAAGATGTTGCGCCAGCAGATTCAGCTTTTGCAGCTACCTGAGATTCAAAATCGCTCAGCGTTTCTGCACCATTGACCTGAACAGTGCCAACTTCTTGTGCAGCAAAGCTATCGAAAGAAACCAGACCAAGAGCAATAACCACGTCAAATTTTTTGATTAAATAAATGATATAAATCCCTCTGTTCGATGTCTGATAAAAAAGTCATCAACCTTTGATTCGATTAATTATAGCGACATCATTCAGCATCTGGTATCAGATAAAATTGTTATATTTTATTCAAAATAATTGAAATATATTGTTATACATCAAAAGGAAATATCGCTAGCCAAAGCCAGTTGGTTGATTCTGTGTCTATGTTCTAAAAAAACACACATTGGTATCATTATGGGGTATGAGCAGAATACCTTCAGATGAGATTTTTCAGCAGAATAGACACCGGTCCTGCCACAAACCTTGTTCACCCGCCAAGGAAAAAGCCGATGGATTTACTCCTCGATCCATCACCACGTTCCTCTACGAGCCCTTATCTAAGGAGTCTTTTATGAAACTAACTCTAGCCATGGCGTTGATTTTATCAGGCTGTGCGCGGCGAAAGAAACCATATCCAACCAGCAGTTATCTGCGTTGAAACACGATCGGTCTTGTAATTCATTAATGATATACACAAGCGATGGCCCCAAAGTGCTCAGCTTAACGGACGGACACGAATTAAAGGACATAAGTACTAATCAAGAACAATGTTATACATTGTCACATATGGATATCAATAGCCGTGATTACAACATTTACGGTGATAAAAACAGCATATTGCAATCGTTGCGACAAGAACGCGATCAACTATTGAAACGTGATCCATCCACATGGTTTAGTTCGTCCGGGATTGAAGCTCTTTAGTCCTTCAACGCCATGTAAAGTAAACCAATTTATCCACCTTCCGACAGATGAGCGAGCAGCACAGAGCACGTCTGCGACCTCAGTAACGGTCATTCCCCGATGCAGCATCAGTATGGCAATAAGACGTCTGGCGTGGTTTTTATCGCGGGTCTGTTGGGCTTCTTTACGCATCCGTTGTCGTTCTTCATCAGGGATTGCTGCTATGATCGGCATTGCTCAGTCCGGTTGGTGGTTTGTTTTGATTTGGCGATTGATCAGATCGCGCAACTCGGACTGAGTTCCCTTCAAGTGATCTACTATTACGCAAAGTTATTTAGAGTGTTAATCAACGGGGGCCGGTCAGTACGAAAAGAACAACAAACAGATGACCTTTGAACTGCCGCCGTTGATTAACTCGCGCAAGCCTGAGTAATGCCACCATCGGGATATGAGAGCAACTGCGAACTTCTGCTTCTCGCTCATAAAGGACGTCCTGCCTCTTGGGGTTGTCCGCTCAGTGCCAAAGGCGGACGTTGCTTACATAAATCAATGTTACGTTTTGCTGTTAATCAGGTTACCCGGCACGATGAGTTATTATTGCATAACTAACCATATAGTTAAGTAACACTGATGAGCTAGCTCCTACACCTGAACTTGTTAAGTCTATAAATTGAAAATGTTGCGATTTAATTGAACAATATCGTTGCTAGAGATTGGGCTAATTAATTCACTTCTACGTTGAATGGCCATTTCTCGAAACCGTGGTGCAGTTTTTTTATCTGCTCTCTCCAGAGCACCCCATAATTCACCCGCTTGTAAATCGGTACAATAGGCTGGTGTACCAGGGTGCTGACGCCATGAATCTACGAGACGACCTGCATCCAGACCATCAATCCAGCATCGTTTACAAGTTGGATCATTGTCTGTTTTGCTTCAGAATCATCACCCGAGACCGGAAGTGCAATACGCTCAGGATCGCCTTGAACGCGCCCTTTTTCGGCCAAACTAACAGACATTATATTATTGAAAACCTTGATCACTGGGCAGCCCAATTGCAGCTCAACCCACTGACTTTCTACTAAACCTGCATCAATCTCTGGGATCACTTCATCTCGAACACCTGGGTAATAGTTACCGGTGTCTACCACAGGAAAATGCGGAGGAATATTTGCCAACAATCCTTTGGGAAGCTGAGGAATTCTATCTTCAGGAATTGCTATTATGAGTGCATCAACATCTTTGACGGCATCATGAACGGTAACTGCTACTGCTCCAAGATTTGAGGCTAACTCCTTAATACTTTCCGGTCCACGCGAATTCGCTAACATGACACCATGTCCAGCGGCGGAGAATTTTTTTGCAAGTGTACAACCTATGTTTCCAGCACCAATTATTCCGATTCTCATTTTTAACTCCATTAACATTTAATAACTTAGGTAAATTATGGGACTAGAATTACTTTCTGCAAGAAGGCATACAAACCGGACTTAGTCACATGAATATGACCCATAGCTTGGTAGTACTTAAGGATGACAGAAACATTAGCCAAGTGCTCTCGCGCGTTGGGGACAAATGGACGATGATGATGATTTACATTCTGCAGAATGGGCCATTACATTTTAATGGAATGAAACGAAGCATTGATGCCATTTCCCAGCAAATGCTTACAAGGACATTAAAAGCACTGGAACGTGACGGGATAGTGAAACGAACGGTACTGCCTACGAACCCTCCGATGGTCCAATATGCACTGACCGCTTTAGGCTTGTCATTAAGCCAACCTGTGCTGGCGCTCTGTAAATGGGCTTGTGAGAACTTAGAAAAAATTAATTATTCTCAGAACCAATATGACGAAAAAATACAAACCTCTTAGAAATCTACTGACCTAATACTACGATAAGGGGTAATTAATATTATTCCTGTTTCGTCCGCTCCTCGCTCGTTGCAGACGGTAAGATTTTACCGTGTTTAAACACTGAACACTGCCAGTTCAAGTCTGAAACACGACACATCAACATGATTTTCAATAATTATGAGCCTTGATGTAAACATTTTTGTTAGCTGGAGTCTCCTCCAGAACGCGCCAGCCCCGCACCACTGTTCTACATGCTGATGTATCTGGCTGGGCCTGATTTCCCGGTTAGAAAGCGTTCTCGCTTCTGCGATAATGTCCGTTGTTGTTGCTACAAGGCGATTGTGGTTATCCCTATACTGCTCATTGCGGAAGGCAGTAGATATAAGGTCTCTAAGTGCATGCCAGTGACTTACTCTAGCCATTTTCTGTAGATCTCAGTTCAAAAAAGCCCAGCCGCCTTTTTACGAAGATATTCCTGATGCATCTGCTGCGCGGGTGTTGGCCCACCAGGGTGTTTCGGTGCTGCAAGCTGGCGGCAGATCGGCGGAACACTCAATCCGTTTCCGGCGTGCTCAAATGACAGACAAATACAACGATGACCGCGGTAAGGATTGGGTGATTATCAGCAACAAAATAGTTTGATTTACAAACAATTTTGGGGAAAGGTTTTTGGCGCAAAAACTAAGGGTCCGAAATTGGCCCCTATTGTTAATCCACGCTTAACCGCAGATTACATATTGTCGATGATGTCCTGAGCAAACTCGCTACATTTCCACAGCTTAGCGCCTTCCAGCTGACGTTCGAAATCGTAGGTCACAGTCTTGTTCTTAATTGCGCCTTCCATACCCTTAACAATCAGGTCGGCCGCTTCGAACCAGTGCATGTGGCACAGCATCATTTCAGCGGAAAGAATGACTGAACCGGGTTTCACTTTATCCTGACCGGCATATTTCGGTGCTGTACCGTGAGTCGCTTCGAAAAGCGCGCATTCATCACCAATGCTGGCACCGGGCGCGATACCAATACCGCCGACCTGAGCAGCCAGCGCATCGGAAATGTAGTCACCGTTTAGGTTCATACAAGCGATAACGTAATACTCCGCCGGACGCAGCAAAATCTGTTGCAGGAACGCATCGGCAATCACATCTTTAATGATAATGTCTTTGCCGCTGTTCGGATTCTTGATTTTAACCCAAGGACCACCGTCGATCAGTTCACCGCCAAATTCGTCACGTGCCAACTGGTAGCCCCAGTCTTTAAACGCGCCTTCGGTGAATTTCATGATGTTGCCCTTGTGGACTAACGTCACAGATTCAGAATCGTTGACGATGGCGTACTCAATGGCGGCACGTACCAGACGCTTTGTACCCTCTTCAGAGCACGGCCTGATACCAATACCACACTGTTGCGGGAAGCGAATCTTGCTGACACCCATCTCATAACGCAGGAATTTGATCACATTGTCTGCTTCAGCGGTACCGGCTTTCCACTCGATACCCGCATAGATGTCTTCGGAGTTTTCACGGAAGATCACCATGTCAGTCAGCTCAGGTTGTTTAACCGGGCTTGGTGTACCTTCGTAATAACGAACCGGACGCAGACAGATATAGAGATCCAGTTGTTGGCGCAGAGCAACGTTCAGAGAACGGATACCGCCGCCGACAGGCGTAGTCAGTGGGCCTTTGATGGCGACACGGTAATCACGAATCAAATCCAGCGTCTCTTCCGGCAACCAGACGTCGCTGCCATACACCTGGGTGGATTTTTCACCGGTGTAGATTTCCATTTATGAGATAGCGCGTTTGCCGTCATAAGCTTTCTTCACTGAGGCATTAACAACATTGATCATCGCAGGAGTTACATCCACGCCGATACCGTCGCCTTCGATAAAGGGGATGATCGGATTATTAGGATCGTTCAGCTTACCTTGGGCATCAACAGTGATTTTTTGTCCGTCTGTTGGTACAACTACTTTGCTTTCCATTAACCTCTCCTTCGAGCGCAATTTTGTTAATTATTTGTAAGATGCGCGTCAATACTACTTGAATATTTTGCCCACGCCAATCGCAAACCATTTCGAATATAATGCCTTTGTAACTCTCGGCTATAAAGATGATGAATAAATTCTCGGTTAAAAATCAAAACCTTAAGCGATTCAGTTCGCAAACTTCGCGTAAACGCGCGGTTTCCACTGTGCCGCGCCGCATCGTTCTGTTCAACAAACCTTTTGACGTGCTTCCGCAGTTTACCGATGAAGCAGGCCGCACTACCCTGAAAGACTATATCCCTTTTCCTGATATTTATGCCGCAGGACGGTTGGATCGTGATAGCGAGGGTCTAATGATTCTCACTAATGACGGAAAACTGCAAGCCCGACTCACTCAACCGGGGAAAAAAACCGCGAAAATCTATTATGTTCAGGTAGAAGGCACCCCGACAGAGGCAGATTTGCGGCAATTTCGTCGCGGCTTGCCGTTGAAAGATGGCATGACATTGCCCGCAGGCACAGAAATTGTTGCTTCCCCGGAGTGGCTATGGGAACGCGTGCCGCCGATTCGCGAAAGGAAAACCGTTTCAGACAGTTGGCTAAAAATCACGCTGCATGAGGGGCGAAACCGTCAGGTTCGTCGCATGACAACGCACATAGGCTATCCAACCCTACGCCTGATACGCTACGGTATGGCCAATCAGACACTGGACCATTTACCGCCTGGCACCTGGAGAGAGATTCTTGATGTTTAAACCACATGTTACCGTGGCCTGTGTGGTACAGGCTGAAAACCATTTTTTAATCGTTGAAGAAGAGATTCGCTGTAAAGCAACCTGGAACCAGCCCGCAGGGCACCTTGAGGCTAACGAAACATTGATTCAGGCGGCTCGACGCGAACTGTGGGAAGAAACCGTCATCAGTTCAGCACCGCAGGCTTTTCTGCGTCTTCACCAGTGGATTGCCCCCGACCAAACCCCGTTTCTGCGTTTTTGCTTTGCCATTGATCTCCCAGCAATACTTCCAACCACCCCGCATGACAGCGATATCAGTTGCTGTCACTGGCTCAGCGCCGAGGAAATTCTGCATTCCACGCAGTTGCGATCGCCGCTAGTGGCAGAAAGTATTCGCTGCTATCAGACGACAGAACACTATCCGCTCAGCCTGCTGGGAGCCTTTAACTGGCCTTTTGAAATGCCCAATGCGCAGGATTAGCCATGCAGCCCGGGCAACATCATGATAAAATATGCCTCTTGTTTTTCATGCTGACGCGTTGAAGTCCTTTGAGCCGCGCGTCAACACTTCAGTTCGTGAGACGCCCATGTCAGATAACAGCCAGAAAAAAATCATTGTCGGAATGTCCGGCGGTGTCGATTCTTCCGTTTCCGCCTACCTGTTACAGCAACAGGGCTATCAGGTTGAAGGCCTGTTCATGAAGAACTGGGAGGAAGACGATGACACGGAGTATTGCTCTGCGGCTACCGATCTGGCCGATGCGCAAGCCGTATGCGACAAATTGGGCATTGTGCTACACACCGTCAATTTTGCTGCGGAATATTGGGATAATGTATTTGAACATTTTCTGGCGGAATACCGTGCGGGCCGCACGCCCAACCCCGATATCCTGTGTAATAAAGAGATAAAATTCAAAGCGTTTTTGGAGTTTGCCGCTGAAGATCTAGGGGCCGACTATATCGCTACCGGCCACTATGTTCGCCGCCATGACAGCGGCTGTGCCACGCGTTTGTTGCGCGGAAAAGACGGCAATAAAGATCAAAGTTATTTCCTTTACACACTCAACCACCAGCAAATCTCGCAAAGCCTGTTCCCGGTGGGAGAGCTGGAAAAACCTGAAGTGCGCCGTATCGCAGAACGCCTTGGTCTGGCAACCGCGCAAAAGAAAGATTCCACAGGTATCTGTTTTATCGGTGAACGCAAATTCCGAGATTTTCTGGCGCGCTACTTGCCTGCACAGCCGGGACCTATCCTGTCCGTCCATGACGGCAAACCCATGGGGCAACATCAGGGCTTGATGTACCACACACTGGGACAGCGCAAAGGGTTGGGCATCGGCGGTGTCAAAGAGGGCAGCGAAGATCCCTGGTATGTGGTTGATAAAGACGTCGCGAATAATATTCTGTATGTTGCGCAAGGACACAATCATCCACGCCTGATGTCACAGGGACTTATCGCGCAACAGCTGCATTGGGTCGATCGCCAACCGCGCCTTGAACCTTTCCGCTGTGTCGTGAAAACGCGATATCGTCAGGAAGACATTCCCTGTACGGTAACCCCGCTGGATAGCGAACGCATCAGTGTTCGTTTTGATGCGCCGATCGCTGCCGTCACACCGGGTCAATCCGCGGTGTTTTATCAGGGAGAGGTTTGTCTTGGCGGTGGCATCATCGAAGAACGAGTACAGGAGTAGCCTGTGGCTAAAAATTACCAGGACATCACGCTGGCTCTGGCGGGCGTTTGTCAATCTGCCCATCTGGTTCAACAGTTGGCGCACCATAGCCACGGTGATAATGACGTACTGCAAACTTCGCTCAACAGCCTGTTGGATATGAATCCCGGATCTACCGTGGCAGTATTCGGTGGCGATGAGCGTAACGTAAAGGTCGGATTGGAAACCTTGCTGGGTATTTTAAACAGCAGCGCCAAGGGCGTAGGCGCAGAATTATCCCGCTATGCTTTTAGTTTGATTGCCCTTGAGCGCAAGTTAAGTGGCAATAGCGCAGCGCTCGACGAATTGGGTAACCGTATTAGCCAACTATCACGCCAACTCGAACATTTCGAGCTCATGTCAGAGACGATTATCAGCGCTCTGGCCGGGATTTATGTCGATGTCATCAGCGCACTGGGCCCGAGAATTCAGGTAACCGGTTCCCCGAAAGTGCTGAAAAATACGCAGGTGCAGGCCAAAGTGCGCGCCGCGCTGCTGGCAGGTATCCGTGCTGCGGTACTGTGGCAACAGGTCGGCGGTGGACGTTTGCAACTGATGTTTTCTCGCGCTCGTTTGGTGAAAGAAACCAAACTGATACTGGCCCGTTGTTAATCCATGGGCGACCGCTTTCGAAATCAACAAACGGCGCATAGGCCCCCCATGCATCATCACAACACCTAAACGTTGCTGATGTTATCGTTTTAATTTATGTGTTGTTAAACCTATACTTTGATAAATACACCCCAGGAGTTGCTTGCGATGGAATTATCTTCACTGACCGCCGTGTCCCCGATTGATGGTCGCTACGGTGATAAAGTCAGCACGTTACGCGCTATTTTCAGTGAATTTGGTTTACTGAAATTTCGTGTGCAGGTTGAAGTCCGCTGGCTGCAAAAATTGGCAGCCTGTGCAGAAATCAAGGAAGTTCCTGCATTTGACGCCGACGCAAACGCTTTCCTTGATAAAATTGTCGCAGAATTCAATGAAACTGACGCCGCGCGTATCAAAACTATCGAACGCACGACCAATCATGATGTGAAAGCGGTCGAGTATTTTCTGAAAGAAAAAGTCGCGGCGGTCCCTAGCCTGCATGCGGTCAATCAATTTATCCATTTCGCCTGTACGTCAGAAGATATTAACAACCTGTCTCACGCCTTGATGCTGGATTGCGCACGCCGTGATGCCATTCTGCCGTTCTGGCGTCAAATTATTGATGCCCTCAAGACGTTGGCACAGCAGTATCGTGACATTCCCCTGCTCTGCCGCACCCACGGCCAGCCCGCAACGCCGTCGACCATTGGCAAAGAGTTCGCCAACGTGGTTTACCGCATGGAGCGCCAATATCGCCAACTGCAACATGTCGAAATTCTTGGCAAAATCAATGGCGCAGTGGGTAACTACAACGCGCATTTGGCCGCTTATCCCACGCTGGACTGGCACGCATTCAGCGAAAGCTTCGTCACCTCGCTGGGTATTCAGTGGAATCCCTACACCACGCAGATTGAACCGCACGACTACATAGCGGAACTTTTCGACTGCATATCCCGCTTCAATACCATTCTGATCGATTTCGATCGGGATATCTGGGGTTATATCGCACTGAATCACTTCAAGCAGAAAACCATCGCGGGTGAAATAGGCTCTTCCACAATGCCGCACAAGGTGAACCCAATCGACTTCGAAAACTCCGAAGGCAATCTGGGACTGGCCAATGCCGTACTGGGCCATTTGGCAACCAAGTTGCCGGTGTCACGCTGGCAGCGTGATTTGACCGATTCCACCGTACTTCGTAACTTAGGTGTGGGTATCGGTTATGCGCTAATCGCTTATCAAGCAACCCTGAAAGGCATCAGCAAACTGGAAGTGAACCGCGACCGTCTGCTGGATGAGCTGGACAACAACTGGGAAGTGCTGGCTGAACCTATCCAAACGGTCATGCGCCGTTATGGTATTGAGAAGCCTTATGAGAAACTGAAAGAGCTGACACGTGGAAAACGCGTTGACGGTGCAGGCATCCAGGCCTTTATTGACGGCCTCGAATTGCCTGAAGAAGAAAAAACACGCCTAAAAGCGATGACGCCGTCAACCTACATTGGTCACACGGTGACGCTGGTAGACACGTTAAAATAACGTGTAAGCACGAGGGGTAACAACCCCTCGTGCCTGCTTTGCGATTGATTATTGGTTCGCGTTAGGCTTTTTCTCCATTCCCTCGACGTTTGTTTACATTTAGTTTACTGCGATTGTGGATAATTTACATCGCCACCGCCAATGCTCAATTCTGCTTTTTTTGTTAGAATTAGGAGGCATAGCCCGGATCGTCTAGTTCAATGAAGGATAAAGTCATGCGCGTATTAGTTGTTGAAGATAATGTGTTGCTGCGCCATCACCTCACCGTTCAGATGAAAGAAATGGGCCATCAGGTTGATGCGGCTGCGGACGCTAAAGAAGCAGATTATTTCCTGCATGAACATGCCCCTGATATCGCTATTCTGGACTTGGGATTGCCCGTTGAAGATGGTATGACGCTGATTCGCCGTTGGCGCAATCAGCAAGTGAAGCTGCCCATTTTGGTACTGACAGCACGAGAAAGTTGGCAGGATAAAGTCGCCGTACTTGAAGCCGGTGCTGATGACTATGTAACGAAGCCCTTTCATCTCGAGGAAGTCGTTGCCCGAATGCAGGCGCTGATGCGACGTAACAGCGGCCTGGCTTCCCAGTTAATCAGTTTGCCACCGTTTGAAATTGATCTGTCGCGTCGTGAATTAATGGTGGCGGGTACGCCGATTAAGCTCACAGCATTTGAATACACAATTATTGAAACGCTGATTCGTAACAACGGTAAGGTGGTCAGCAAGGAGTCACTCATGCTGCAACTTTATCCTGATGCAGAATTGCGTGAAAGCCACACTATTGATGTGTTAATGGGACGTCTACGCAAAAAATTGCAACTGGTGTATGATGCCGACGTAATCACTACTGTGCGAGGCCAAGGCTATCGTTTTGATTTGGTCGCCTCTTCATAGCTATGCGTGTAAAAAGACGGCCATTCTCCTTACGTATCCGTTTTCTGCTTGCTGCTGTCGCTATAGTGCTGGCCCTATCGCTGTCATATGGGGCCATCGCTATTATTGGCTACAGCGTAAGTTTTGATAAAACGTCATTCCGTTTGCTGCGCGGTGAAAGCAACCTGTTTTACCGTCTGGCGCAGTGGAAGGATCATCAGCTTAGCGTCACCATGCCGTCTGACATGGATATCAGCTATCCCACGCTGGTGCTGATTTACGATCAGGGCGGCAAAATTCTCTGGCGCGAACGCGAAGTACCGGAACTGGAAGCGCTGATCAAACCCGAGTGGCTGACAAAAACCGATTACCACGAACTTGATACCAACACCCAGACCAGCAGCTCGGTATTCAAAGGCGATGCTCAGGTCCTCAGCAAGCTGACCCGCTTTAGCAGCAAGATAGAAAAGACTCCGTTCACCCACTCTATCGCCGTCAATACCTACCCGGCCACAGAAAATCTGCCCGCGTTAACCATTGTCGTGATTGATAAAATCCCCCAGGAACTGCAACAGGCAGATATGGTCTGGGAGTGGTTTAGCTATGTTTTTATCGCCAATTTGTTGTTAGTGCTACCTTTACTCTGGCTCGCTGCCCACTGGAGTTTGCACCCGATCAAGACGCTGGCGGAACAGGTTGCCGATTTGGAAAATGGCACCCGCGAACAGCTTGATGAGAATCCACCGCGCGAACTTTATAGCCTGGTGCGCAACCTCAACATTCTGCTCAATAACGAACGTAAGCGTTATCAAAAATACCGCACGGCGCTAACTGATCTAACGCATAGCCTAAAAACACCTCTTGCCGTGCTACAAACCACATTACGTGCGCTACGAACGGATAAAGAAGTGCATATCGAACAGGCAGAACCGGTGATGCTGGCGCAAATCAGCCGTATCTCACAACAGATAGGCTACTACCTGCATCGCGCGAGCATGCGTTATGAACACAATCTGCTGCTGCGTGAGGTGCACTCCGTTCCAGCATTGCTTGATGGCCTGTGTTCCGCACTGAACAAAGTGTATCAGCGTAAAGGCGTTGTCATCACGTTGGATATTTCCCCGGAATTAACCTTTGTCGGCGAAAAAAACGACTTTATGGAAGTGCTGGGTAACGTGCTCGACAACGCCTTTAAATACAGCCTTGAGTTTGTTGAAGTGAGCGCACAGTATTCGGACCATCGTCTGCATTTGCTGATCGACGATGATGGCCCCGGCATACTGCGCAGCCAACGTGAAATGATTTTCCAACGTGGTCAACGGGCGGATACGCTGCGCCCCGGTCAGGGCATTGGACTCTCCGTCGCGCTGGATATTATCGAGCAATACGAAGGGGAAATTATCATCACCGACAGTGTCCTTGGTGGTGCCCGCGTTGAAACCATTTTCGGCCGTCAGCATCCACATCCTGATTAACCTCGGCTTTGTTGTCATCACACTGCCGCTCTGTGCTGCAACTCCGACGCTGAAATTGGTTATACTCTTACAGCCCCCCTTTGTTGGAAACATGGTATGGATTATTAACTGAATCTCGATTGGCCATCTTTCATGGCGAATTACTGGCAAAAACGCCCTGTGGTGATCAAACAGGGTTTTACCGATTTCATCGATCCCATATCCCCCGATGAACTTGCCGGGCTGGCAATGGAAAACGAAGTTGACAGCCGTTTAGTCAGCCACGATGCAGGCAAATGGCAAGTCAGTCACGGTCCTTTCGACAGCTTTGACCATTTAGGTGAACACAACTGGTCCTTGCTGGTGCAGGCCGTTGACCATTGGCATGACGCCTCAGCAGCACTGATGCATCCGTTTCGTCATATTCCCGACTGGCGTACCGATGATTTGATGATCTCATTCTCCGTACCGGGCGTCGGCGTAGGGCCTCATATCGACCAATATGACGTATTCATCATTCAGGGAACCGGTCAGCGCCGCTGGCGCGTCGGGGAAAAGATCCATATGAAGCAGAACTGCCCTCACCCGGATCTTCTCCAGGTGGATCCGTTCGAGCCGATTATTGATGAGCTGATGTCTCCGGGCGATATTCTCTATATTCCGCCCGGCTTTCCCCATGAAGGCTATTCATTGAAAAATGCACTCAACTACTCGGTCGGCTTTCGTTCACCTAACGGGCGTGAACTCGTCAGCGGTTTTGCCGATTATGTACTAGCTCGTGAGTTGGGGAGCTATCGTTATAGCGATCCCGATATCCCTGAACGTGAACACCCGGCCACGGTATTGCCCCAGGAACTGGATACACTGCAAAAAATGATGCTGGATCTGGTGCAGCAACCGGAACACTTCCAGCGTTGGTTTGGTGAGTTTATTACGCAATCGCGTCATGAGCTGGATATCGCGCCGCCAGAGCAGCCATATCAACCCGGTGAAGTTTACGAATTACTTCAGCAAGGGGCTGCTTTACGACGGTTAAACGGATTACGCGTGCTCTGCGTGGCAGAGCAGTACTTTGTCAACGGTGAGTGCCTCGACACTCCACACCATAGCGCTGCACTCGCCCTGTCAGAGCAGTTGACGTTTGAAGGCGGTGTGTTGGGCGAAGCATTGGAAGATCCTTCCTTCCTGGCAAAATTGACGGTATTCATTAACAGCGGCTATTGGTATTTTATGGATTAAATAATACTGTTATCCTCAGTTGATACCGGTCATTTTTAATGACTGGTATCTATATAAACCTCACATTTCCCCCATCAACAACATGTTTATTACTGTGTCTTCCCCTATCATGGTGACACACACCCTCAATCAAGTATAATTATCTATACTTGTACCTTC
>NZ_PEHF01000086.1 GCF_015762685.1 Candidatus Symbiopectobacterium sp. 'North America' | reverse complement strand
GGCTGATGGCTGAAAACCCGGAAATCTCAAAAAGTGCGTGGAACTAAAACCGGTGTGCTTACAAAATCCCTCAGTTAGCAGCTCATATGCTAACTCGGTTGAGTAAATTTGAAGCCGCTCAAAGGGATTTTTCATACTCAAAAGGTGAGCAAGCATTAAGGCGTTACCGTTCTTGCTCGTAGGCGTAGCTTTGGGTTGATATCGGGACTCAATACGCAAAAATTGCCGATGCTCATTCAAATTGATATTAATGAATCTGGATTTCTCCCGGAAAGTGAGTTGTTTGTTTCCATGAGCATTTAGCTTCTCATAGCAAAGAATATATAAAATAGAACATGAACTGCCGATTCTTACACTCGGTAAGCTCTGTTTTGTATTGCGATATGAAGTTTTACCTGCTCGTTCTAATCCCCATATATAGTTGTCTAATTGGCATCCATAAATATCGACAGCAACATCTATTCGTGTAACCCATGAGCGTGCCAATAGATGATAAAATATTTCCCCTAATCGTTTGTTCATCCATGATAATAGACGATCAATCTTACTTGGAGTCAGATGTTGGGGGCGAAAATCTAAGCGTATCCCTCCTGTATTATGATTTATTGGTGAATAGTCAATTCGCAATAAAATTGGCGACTTTTCTTTGGCATCCATGATTAATATCGCATTGCGATAAGATTTCCCTGCTTTGTTTTTTACGTATCTCACTTTGTATTTTTTATAGTTCACGTTTCTCATTTTTCTAAGCTTAGAGTATACTCTCCTACGCTCTGTTTTATTAATGAAGCAACTTACAACTGCAAGCCCATCAATTCGCATTTGTAATGAATGGACAACATTATCCTTTCCTATCATCATAGATGAGCAAAAATCGATATTGTGCTTATTTAATAGCATTGTTATTCCCTACGGCTATTAGCCATGTACGGAATAGAGAGCAACAACAATTGAAACTGACACTAATAGGGTGTAAATGCTTCCAATGGCTATTGGATCATGTTTAACTGGTATATTCTCTATTCAGATATAGTATATGTGTGTATATAGCGTGCTATTAAAGCAATGATTATATTAGTTAGGGGCGAGTTAATTCGTTTGTACCAGCGCTAAAGATACTTTTTGGCGACTCGTAATCTATTGAAGTATTTCTTCCTCTCGCCATGCAATCGCACGAGAAGAATTACTTTGGTCATTTGCCCCACCTGTTAAACGAACTGGTTCAGGGAAGTGGCCTGCTTTGATCTGGCGATACAGTGTTGCACGGGATATAGCACACAATTCAAGAACCATTTTCATCTTGATCAGACGTGAATAATTCATCACAAAACCTGTTCGATTTGCGTATCGGATTGATACGAAGATTCTTTACAGTTTTTGATTCAGACGTTTTCATGCTGATTTTAATTATCTGATGGTCAGATTTTTTAAAAAAGCCTCATGGTCTGATCATCAGATCTAATCTTGACAATCGTGTATCGAACATTAATCTGATCGTCAGATCCGATATTTTGAACATATGGTTGGAATAAGAATGGTGAAAAAAACAAAAACAGAAAAAGCTAATGAATTAGCTATTAGAAGAAAAAGGGATGTTGAATATCAAAATAAACGTAAAGAGAAACTCGAAAAACTTGGCGAACACAGTATTACAATAAGATTGGGTAATGCCGCTTATGAGTCGTTATCGGATATTTGCGAAATTTTAGGATATCAACGTCCAGAGGCAAAAAAACGTAACCTGATAGAAATTTACTCAGCGAGTTTGATTCACTTACTTCGTATTGAAAGGGAATCATCGATTTACAAACCTAAATCACGAGCAGCTAAAAAATTTTATCGGTTATATAAAATTGTGAATCATTTAAAACATGATAAAAATTACTCTGATAATGAAATCATAATAAAGATGACATCTGATAAAATGCTCACTCCCTTATTGGTGATGAAAGGAGGGAAAAATTCTTCGTGTAATGAAAAAGCACTAAAAAGAGTGTTGGATAAAGAAAAGGTTATTGAGACGTTAAAGCAATTAGATGGCGATTTTAAAAACGTTTACTTATTAAGTCATCAGGAATAGCGTAATATTCCTGTCTGAAATAACTCTTGATATTTATTACTGTTTGGTATATTCATCAAGAAGCATAATCAATATACGCCTCTGCTTATGTGTCAGCCGAGGCCAAATTTTTTCAAATCGGCTTTTCAGATCCGCATCCTTTACTGGTACATATTCGAGTTGTTTCTGTTTATTGCCATCTGGTTCCGTGAAACAATCAATGAAAAACCAGCTAATTGGTGTATCAAGTGTAATGGCGATATTCACCAGATGCGCCACGTTGATCTTGTTTGTTCCGCGCTCGTATCGGGATAGTTGTTGGTGAGATATATCAACGAGTTCTGCTAAATGCTGAGCTGTTATTCCCAGTTCTTTACGACGCATTTGAATACGTTGGCCTACCTGTTTGTCTGCACTGTCCGAAGGTAACTGAGCCATATGTACCACTCTTCAACCTATAAAAATGTCTATAGATGGAAGTTTGTGGTTATTTTACTCTTGTATGAACTTCATCTATAGATTATAAACTATTTTTGCGCATCTATAGACTTTGTGTTGCGGTGGATGGTGGGGAATGAGTGGAGATCTCTCGGAATCAGTCACTTTTACAGTAACAGTAATTTGTGCTCAGGAGATTTATGAAGGCAGATGTGAAGGCGATACATTAGAACGCATCTTTGAACTAAAGAGCGTTAATGCGAATTGTTCATTAATGAAAAACTAACTATTGAGGTTATCTTGTGAAGAATGTTTTCAGTAAAAAAACAATTTTATTTTTATCATTGATGACATGCAGTACAGCAAGCTATGCAGCCTCTTTTGATTGTGCAAAAGCAAATGCTAAATATGAAAAAACAATCTGTTCTGATGGTGCTTTGAATATATTGGATGAGGCATTATCAAATAACTATCGTGCTGTCATGAACTTTAATCGTGAGCAGAAAGTTAAAGATCGTCTTAAGCAAGATCAAATAGCATGGCTCAATAAAAGAAATTCTTGTGATGAATATCAATGTATCAGAGGTCTATATGAATGGCGCGTTGATGAAATTTGTGAGAACTACGGTTCTTTTACGAAAAAATCAAGTTGCATTTCTACTCAGGATACCGCCAGACAGGCTAATAAAGAAAGAGAGGTTGCTCAAAGTGAAAGGACGATAGAGGAAGCTTTACAATACTTAGCCGTTAAACATGATAAAGATATTTATGATTTGAGTTTTTCGACTAGTCAACTCAATTCAATTGTTTATACACGGCCAAGCTGAGTTCATAACTTCGGCAGATTTTCTACTGTAAAAGAGTTTATCGCTGTGCTTTATGATCTTCCAAATCTGTAATCGATAAAGGTTATTAAAGACGGTAAATATGTCGGTTTTTTGGTGAAATTAGTTGGTCGATCGTCAGCAGGTTTTGCACTTTATAGAGAAGGTGATGAATATTTCTTAAAAGGGATTGTTGATAATGACGGTATTACTGCTGCGTCTGATGCTAAGGAAGAGGCGATAGCATTTAACGCGTTTTATTCAGTGGCTGTCGGTGTATTTATGGCTAACGGTGTTAAAGGTTAATGGTTATTAATCAAGGCTAACTATGAAGAAATTTATAGCGGTCAGAGATTAAATATTTTTGAATAGGTGGGTTATGAGTGAGAATCTTTCTGCTTCCCAGAAAAAAATCAAGAATGAAATAGTTCTTAGAGCTATCGGGTCTGGGGCTGGGGCTGGCATAGCATTATTAATTGCGGGTATTGTTTATTTTATTTTTGCTATTGAACCTATTTTTGCGAGAATAGGTTTGTCTTTGATAGTATTTACGGTATCTTTTTTTATTGTAACTAAGGTTACTATTTATTTTCTCTCTGATGATTATCAATGTGAAGCTTGCAATGCAACATATAGTATTGAGCTGATTGATACAGAAGAGGTATTTTTATCCGCTATACCTAGTAGTGCAATCAAAAATGGAGGTCGGGTAACATCAGCTGATCGTGAAGGTAAGCATATTGTAATACATGAAAATTGGATAGAAGAAAAATATGATGTCACCAGAAAATATCGTTGTGTTGTTTGTGGTGACACATATCAGGAGCAAGGCGTGGAAACAAGAAAAACTAGCTTTTCAAGTACAAAAACTTATCGGTAACTATTTGTTAGATTAAAGATAAATATTTTTATTGTATAAAGGAATTATAATGAAAAAGATAACGATAGCATTTATTTTAATCGCCAATTTACCTCTGGCACATGCTGGCGAATACGTTAAACGTAATGGTGTATTGTCCCTTTCTCCGAGAGGAGCGGTTGCTGAATTCAACATTAATGCTTCACATGGTGATACATCAATATGTGAAATATATGGTGAAGCTATATCAATTGGTGCGGAGAAAGGGCTGCATAATCAATGGGTGTATAGCGATAAAGAAAGTACGTACGCAGTAGTTATCAGTGAGCACAAAAATGGTACTATACAGGTTATTACTGACAAATGTGACAACTATTGTGGTGTATCAGCTATAGGTGTTATTGATGGGAAATACAAGAAGAAGTAATTAGTGTAGGAATAAGGGATTTAAAATAAGGGGAAATTTACGCAATATCTTTTCTTAATGGCGTTACGTTATAATTCTCACCTTTTTCTAAAGATACGAGAAAATTAGCCCATAACTCTAACGCTACTTTGCGTTCATCAAAATATTGGTAACGATTATAAATACCTTCAACGCCTTTGATACGATGATTTAAGTAACGTTCAGCGACTACGGGATCTATTCCCAGCGCAGCCAAATGTGAGCGAGCTGTACGCCGAAAATCATGAATAGTGAAGTTAGGGACGTTAGGCATGTTGGCTTTAATTTTTCCTAACGCTACAGATAATGTGCTTTCCTGAATATGAGGGATCATTCGATGTTGCATTTTTCTGGCCGGAAGAACCCACTTACTATTGCATGACATACAATGAAGTTTCTGTAGCCATTCGAGCGCAGGAGCGGGAATAGGGATATCGATCGCATCACCGTTTTTTTACCCTTTCAGCAGGCAGATGCCAGATGGCATTTTTAAAGTCGAATTCTTCCCACGGAGCGCCACAAAATTCCATTTTCCGGCAACAGAAAACCAGAATAAGTTTCATGGTTAACTCGTTTTGACGTGAGAAACCCTTTGTCTTTGGCATGGTCAGGAAGAATCGAACGAGTTCTTCACGACTTAGCCAGCGTTCACGGCTTTGCTCTTGGCCGCCAGCATCAGCAACTTCAAACGCGCCAGTGGGGTTTGTTTCCAGCATATGCCTTTTTATGCCGTAATCGAATATGCGGCGAGTCCATCTCAACACATCGTTAGCGATTGTCGGTGCGCCACGCTGGACGATTTTTTGCAGCATATCATCAATGTGGTAAGGGCGAACATCTTCAATTCTGAGGTGCCCGATATTAGGGTTGATATCTTTGTCTATGCGACGGCGCAGAATGTCCGTGTGCTTCCAGCGGGTCAGGATCTGGCGTTCAAAGTATTCGGCGGCCAGTTCTGAAACACGGAGCGCGTGCTTTTCTTCCTCCATCTTCTTCAACGCTTCTGCTTTGCGTTCTTGCTTCTCTCCCGCTACGTCATGTCTCAGAGCGACACGAGCGGAAAGCTCTTTTAGCAATTTCCCGCGCTTTGGCAAGTGAAATACTGGAGTAGTAGCCAATGAGCATCACTCTGGCTTTACCCGCCATTTTGTAGCGAAAGCGCCAGAATGGAGAACTATAAGTTTTTTGAAAACAAAGATATAGCCCATTGCTATCGGCATGTCCCGCGAAGTGTTCTTTGTTTTTTATCCATGTAGGAATCTGTATGTCTGTCAATTTGCTCATATGTCA
Organism: Candidatus Symbiopectobacterium sp. 'North America'; assembly: GCF_015762685.1. Taxonomy (GTDB): domain Bacteria; phylum Pseudomonadota; class Gammaproteobacteria; order Enterobacterales; family Enterobacteriaceae; genus Symbiopectobacterium. The sequence goes on along the minus strand of NZ_PEHF01000086.1, from coordinate 86,176 downwards.
CTCGTTACCAGAGGGGGTGTACTTAAAGAGGTGTACATAAAACCGAGTAAGTGCACCTTTAAGTACACCTAAAACACGCGCTGTAGTGATACGCTATGAGACCATATAAAACAAAAAAACCATTTTTTACAATGACTTTTTTAGACAATGAGATGTGATGAGACTCTAAGAGATCAGGTGAAACCTTACTCAATATTTTGAATTTGTTCCCGCATTTGCTCAATTAGCACTTTCAGCTCAGTGGCGCTGGCAGTGACGTCGGCATTGATGGATTTGGAGGCCAGCGTGTTAGATTCGCGGTTGAATTCTTGCATCATGAAGTCCAGACGGCGGCCAACGGCTTCCGGTTTTTTCAGGATGTTGTAGGTCTCTTTAACGTGCGCTTCGAGCCGGTCCAGCTCTTCGGTAACGTCAACGCGCTGTGCTAAAAGCACCAGTTCCTGTTCCAGCCGGTTGTTTTCCAACTGAACCTGCGCTTCTTCCAGCTTGTTGAGCAGGCGTTCGCGCTGCCATTGCAGAATGGTCAGCATGTGTGCGCGCACTTTCACCACTTCGGCACTAACGCCCGCAAGGCGTTGTTCAATGAGCAGTTTTAGCGCAGTACCTTCGCTTTCGCGTGCGGTGATAAAATCATCCAGCGTTTTTTCCAGTGCGACCATCAACTCCTTGCTGATCGCATCGAGATCTTGATCTTGAGCGGACATCACGCCCGGCCAACGCAAAATATCAACGGGATTGACTTCCCCTTCATCACTCTGCATTTTGACCCAGTTGGCGGCTTCAACCAGTTGTTTTGCCAGTTTTTCATTCAGGATCAGGCTGCCTTGCGCACTCGGATCGAGTTCAAAACTCAGGTTGCATTCGATTTTTCCGCGCGTCAGACGGGCGCGAATACGCTCACGAATCACCGGCTCCAGGCTGCGGAACTGTTCCGGTAAACGGATGTATGTTTCAAGATAACGCTGGTTAACGGAGCGAAGCTCCCATGCGGCGTTACCCCAGCCGCCCTTGATGTCACGGCGGGCGTAGGCGGTCATACTGCGGATCATCGATATTTACCTGTTTAGCAAGTGATAAGGCGAGTATAACGCGCCCGTGGTTTTGCAGGGTAGGATAAAATCAGTTGAGTGGGTGGCGCACAGCAGGATTTCAGAGCGCTACCGCATTATGCTGCGTGAAACAAACCTTCGTTTTGTCGGGCAATTTCCCAGCATTTGTTTTTCATCAGTTGCTTCAATTGCAATGCGGCGCGTGATTGCGGGTTGTCGCGGCGGCTGATCAGCGTCACTTCGAACGGCAGTGGCTGTTCAATCGGTACGATTTTCAACATATCGGCGTAGCGATGTGCGGTAAACAGATCGACGATACCCGCGCTGCCGCCTGCCAGCACCATGTCGGCAATCACCGAGTAGGTTTTATATACACCGATGACATCGGCGTCAGTCCTTTGGCGCGTAACGCACGGTGCAGCACCTGGCCTAACGGATCCTGCTGCTGCATCATCAGCAGGTTATTGGAACAGAGCCACTCGAGCGATACCGGTCCGTTCTGCGGACTATTTTTGGGCAACACAGCGACCATATAGGCTTGAAGCAGCGGCTCAGCCAGCAGAGCAGCAGGCACTTGCTGGCAAAAGACCAGCACAAAATCGAGTTGATCTTGCAGGATATTTTGACACAGCGTGGAGAAGTGCTCGGTCACCAGCTCTAAGTCGACGCGCGCTTCTTGCTTATGAAATTCCACCATGGTGGGTGCAACCACCATTTGGCTAAACGCATGCGCCGCTCCCAGCCGCACCGTTTGTACCCGATTGCGTCTCATCTGTTCCGTCAGTGAACCAATGGCTTTCAGATGGATGTAAAGCTCCTGTACTTCAGGGATCAGACGCCGTCCTTCGCGGGTTGCCACCATGCCCTGCGCGCCGCGTTCAAACAGGGCAAATTCCAGCTGTTGCTCAGCGTGGTTGAGCACTCGGCTGACGTTCGGCTGTGAAACTTTCAGCAAGCGGGCAGCACCGCTGATGGTGCCAGCCTGAAGAATAGCCTGGAAGATTTCGATGTGGCGTAAGCGCATGGACAGGTGCTCCGTGTTGGTTAGGTCATAATTTCACCTTGAGCAAATTCCACGCAATATCCACGCCACCCGATGCATTGGCCTGTGGTTATTTACCCCATGTGGCTTCCAGTACACGCAACCAGTTGCCGTAGCAGATTTTTTCCAGCAATGGGCTATCGTATCCGCGCCGCGTCAGTGCCTCGACCAGGATCGGCAGTCCTGCGACATCATGCAGGTCTGGCGGCACGGTGGTGCCATCGAAATCGGAACCAAAACCGACGCCGTCTTCTCCCAGCTTGTTCAGCAGGTAATCGACATGGCGGACAATCTCTTCCACCGTGGCGTTCGGGTCTTTTTTACCATCGGCGCGTAGGAACGCAGTACCGAAATTCACGCCGACAAAGCCGTTGCTTTCACGAATGGCATCCAGCTGTTTGTCTGTCAGATTGCGGGACTGCGCGCAGAGTGCGTGGGCGTTGGAGTGGCTGGCAACCAGCGGGGCATCGCTGATGCGTGCGGTCTGCCAGAACCCTTTTTCATCCATGTGCGACAAATCCACCATGGTGCGTTTGGCGTTACAAGCTTTCACCAGACGCAGGCCGGTTTCCGTCAGTCCGGAACCAATATCGGGTGAAGAAGGGAAACGAAACGGTACGCCGTCGCCGAAGATATTCGGTCGACTCCAGAGTGGGCCCAGGGTGCGTAAACCCGCAGCGTAAAGGATATCAAGCAGTTCCAGATCGGGGTTGAGTGCCTCTGCACCTTCAATGTGCAACACCATCGCCAGGGTTCCCGTCGCCATGCAGTGACGAATATCGGCAACTCTGTGGCAAATTTGGGCTTGTCCTGCGGAGGCAGCCTCAATGCGCAACAGTGTGGAAATCATTGAAAAGGTTATATCTCTGGCAGATTCCATCAATGGTGTGGTTTACAAACAAACTGTCGTTTTCTGGTACAGATTTTGCTGGGTCTTTAGGGGATGGGACATAAACGGCGAATAATCCGCCAGCCAGTCCCCCTTGTCGGATACGCGGCAGATCGATTTGACCCGCGGCTGGGCCTTGTAGAAAGGCACTGACCGCATCCTCCCGGTGGGAGGAATAAAGGCGTAATAAAACATCGTTATGCCCGTCAAAAACAGGGAAAGGGCGTTGCGTACCCGTTAGGAAATTGTTAGACATATTCAAAGTTATCGGCTCAGGATGCGATGAAACGGTATTTGCCCCATTAAGGTGCACGTTGCCCCAAAATGGACAAATGATTGCGCAGGGAATGGATGTCCTGGTGCGTTCATTTAAGCCAATCCCGTTTGACTATGTCAAAGCTGGACATGAAATAAAATTCAATTAATTATTAATTATATCAATATCTTGATGGATTCATGCTTACCAGGAGACGTTTTCTCGCCGGTTGCGGAGCCGTACCTTTTTTATCCTATCTGAACCTGCACTCCGCTTTCGCTGCCACACCTCCCACTATGTTGGTGATGGCGATGCAACTGGATAACATGACCAGCCTTGATCCCCATGAAAGTTTTGAAGAGGTAGGCTCTGAGATTGTGGGCAACCTCTACCAGCGTCTGGTAATGCCGAACCCGTTGAAACCCAGCGAAGTGAAAGGCGAGTTGGCCACGCACTGGGAAGTGAGCAACGAAAGGAAGACTTTCACCTTCCATATTGATCCAAAAGCAAAATTCTCCGATGGCACGCCGGTCACCGCAGAAGACGCGGCGTTCTCGTTACAGCGCGCGGTTAAAATGGATAAAAGCCCCGCCTTCATTATCAACCAGTTCGGTTTCACTAAAGATAACGTAGAGCAGCACATCACCGCGCCGGATGCCAGTACGCTGGTGCTGAACCTGGACAAGCCGGCGGCAGAATCATTCCTGCTCTATTGCCTCTCTGCGCCGGTGGGCAGCATCGTGCAGAAAAAAGCCGCGCTGGCAAATCAACAGGACGGCGATTTCGGCTACGCCTGGATTAAACAGCACAGCGCCGGGTCTGGGCCGTTCACGCTGCGCAGTTGGAAAGCGAGCGAAAGCATCATTCTGGAGAAAAACTCCCACTTCCAGACTGACAGCAAAATTCAGCGCATGATCATGAAGCACATCACCGATCCTGCGGCGCAGTTGCTGATGCTGCAAAAAGGGGATGTGCATATCGCCCGCGATCTGACCAGCGAACAACTGCAGCCGATCGTCAACGATCCTGAATTCAATGTGATCCGTCGTGACGTTTCGACCATCATGTTAATGTCGTGCAACACCACCAATGAATTACTGAAAAAACCACAGGTGTGGCAGGCACTGAAATGGGCGATTGATTATGAAGCCATTCAGAAAAACATCATTCCGCTGACGCACCGCGTGCATCAGAGCTTCCTGCCGGGTGGCTTCCCCGCGGCTCTGGACGATACGCCGTTCCATCAGGATGTGGGCAAAGCGAAAGCGCTGCTGGCTGAAGCAGGTTATCCCGACAGGTTCGAGATCACCATCGATCACTACTCTGCTCAGCCGTATCCGGATATCGCGCAGGCCATCCAGACTCAACTGGGTGCCGTGGGGATCAAGGCGAAGCTTGTCTCTTCTGAAAACCGCGCGGTGTTGACCAAAATGCGTGCCCGCCAGCACCAACTGGCGATCACGGCCTGGGGCGCTGACTATTTCGATCCCAACTCGAACACCGAAGCATTCTGCGTCAATGTCGATAACACGGAAAATGCGCGCAGCCGTACTCTGGCATGGCGCTGCAGCTGGTCTGACTAAAAATTCAACACGTTAACCGAACAGGCATTGCATGAAAGCGATTCCGCCAAGCGTATCGCGCTGTATGAAACCATCCAGCGTGAGCACCGTGAGCACAGCCCGTTTATTTTCCTAATGCAAAACACCTTGCCGATTGCCTGCCGTAAAAATATCAGTGGTGTGAACATGACGGTACTGAGTGATAACCCGTACGATCAGGTGAAAAAAGCCTGATGCCGATAGCAAAACGTATTCTCAGTACGCTGGGCAGCTTGCTGCTCACGCTGTTGGGGTTGTCGGTGCTGACCTTTTTTATCGGTCGCATCATGCCCACCGATCCGGTGCTGGCGATGGTGGGGGACAATGCGCCGGAATACGTGGTGCAACGCGCGCGTGAAGAAATGGGGCTGAATCAGCCCCTGTGGGTGCAGTTTGGCCGCTATCTTTCGCAACTGTTGCACGGCGATCTCGGCAATTCGATCCTCACGTCCAATCCCGTGATGACGGATATCGCACGTTTCTTCCCGGCAACTCTGGAGTTGGCTACCGCCGCTATCATTATCGCTGCGCTAGTCGGCATTCCACTCGGCGTGTGGGCCGCAGTGAGGCAGAGTACCTGGGTCGATCAAACCATTCGTGTGGTTTGTCTGGCGGGGCACTCGTTGCCAGTGTTTGTGCTGGCACTGCTTAGCTTGCTTATCTTCTATGCCGCACTCGGTATTGCACCGGGGCCGAGGCGTCAGGACATCATTTTTCAGGATATGGTGCCGCAGGTGACGGGCTTGCTCACGGTGGATTCGCTGTTGGCGTGGGATTATGCCGCCTTCCACGATGCACTGGCACATATGGCGCAGCCAGTCTTGATCCTCGCCTATTTCAGCATGGCCTATATCACCCGTATGACGCGTACCTTCATGCTCAATGCGTTAAGCGGTGAATACGTCATTACCGCGCGCCAAAGGGCTGTCGTCGCGTCGGGTGATCTGGCGTCATGCCTTTCCGACCGTTGCGGTTCAGTTGGTGACCGTATTGGCACTGACCTATGCCGGGCTGTTGGAAGGGGCGGTGGTCACGGAAAACGTGTTCGCCTGGCCGGGGCTGGGCCAATACCTCACCACGGCATTGATGAATGCCGATATGAACCCGGTGATTGGTGCCACGCTGCTGGTGGGCACCGTGTACGTGCTGCTCAATTTGCTGGCTGACATTCTCTATCGGCTTTGGGACCCGCGCGTAAAATGATTTTTCCTGTCTCACGAGCATGGTTGCTCGACGAAACGCCCGCGACGCGCCGTCAGGTCATTTGGGGGCGACGTTATCGCTTATGGTTGTGGCTACAGGCTAATCCGATGGCGATGATCGGGTTGGTGGTGATTCTGGCCGTACTGGTGTTGTCATCTCTCGCGCCTTGGTTGACGTCTTATCAGCCGGGATTTCAGGATCTGGCCAACCGATTGGCACCGCCTTCTGCTGCCCGGCAGTGCGCGCGTGGAGGCGGATAAGCTCAGCTTTGACGGCATCGATTTGCGCAGCGCGGATGAAAAGACCTTACGTCGCATTCGCGGCAAGCGGGTGGGCTTTATTCTGCAAGATCCGAAATACTCCCTCAATCCGGTGATGACGATCGGTCAACAGATCGCCGAAGCATGGCGTGAGCATAAGGGCGGCTCGCACCGTGCTGCGTTGGCAGCGGCGACCGATTTGTTGGAGCAGGTTCGCATTCGCGAACCGCAGCAGGTGGCAGCGCGCTATCCGCATGAGGTGTCCGGCGGGATGGGGCAACGGGCGATGATCGCCATGATGCTGGCCCCAGACCCGGAGCTGCTGATTGCGGACGAGCCGACCAGCGCGTTGGATGCCACGGTGCAGGCCGATATCCTCAAGCTGATCGACGATCTGGTCTCTCAGCGCGGCATGGGGCTGATTTTGATCAGCCATGACTTGCCGTTGGTATCGCATTTCTGCGATCGCGTGGCGGTGATGTATGCCGGACGAGTGGTGGAGATGCTGGCCGCCAAAGATCTCCAGCTTGCTCAGCACCCGTATACCCGGGGGATGTTGGCCTGTTTGCCGTCACTGAAGCACCCGCGTGAACGGCTTCCGGTAATGAAACGTGATGAGGCGTGGAGAAACGGATGATTACCTTAAATAACTTGCGTATCGCCTTTGGCGATACCGAGGTGGTCAAGGGCGTCTCTTTTCAGGTAGAGAGTGGCGGCAGTTTTGGCATTGTCGGCGAGAGTGGTTCCGGTAAATAGACCATTCTGCGCGCGCTGGCCGGTTTGAACGATCACTGGCAGGGTGAGATGTTGTTCGGAGGCATGGCCCTCGGTGCCAAACGCAGGCGGGATTTCTTCCTTCAGGTGCAGATGGTGTTTCAGGACCCATACGGTTCCTTACATCCGCGCCAAACCATCGATCGCATTTTACAAGAGCCACTGCTGGTGCACCGCGTTGACAATGCCGAACAGCGCATTGCCAAAATGCTGGATGATGTGGGCCTGCCTGCGGCGGTGCGTTTTCGTTTCCCGCATCAGTTGTCAGGCGGGCAGCGCCAGCGCGTTGCCATCGCGCGTGCGCTGATTGTCGAGCCGGAAGTGCTGCTGCTGGATGAGCCGACCTCTGCGCTGGATGTGTCGGTACAGGCTAAAATCTTGAATCTGCTGGCAGATATCCGGCAGGAGCGTAAGCTGACCTACCTGATGGTGAGCCATAATCTGGCCGTGGTGACCCACTTGTGCGAGCAGGTGGGGGTGATGCAGCAAGGAGAGATTGTGGAGATCCTGAGCGCGGAGCAGTTACGTGCCGGGCTGATTCAACATCCTCACACCGCTGAGTTGTATGCATTGAGTATCGCATTGGAGGAACTCGCATGACGCTTGATTGGCAGCGGGCGACGGAGGTGGCGCAGTCCATCACGGCGCAATGGCAGGGAGAGGAACAGCCCGGCGGCGCAGTTGCGCTGTTTGATGGCAATCAGTTACGGGCATTGTGCTGCAGCGGTCTGGCGGATCTGGCGCAAGGCACGCCGTTTAGCGCGGATAGCGTGGTGCGTTTTGCCTCGGTAACCAAACATTTATTTGCTTCGTTGATCACCGGGCCGTTAGCAGACGTTATCGCGCTTGACGACCGGTTGGCGCAGCATTTGCCGCAACTGCGCGGCCCGAGCGGGCAGGTTACCGTCGGTCAGGCGTTAGATATGACGGCCAGGCTGCACGATTTGCGTGAAACGCTATCGTTGCTTGGGTTATCGGTCTACAACGCCACGCAATCTGATGATTTACTAGCGTTTGTGGCCGCGTTGGATAAGTTGAACTATTCGGCAGGCAGAGAGATTTCCTATTCCAATACTGGTTATCGGCTGGTGGAAGAGGCGCTGAAAGCCAAGGGCATTGTGTTTGCTGAACGTTTGCAGCGGCACATTTGCCAGCCATTGGATATTCACCTTTGGGCACCGGAAACCTGGTTCGATATTGTGCCTGGGTTAGTGCCGGGGTATTGGCGCAGCGACAGCGGTTGGCAACTGGCAAGCGCCGGGTTGCATCTTTCTGCGTCCGGCAGCGTGCGTGATTTGAGCACTTGGCTGCAAACGCTGTTGCGCGATGAGGAGCCGGGGCGCGGGATATTGGCGCGCCTGACCGCAACGCGCCAGCTAACGGATGGTCGCGTGACCGGCTATGGTTTAGGCGTTGCCCATTCACGTTTTGGTGATGTGCACTGGGTCGGCCACGGCGGTTCTCATGCGGGTTATAAGAGCTATTTTCTGCTCGATCCGCAGCGTGGCGTTGGGTTGGCGCTGGTGGCAAACCGTGAGGACGTATCCACCTATGACTGTGCACTGCGCATCATGGCGGTGCTGACCGGGCAAACGTTACCGCAACCGGGTCATTCGCTGATGCCGGGGCTATATGTGGCGGAAAACGGCAGCGAGTGGCTGGAAATCAGTGGCAACAACGCCTGCTGGTTGGGCGTGACCGAAACGCTCTATCCGTCAGAGGACGGAGCGATATCGCTCTCCAGTCACTTGCCGATGCAGTTGCGTCAGAAGGGGACGGTGATTGACGGTGAAATAGGCCACGCCGCCAAACGCTTTGTGCTGCCACATCGCGATGATTCTCTCGCTCAAGCGCAAGGCCGTTGGTTCTGCCCAGAATGGCGCAGTGAATGGGTGATTGAAGGCGATCGTCTGGTGATGGGGGTTGGTCCCTCGGCTCCGGTTGCGTCGCTGGAGTGTCTGGGTCAAGGTCGGCTGTTAGCGACCGCGCAGGACGGCCCGTGGGAGAAACGCTTTGCGTTGCATATCGAAGGCAACAACATGACGTTTTTGCTTAACCGCAGTCGGGTGGTTACGGCGCGACGCGGGGACATTCACTGGGCGTAAATACGCTAAGCGGAATGCCAGCACAGGGCATTCCGCTACCTGCATGTTAGCGGTAAATGCCAACCCACGGCGATTGGCCCACATAGCCATAACCGCGATACATCCCTTCACTGTTGAACGGCAAGGCGGTGTTTCCCTCTTTATCGACGGCGATCAGGCCGCCGCTGCCGTCCAGCGGCAGCAGTTTTTCCATCACCACGCGCTCGCCTGCTTGCTCCAGCGTCAGCCCGGCATACTCCATTAACGCAGAGACATCATAGGCCGCTACGCAGCGGATAAACGCTTCGTTTGTGCCGGTACAAGAGACGGCGACGGTATTGTTGTTGACGTAGCAGTCTGCACCAACGATGGGACTATCGCCTACGCGTCCGGCCTGCTTGTTGGTCATGCCGCCGGTTGAGGTGGCGGCGGCGAGATTACCTGCGTTATCCAATGCCACGGCACCGACCGTGCCATATTTGCGTTCCGGATCGATTGGGTCACCCTGCGCCACATCGCGCTGACCATCGTGATCCAGCACGACACGCCCTTCTCCTGCTTGCGCATGATGTAGCTGTTCACGCCGGGCATCAGTCGAGAAGAAGCCGGGTTCGACCATCTCGAGCCCCTGCTTACGTGCGAACGCTTCTGCACCCGCCGCGGTAAACATCACGTGCTGGCTCTGTTCCATGACGGCCCTTGCTGCCAGCACCGGATTGTGAATGTGGCTGACGCAACTGATAGCACCGGCATCCCGTGTGCGGCCATCCATGATGCTGGCGTCGAGTTCGTGGGTTTCATCGTGCGTAAAGACCGAACCGTGCCCGGCATTAAACAACGGACACTCTTTCAACAGCCGTACCGCTTCGGTAACGGCATCCAGCGCACTGCCGCCCTGGCTGAGAATCTGCTGGCCGCTGGCGACAATGGCGCTTAACGCTTCGAGGTAGGCTTGTTCTTTTTTCGCGCTCATGGCGGAGCGGGTCAATGCCCCCGCACCTCCGTGGATCACAATGACTGGCTTGACCATGTCATCTCCCTGTTATTAGTTCTGTGTGGTAGCCAGATACGAAAAAGTACTTAGCAAGCGAACGATATCTGTCATGGTAGATGCGGTGTAGTGTACCGTCACCGCATCACCGCGTTCCACTCCGGGGATCAGGCTAAACAGATCGGCCAGCACCGGTTTAGAGGTCATCAGTTCAAGATGATAGGGCGCAGCGATGCGCGAAGTGTTTTCACGGTGCGCGCGCTGCACGGCCTGTTGCGCCTGTGCGCGAATCAGTTGTTGCGCCGCTTGTGGGCTGAGTGATTCCGCCGAAGTTTGCGAAATGGCGCGTTTGACGCAGGCGTAGGCGGTTTGGGGATAATAGCGGGCGATCCACTGTTGCAGGATATTATCGCTGCTGACCAGCCACAACGGTGTGCCCTTTTCGGCACCGGCGGCAGCATAGATATCGCTCTCACCCATCACTTCATCATTGATTTTTACCCGATAGAAGGCGTGGCCATTGATGGTGTGCGCCAGCACGCCGTGCTCTCCGGCAGCGCTGTGGTAGCCGATGAACATCAGTCCATCAAACGCCTGCTGCTCCAGCCCATCGACCATCGACAGTACGCGCGGTTTGCCCTGAAGCAGACGGGCGCGGGCATCAATGTTCTCTGCCCGCAGATTGGTCATGGCGGCGTGGCTGTCAGCCACCACCACTTCCGTTGCGCCACCGGCGAAAGCGCCATCAATGGCGGCGTTCACTTCCTGCTCCATCAGCCCGCGAGCCAGTTGATACTCGGTTTGTCCAGGGCTGCACTGCTCCGGTCCCATCACGCCGGCGATCCCTTCGATGTCGGCAGAAATAAACACTTTCATGGGTATGTCCTTACGCTAAAACGTGTTGTGCAAGACTATCTAACACCTGTCGCAAGTCTGGACGGTGGTGGCCGCGAAAACCGGTCACAGCCTCGGCGCACAACAGGGCATCCAGTACGGCATGTTCCGTGGCATCGGCGGCGGCGCACAGCATCGATTCCAGCTTTGCTTCTTCTGGCGGCTGTGGCGTGGGCTGGGTGGAAAAAGCGACGGCAATAATCACGTTATTCAAGCCTGGGCCGAAAATGGCGACCACCGCGATAGCCAACAGCATACCGGGGAAGGCGAACAGCACATCGGAGCTGCGCATGATCAGCATATCAATCCAGCGGCCATAAAACCCGGCCAGCAGGCCCAGCACAATGCCGACCACCATGCCGATCGTGACGGAAAACAGGCCAATATATAAGGAGATACGCGAACCGTAGATAATACGGCTCATCACATCGCGTCCCAGATCGTCGGTGCCCATCCAGTGGGTGGCGGAAGGCGGTGCGGACAGTGCCATCCAATCCGGGTCCATCGAATTAAAAGGGGCTAGCCAAGGGGCGGAGGCCGCGACCAGCACCAAGAGCAGAATAAATCCGCCGGACACCAGCGCCAGCGGGTTTTGGATAAAAGCCAGCCAAAAATCACGCATCGGTGAGCGGATAGTGGCGTTATCCTGCACGGCGGCGGTCATCGTAGGCTCGGTTGAGTGGCTCATGATCGCTCCTAGCGTAAACGAATGGCTGGGTTAACCACGGCGTAGAGCAGGTCGACCAGCAGGTTGATAACAATAAATTCGAACACGAACAGCATGACCAACGCCTGAATTACCGGCTGGTCCTGTGTCTTGATCGATTCAATCAGCAGCCAGCCCAGACCGGGCCAACTGAAGACGCTTTCCACCACAATTGACCCGCCCAGCAGAAAACCAAATTGCAAGCCGAGCATAGTGATAATGGGGATCAGCGCATTGCGCATGATGTGTTTCCAGGTGATCAGCCGTTGGCGTAATCCTTTGGATCGCACGGTACATACATAATCTTCCTGTGCCACTTCAAAGAATGCGGAACGGGTGAAACGCGCCATCACGGCGGCCACGGAAGCACCCAGCGTCAGAGCGGGTAACACAATATCGCTCGGCTGGTTAAAACCGCTGACGGAAAACACCCCGAACGGCATCGCGACAAACTGGATCAGCAGTAATCCGAGCCAGAAAGGCGGCATGGAGATACCGTCGACAGCGGCGCTCATCAGCGTCCAATCCTTCTACTTTCCGCGTTTTAATCCCGATACCACGCCAATCAACAGGCCGAATATCACTGACCAGGCGAAGCCTGCCAGCGCCAGCCACATGGTGGGCATAAAGCTTTTGGCGATCACGTCCATCACCGGTTGCTGCGTGCGATAGGTGATGCCCAGATCGCCGCGCAACAAGCCACCCAGCCAACGAACATAGTGCCCTGGCAACGGATCGTTGAGCCCTAACAGTTGGCGAGCGGCCTCCACGGCGGCAATCGGGGCATCCGGCCCGGCATAAATCCGCGCCGGATCGCCGGGTAACAGCTTGATAAAACCGAACACTAACAGGGAGACCACCAGTAACACCGGGATCATTTCCAGCAAACGTCGGACGATATAAGCAAACATGGCGTTCTCCCCGTGCGATTACTTAAATTCAGCCTGATCGAAGATCAACGAGCCATCTGCCAGCATGTAAACGCCAGAGAGATTTTTCGCTTTACCGACCAGATTGTCCGGCGTACCCAGGAACACGACGGGTGCATCACCCCAAATCACTTTTTGTGCTTCGGCGTAGGCAGCTGCGCGCTTGCCAAGATCGGCGGTAGCCAACCCAGCCATAATGGCTTTATCGGCGGCAGCACTGCTGTAGTAGGCCACGTTATAAGCCGCAGGCACCCAGGATTCGGTGGCATACAGCGGACGCAGCGCCCAGTCGGCATCACCGGTAGAAGGCGACCAGCCGTTGTAGAATAGATCGAATTCCGCATCTTTCGGGTCTTTCACGCCGAACAGTTTGGCGTTACGCATCCCAGAGTCCATCGGTGTCACGGTGATCTTGATGCCCACCTGTTCCAACTGCTGCTTGAAGAACTGTGCGCTACGAATGTAATCGGTACGGTTGGTGGTCCACAGCTTGAGGCTGATGCCATCCGGGTAACCCGCTTCTTTCAACAGCGCTTTGGCTTTGGCCGGATCGTAGTTGTAGCTCGGCGTGGTTTGCGCCTGGAAGAATTGAACGCCCGGCGCCATTGCTGACGTTGCCGGTGTACCCATGCCCGCAAAGCCGACTTTCAGCCACACATCGCGGTTGATGGCGTAGTTGAGTGCCTGACGCACGCAGATGTCATTCATGGGCGGATGCAGGTGATTCATCGCCAACCAGAACTGATAGATGCCGGGGTCACGTTGGACGGCCAGTTTGCTGTCGCTCTGTACGGTACCCAGTAGATCTGACGGCAGCGGATAAATCACATCAACCAGGCTGGATTTCAGGGCTGCCACGCGCGTGGAGTCTTCCTGAGTCGGGTAGAAGGTCACGCTATCCACTTTCGGCCAGCCTTTCTGCCAGTAGCTGTCATTTTTGACCAGCTTGACGTCTTTGCCCTGTTGCCATTCGGTGAATTTGAACGGACCGGTGCCGACCGGGTGGACGCGCAGTTGTGCTTCATCCGGGTATTTCTTCAGCGCTTCCGGGCTGTGCATCACGGCAGACGGGTGTGCCAGTGTGTTGACGAAAGCACCGAATGATTTATTCAGTTCAATCTTCACTTGCGTCGGAGACAGCACGGTGACGGTTTTTACCATATTGAACAGGCTATTACGTTTTAAGCCTTTGCTCTGATCGGCCAGGGGATCCAGGTTGACTTTGACCTCTTCGGCATTAAAGGGCGCGCCGTCCTGGAAAGTGATGCCTTCGCGCAGCGTGACCACAAACTCGGTGGCATCGTCATTGCTGGTGTATCCGGTTGCCAGACGCGGTACCAGTTTCATTTGGTTATCAAACTGGAACAGGCGCTCAAAGATACCGCTTTGGATGGAGTAGCTCAGCGTATCTGAGGTGTCGTGCGGGTCAAGCCCGGTAATATCGGCATAGATAGAGATGCGTAGATCTTGAGCCTGAGCCGCAGCTGCCAGACAGAGTGAAAGCCCGAGGGCCAGCGCGGAACGATGTCGTAGTGGCTTCATGTTGTGTCTCCCGGTTGTGAATGGGTTGTATTTGTTCTTGTTTAAAACTGCATGTTTAAAACTGCTTGTTCATCAATGCGTTTCATTAATGATTGTCGTTGGCGACCCAGTGGTGCAGGCCGACTTCGCGATAGGTCATTTTATTGACCTCTTCGCCTGCTTTGCGCAGCGGGGAAGGGATCTCGCCATCATCAAACTGGCGCACGCTACGTTGTTGAGGGTCGGCAATCGGCACCGATGCCAGCAAGCGCTGCGTATAAGGATGCTGAGGGTTATTGAACACCGCCTGGCGCGGGCCGATTTCCACAATCTGACCGAGATACATCACGGCGACGCGGTTGGCGATGCGCTCCACTACTGCCATATCGTGAGAAATGAAAATCCATGACATGCCGGTTTTTTGTTGCAGATTCATCATCAGATTCACCACCTGAGCCTGAATCGAGACATCCAACGCGGAGACGGCTTCGTCAGCAATAATGACCTGCGGTTGCAGCGCCATGGCGCGGGCGATGGCGATACGTTGGCGCTGGCCTCCGGAAAACTCGTGCGGATAGCGGCGGGCGTGTTCAGGAGGCAACCCGACGCTTTTCAGCAGTTCCTGCACGCGGGGCGTTGCGTCCTCCAGCGATCGGGCCAGCCCATGCAGCAGCAGCGGTTCGGCAATGGTGAAACCGACAGTTAAGCGCGGGTTCAATGACGCATACGGGTCTTGGAAAACCATTTGGATTTCGCGGCGCAATGGCAAAAAGGCGCGATCGTCCATCTGGGAGATTTCATTGCCCTGAAACAGAATGCTTTCTGATTCGCTCTGAATCAGACGCAGCAGCGCACACCCGGTGGTGGATTTTCCACAGCCGCTCTCCCCGACAATCGCCAGGGTTTCGCCGGGCCACACGCAAAAATCAATCTGCTCGACCGCGTGTACGCGGTGCGTAACCGCGGAGAAAATGCCGCTGCGGATCGGGTAGTAGACGCGCAAACCACGGATATCTAGCAGCGGCTCTGCGTCATAGCGCGCAGTTTTCTGTTCGCTATCGCTGGATTGCTGTTGCACCAGCAGTGGAAAACGACGCGGCCAGGCTCTGTCGCGCATATCGCCCAGCTTTGGCACTGCGGCTAACAAGGCTTGAGTATATGGGTGCTCCGGATGCGCGAAAATTTGCTCGACCGTACCTTGTTCCACCACTTCACCCCGCTACATCACCACCACGCGATCGGCGATTTCAGCGACAACGCCCATGTCGTGGGTAATAAACAGCACGGCAGTATCACTTTGCTGCTGGAGATCGCGCAGGATGTGTAGAATGCGCGTTTGCACGGTGACATCCAGCGCTGTGGTGGGTTCATCAGCAATCAGCAACTGCGGCTCGCACACCAGCGCCTGCGCGATCATCACGCGTTGGCGCATGCCACCGGAGAGCGAGGCTGGGTAGCTTTTCATCACGCGATCCACATCGGCGATACGCACTTTACGCAGTAGTTCGCGCGCTTTTTTATCCGCTGTGGCGGCATCGCAAAGCTGGTGGTCGCGCAGCGCTTCCGTTAACTGATCGCCCACTTTCAACACCGGATTGAGTGAGGTCATCGGTTCCTGAAAGATCATCGCCATATCGCGCCCGCGCAGTTGACGGCGATCGTCCTCTTTCATATTCAGCAGATCGTGGCGCTGTCCGTGGCGGGAGTGGAAATGAATGCTGCCGCGCTCAATGGCCGCCGAGTTGGCCAACAAGCCCATTGCGGTTAACGACGTAACGGATTTTCCCGAGCCTCTTTCACCCACAATGGCGACGATTTCCCCCTTGTTGACGGAAAACGAGACGCTTTTCAGGGCGATATGCTTGCGCGACCTGCCGCTGAAGCTGACGCTCAGGTCATCGATCTCCAGCACCAGCATGGCGGTTTGTGGGGGGGCCGACGCCGGGTGCGGGGTGGCCTGTGCGAGTTGTGTCATGTGGACTCCGGTTAACAGTGTGGACTCTTGCTGTGTCATAGCCAGATGCGTCCGTGGTGATAAGTCAGATAGGGTGAGCTGTCGGCGGCCAGCCAGAGTGGGCCATCCAGATCGACATAGTCGGCGGCGGCGGCGACCGGTAGTGCAGCTTCCATCGCCAGTGAAGAGCCCACCAGGCAACCGACCATCAGTTTTAGTCCGTGCAGTCGCGCCTCACGCACCATTACCAGTGCTTCTGTCAATCCACCACATTTATCCAACTTGATGTTGATCATCTCGTAACGGCGGCGGATACCTGGAATATCGCCAGCGTGGCGGCAGCTTTCATCGGCGCAAAGGGGAATAGGGTGCGAAAAACGCAGTAACTCCTGATCTTTGCCAGCCGGTAACGGTTGCTCAATCAGCGCAATGTTATAGGGCAGCAGAGCGTGACACAGGTTGAGTAAATCGAGCCCAGCCCAGCTTTCCGTGGCATCGACCATCAGAGTGGCCCGTGGTGCGGCGTCGCGCACTGCGGCGATTTTCTCAACGATGTCGCTGCGATCCAGATTGAGCTTTATCACCTGCGCGCCGCGTGATATCGCATCTCGGGTCGCCGCCACCGTGTTTTCCAATGACGCAATGCTCAGCGTTTCCGTGGTGATCAAAGAGGCGGGCGGTTGTATTCTTACCTGCTGCCATACGATTTGTTTATGCAAGGCGGCATTTAAACGCCACAGTGCGCAATCGAGTGCGTTACGTGCTGCACCAGGAGGGAGCAGCGTTTGGATTTCATCCCTTGACGCACCGCGCGTAACAGCACCACGTACGGCGTCAAGTTGACGGCAAACACTGGCGGCAGACTCTTGATATTCAAACGCGGGCGTATATTCGCCTAAACCGATAAATTACTGTTCTTCAACGGTAATCCTGACTACGCTTACGGCATTGCGCAGTTCCTGCGCACGCTTGCACGGGCGTGCCAGAGAGAGTTTGACGGTCTCAACCTGCATCTGGCGCATCTCGTGTATCCCTCTGGTGAATGAATAATCAAAACTATTTCATGCAGGGGAATGACTGACGAATACTTGTTTGTCGGGAGGGTATAACCTCAGGCTATACCCTGATGCAGATGCCAACACTCCCCTGCCGATATCGCGAAACGCGCGGCAGCTAAAGTAGGAATTGTTGTCCGAAGGCCGTATAATGCGCGCCAATCAACAGAGCATAACCTGGAGAATCTCATGCGTCCGTCATGCCGAAGTGCACAACAGGTGCGTCCCATCACGCTAACGCGTGGCTATACCAAGCATGCGGAAGGTTCCGTGTTAGTGGCGTTCGGCGACACGAAAGTGCTGTGTAACGCGACGGTAGAAGAAGGTGTGCCGCGCTTCCTGAAAGGGCAGGGGAAAGGCTGGGTGACCGCTGAATACGGCATGCTGCCGCGTGCGACTCATAGCCGCAATGCGCGTGAAGCAGCCAAGGGGAAACAGGGCGGAAGAACGCTGGAAATCCAGCGCCTTATCGCGCGTTCTCTGCGCGCTGCCGTTGATCTGGAAAAGCTCGGTGAATACACCATCACGCTGGATTGCGATGTGTTGCAGGCTGATGGCGGCACGCGCACTGCTTCTATTACCGGCGCTTGTGTTGCGCTGGCGGATGCGTTCAACCGCATGGTGGCAAAAGGCCAGCTCAAAGCCAGCCCGCTCAAAGGCATGGTAGCGGCGGTTTCCGTGGGGATCGTTGCCAGTGAGGCCGTGTGCGATCTTGAGTACGTGGAAGACTCTGCTGCGGAAACGGACATGAACGTGGTCATGACCGAAGATGGCCGCATGATTGAAGTGCAAGGTACCGCCGAAGGCGAGCCGTTCAGTCACGAAGAGCTGCTGGCGCTGCTCGCTCTGGCGCGTGGTGGCATTGATACTATCGTCGAGGCGCAGAAATCGGCGTTGACGCAAGCGCCAGTCGCTGACTTCAAGTAAGCATGACTGGCATAAACCGCCTGTCATTTCATCAGCCGTTGCCTGGCAGCGGCGTTATCTATTTTTGCAAAGCGACCTCGGCGTCGCTTTTTTATGGCTGGTGTTCCAACCATAACCATACTCACCGTGATACGAGGAGATGCAGTAATGAAAGCCTATCAGCGCCAATTTATTGAATTCGCGCTTAGCAAGCAGGTATTAAAATTCGACGAATTCACATTGAAATCCGGGCGTTTCAGCCCCTATTTCTTCAATGCCGGGCTGTTCAATACCAGGCGCGACCTGGCACTTTTAGGCCGTTTTTATGCTGAAGCGTTGGTGGATGCCAGTATTACTTTTGATGTGCTGTTCGGGCCCGCTTACAAAGGGATTCCGATCGCCACGACCACCGCGGTGGCGCTGGCTGAACACCACGAAACCGATGTGCCATACTGCTTTAACCGTAAAGAAGCCAAAGATCACGGGGAAGGAGGCAATCTGGTCGGCAGCGCGCTGCAAGGCCGTATCATGCTGGTCGATGACGTGATTACCGCAGGTACTGCCATTCGTGAATCCATGGGCATTATCGCAGCAAATGGCGCGACGCTCGCCGGGGTGTTGATTGCACTGGATCGCCAGGAGCGCGGTACAGGAGCCATTTTTGCCATTCAGGAAGTGGAATGCGATTATCAGTGTCAGGTGATTTCCATCATTGCGCTGCAAGATCTGATCAGCTTTTTGGCAGAAAAACCAGAGATGGCCGTGCATCTGGATGCGGTGAAGGCCTATCGCGATCGGTATGGTATTACTGCGTAATCACCTGTGCATCAGTGCTGATGTTGCCTGAGAGATTTCTGGCCAGCCTGTTGCTGTGTGAACAGGCCTTGGTGTAGAGGCTCTTAGGCAAAAACGGGGCGATGTTAATAGAGTTGGGCGGCAAGCAGTGGCCAACGTGTCTCAAAATCCTGTGTAGGCCGAAAGAGAAATTCTGAGCGAACATAGCGTGACAGCATCCCTTCGCAGAAGGCGAGCAACTGGCTGGCAAGCAGTGACTCGTCATGGGTAAGGGCTTTCCCCTCTCGCAGTTTGTGCTCGCGCAACACCTGCTTAAGCTGCGATTCAATGCGTTCAAACAACTGGTTGATGCGTCCTTGCAGACGATCCTGTTCGAACATCAGCGCATGGCCGGTCAGGATGCGCGTCAGGCCGGGGTTGCGTTCAGCAAAACCCAACATGAGCAACAAAATCAACCGCACACGTTGGAACGTATCTTTCTCATCTTGCAGAATCAGATTGATACGTGTTGTCAGCGAATCCTCAATAAACTCGATAAGGCTGTCAAACATCCGTGTTTTGCTGGGAAAGTGCCGATAGAGTGCGGCTTCGGAAACCCCGACCATTGCGGCAAGCTTTGCGGTAGTGATGCGTCGGCTGCCATCGCTGGATTCCAGCATTTGCGCCAACGCTTGCAAGATTTCCTCGCGACGATTCCTTTTCGTATTCTCTTTCTCTGCCATGTCAGAAAAGACCCTTGATCAAAAAGAAGCTGACAACCATTTAGAATTATTTAGGGTAATGACCTGAATAAACACAACAAAGACACGCGATTTACCGCGTGTCCAAGGGGTATACCCATTTTCGGATCAACGACGACCAGAATGGCCGAAACCGCCTTCTCCCCGCTCTGTTCCTACAAAATCATCGACAATGTTGAATTCAGCCTGAACAACGGGAACAAACACCATCTGTGCGAGGCGTTCACCGGGCTCGATAGTGAAGGCTTGCTGGCTACGGTTCCAAACGGAAACCATCAGTTGTCCCTGATAATCAGAGTCGATAAGCCCAACCAGATTACCTAATACCACACCGTGCTTATGCCCCAACCCTGAGCGGGGGAGGATAACAGCAGCCAGGCTGGGATCGGCGATATGGATAGCGATACCCGTTGGCACCAGTATCGTCTTCCCTGCGGCTAGCGTGATCCCTTCATCAATACAAGCTCGAAGGTCAAGGCCGGCCGAGCCTGCGGTGGCATATGTCGGTAACGGAAACTGTTGACCAATGCGTGCATCAAGAATTTTTACGTCGATTTTTTTCATCATAACGGCGGACAATCTCATTGATTAAATGTTGGCCAAGGAGGCGCTTTTCGCACAGAGGTAAACGGGTGTCACCCTCCGGCCAAAACAGCTGCAACGCATTGGTGTCACTGTTGAATCCCTGCCCTGAAAGGGAAACATCATTTGCGCAAATCAGATTCAGATTTTTACGCGTCAATTTTTGACGCGCGTATTTTTCCACATTCTGGGTTTCGGCAGCAAATCCAACGACGAAAGGGCGAGACGCTGACATGGCTGCAACCCCTGCAATAATATCTGGGTTTTTAACCAGTGTGATACTGATTTCATCGCCCTGTTTTTTTATCTTGTCGTTGGCTATCTGTTTAGCCCGGTAATCGGCCACGGCGGCACAGCCGATGACAATCTGCTGTTGTGCCGCATGAGACATCACCGCTTGCTGCATGTCCAACGCGCTGGTCACGTCAATGCGCCGAACGCCTGCGGGTGTTAGTAATGACACGGGCCCGGCGACCAGCGTCACGTGAGCGCGACGCTCCGCCGCCGCTTGAGCGATGGCAAATCCCATCTTGCCCGAACTGTGATTGGTAATGAAACGTACCGGATCAAGCGCCTCACGCGTTGGTCCCGCGGTGATCATAATGTTGAGATGTTGCAGATCGTTGACGCGCGTAAAATAACCCTCGGCAAGCTCAACGATCGCCGACGGATAAATCATTCTACCAGGACCCACATCACCGCAGGCCTGACTGCCGCTGTCGGGGCCCCAAACCAGGCCACCGCGCCGTGCCAACGTGGCAAGATTATCCTGTGTTGGCGTTGCGCGATACATCTGCTGATTCATGGCAGGTGCAATAGCGACGGGGGCAGCCGTTGCCAGACAAAACGTGGTAAGCAGGTCGTTAGCCATGCCAGCGGCTAAACGGGCGATCACATCCGCCGTTGCGGGCGCAAGAATAACCAGGTCAGCCCATTTTCCCAGCTCAATGTGCCCCATCGACTCTTCGGCGGCAGGATCGAGCAGATCGTCTGATACTGGGTATCCTGAAACCGCCTGAAGCGTGAACGGTGTAATAAATGCCTTCGCGGCAGGTGTCATTACCACGCGGACTTCTGCGCCGCGATCGCGTAGACGCCTGACAATTTCTGGGCATTTGTAAGCGGCAATACCGCCGCTGATGCCGAGCACGATTTTTTTACCGGAGAGCCCGGGCTGATTGGAAAATCCCGTCATCATCTTTGTCCGATTAACGCCTAAGAGGAAACATTTTATCATAACCTTGCCGGATGAGCGGAATCTTGCTCGCGTTTGTCTATGTTCATGAGGCTTTGTTGCAGGGGGGGCTTGCGTGCGGTTATGCAGGGGCTCGCTTGCGTTCTCGCCGCGCTACCGTGAGCCTGCCATGATAGGGCAACGATGGAAAGGAGGCACAACGGTGTGGATTGACGATCAGGCTCCGCGTGAAAAGCTTATTACCTCGGGGGCCGAAGCGTTTACGGATGTGGAGCTGTTGGCTATCTTTCTGCGCACTGGGTTGCCGGGGGTTCATGTGATGGCATTGTCGGAGCAACTGCTGCATCATTTTGGCTCCCTTTACCATGTCATGATGGCCGAGCAACAAACATTTTGCGCAGTGAAAGGGATGGGTGTGGTTAAATTTGTGCAATTTCAGGCGGTAGCGGAGCTAGCACGGCGACTGTACGCCACGCGCTTGGTGAAGGAAAAAGCGATGCTGAATCCCGATCTGACCCTACAGTACCTGCAATCGGCGTTGGCACATCAGGCGCGAGAGATTTTTATCGTGCTGTTTCTTGATAATCAGCACCGCGTGATTCGACATCAAGAGATGTTTATAGGTACTATCGCCAGCGTCGAGGTACACCCGAGAGAAATTGTGCGTGAAGCGTTAAAAGCCAATGCGGCTGCGCTCATTCTGGCGCATAATCACCCCTTCAAGGGATGCAGAGCCGAGTAGCGCCGATCGCATGATAACGACGCATATTATTCAGGCATGTGCATTGATGGACATTCGCGTCCTCGATCACCTGGTAATTGGGCGTGGTGAGTACGTATCATTTGCCGAGCGAGGCTGGATTTAGCATATTTTCCGCGATCCTTAGAGATCTTTCGCTGCTCGGGACTTGAGCACATCCGCGCTAGAGCGTATACTACGCCACCTTTGAGAATCTTGGGTGTGGCGTTAAGAGCCTATCTCAGCAGGTTTACCCTGATGGCAGTATCTTTACTTGTAAAGCTGCTGAGATGGGCTCTAAAGCCTGACGAGGCGGCCAACATCCTCTACGAAGCTCGAGCTGATTTGATTTTTGGAGAATAGACATGTCCCGAGTCTGCCAAGTTACTGGCAAGCGTCCGGTGACCGGTAATAACCGTTCCCACGCACTGAATGCGACTAAACGCCGTTTTCTGCCGAACCTGCATTCCCATCGTTTCTGGGTTGAAGGCGAAAAACGCTTTGTAACGCTGCGCGTATCTGCTAAAGGTATGCGTGTTATCGATAAGAAGGGTATCGAAGCGGTCCTGGCCGATCTGCGTACCCGTGGTGAAAAGTACTAAGGAACTGAATCATGGCTAAAGGTGTTCGCGAGAAGATCAAGCTGGTTTCTTCTGCCGGTACTGGTCATTACTACACGACGACGAAGAACAAGCGCACTAAGCCGGAAAAACTGGAACTGAAGAAATTCGATCCGATTGTCCGTCAGCATGTGATCTATAAAGAAGCTAAAATCAAGTAATTTTAGTGGACTTATTAAAAACCCGGCCAAGGCCGGTTTTTTTTATGCTACGTTAGCCGCGGGAGTGTTCAGGAGGAGAAAATGCCGGAATTACCAGAGGTTGAAACGAGCCGCCGCGGGATATCACCCTATCTTGTCGGATACACCATCCTGCACGTTGACGTGCGTAATCCCCGCTTGCGTTGGCCGGTGTCCAGCGAGATCTTTGCGTTGAGTGACCAGCCTATTTTGAGCATAGCGCGTCGGGCAAAATACCTGCTGTTTGCGCTACCCGGCGGCTGGATTATTGTGCATTTGGGCATGTCTGGCAGCTTGCGCATTCTGCCGGAATATCTCCCTCCTGATAAACACGATCATGTGGATATGGTCATGGACAACGGCCATGTGCTGCGTTATACCGATCCCCGACGTTTTGGTGCCTGGCTGTGGACGACGGACCTTGAAACAAGCAGCGTACTTGCGCACCTTGGCCCGGAACCTTTGAGTGAGGCATTCTCTCCCGACTATCTCTATCAACGTTCGCGCGGTAAGCACACGGCTATTAAGCAGTGGGTGATGGATAACAAGGTGGTGGTCGGCGTAGGAAACATTTATGCCAGCGAATCCCTGTTTATGGCGGGTATTCATCCCGATCGTGCTGCAGGCTCGCTGAGTGAATCAGAATCTGCTCATTTCGTTCAGTCGATAAAGCAGGTGCTACAGCGCTCGATTGAGCAAGGCGGCACGACGTTAAGGGATTTCTTACAGTCAGATGGTAAACGGGGGTATTTTGCGCAGGAATTGCAGGTTTATGGTCGAGCGGGGGAGCTTTGCCGCGTATGCGGAACGCCGTTGTTAACGAAAAAACATGGGCAACGTAGTACATTTTATTGTCGTTGCTGCCAGAAATGATGCTGGATAAATAACGCCAGACTGCCGTTTGAAGGGCGAATCTGGAAAAGCATCAACGAGATTACAAAACTGAGGATTTTATCGGTGAACCACGAGTACTCTACTGCCGCACGACATCCGCTTGATAAGCAGCATATAAAGTTAACCTACGTTACGCACTTTTACTGCAATCAGGACAATATGGATTCCGTATTTTCGTTGTTGCGGCTGTATGAGCAGCAGCTGCCGGAAGATATCAGAACTGCGGTAGAGTTCGTTATTGTTGATGACGGTTCACCGATTAAGTACGACATTGGCACTTTCGACCTGAATATCACCTGGCTGCGTATTAATGAAGATATTCCATGGAATCAGGCTGGCGCGCGCAATTTAGGGGTGACTTATGCCAAGTCTGACAAAATTTTTATCACCGATCTTGACCACGAATTGCCGGAATCCTCATTCCGCTATTTGATCAATTGCCGTAACCCCGGCCGCAATTTTTATAAAATCTATCGGGAAAGCCGTGAAAACGGCGTCAAAAAACGCGGAAAAGTGTGTAACGTTGGCGACAGGTATTATGGCCATCCGAACACGTTCTTTATGTCGCGTGCGCGCTTTATGCGTTTCTTTGGCTATGACGAGGAGTTTGCCGGAAATTATGGCTCAGAAGATTTCCGCTTCGTTAAATACCAAAAATACCAAGGGTCGCGCCAACATTATCTGCCGAAGAGCATCCGCTGTTTTGAACGGGAAGTGGACCGGGAAGAAAGTTACCATACGTTACAGCGCGACCTTTCCGCCAATACGCCGATTGATAAGCGTAAGAAGCAAGAGTGCAGCTTGTTCGGTTATGAGTATGGGCAGACCCGTATTTTCCTCAACTTTACCTGGGAAATTAAATACCGTAACAACATAATGCCAGCGACATTGCCCCCGTTAAATACATGGTGGAGTCCACTGTGGTGGTTCCGTTATCTATGCGGCACATTGGCGCGTTAATCGCATCGCGATTTTCCGGCGGAGGAAGCCTATCTACCCGCCGGATTATATCTTACTTACCCTGCGCCAGTTTTTGCTTAAGCGCCGAGCCAATCACATCGGGAAGAAAGTGTAAGACATCTCCACCGTGTCGGGCAACCTCTTTGACCAGAGAGGAAGAGATAAATGACCATTCTTCCGATGGCATCAGGAACACGCTCTCCAGGGTTGGCATTAAGTGAGTATTCATTTTTGCCAACTGAAGCTCATATTCAAAGTCGGATACAGCTCGCAGCCCGCGAATTAACACATTCGCTTGCTGCTGTTGGGCGAAATGTACCATAAGATCGAAAAATCCCACCACCTCAACATTCGTCAAATGTTGCGTTGCCTGCCGTGCTAATGCGACACGCTCGTCCAAACTGAACATCGTATTTTTACTGGGACTGGCGGCAATGGCTAACACGAGATGATCGAACAGACGTGAAGCGCGGGTGAGCAGATCCAGATGCCCATTGGTTAAGGGATCGAAGGTACCTGGGTAGATTGCTTTGGTCGCCATGGGAATCCTTAACACCAGAGAGTCAGATAGACGAGTTTGCACGTGGTGGAAGATAGGGCTCCAGCAGAGTGAGCAAGCGCTGAAGCGCTCCCTGATTCTGGTGCAGCACTTCTACAGCGTGTCGCCCATAATAGAGCCGGTAATCTTCATCCGTCAGCAGGCTGTTCACTTCTTTGACAATACTGTCAGCATCTTTAACGGTGATCAAACCGCCTGCTTCTGACAATTTAAGGCAAATATCTTTGAAGTTAAAGGTGTGCGGACCCATCAATACCGGGATGGCATGTGCAGCAGGCTCCAAAGGATTATGCCCTCCCCGTTCCACCAGGCTTCCACCGACAAAAGCGATGTCAGCGATGCCATACAGCATCATCAGTTCGCCCATGGTATCGCCAATCACGACTTGGGTATCAGTCTCCGGGACTTCGCCACTGCTGCGCAGGGTGTAACTAAAACCCAGACTCTGGGTAAGTGATTGAGTTGTCGGGAAACGCTCAGGGTGGCGAGGTACCAGAATCAACAGCAAATCGGGAAACCGGTTCAGCAATTCACGGTGCGCGGCCAAAATAATCGCGTCTTCACCTTCATGAGTGCTGGTTGCAATCCACACAGGGCGTCGAGATGCCCATTGACGCCTTAGCGCCACGGCTCTCGCAGCTAATTCCGGTGTGACAGAAATATCAAATTTCAGACTGCCAGTGACTGCTAAGTGTGAGCACTGTAAACCGAGATCGATAAAGCGCTCACCATCCTCTTGATTTTGAACTGCGATCAAGGTGGTGCGGCGCAGAATGCTACGAGTTAGAGAGCAAATTTTCTTGTAGCCTGCCGCTGAGCGTTCAGAAAGCCGTGCGTTGGCAATAACCAACGGAATATTACGGCAGTGAAGTTCAGTGATGAGATTTGGCCACAATTCGGTCTCCATGATGATCACCAGTTTTGGGTTCACCTGATCAAAGAAGCGCTTAAGGGCACAAGGAAGATCGTAGGGGAGATAAACGTGGTAGACATCATTGCCGAAGGCAGACCGTACACGCTCTGAGCCGGTCGGCGTCATGGTGGTTACTGTAATCGGCAAAGAAGGGTAACGGTGGCGAAGCGCTCTGACCAAAAGAATGGCTGCCAATGTTTCGCCAACAGAGACCGAATGCAGCATGATACCGTTGGGTTTGACCTTCTCCGCACAGAATCCATAGCGTTCACTCCAGCGGCGACGGTAGGCAGGCGCTTTGCGTCCTCTTAGCCACAGGCGGAGCCAGATTAATGGTTGAATGAGGTAAAGCAAGATGGTGTAAAGGGTTTGCAGCATCGGTATTGGCTATTTTAGAGTTATCGCTGAAAATATTTTAGCTTTTTTGTTAAGGAATGACTATGGCACTGTCTATTAATTTTTTTGTTTAAGTTCCTGACTCGCTAAAAAATTTTTTTCGAGTATAAGGAGTTCTTTTTCTCTATCTCTAATTTTTTTGCTGGACAACCAAAGTACATTCCCCACTCATTTAAATCTTTGGTGACGAGAGACTGTGCTCCGACGGATACTCCCTCTTCAAGCGTTATATTAGGAAGAACAACAGTGCCTGAGCCGATGATAACATGTTTCTCGAGGGTAACTGTACCTGTTATCACACCAGTGTACTCCTCACTTATTGTTGGATTAGTCAGCTTCTTTCCTAAGTAGTCATCAGACTTGCTATAAATTTTGACACCTTGTGAAAGGCCACAAAAATCTTTGATGATTATTCCGGCGCCCGCAAAAAGAAACGTGTATCCGCCAATGTGCACATAGGAGCCTATATTTAAGAATCCGGTTCCTGATGCAACAATGGTTGTGAATCCATCAATTCTAACATTGTTACCTAAAGAAATATTTTCTAACCCTATAATGTTACAGCTTTGAGCTACCTGAACATTTTTACCCACATGTTTAAAACCAAATGAACGTAATTCGTCATCTGTGTAGTAACTAATGTTTAAGGGGTTTTTCATTTTATAGACCATGTGTTTTCTGAAGCAAGTGAGGATTTAATCTACGGAGAAATACTCTTTCGATTCAATTATAAATTTTTTGACGTTAAGAATTGATTCATTTTCTTTTTCAAACACTAAATCTAATGCGGCTTTACGGTTCTTGGTCGCCTCTTCAATTTGCTCAAACCCATATGCAATACCTAATCGCATCTTAGGGTCAGACTGCCATTCCGTTAGTGATAAATTTTCATCAGGAACAACAATCGGAATACAGCCACACATTATGGCAAACAACGAATATCCAGTATATAGATCATAAGAGATAAAATACTTTACACACTTAAATATTTCAGCTACTTCTTCATGTTTTTTTTCGTCGATAAGAATTGAATCGGATAGGTCATGGATTATCTTTCTTCCTTGACCTTTTCTAATGCAATATGCTGTACCTGTTCGTTCTTTAGATGCACCAATCTCATTATAAATATCATTCATCTGATGAAATACATGAAGTACTGTGTCAGATGTGTGGGAACCATATAGCTTAAAATCTCTGCCAAATGCACCGTATGAGAAATACAGTTCGCGAGAGAAATAATTTACGTTTCCTGTTTTATAACCCGGATGGTGTAAGAACCATCTGACTACATTTTTAGCTTTTAATGGATTTCCTGATACTATTTCTGGATATACAATAATAGAATTTTCTAAATCGCCTTTTGTTAATTTATTAATTACAGGTGTTTGGAGCATTTTGTTTGTTTTATATTTTCTGCTCTTATACTTTAGTTTTATTTTTTCTTTTATCTCAGTAAAATGGTTTTTCCAAGATAAAGGATATTCTTTGACCATGGGATGTAAGTAAGCATTTTCTCCAAGTTGGTTGAGAATATGACATAATTTATGTAGAACGATAACTCCACCACTCCATTCAGTATATACTGGAGCCATTATTATAAATCGCATTGTAGCCATGCCCTAGGTAAGAGTCGAATGTTGTTCTCTTTATTAATAAGAGATTTAGAAAAGTATGTGGTTAATTAAATATATTGCTTTGTTGAGGGCTGTTGTGGTGGTAAATATCAGAAACCAATCGATTTAACATTCTATCAGCTGTGTATTCTTTTATCGAGTCAATATCTACAGGTGTTAATGGTCTTTCTAAAAAACGTTGCAAAGAGTCAATGTCATTATAGCCTAATATGAAAAAACGGTCGTCATTATAAAAATCATATTGCATTATTTTTATATTGTTGGTTATTATTTTTTTGTTAAAAGCAAGAGCTTCGATCGTTCGTAACGTTAAGCCATCTTGTCCAGGATGGTTTATTTCTATAACAACGTCAGACTCAATAACTTTCTGTATGTTTTCTTTATAATCAAGAGATTGGTTTTTGCAAAAAAATGGGTAATCTATTGATTTGTTGTGTTTATCAAAAAGATAAAAATCAGGTTTGTAATTTAAACGCTTAAAATAAGGGAAAAGGTCTTGGAGAGATTTTTCGCGATCAGGTCTGTGTTCACCAATGAAAAAACATAATTTTTCCGATAATTTGCTTTTTATTGATGTTTTAAGTATGGTGCCAATATCTTGGGATGTAAATGGAAGGAACTGCTTTAAGTATATGAAATCATATTTTTTACAGTCAGATGGATCGAAACTATATACTTTATCAAAATGTGAATCTATTTCTTGGATAATATCTCCATCAGGTGGAAGCCATTTTTTGTTTTCTTTCATACCTCTTTCTAAATGAATTATAGTATCTCGAATTACTAAGGCTTTTTTACAGGGGAGTGTTTTTATTATATCGAGAAAACCTAAAAAACTATATCCATTGCAAATTATTAAATCATCTTTTTTAATTTTTCTTAGTTTTAAAAAAACATGCATCTTAACGAATAACCAATTATTAATATTGGTTTTTTTAAGTCTAATATTGTTTCTTGTAAAATGCTTCATGATATTTTTTATTTCTGTGACGCCATGCGACCCTAAATTTTTTATCATGAGCTTTTCATAATTGGCATTCCATTCTAAAAAATATACATTCATGAAACAATTCTCTTATTTTGTTGTGATATATTTTAATCTTGCTAAAATACCGTTAAATAAGTGATATTTCTGGAACTCATGCTTTGATTTTTGCTTCCACTGTAAAGATGTTCGGGGTTTAAGTAACGGTACATCATGCCATTCTGAGGCTAGATATGCTTTTTGGAAGAAAGTTGTTGAAAGATATTGTCCCCATTCATTCCAAGGCTTAGTGGTACCAACATAATGAATTAAGACAGATTCATTATTTATGATTTTTTTATATTTCTGATGAGTCCTGTCGTATAACTCGCTTTTTATACTATAGATACTATTGTATTTTCTGGGTAAGAGAAATGTTTTGCCGAGCAAAAGCATATTTAATGCATCTTGATCCGGGTATTTTAGTCCTGAATGTTCAAAGATAAATTTAATAACGTTAGAGGTTAAGTTTTGTTGATGCCATTGTTTTAAATTCATAAACATTACACCAGAATTAAAATAGACATCTTCTATTTCTGGACAATGGAGTCTTTCCATTGCTTTCTTATCCATCCCCTCGATATCAGTTACAACCGCACAAATAGCACCATCAAAAGATAAATGTATTAATTCGTCAAGGGGCGCTTTACATACAATGTCGGCATCAAGATATAATAATCGATCTGTATATGATCCCAAATAATCGAATGCGATTAATCTATAATAAGCAGAATAAGGCCAATTTTTTGTGAGTAAGTCTTTTAATGGTGTGTTGTCAATATGATACATGAATATATCTACATTAAATCTACCAGACATTTTCTTGAAACGATGAACATCATCATCGTTTATGGAGTCAA
This sequence comes from Candidatus Symbiopectobacterium sp. 'North America', assembly GCF_015762685.1. Taxonomy (GTDB): domain Bacteria; phylum Pseudomonadota; class Gammaproteobacteria; order Enterobacterales; family Enterobacteriaceae; genus Symbiopectobacterium. The sequence continues at coordinate 55,972 of NZ_PEHF01000086.1, read as the reverse complement.
TGAAAAAATGTAAGGTGATAGGAATTTCACTATTTATAATGGTCGATGTGGCCGAGATTGCAGCACCGAATAAAAAATTCTTATCGACACCGTATGCAATATGCAACATCTTCTCTTTGTTGGTTTCCTGCGAACCAAGAAATTCAACCTTATTCTTGATCACACTGCCATCAAAATACATAATTTTCTATGCTCTGAATTAGATGATTTTTTTAAGAAATAAAGTAAGTAGTTTTTTAAACCTGAAAATATTTTTTTATTATGAAATTCATGTTTGGCACAATAACGCAGCTGGTTAGCTGAATGAGCTTTAAGTAATTCAGATTCTTTCCACGGTGAATTATTTTTTGCTTTTGTAAAATAGCATGCTGAATCATAATAAATGGCCCACTCATGCCACGGCTTTGTTGGGCCTATATAATGAATGAATACAGTGCTATTGGTGATGGGGGTGAGCATTTTTTTACTTTCATTTAGCTCATAGTTAATACTAAACTGGGTGTTATATTTTTTATCTAAAAAAATAACTTTGTTCACAAACAATATGTTTAATATATCTTGATCTAAAAATGATATTTTTTCTTTTATTTCGTCTTTGGAAAGAAGATTCATTGCTTGTCGACTGATATCTTCTTTCGCCCAGAAAGGAATGTTTATTAAAAGAAACCCTGCATTAAAATAACCATTACTTATATTCTCATCCCCTAACGCATGTGCCCGCTTGGTCCACCAGGGTTTCTCTCCTTCACTGACCACGGCAGCGAGATGAACGCCCAAGTCTAGATTTATTAATTCATCCAGTTTTCCATTACAAATAATATCAGCATCAAGATAAAGTACTTTAGATGATAACCCATTGAAAAAATTAGCAATGATAAAACGGAAATAGGTTGCATAAGACCAGTTTTTAGTACTTGGTAATTTTTTTAACTCATCACAGTTTATGAGATAAACGATGATTTTGGTATTGTATTGATGGCTAAGTTCAGTAAATTCCGAGATGTTTTTTTCATCAAAATAGTCGGTGAAAATATGAAATATTATTTCTTTTCCTTTGTTTTTTAATAATATGGAAGATATGGATATTCCGCAGCCAAATATAAAGTTTTTGTCTATTCCATACGCAATATTAAATGCATTGGCAGGTAATGTATTAATATTGTCATTTAGTGTTATTTTCTCTTTTATAACATGTTTGATATTAAAATACACAATATCACCATTATTTTAATGTTTTTTGATTGTTATGATTGGAAATAGATTCCATGAATGTAGAGTAATAGTTTCCATCATAAAATACACTGATGGATTTTTTTATTTCTTCTACATTGTGATTGATTTCTTTTTTTTGTACTTGAGATAATATCTTAATAAAATCTTTGATATTACTCGGAGCATAAAGTTGCCCATTCACACCGTTCTTGATGATATCACCTGGTCCCGATGGGCAATCGCTGCTAACGCAATAAATCCCATAAGACATGGCTTCAAGCAACGTCATGGAAAGCCCCTCAAAAGCAGAACTCATAACAAAAGCTGAGACTTGCTTGATCTCTGTCTGAACATATTCCCACGGCTTTTCTTGCCATCCGTGCCAATGCAAATGATCTGCAATGTCCAGTTTATGCGAGTAGGTCTGGCATATTTCTGCATCTGAACCGTCACCGATAAAATGGCATTCCCATTCACCGTGCAAACCTGAGAAAGCATCTAACATGTCTTTAAGACGCTTTTGACCCTCAAACTTAAGACGCCCGGCATAGATAAAGACGGCTTTATCGGTTGGGCGCGGAATCACGACACTTTGTGGCGTGACTGGGTTAAAAATCACAGAGATGCGTTCGGGAGAAACGCCACGCTTTATTAATTGCTGCTTGATACCAGAGCTGATGGCCAAGTGATGATCCGCGACCAGTGCCTGTTCGGCATGTTTTTTGTGGTCGAGAGAGTAGTGCAGCCACGAAATCAGCGGCAGCGTTTTCTTACTGTAACGGATCGCTTGTGCCGCAACGCGACAGGATGGCGCATCAAAAGCAATAACCGTATCGGGTTGGTTCTGTTTAATGAAGCGCGCCAGCGCACACGCGTGATTCATTCTACGCAGAAAGGAGATCTTGATGCCGGAACGATGGCAAATAAAGTGCTTTCCTTCCAGCCAGGCTTTATCCATGCGGTTATCACGGCAGAGGAAATATAAGGTATAGGTGTTTTTAGTGTCTTGGTCACCTTCCAGGAAGCTAGTGACCTTTTTTATTACTGTTTCAATCCCGCCGAAACCGGAGGTGGCCTCACCGACGAAAAGTATATTCATAATGATAATCAGGACTCGGGTTAAAGTGCCTTACGCTCTGTTCTTTCTCGAATTTTTTCTGCTTTGGTAAACGCTTCATGAAATAGCGCTTGTTCCTGACACAACGTAGTACGCAAGGGTTGATGATCAAAATAGATCTTCAGGAAAAACAAGAGATCGTGTTTGCTCAGCCCAATATCGAGTGAGGAAAAATAGAGGCCGATAAGATCTTTATTACGCCATCTCAGCGGAACACGTTCGCGAAGTTGTGCTCGATGCAGGTCGATGACCGAAAGTGTAAATTGCTTATCGGTGGGCTGATAAGGCTGACGCAGCAAGAAATGGCAAATATAGCAATCACGGTGATTGACGCCGCCGGCATGCATCTTTCTCACCATTTCTGCCACACGGCGAATCAGTCGCCGTTTTTCGGCAAGCATTGGCGGATTCTTCGGACAGTTGGCGCAATAATCTTCCAGACTGATGGCCGGGCTTAAATCCTCTGTAATGATAAAAGATTCGCGCTGTAGCGGGTTTACTCCCCGCTGGCCAAATGCGGCACCCGTCATGGTGTCTACACCGAGATCGCGCAAGCGGTGAATCGCGTTCCATTCACGATCGGCGCCCAATACGGACAGTCGTAATGAAAGCAGGTTTTTTAGGGCCTCTTTTAATGCGGTACCACGATGTATTTTGATAAACCAAGAGCGTCCGGCCAAAGTAAAACGTAATGTTTTGCGGCTCTCTAATGCGCGAAAGACATCGCCATCCAGTTTTTTGACTTCTTCAAATGGGTCGTGTTCCTGCCAGAGTGAGGCGAACGGCTCTTTTAACGTAATGACACTTTTCATTTAGTGACTATCCTGGCCCGCAATCAGCAGCGCGGCTTTTTCCGGTAAGCTGTAAAGATCTTCCGTATCGGCATAATGCCGGGCATTCTCCGACCAGCGGTGAAAGGTTTCCGTTTGTCCTAATGCCGTGTACAGCGCAGCGTTCAGCGCTTCCTGGCTGAAGGGAGAGGCGATAACCTGGCCTGCTTGTGCCTTATCAATATGGAACGCGTAGCCACACACTTCCGTCACGATAACCGGTAGCCCGGCAGTAATCGCTTCAAGGAGCACAATGCCTGCGGCTTCCTGATGTGCAGGATGGAGTAACACGTCTGCGGCGGCCATAAAATCAGGAACATCGCTACGCCCAGCGAAAAAATGCACCTGTTTATCAATCCCTAACTGACCGGCCAGCGTCTGATAACGGTCGGGTTTATCTTGGCCGACAACCAGGAAAATGACCTTTTTCCGTAGGTCTTCCGGCAGGCTGGCAACGGCACGTAGGCTGCGCTCGACGCCCTTACGCTTGAAATCTGAGCCGACTTGCAGCAGTACCAAAGCGTTTTCTGGGATATTTTGCGCATCACGAAAGGTTTGGCGAACGCCGAGTGTCTGCTGGTCATATTTTCTGTCCAGCGCAATGCCCGGCGGCAGAATCAGGAAACGCCCATCCTTCGTACCATAATGTTTTTTTAAATCTGCAATCTGGCGCTGAGTTAGCATCAGCATTTTGGTTTTCACGCCTGGGCTGAACACCGCTTTTTCAAAAGCAGCGTAGTGTTTGTAGCGCGGCGTTAAGCGATAGAAAAATCCTTTCTCCTGCTCGACTTTTTCTGCATAGCACACATCAGCGGCGTAATAAAAATCCAGTCCCGGCATTTTGTTGAACCCCACCACGCGATCGGTAGGGTGCAATTGCAGATGGTGTCGAACCCACTCACTGTAGCGTTGATGCCGCGTGTTATTGCTGATACCCACCGTGGGCACCAAAATAATCTCAAGATTTTCTGGTTCTTCTCCCTGCCAGGACAAGACATACACGCGCACGCGGTGACCATGCCTGACACAGGCCTGAGCAATACTGAGAAAATCGCGTTGCAAGCCGCCAAACGGGAAATATTTATACAAGCAGAAGGCAATATTCATGCAAAATTCCTTATCTTTCTGCGGTATTTAGTGGAGCACCCGTAGTGTAGGTCAGCAACTTTTCTGCGGCGTGAATAACGTCCCGAGCAGGGATACATGACAGGTATTTTTTATTTCTATCGAGATGTTCTCTTTCAGGCATAGCGGTGTAGTCCCCTGCCCACAGAACAATATGGTTATCTGACCAGGGGCTCCATTTACGGTGATCCGTCGGCCCAAACAGACAAACCGTTGGTGTCGCGAGCGCTGCCGCCATGTGCATTGGTGCTGAGTCGACGCCGATATAAAGTACGGCTTTGTCGATTAACGCTGCCAGTTCGAGAAAATGCGTTTTACCGGCAAACGACAGATTCGGTTTGTGTTCGCACAGAGTGTTGATCTCATTCACCACCGCCAAGTCGTCGGCACCAGGGCCACAGGTAAGGACGACTTCTAACCCTTGCTGTTTCAGATGATCAATAACCTGCGCAAACTTCTCGTTATCCCAGCATTTAAAATACTGCCTGGCTGTCGGCTGGATGACCACATAAGGCGTTGCCGCTAATGCAGGGGCGAGGGCAAAAACACGGTCAGCATCTTTCGGGCCATAGTACAGCGACAGCGGCCGTGTCCTGTCTTCCTCTGGCACATCCAGAGGGGCAAGCAAAGAGAAGTTCTGCTCAACGATATGCTGCCCCGTTGGTTCCAGACAACGTGTGAAACAGGCGCGCCATAGCGACTGTCTGGCTCCTCCGCGTTGAATGGAGAGGCTATAAGGGCAGTTCAACGATTTAATCAGCAGCGCTATTGGCCACTGGTCGGCCAGATTCACAATCAGGTCATAGCGGTTGCGTTTGAGGGTGTTGCGCATGGCGAGAAAATCACTGACTTTCTCCATTGCGCCAGCGGTTTTTCTTTTTAAACCGTATAGCCGGTGGATATCTGGATGCTTGGAAAGGATAGGGATGATGTCCTCGTAGAGCAGCACATCAATAGCGGCTTCTGGGTAGCGCGCTTTTAGCGTGCTGATAAGCGGCGTAGTCAGTAGCATATCCCCATGAAAACGCAGCTTTACAATCAAGATCCGGTTATAGGTAAGGGTTTTGAGACTCACTCGCTTTCCTTCAGTTAACGCATATAAACCAGAAAATGACCACGCTACCGCCCCTGGCCTTTCAGCTACCAGTGGACTGCGCGCTATTATCCGGATTGTTATCAGGCGTAACGTAAATAAATACACAGGCTCTGTTATTTTATACCGCTATGGTACTAAAAGCTGTATGCCTCTCACAGTGATAATTACGTTAGGTTGAGGGGGCGTCTGTGCTGGGGGGACGGGTCCATTTTCCCGTCAGCGTCATGCCAAGGCAGAACGTGACCAGCCACGCCATCAACATATCCCTCGCAAAGAGAATGACATCACTCAAGCGAAACATAAGTAAGGTAAATAACAGCGCAATGGAAATGTGGCTGCGCAACACAAAAATCGAAAAATAAGAGAGCGCGACATAAAACAAAATAATCAGTAGTACACCGGGCCAGCCTTTCAGTGAAAAAGCTTCAATGACATCGTTATGAAGATGCACGTTCAGGTAATCCAGCGCCCCCTTCATGGCTGGTGTCTGTTGTGCGAAGGCGGTGATATCTGCCGCGCGCTGTTCGGCGGATTGCCCGAACGGCGCCGCGAGCCCTGCGTCCATACCGGATTGAACCACGGTAAACCGTGCGCCTACGGAAGTTTGGCTGTTGTTCTGGTTGTAGCTGCGCACGTCGTTGATCAAATCACTGGTGCGTTTATGGATCGTGTCGTGGAACAGCGCAATGCAGAGCGTTAACGTTATAATGAAGCCCAGCACGCCCTTAAGTAATTTACGTTTATTATGACGCGCTTCTGATAACAGAATCATCGCCCCAATCAGGGGATAAACAAAAATGGCCGCTCGTGTCTGTGTCAGGATGATGGCACTGGTTACCAGCAAGAAATGGAGTAAATAGAGATAATATTTGTAGCGCACATTGAGCGTAAGTAATGCCTGCGCACTCAATGCTCCGATAAACGTCATAAAATAGGCCGCGCTGGTTGCCGGGCCAAAGATCAGGCTCACATGGTACATATCGTGAAAAACTGACTGAAATAGCGCATAAGCCAGCGTCATTATACAGACCGCGAGGAAGCCAACTTGCAGGATGGGCTGGTTTTTATGTGGCAAGTGGCATGCGGCTAACAGAATAAACGCGCCGAGAATCGCTGCATGTCCGGCAGTGCGATAGGCGGAATAGACATCGGTAAAAAGTGTGTCGTGTTGATAGTAAAGCGAAAACCAGACAAGGTTGAGACAACCCGTCAGCAACAGCAGGGTGGGCAATATTAACAGGCGTTTGGTGACGAGGACCTGTTTCACATGCGTAACCACATACAGAGCGGCGGATACTCCGGTCAAATAAAACAGCCATCCGGCGATGATGGTACTAAACGGCATGACGGCCAGGGTCAGTATGCACCCTGGAAACAGCGTATTTATGGTTAAAGAAGCGCTTACCGCGGGGTATTTTGCCCAGCTGTATCTTAAATCATTCAACATATCATCGGGTCACGTAGCAAGGGCTATCCCTATTATCCCGACCATCAGGGATGGCATGAGTGTAGCCCCGGCGCAAGCCTTTACGAAAGCGCGCTTTGCACCGATGTGTGCAGGGAAGTCGCGTCGAGAGGCTGTAAGTCTACCAACTCTGACAGCTTTTGCCGGACCGCATCGGCATAGATAGCGCTCATGTGGTGATTTTCAGATTGTTCTACCACCTGATTGAGCCCATATCCACCAATAAGCCTAGGATCGGTAGGGCCATAGAGTGTGATATTCGGGCGATCCAATGCTGCCGTCAGGTGACTCAGGCCGGTATCGACGGAAACAACCGCTTGTGCCCCCGCCAGTACGGCGGCCACCTGCTGCAAACTCAGACGCGGTAACACGTCGACATGTGGAAAGTCGGCTGCAAGGCGCTGCGCTCGCTGATGTTCATGCTCTGCGCCCCAGGGGAGTTTGATGCGCAATCCTGACGGTTGCAGACTGGCGATCAGTGCGAGCCAGTGAGATTCGGGCCAATGTTTTTCATCACGGGTGGTGGCGTGTAGGAATACCAGATAGCGCCCGGCATCTTCCGACGGTGCTGCCAGAAAATGCTGGGCAATACCGTAGTCCCCCCGCTCACTGGGTTTGCGATAGCTCAGGCTGGCCGCGAAAAGTTCACGAATGCGCTCGACGGCGTGCTGCTGCCGTGCAATGCGGTGCCGGTAGTTATAGAAAATGCTGGCCAGCGGCTCACGCGCGCTGCTGCTGTCTAAACCGTGTTTTTTCCCACGCGCGAGACGCGTGACCAACAGCGCACTTTTCAGCAGCCCTTGGGAGTCAATTACCGCATCGTACTGGCGCTCTCGCAGCTGTTGCTTAAATTGTACGCGTTCACGCCGTGTTTCTGCGCTGAACCAGCTTTTACGCCAGCGGCGGATGGCAACAGGGATTACGCGATCAACGGCGGAATGCCAGGTGGGGATTTGGGCAAACCCTTCTTCCACCACCCAGTCAAATCGTAAATTGGGGATGACGCGCATGGCATCCGTCAAGGCAGGTAGCGTGTGCAAGACATCGCCCATGGAAGAGGTTTTAACGATCAGCACCCGCATTAGCGATGTTCCTGTGTCTGGAGGTAAGGCATCAAGGATTCCAACACGCGCTCAGGCTGAATATCAATCAGGCTTTGGTGATATCCCTGCTCGCCATCGCCTTTGCGCACGCGATGATAGCCGGTAATCAAGCGGATAACGTTAGCCTGATGTGACAGCGGCGGGGTGAAATCCGGGCTGCTGGGGCCATAGAGTGCCACCAGAGGGCGGTTTAACGCGGCTGCCACGTGCATTAATCCGGAGTCATTGCTGACCACGGCGTGACAGGCGGCGATCAGCACCACGGCTTGATCCAGTGACGTTTTGCCTGCCAGATTGGTGCAAAAGGCACGCAGAGATTCGGGTAACGTATCGCGTATCGCTTCTCCCGCCTCGTTATCCTTGGCTGAGCCGAACAGTACAACGTGATGGCCGCGTTCAATCAGCGTTTGTGCCAGGCTGGCATAGTGATAATGCGGCCAGCGTTTGGCAGGGCCAAATTCAGCGCCGGGGCAGAAACCAATAAGTGAGCGCTCGCTTACTAAATCAAAGGTGGGGAGCACAGCGTCGATTTCCGCCTGTGTGACCTGTAGCTGCGGCCATAGTAGCGGCTGCGGAAGATCTTCAGCCCGATGAATCTGGTCGCGCGGATAGGCTAGAGCGACATAGCGCTGCACCATCAGGGGAAACGCGGCTTTGTCCAATACTCGCACATCGTTAAGCAAGCCATAACGCATCTCGCCACGCCAACCGGTGCGCTCTGGCACCTTGGCAAAGAAGGGTACCAGCGCGGATTTAAACGAGTTCGGTAACACATAGGCACGATCGTAACCTTGCGCGCGCAACGACACCCCTAAACGCCGACGTTCACCCAACGCCAGCGCCCCGTGCCCGAGCGGCATCGCCAGCGCCTGACGCACTTCCGGCATGCGGGCCAACAGCGGGCGGCACCAAGCCGGCGCCATGACATCAATCTGTGCATCCGGGTACTGTGCTTTGAGCGAGCGATACAGACTGTGGGACATCATCATGTCACCCACCCACGATGGGCCAATCACCAGGATTTTCATAGCGTTTATCTTTTATGTTCTGTTGCTTGGCGGCCAGAAAAATGCCATCGAAGGATGCAATCCGGTGCCTGCTGCTTACCGGGAACGTGCGGCCATAGATGAGTGCGGCCGCACATTGTTGTGGCGTTTACGCGGAGCGGTTCAGCCAGGTCAGATAGTCGCTGACACCTTCAGCCACCGTTTTGAAGGGCTTGTCGTAGCCTGCCGCGCGCAGTTTGGTCAAATCGGCCTGCGTGAAGGCCTGGTAACAGCCTTTCAGTTTTTCAGGGAAAGAAATGTATTCCACCTGGCCTCTCTGGTGGAAATCCAACACGGCATCGGCCACTGCCTGGAACGACTCGGCACGACCCGTTCCGCAGTTGAAAATACCGGAAACACCGTGCTGCCAGAACCACAGGTTAACCGCAGCCACATCACCAACATAAATGAAATCGCGTTGGAAATTTTCGCTGCCGGAGAACAGTTTTGGATTTTCGCCCTGATTGATCTGGTTATTCAGATGAAACGCGACGCTCGCCATGCTGCCTTTGTGCCCTTCGCGCGGGCCGTAGACGTTGAAGTAGCGGAAGCCGCAAATCTGCGAATCTGCCTGCGGCAGAATATCGCGCACGTATTGGTCGAACAGGAATTTGGAATAGCCGTAAACGTTCAGCGGCTGTTCGTATTGGCGCTCTTCAATAAAGTCGCTGGTGCGCCCGCCGTACGTGGCTGCGGAAGAGGCGTACAGGAACGGGATGCTACGTTCCAAACAGTAGTGCAGCACCTCTTTCGAGTACTGATAGTTATTGTCCATCATGTACTTGCCGTCCCACTCCGTGGTGGAAGAGCATGCACCTTCATGGAAGATGGCATCGATATCGCCCAGATCGTCGCCTGCAACGATACTGGCGATGAAGTCTTCCTTGTCCATGTAATCGGTAATATCCAGATCGACCAGATTGACAAACTTGGTGCCGTCTTTCAGGTTATCCACCACCAAAATGTCTCGATAACCGATGTCATTCAATGAGTTAACAATATTTCTGCCGATAAAGCCGGCTCCGCCTGTGACGATGATCATGGGAGTAACCCTTGTAAATCTCGTGGGTGAAGCACCACGCTCCACACTATTTATGACTGCTATCATAACATTTCGTTGCACTACAGACAGTACACCATTTTGCGCTGCCGCAAGGTTTTGCCGAGGCTGTGTCGCAGCAGGTCGTGACCCGCCTGGCATTTTTCAGATTCTGTGGCGTTATCTGTCACCGTAATAAACAGGATTGATTAAGCTGTGTGCGGGCTTACACAAAGGAGTGATACCATGCCTGCATCGTTTTATCAGCGTCTTTCCGCACAACTGATGGCGGCGCGAACTGACGGCCTGTTTAAAGAAGAAAGGGTTATCACCACGGCTCAACGTGCGGATATCAAGGTGGCCGACGGTGGCTCTTTGCTGAATTTTTGCGCCAACAACTATCTGGGGTTGGCAGACAACCCAACCTTGATTGCAGCAGCGAAAGCGGGGTTGAACAGCCACGGTTTTGGCATGGCGTTCGTGCGTTTTATTTGCGGCACGCAAGATATCCATAAAACGCTGGAGCATAAGCTGGCGGATTTCCTCGGCATGGAAGATGCTATCCTTTACTCCTCTTGTTTCGACGCGAACGGTGGCCTGTTCGAAACCCTGCTGGGTGAAGACGATGCCATCATCTCCGATGCGCTGAATCACGCCTCGATCATTGATGGCGTCCGGTTGTGTAAAGCGCGTCGCTATCGCTATGACAATAACGACATGCAGCAACTGGAAGCACAGTTGCAAAAGGTAAAAGCGGAAGGCGCTCGCACGCTGATGGTGGCGACCGACGGCGTCTTTTCAATGGATGGCGTGATCGCCAACCTGAAAGGCATTTGCGATGTGGCAGAGCGTTATGGTGCGCTGGTGATGGTAGATGACTCGCACGCGGTGGGTTTTGTCGGCAAGCAAGGGCGAGGTTCCCATGAATACTGCGATGTAATGGGACGCGTTGATATTCTGACCGGTACGTTGGGCAAAGCGCTGGGCGGTGCGTCTGGTGGCTATGTTGCCGCGCGTAAACCGGTGATTGATTGGCTACGCCAACGCTCCCGTCCTTACCTGTTTTCCAATTCGCTGGCCCCCGCGATTGTCACGGCTTCCATTGCCGTGTTGGATTTGCTGGCACAGGGTGATGCACTGCGTGAACAGCTGTGGAAAAACGCTGCGCTATTCCGTCAGCGCATGACGGCCGCTGGATTTACGCTGGCGGGTGCCGATCACTCCATTATCCCGGTGATACTGGGCGATGCGCGGTTGGCGCAAGATTTTGCGTTGGCCATGCAGCGTGAAGGAGTATACGTCACTGGCTTCTTCTATCCCGTGGTGCCGCAAGGGCAAGCGCGCATTCGCACGCAGATGTCGGCCGCGCACACCTCGGAGCAGATAGAACATGCTGTAGCCGCCTTTATTCGGGTTGGGAAACGCCTTGGTGTCGTCAGCTAACGGATGGAAACGCATGAAAGCACTCGCCAAACTGAAGTCGGAACCCGGTATCTGGATGATGGATGCGCCGTTGCCAGAGGTGGGCCACAACGACATCATGATCAAGATCCGCAAAACGGCGATTTGCGGTACTGATGTGCATATTTACAACTGGGATAGCTGGTCGCAAAGGACCATTCCCGTTCCAATGATCGTCGGGCATGAATATGTGGGTGAAATCGTTGCCATTGGTCAGGAGGTCAGTGGCTTTCTGATTGGCGATCGCGTGGCAGGAGAGGGGCATATCACCTGCGGTTTTTGCCGCAATTGCCGCGCGGGACGGCGTCATCTTTGCCGTAACACCATCGGCGTTAGCGTGAATCGTCCCGGTGCCTTTGCCGAATATCTGGTGATCCCGGCATTTAATGCGTTTCCTATTCCCGATGAAATTTCTGATGAGCTGGCCGCGATTTTCGATCCCTTTGGCAATGCCGTGCATACCGCGCTGTCGTTCGATATGGTCGGTGAAGATGTGCTGATTTCAGGCGCGGGTCCGATAGGCATTATGGCGGCGGTGGTGTGCCGCCATGTTGGTACGCGCCATGTGGTGATCACCGACGTTAATGAATATCGACTGGATCTGGCGCGCAAAATGGGCGTTACGCGAGCGGTGAATATGGCGCAAGAGACGCTGGCGGATGTCATGTTGTCGCTGGGGATGCGTGAAGGGTTTGATGTGGGCCTGAAAATGTCCGGCGCGCCAGCCGCGATGCACGCGTTGTTGCATGCCATGAACCACGGTGGGCGGGTGGCGCTGCTTGGCATTCCGCCGGAGCCGATGATGGTTGATTGGAACGAAGTGATTTTCAAAGGGCTGACGATCAAAGGAATCTACGGGCAGGAGATGTTCGAAACCTGGTATAAAATGGTGTCATTAATCCAATCTGGCCTCGATTTAACGCCGATTATCACTCATCACTTCCCAATAGATGACTTTCAGCAGGGCTTTGATGTGATGCGCTCTGGGCAATCTGGCAAAGTGATTTTGCACTGGGATTAACGGCATCGTAGCGCGCCCCGAGGCCAGGGCGCGCTATGCATTTATTTATCCCCGGATGTGAACCAGGTACGCCAGCGCAGCTCAATAAAATGAACGGGCGCACTGCCACGTAAGCTTTCCCCGATCAGTTTAAAGAAGACGTCGTTACCCACCGGCGGTAGTGGCTGTTTAATAGTACACAGTTGCGGTTTGAGGAACGGTTTATGTGCTGGTTGCGCAGGGCGAGGTTCATAGGGCAGCGTCTGGTAGTGAACCGGCTCATTCAACAACTGGCTGGGGCGCACCAGAACGATATCGGTATCCAGCGTGGGCAACATCTGTTGCAGCACTTTGATAGTCGCGGGGTGCGGGTGACCGATGGCAATGGCTGAACCGGTACGGCGTGCCAGTTGCACCGCACGATTGAACTGGGTGCGAATATCCGCCTCATTCTGAGTATCGTCTAAAAAGACCTTACGCTTGATCACCTTGACGTGTGTGCCCGCCGCAGCCGGAATGGATTGGCTGCTGCCGATAGTCATGCTGTCGAGAAAGTAGAGCTTATAAGCGTTGAGGGCCTGCATCACCTTTTGCATGCCTGGCAGGCTGGAGGTAATGGCGCTGCCCATATGGTTATTTAACCCGACCGCGTAAGGGACGTTATTTACCGCCTGACGGATAATGCGTTCGATCTCTTCACTGCTCATCTCCGGGCGCAGTGTATCTTTCTCGAGAGGCTGTTTTCCCATCGGAGCTATCGGCAGGTGGATCAATATCTCGCGCCCTTGCTGGTGGGCCTTTACTGCCATGTCACGGGCATAGGGTGCGTTAGGAAACACCGCAATGGAGATGGCGGTTGGCATCGCCAGTATCTGGTTTTCGTTGTGGGGTCGATAGCCGAAATCATCAATCACAATTGACAGCTTTCCCGCCATCGCCCATGTACAAAATGCCAATAACAAGGTGAAGAGAAGCGGACGGCGTACTTTTCGTAACATCGGTATCAGCAAAATGGTTTCCCTGTTATTTTCCTAACCAAGGTTGTGGGTTGACCGCCTGACCTTGACGGCGAATTTCAAAATAGAGCACAGGCTGGCTTTGGCCACCGCTGGTGCCCACCAATGCGATCGGTTGTCCGGCTTTCACCTGTGCGCCGACCGACACCAGTGCGCTCTGGTTATAGCCATACAGGCTCATGTCTCCCTTGCCGTGCTGCAACACCACAACAAGTCCATACCCTTGCAGCCAATCAGCCATCAGCACGGTGCCATCGGCAATGGCCTTAACATCAGTACCCTCTGGTGCCGCGATCATCAATCCTTTCCAGCGCAATTCGCCCTGCAAGGGTTCACCAAAACGGTGTTCAACCCGCCCTCTCACTGGCCAGATAGCCTGACCGGCAGGTTGGCCCAACCCGCCGGTGCGCGCCATAAGTGAACGCTCACTTTCCGATGGTTGGTAACGGCTGCCGCTGAGTTTGGCTTGTTCTTCACGTTCACGCACCTTGGCTGCCTCGCGCGCTTCGCGTTCGGCTCGCGCTTTGGCTTCGCGTTCAGCGCGGGCAATCTGGTCGCGCAGGCGTGCTTTATTCTGTCGTAATTCTGTCAGTTGCTGCCGATCTTTTTCCAGCGAACTTTCCAGCGTGGATAGGGTTTGTTTACGCTCACCCCGCGCTTGCTCCAACGCCTTTTGCTGTGTTTGCTGCTCGGCGAGCAGCGTTTTTTGCGTTGCTTGCTTCTGCTCTACCTGCCGTTTCTGCGCGGTGAGCTCGGTGCGGGTGTGTTGCAACTCAGCGATGTTTTGCTGGCGCGCTTCATTCAGGTAACCAAAGTAGGCCAAAATACGCTCGCTGCGTTGGCTCTCTTCGCCTCTGAGGATCAGTTGCAAGCCGTTGTGTTGACCCTGACGAAAGGCGGCGTCTAATTGGCGTGCCAGCAGCGCTTCCTGCTGCTTTCTTTGGTTTTCGAGTTTGGTGATGGAGGTTGCCAACGCTTTAAGCTCTTCGCTAAGTGTGGCAAGCGTTCCCGTGGTGTCACGCAGTTGGCGACTGGCCCGGGCGATGGATTGTTCTTGCTGCTGCAACTGGTTGAGCAGCGTACTGCGCTGCTGTTTCTGCTCTTGAACGCGTTTTTCCTTCTCCGCGATATCCTGTTGCAGGGTCTTGAGCTGTTGCTGATTATCGGCACCGAGCCCGAGCGTCGGCCACGTAAAAGCCCCAACGCAAACCGCGCTGATACATATCGCGAGCAGCGCATGCAGCGGCGATTTGCCTGTGTTTGAACCCTGAGCAGGCACACTGCATGGTACTCGGGGCGAGACCACTGACGCTTTCTTATTCATAAGATGGGATTATTTCACGATGGGCAGCCCCTGACCAGTCATCCTACCGCGCTTTTCTCTTTCAGGTAATGAAAGAACATGTTGCAGAGATGCGCATCTTAGGTAAGGTTTACACAGGATGAACTGCATCAAGCATAGATAAAAAGGGTGCATGTCACAACCGTTAGCGGCGGTTGCTACGATTTTTCTGATTCATGCCACAGATAGAGTTACAGTTTAGCGGCTTACTGGTTGTTACAGGCTGTAATTGCTGTACCGCATAGGTATACTCAGAAACCTTGATTTTTGTTGATTAACCGATTCGGGAGCTGTTACCCCCCATGCAAGAGATTATGTCGTTCGTAAGCAGGCATCCGATTATGAGTATCGCCTGGCTTGCACTGTTGGTTGCCGTTATTGTCATGACCGTGAAAAGTAAGCTTTCCAATGTGAAAGAAATCGCGCGTGGCGAAGCCATTCAACTTATCAATAAAGAAGAAGCAGTTATCGTTGATTTGCGCAACCGTGATGATTTCCGTCGTGGTCACATTGCCAACGCCATCAACCTTCTGCCTAACGACATTAAGAATGGTAGTCTGGGCGAGTTGGAGAAACATAAAGCACGCCCTGTGATCGTCGTTTGCGTGAACGGTATCAGCTCGCGTGAATCCGCTGACAACTTGCTGAAAGCCGGTTTTGAACGCGTGTCTGTTCTGAAAGACGGCCTGTCCGGCTGGAGCGGTGAGAATCTTCCTCTGGTGCAGGGTAAATAAGCGCGATGGCGCAAGCCGAATGTCTTTTAAGCATGCCGTAAAGGTATGGTATGTTGTAACCAGGCGCAGGTTTCCTGCGCGCATTGTTCGATTTTAAATGCACACATTGGCGTCCGCTGCCACACGGTGAATGCGGCGCATCAAAAACGTTAACATTAAAGGTATTAGCCAACATGTCCGAACAAAACTCCGCCGAAATGACTTTTCAGATTCAACGTATTTACACCAAGGATGTCTCTTTTGAAGCGCCTAATGCTCCTCAGGTGTTTCAACAGGATTGGCAACCGGAAGTTAAACTGGATCTGGATACGGCGTCCAGCCAACTGGCGGAAGACGTGTATGAAGTTGTGCTGCGCGTAACGGTAACGTCGACGCTGGGCGAAAATACCGCGTTCCTGTGTGAAGTTCAGCAAGCGGGTATTTTCACCGTTGGCGGTCTGGAAGGCACGCAACTGGCACATTGCCTGGGCGCTTACTGCCCGAACATTCTGTTCCCGTATGCGCGTGAATGTGTGGCCAGCATGGTGACACGCGGTACATTCCCGCAGTTGAATCTGGCGCCGGTGAACTTCGATGCGCTGTTCATGAACTATCTGCAACAGCAAACGGAAGGGCAGTCCGCAGAAGGTGAAAACGGCGCACCGCGCCTGGATGCCTGATGAGCACTGCTCATGCTTCCATGACAGTGGTCGGTGCCGGTTCATACGGCACCGCCCTGGCGATTACGCTGGCCCGCAATGGCCACTCCGTGGTGCTGTGGGGACACGATCCTGCGCACATACAGACATTGCAGACCGCCCGGTGTAACCAGGCGTTCCTGCCGGATGTGCCTTTCCCCGATACGCTGCACCTCGAGTCTAATTTAGCGCAGGCGCTGGCGGCGAGTCGAGATATTTTGGTGGTGGTGCCGAGCCATGTGTTTGGTGACGTTCTGCGTCAGCTAAAACCGCTGCTGCGTGCCGATGCGCGCTTAGTGTGGGCGACAAAAGGGTTAGAGGCAGAAACCGGGCGCTTGTTGCAAGATGTGGCGCGTGAAGCATTAGGTGAAGAGATGCCTCTGGCGGTGATTTCTGGTCCGACGTTCGCGAAAGAACTCGCGGCGGGATTACCCACCGCTATCGCGCTAGCCGCGACAGACAAAACGTTTTCTGACGATCTGCAAACGTTGCTGCACTGCGGTAAAAGCTTTCGCGTCTACAGTAACCCCGATCTTATAGGCGTTCAGCTTGGCGGCGCGGTAAAAAATGTGATTGCTATTGGCGCTGGCATGTCCGATGGCATTGGCTTTGGTGCCAATGCGCGCACGGCGCTTATCACGCGTGGGCTGACGGAAATGACGCGGCTTGGCGTGGCACTCGGGGCTGATCCCGCCACGTTTATGGGGATGGCGGGGCTGGGCGATCTGGTGCTTACCTGTACCGATAACCAATCTCGTAACCGCCGCTTTGGCATGATGCTGGGTCAGGGACTGGATGTACAAAGCGCTCAGGATCAGATTGGTCAGGTGGTGGAAGGTTATCGCAATACCAAAGAGGTGCTGGCGTTGGCGCAGCGTCATGGGGTAGAAATGCCCATCAGTGAACAACTGTGGCAGGTTTTATACTGTGGCAAGGCCGCGCGCGAAGCGGCGCTTACCCTGCTTGGTAGAACGCGCAAAGACGAAAGCGAGCGCGAATAATACAACGTTATCCTTGAGGCCAACGCTGACGCTGGTCTTCTGGCGTTTTTTGGCTTTTATATCGTATGCTGGCGGCTACGCGAGTCTTTGGCAAGCGTGCCGGGCGATAACAATAAATGCAACGTGTCAGCGCATCGCAATGAACGGTGCGGCAGGGGAGTGAAGGCAATGTCGACTAATGAATTGGAATTGGTGTGGGCAAATATCAAAGCAGAAGGCCAGTCGCTGGCTGATTGCGAACCGATGTTGGCCAGCTTTTTTCATGCCACATTGCTGAAACATGAAAACCTGGGCAGCGCATTGAGTTATATGCTGGCGAACAAGTTGGCAAATTCCATCATGCCCGCGATTGCCATTCGCGAAGTGGTGGAAGAGGCCTACCGTGCCGATCCACAAATGATTCTGTCAGCCGCGTGCGATATTCGCGCGGTGTGTCAGCGTGACCGGGAGGTGGATAAATACTCCACGCCGCTGCTTTACCTGAAGGGATTTCATGCGCTTCAGGCCTACCCCATTGGTCATTGGCTCTGGTATCAGGGGCGCAAAGCGCTGGCCATATATTTTCAGAACCAGATTTCGGTGTCTTTTGGCGTCGATATTCACCCGGCTGCGACCATTGGCTGTGAGATCATGCTCGATCATGCCACCGGGATTGTGATCGGTGAGACGGCGGTAGTGGAAAATGACTTGTCTATCCTGCAATCAGTCACCTTGGGCGGGACCGGGAAAACTAGCGGCGATCGCCATCCCAAGATCCGCGAAGGGGTCATGATCGGCGCGGGTGCCAAGATTCTCGGTAATATTGAAGTCGGGCGTGGCGCAAAAATTGGCGCAGGTTCCGTGGTGTTGCAACCGGTTCCGGCGCATACCACGGCGGCGGGTGTGCCAGCGCGCATTGTAGGGCGTCCGGAAAGCGACAAACCCCACGATGGACATGGATCAATACTTCAATGGGATCAATCGGGGATTTGAATACGGCGATGGGATTTGAGTTCTTCTTATAGTAAGCTGTTTTTCAAATGATTTTCACTACTTATATCGCATACTATCCGAATATTCAGCTGAACTAAGATATTTTCTTATAAGAAATATCTTAAATATTGTCGCTTCACCGACAATTACACGCAATATAGCATGTGAATCCGTCATAATACCTCTTTGGACAGGCTTTTACCCGGGGCCTGTTTCCCTAAACCAGACTTTCCCTGTCATCTGACGGTTCAGGTCTCGCAACAATATTGATGGTTTACGAGAAGCAAAGATGTATCTGATGCGTGTGATATTTACCCTTTTCCCTTTTCTGTTCTCGCTTCCTTCCCTCGCTGCCCCAACGGATTCCGCCGTGGAAATGTCGAAGGAGTCTGTGCAGAGCAATGGGCAGGGCAGTTGGTGGCAAAAAGCCAAATTTAATCTGTCAGAAACCTGGTCGAACTCGTCAAGTCAGGATCTCTATATCCCAGCTATCACCTGGCATAACCGCTGGACTTACGACAAAGAGAAAAACGACAAGTACAATGAACGTCCCTGGGGCGCGGGCTATGGCGTGTCACGTCTGGATGCCGACGGCGATTGGCACGGTCTGTACCTGATGGCATTCAAGGATTCCTTCAACAAATGGGAGCCCATCGGCGGTTATGGCTTTGAGAAACGCTGGACACCTACCACGAATCCGGATTTCCAATTGGGTGCGGGTTTCACCGCTGGCGTTATTATGCGGGACAACTGGCACTATATCCCGATTCCGGTGTTATTGCCGCTGGTCTCGGTGAACTATCAGCGCCTCTCCTTTCAGGCGACCTACATTCCTGGCACCTACAACAACGGCAACGTCTTTTTTGCCTGGCTGCGCTGGCAAATCTGATTGTTGGTATATAAACAAAATGTAAACTGCATTGGTCGAGAATTATGCAGCTAATGCGGTACAATGGCCCCTTATCGTTTTTACTAGGGTGTCAGCGTGTTATTACTGGTCATTACCACCATTCTGTGGGCATTTTCATTCAGCCTGATTGGCGAATATCTGGCGGGGCAGGTCGATAGCTGGTTCTCTGCCATGTTTCGTTTAGTGCTGGCCGCCATGGTTTTTCTGCCGTTCCTGCGTTGGCGTGGTTATTCAGTCAAAGTATTGGGGCTGTATTTGCTGATCGGCGTGATCCAACTGGGCGTGATATACCTGCTGCTGTTCCGTAGTTATCTCTATCTCGATGTTCCGACCCTGCTGCTGTTTTCAGTAATGACGCCTCTGTACGTCACGTTGATTTACGATGTAATCAGCGGGAGGCGCTTGCGTTGGGGCTATGCCTTTAGCGCGTTGCTGGCAGTATTGGGGTCTGTAGTCATCCACTATCATGGCGTCAGTGCGCATTTTTGGCATAGTTTTCTGCTGATTCAGGCTGCCAATATTTGCTTCGCCGCAGGGCAAGTGGGCTATAAACGCCTGATGGAGCTGCACCCGATGCCGCAGCACAGTGCGTTTTCCTGGTTTTATCTGGGGGCGGGATTGGTGACGCTGGTCACGTGGGGACTGTTTGGCAACTTCACCAAGCTAGCCACCGCCCCAATACAGTGGGGCGTGTTGGTTTTCTTGGGGGCGATTGTCTCCGGCCTGGGCTATTTCATGTGGAACTACGGTGCTACCAAGGTAGATGCGGGCACGCTGAGTATCATGAACAACTTTCACGTCCCTGCCGGACTACTGGTTAACTTCCTCTTCTGGCAGAAGACGCCCGACTGAGGGCGTTTCGCGCTAGGGTCTCTGATTATCCTTGCGGCTTTTTGGGTACACCAGCGCTGGGTCGTGCAGCATCCCGCACGAACGGCAGATGCGTGGCGGGCAGAACGAATAAAGGCTTCAAGCACCGGCTGACGCTGCTCTCCATCGCGTACCGCAGCGTACAGTCGGCTCCACAACCCCTCACCCAGCGTTTTGGTCACCACCAAACCCTGACGCTCAAAACTTTCCACTACCCAGTGTGACAGCGCGGCAATACCCATGCGTGCCGCCACCATCTGAATCAGCAACAGGGTGTTATACACGCTCTTTAGCGTTGGACTGATGCCAGCCGGTTGCAGGAAATGACGCCAGATGTCCAGGCGCTGGCGCTGAACCGGATAGATCATCAGGATCTCATTGGCGAGATCCTCCGGTGAAATCGTATCTTTGCTCGCTAATGCATGGTCCGGCGCCAGCACCAGTCTCACTTCAAAATCAAACATCGGTGAATAGTGCAACCCACTGCGCGGCAAAATGTCCGATGTCATCACCAGATCCAATTCCCCCTGTTGCAGTACCGGTTGGGGATCAAAGGTGACACCGGATTTGAAGTCCATGTTCACCTGCGGCCACTGGCTGTGGAAATGCTCCAGAGCGGGCGTCAGCCACTGAATACATCTATGGCACTCAATCGCCAGACCTAGTGTGGTCTGATGAGGTTCGTTGCATGCCTGCAACGCCTGTTGAATCTGGGGCAATACCTGATCGGCCAATTGCAGCAGGATTTCCCCCTGAGGAGTAAAGCGCAGCGGTTGGCTCTTACGTACAAACAGCCGAAAACCCAGACGCTGCTCCAGCTCACTGAACTGGTGGGAAAGCGCCGATTGCGTCTGGTGAAGCTGCGCGGCAACGGCTGCCAGCGAGCCTGTGCCGCGCAGTGCTTGCAGTGTCCGTAAGTGTTTCAGTTCGATCATGAGAGTCCTTCACAATGACAGTGAATAATTTGCGCTTGTGCATTATACAGTACCTGTTGATTATGGATATGTAAACATCTGGACGGCTAAATAAGGATCAACGATGGCAATTTTAAATCACACACTGGGTTTTCCGCGCGTCGGACTGCGCCGTGAACTGAAAAAAGCGCAAGAAGGCTATTGGGCAGGCAACCTTACTCAGGCTGAACTGCTGGAAGTGGGCAAATCGCTGCGGGCACGTCACTGGCAAGAGCAGAAAGATTCTGGCGTTGACCTGCTGCCAGTGGGTGATTTTGCCTGGTATGATCACGTACTGACCACCAGCCTGCTGCTAGGTAACGTGCCTGCGCGCCACCAAAATGCCGATGGCAAAGTTGATATCGACACGCTGTTCCGCATTGGCCGTGGCCGTGCGCCGACGGGCGAACCAGCTGCCGCCGCAGAGATGACCAAATGGTTTAACACCAACTACCACTACATGGTGCCCGAGTTCACTCAGGGACAGCATTTTGCCCTGACCTGGACGCAACTGCTCGACGAAGTGGACGAAGCGCTGGCACTGGGTCACAAAGTCAAACCTGTGCTGCTGGGTCCGGGTGACCTACCTGTGGTTGGGCAAAGTGAAGGGTGACGCATTCGATCGTCTCTCCCTGCTGAAAGACATTCTGCCGGTGTATCAACAGGTGCTGGCAGAACTGGCAAAACGTGGTATCGAGTGGGTGCAGATTGATGAGCCAGCACTGGTGCTGGAACTGCCGCAAGAGTGGCTGAATGCCTTTAAACCGGCTTACGATGCGTTGCAGGGCTCGGTCAAACTGCTGCTGACCACCTATTTTGACAGCATCGGCCATAACCTGGATACCCTCTGTGCGCTGCCGGTACAAGGTCTGCATGTGGATCTGATGCACGGCAAGGATGATGCCGCTGCGCTGCTGGCACAACTGCCGGCTGACTGGCTGGTATCACTGGGTGTGATTAACAGTCGTAACGTGTGGCGTGCGGATCTCAGCACTTGGTTTGAACGCCTGCAACCGCTGGTCGGGCAGCGTCAACTCTGGATCGGCTCTTCCTGTTCTCTGCTGCACAGCCCGATCGATCTGAGCGTGGAAACGCGTTTGGATGACAAAGTTAAAAGCTGGTTCGCCTTCGCATTGCAGAAGTGTGCTGAACTGTCGCTGCTGACGGCGGCACTGAACAGCGGCGAGGGTGCTGCTCTGGTGGAATACAGCGCACCGATTCGTGCGCGCAACACCTCAACGCGTGTTAACAATGCGGCAGTGACTCAGTGTCTGGCGGCGATCACCGCTCAGGATAGCCAGCGTCAACACGCCTATCCGGTACGTGCCGAGGCACAGCGCGCACGTTTCAATCTGCCCGACTGGCCGACTACCACCATTGGCTCCTTCCCGCAAACCACGGAAACTCGTGGCCTGCGTCTGGACTTCAAGCAATGCCGCCTTGATGGCAACAACTACCGTACAGGCATCGCTGAACACATCAAACAGGCGATTGTCGAGCAGGAACGTCTGGGTCTGGACGTATTGGTGCATGGTGAAGCAGAACGTAACGACATGATCGAGTATTTTGGTGAACACCTGGACGGCTTTATTTTCACTCAAAATGGGTGGGTGCAGAGCTACGGTTCACTCTGCGTGAAGTCGCCAGTGATCATTGGTGATATCAGCCGCCCGGAACCGATCACGGTCGAGTGGGCCAAGTATGCCCAATCCCTGACCGACAAGCCGGTAAAAGGCATGTTGACCGGGCCGGTGACGATCCTGTGCTGGTCGTTCCCGCGCGAAGATGTCAGCCGTGAAACCATTGCAAAGCAGATCGCGCTGGCACTGCGTGATGAAGTGGCGGATTTGGAAAGTGCAGGTATCGGTATTATCCAGATTGATGAACCGGCACTGCGTGAAGGGCTGCCGCTGCACCGTTCTGACTGGCAGGCTTATCTGGCATGGGGCGTGGAAGCATTCCGTCTGAATGCGGCCGTGGTAAGGGATGACACCCAGATTCACACCCACATGTGTTACTGAGAGTTTAACGACATCATGGACTCCATTACGGCACTGGATGCAGATGTGATCACCATTGAAACCTCGCGTTCCGACATGGAGTTGTTGGAGTCGTTCGAATAGTTCGAGTACCCGAATGAAATCGGGCCGGACGTGTACGACATCCACTCACCGAACGTACCGAGCGTGGAATGGATTGAGGCGCTGTTGCGTAAAGCGGCGCAGCGTATTCCCGCCGAGCGCCTGTGGGTCAACCCGGACTGTGGCCTGAAAACGCGCGGCTGGCCGGAAACACGTCAATCGCTGGCTAACATGGTCGAAGCGGCGCAGCGCTTGCGCGCCACTGAAGCCTAACTTCAATCGTTTGCAGGGATGCTTCTTTACCCCTCGTCATCCTCGGCGAAAGCCGGGGATCTTTGGCAGAAAAAACACGTGCTGCTTGCCAGAGATTCCCGCTTTCGCGGGAATGACGGAAGTGGGCGGGAATGACGGTGGTGGGGAATTCTTCCCTGCGTTTTTTCTGCTTATTTCACTCCGTATTGCGCAAACCACGCCAGCATACGCTGCCAGCCATCCTGAGCAGACGCTTGATGGTAGCTGGGGCGATAATCCGCATGGAAAGCGTGTCCCGCCTCGGGATACACCACAATCTCCGCCGTGGCGTTGGCGGCGCGTAGCACCTGTCGCATCAGCTCTACCTGATCGAGCGGGATACTGCCATCTTCTGCACCGTACAAACCGAGCACGGGTGCACTGAGATCGGCGGCGATATCAACCGGGTTTTTCGGCGTGATCAGGGTTTTGTTACCGGAAAATTTACCATACCAGGCAACCGCGGCTTTCAACTGCGGATTGTGCGCCGCATACAGCCAACTGATTCGCCCACCCCAACAGAAGCCGGTAATGCCTATTTTGTTGGCATCGCCGCCTTGTCGCACGGCCCAGTTGGTCGCGCGATCGAGATCCAATAGCACCTGTGCATCCGGCACTTTACTGACCAATTCGCTCAGCAACGTCGGAATATCATCATACTGATGTGGATCGCCCTGACGGAAATACAGTTCTGGCGCGATGGCAAGATAACCCTGTTTCGCCAGCCGACGGCAGACATCCTGAATATGCTGATGCACCCCAAAAATTTCCTGCACCACCAGAATGATGCGATAAGGCCCATCACCTGATGCCGGTTTGGCGAGTTAGGCAGGAAGCTGCTCACCTTGGGACGGAATGGTGGTCTCACCCGCGATAATCCCTTGGCTGTCGGTGAGGATAGTTGACCCAGCATAGGGCGTAACGGCACGGGTCATCGCCCGATCGGTTTGTCGGAGTTCCAGCGGTTCGGCCACTTTCATGGTGGTTGCTCTCCTCTTGAGCATAAAAGGGATTATTGGTGTGACAACGCGCAATTTATAAGTGTATACCACTGTATTGGTTTCTTTTGGTAGTGAGATATATCACTGCTGTTAGGGTACTGATGCGCTAGGATAATAAACGGTACTATCTTGCCCATGATGAGGAGACGAGTATGTCTGAATCTGATGTGTTCCACCTGGGGTTAACCAAACAGGGGCTGCAAGGGGCGACGTTAGCCATTGTGCCCGGCGATCCGGCGCGGGTTGAAAAAATCGCGCGCGAGATGGATAACCCTGTGTTTCTGGCCACGCACCGTGAATTTACCACCTGGCGTGCTACGCTTGCAGGGCAACCGGTGGTTATCTGCTCTACGGGGATTGGCGGCCCCTCGACCTCCATTGCTGTGGAAGAACTGGCGCAATTAGGCGTCAGAACCTTTCTGCGCGTGGGCACCACCGGAGCGATCCAGCCTGATATGAATGTGGGTGACGTGTTGGTGACGACGGCGGCAGTGCGTTTGGACGGTGCCAGCTTGCACTTTGCGCCGCTGGAGTATCCGGCCGTGGCCGATTTTGCGTGCACTGCCGCGCTGGTTGATGCTGCGAAGGCCTCCGATTTCTCGCTGCACATTGGCGTAACCGCCTCTTCGGATACGTTTTATCCGGGGCAAGAGCGCTACGATACCTACTCTGGGCGCGTTGTGCGGCGTTTTCAAGGCTCGATGCAAGAGTGGCAAAGCATGGGCGTGTTGAATTACGAAATGGAGTCGGCCACGCTGCTCACCATGTGTTCCAGTCAGGGTTTGCGGGCGGGCATGGTCGCAGGCGTCATAGTCAACCGCACCCAGCAGGAAACGCCGGATGTTGCGACGATGAAGCTGGCGGAAACCGCTGCCGTTACGGTGGTGCTGGATGCAGCACGCCGGTTATTGAGTGCCTGAGTTTTTCGCCACGTATTGCAAGGAGTTGTATGACAACATCAGCACCACGCCATCCCTCTTTGGTTGCGTTAGAGGGCGGCATCAATTTCCGTGATTTAGGTGGATTGTATACCGCAGATGGGCAACGTATTCGCCCGCGCAAACTGTTCCGTGCGGGCTCGTTGGATCAACTGAGTGCTGCCGACTGTGAGCATTTGGCTGGCGTTCCCGTGTCGCACGTGGTTGACTATCGCGACCCGGATGAAGTGACGGCCAAGCCGGATATTCTGTGGGAAGGCGCTCATTATCACACGTGCCCCGCCAACCCGATTCGCCACGAGGTCACGGCCAGTCTGGAGTCGTTGGGTTCAGATCAGCTCTCTGCGTTTGACTCACAGGCCTTTATGCTGGAACTCTATCGGCGTTTGCCTTTCAACAATCCCGCCTATCGTCAATTGGTTGCCCTGTTGCAGAGACCAGAAGAAGGGGCACTGGTGCAGCACTGTGCTGTCGGCAAAGATCGTACCGGCATCGGCTCCGCTCTGGTGCTGTTTGCGCTCGGGGTGGATGAAAAGACGGTGATGGAAGATTATCTGGTTACGGACATCACCCTTGCGCCTTTTCGCGAGCAACTGCTGACATCGCTGGCCGATACGCTGAATGAGAAAGCGCTGTCGCAATTCTCCTTTGTGCTCTCGGTTCAGGAAGCCTTTCTGGCGACCGCACTGCGAACCATCAAAGAACGCTATGGTTCTATAAACCGTTGGCTGGCGACGGACTATGGGCTGGATGATTACGCGCGCTACCAGTTGCAGCGTAAGTATCTGGTTGACTAGGTAGGTAAAGCAAGGTGATATCCCGCCTCAGTGCGAGGAGGGAACAGTGCGGTGTCGCGGTTAGCCCGTGTTGCGCATACCCGCTGCCACGCCGGCAATGGTCACCATCAGCGCCAGTTCCACTTCCGGGCTGGGGTTCTCCTGCTCACGCGAACGGTGTAACAGCTCGGCTTGCAGCACGTTTAACGGGTCGGTATAGACGTTACGCAGCGCGATAGACTCAGCAATCCACGGCAAATCTGCCATCAGATGGTCATCGTTGGAAATCCGCAGCACCACGTTGATATCTGCCGCCAACTGGTCGCGCAGCTCTTTGCCCAACGGCCACAGCTTTTCGTCGACCAGACGCTGATCGTAGTATTCCTCCAGCCACAGGTCCGCTTTGGCGAACACCATTTCCAGCATCCCGATACGCGTGGAGAAGAACGGCCAGTCGCGGCACATGGTTTCCAGCGCTTTCTGCTGACCATTTTCCACGATTTTTTGCAGCGCCGCAGCTGCGCCTAGCCAGGCTAGCAGCATCAGGCGGTTTTGCGTCCAGGCAAAAATCCACGGAATGGCGCGCAGGCTTTCTACACCACCGTTCGGGCGGTGTTTGGCCGGGCGTGAGCCGAGCGGCAGTTTACCCAGTTCCAGTTCCAGCGTTGAGGCGCAGAAGTAAGGCGCAAGGTCCTGATTTTCAAGCACATAACCGCGATACATATCGCAAGATACGCGAGAAAGTTCATCCATGATGTCGTGCCATTCCGGTTTCGGTTCTGGCGGCGGCAGCAGGTTGACCTCAAGGATAGCACCGGTATAGAGCGACAAACTGCTGATGGTCACTTCCGGTAAGCCGAACTTGAAGCGGATCATTTCGCCCTGTTCAGTGACGCGCAGGCCGCCTTTCTGGCGGCCCGGCGGTTGTGACAGCAGGGCGGCGTGAGCCGGTGCGCCACCGCGACCGATGGAGCCGCCGCGTCCGTGGAACAGCGTAAGCGCAATGCCAGCTTTCTCGCAGGTTTTGATCAGTGCGTCCTGCGCGCGGTATTGCGCCCAGGAAGCCGCCATCACGCCCGCATCTTTGGCGGAGTCGGAATAGCCGATCATCACCACCTGCTTGCCTTGGATAAAACCGCGATACCAGTCGATACCCAACAGTTGTTTCATCACATCGTCGGCGTTGTTCAGGTCATCCAGCGTTTCAAACAGCGGAGCGACTGGCAAGGCGAAGGGACAACCCGCTTCTTTTAACAGCAGGTGCACGGCCAGCACGTCGGATGGCGTGCGCGCCATGGAGATCACGTAAGCGGCGATAGAGCCCTGCGGCGCTTCGGCGATCACCTGGCAGGTATCCAGCACTTCTTTGGTTTCTGCGCTCGGTTCCCACTGACGGGGCAATAGCGGACGTTTGGAACTTAATTCTCGAATCAGGAACGCCTGCTTGTCGGATTCAGACCAGCTTTCGTAGTCGCCCAGCCCAAGGTAGCGGGTGATTTCCGCCAGCGCTTCGGTGTGACGCGTGCTTTCCTGACGCGCATCGATACGTACCAACGGCACGCCGAAACAGTGCACGCGGCGCAGGGTATCGAGCAGTTGGCCGTCGGCGATAATGCCCATGCCACAGGCATGTAGCGATTGGTAACACGCGTGCAGCGGTTCCCACAGCTGCTCGTTGTGTTCCAGCAGATCGTGCGGACGCAGCGTGCGCTCACCTTTCAGGCTGCCCTCAATGTAAGTCAGGGTAACGTTAAGCTGCGCACGCAGCTCCGGTGTGCATTCCGACATGGAAAGCTCGGACACCAGTACCTGAATATCGCGTAAAAACAGGTCTGCGGCTTTCCAACGGCTCAGCAGCAGGACGTGACGGGTGATTTTGGCGGTCACGTTTGGGTTGCCGTCGCGGTCGCCGCCCATCTAGGAGGTAAAGCGCACGGGGACAGAATCCACTGGCAGGCGGAAACCAAAGGATTTTTCCAGTTGCTCATCTAGCTCGCGCAGGAAGGCGGGCACCCCTTCCCACAGGCTGTTCTCCACCACGGCGAAGCCCCATTTGGCTTCGTCTACGGGGGTTGGGCGGATCTTACGGATCTCATCCGTATGCCACGACTGGGAGATCAACTGACGCAGACTGTGCATGATCTGGTTGCGCTCATAGTCTGCCAGATCGTTGTGATCGAGCTGTTTCAGGCAGGTGTTTACTTCAACCAGCTTATGAATCAGTGTGCGACGGGTAATTTCTGTCGGGTGAGCGGTCAGCACCAGTTCAATGGAGAGCGTCTCCACGGCGTCACGAATATCGCGTTCGCTTAAGTGTGCCTGCGCTTTCAGACGATCGAACGCCTGAGATAAAATTTCCGGGTTGCTGGCCGCTTCGCCGTGTGGCGAAATTGAGTGATATTGCTCTGCGGTGTTGGTCAGATTAAGGAACTGGCTGAAGGCGCGCGCGACCGGGAGCAACTCCTCATTGGAGAGATTTTGTAGCGTGTTCAACAGCTCCTGACGGTGTTTTTCATTGCCAGCGCGGGACGATTTTGACAGCTTACGGATTGTCTCGACCTTATCAAGAATACTCTCTCCTAATGCATCCCTGATGGTGTCACCAAGAAGTTTACCCAGCATGCTCACATTACTTCGCATCGCGGAATATTGTTCGTTCATATTTACCCTGGCCCATCTCTATTTTTTGTAAGTTTGTTTCATAGAAAGATGCAAAACGCTACCTTCATCTAGCCACGCCCGGCGGGATTCGTCAATTGACGATTGGTTGTTTTATCACCCTGCCAGTTTTACCCCCCTGTTGTTGTACCTGCTTTCGTGTGGGATTGGCAATTGGTGAAATTTAATTACATCTGTGCGCAGATTAGGGGCGCTTATTACGCCCCTTCTTTCGCGTTTACCGGCAGAAATGTTGCACCATCTGGGTGATCAACTTATGCGTTGGGGCGATAAATGCGGTGTCGAGATATTCATCCGGCTGGTGGGCTTGTTCGATCGAACCGGGGCCGAGCACCAGCGTCGGGCACAGCGTCTGGATAAACGGCGCTTCGGTGCAGTAGTTCACCACATCCGTGGGCACGCCCAGCAATTTCTCAATCACACCCACCAAGGCGTGATCCACTGGGCATTCATAGCCGGGGATCGGCGGATGCAGTTCGCTGACGCTCACGCGTCCCGGCCAACGCTCGCTCACCGGTGCCAGCGCTTCCGTCACCAGACCGTTTAAATCGTTCAGCGTTAATCCTGGAAGCGGGCGGATATCCATATGCAGCTCACAGAAGGCACAGATGCGGTTGGCCGCATCGCCACCGTGGATATGGCCGAAATTCATGGTCGGATAGGGGATATGGAACGCCGCGTTGTGATAACGGGTTTGCAGCGTATTGCGCAACACCATCAAATGAGAGATGGCATCGTGCATCAGTTCGATCGCGTTTACGCCGCGCGCAGGATCGCTCGAATGGCCGGATTGCCCCTGAATACGCACGGCATTTGACATATGGCCTTTGTGGGCGCGAATCGGTTTCAACGAGGTTGGTTCGCCAATGATGGCGCAGTCCGGGCGTATCTGCGTAGATTCAGAGAAATATTTGGCGCCCGCCATGGTGGTCTCTTCATCGGCAGTCGCCAGCACGTAAATCGGTTTGCTCAGCGTTGCCGGATCGATGTCGCGCAGTGCATTCAGAATAAAGGCGAAGAAGCCTTTCATATCCGCAGTGCCCAGCCCGTAAAGCTTGTTATCGTGCTCTGTCAGGGTAAAGGGATCGCGCGTCCAACGGCCATCATCAAACGGTACCGTATCGGTATGCCCGGCCAGCAGCAAGCCCCCCTGACCTTGGCCGATGCGCGCCAGCAGATTGAATTTATGCCGTGTTCCGGGCACCGGTTGTACCTCAACGTGAAAGCCCAAATCGGCAAACCATCCGGCGAGCAGATTGATTAATGCTTCATTGCTCTGATCGAGCGCCTGATCGGTAGCGCTGATGGAAGGAGTCGCGATCAACGCCCGATACAGCTCAATAAATGGGGGTAAATTCATCTTCACTGTTGACAGCCTTATGTTAGGATAGTATCAATATTCATGCATTTATTTTGAATAAAAATACAATAACGTGTAGCGAAAGGAAACTGTTTCTAACCCTTGGATGAGACATTACCTGATAGTCTACACCTGCACCGGTCGAATACCGTTAGCGGGTTTGGCGTTTTGTAGATACCCTGTTTTAACAACATTATTTTAGTGGAAGGTATGCAGATCCCATGCTGAATACGTTGATTGTTGGCGCAAGCGGTTATACTGGCGCTGAACTTGCACTCTATCTGAATCGTCATCCTCAGATGAACCTTACCGCACTTGCGGTATCCGCGCAGAACGTTGATGCGGGCAAACGCATTTCTGATCTGCACCCTCAACTGAAAGGCATCATCGATTTGCCGGTACAGGCGCTGACGGATGCCGCCGAAGCCGCCAAAGGCATCGATGTGGTGTTTCTGGCGACCGACTCACAAAGTGAGTCACGATCTTGCGCCGGTGTTTCTGGCCGCAGGCTGCGTGGTGTTCGATCTCTCCGGTGCGTTTCGCGTGCAGGATGCTGAATTTTATCGCCGCTACTACGGTTTCGAGCATCAACACGCTGACTGGTTGGCGCAGGCGGTGTATGGCCTGGCCGAGTTTCAGGCGGAGCGCGTCAAGCAAGCGCAGCTGATTGCCGTCCCTGGTTGTTACCTCATGGCGTTACAGCTGGCACTGAAACCGCTGGTGGATGCGCAACTGCTCAACACCGACCAGTGGCCGGTTATCAATGCGATCAGCGGTGTGAGCGGAGCCGGACGTAAAGCGTCGCTCACCAGCAGCTTCTGCGAGGTGAGCTTGCAACCTTATGGCGTGTTCAATCACCGCCATCAACCCGAAATTGCGACCCACCTGGGCATCCCGGTTATCTTCACGTCGCATCTGGGGAATTTTGCGCGTGGGATTCTGGCGACCATTACCTGCCGCCTGAAACCGGGCGTCAGCGCGCAGGATGTGGCGGAAGCCTACCACAATGCCTATCACGACAAACCGCTGGTACGCCTCTACGATAAAGGGGTTCCGGCGTTAAAATCGGTTGTCGGTTTGCCGTTTTGCGATATTGGTTTCTCCGTACAGGATGAGCACCTGATTGTGGTCGCCACGGAAGACAACCTGCTTAAAGGCGCGGCGGCGCAAGCTGTACAGTGCCTGAATATTCGTTTTGGTTTCCCTGAAACCCAATCTTTGCTCTGACATAATCCTGAGGCACGAAAGCTATGAATCCGTTAATTATCAAACTGGGCGGTGTGTTACTGGACAGCGAAGAAGCGCTGGAGCGTCTGTTTACGGCGCTGGTTGCCTATCGTGAGCAATACCAGCGCCCGCTGGTCATTGTGCACGGCGGCGGCTGCCTGGTGGATGACCTGATGAAAAAACTGGCGTTACCCGTAGTGAAGAAAAACGGGCTGCGCGTGACACCGGCGGATCAGATCAACATCATCACCGGTGCGCTGGCGGGTTCGGCCAATAAAACGCTACTGACTTGGGCGAAGAAACACGCCATCAACGCGGTGGGTCTGTGTCTGGCGGTATGACCACGGTAACGCAGTTGGATGAATCCCTGGGCTACGTGGGTAAAGCACAGGCGGGTTCCTCCGATCTGCCCAATGCGCTGCTGAGCGCCGGGTATCTGCCAATCGTCAGTTCCATCGGCATCACCGAACAAGGCGATTTGATGAACGTTAACGCCGATCAGGCTGCAACCGCGCTCGCAGAGACGCTGGATGCCGATTTGATCCTGCTGTCGGACGTGAGCGGTATCCTCGATGGTAAGGGGCAACGTATTGCGGAAATGACCGCGCAGAAAGCAGAGCAGTTGATTGCGCAGGGGATTATTACCGACGGCATGATCGTTAAAGTCAACGCAGCGCTGGATGCGGCTCGCGCGCTGGGTCGCCCGGTAGATATCGCCAGTTGGCGTCATGCCGATCAACTGCCCGCGCTGTTTACGGCACGCCGATTGGCACGCGGATTCTGGCGTAAATCTGTTAATCTGTAGGGTATTTCCGTTGGCCGAAAGGTAACGGAAGCGAGCATGCGGGTCCGCCCGCATGGTTACAAGACATTGAAGCACATTTTGGGAGTATCGGTTATGGCGTTGTGGGGCGGTCGTTTCAGTCAGGCGGCAGATCAGCGGTTCAAACAATTTAATGACTCGCTGCGGTTTGATTACCGTCTGGCGGAGCAAGATATCGTCGACTCCATCGGCTGGTCAAAAGCGCTGGTGACGGTCAATGTTCTCAGCGAACAGGAACAGCAGCAGTTAGAGCAGGCGCTGAATGCGCTGCTGGCCGAGGTGCAAGCCGACCCGGAACAGATTCTGCACAGCGACGCCGAAGATATTCATAGTTGGGTAGAGCAGAAGCTGATCGACAAAGTGGGCGATTTGGGTAAAAAGCTCCACACTGGCCGCAGCCGTAACGATCAGGCCGCCACCGATCTTAAACTTTGGTGCAAAGCGCAAATCAGCGAACTGCAACTGGCCGTGCGCCAACTGCGCGCCGCGTTAGTCGCTACCGCTGAGGTGAATCAGGATGCGGTGATGCCGGGTTACACCCATTTGCAGCGCGCCCAACCGGTGACCTTTGCCCATTGGTGTCTGGCTTACCATGAAATGCTGGCACGCGATGAAAGCCGCCTGGAAGATACGTTAAAACGCCTTGATGTCAGCCCATTGGGCTGCGGCGCGTTGGCCGGGACGGCCTATCCTATCGATCGTGAGCAACTGGCGGGCTGGCTCGGCTTTGCGTCTGCCACGCGTAACAGTCTGGATACGGTGTCAGACCGCGATCACGTGCTGGAATTGCTCTCTAATGCCTCAATCGGCATGGTGCACCTGTCACGCTTTGCCGAAGATCTGATCTTCTTCAACAGCGGTGAATCCGGGTTTGTTGAGCTGTCCGATCGTGTAACCTCCAGCTCCTCCCTGATGCCGCAAAAGAAAAACCCGGATGCGTTGGAGCTGATCCGCGGTAAATTGGGTTGGGCACAAGGCGCGCTGACCGGCATGATGATGACGCTCAAAGGCTTGCCGCTGGCGTACAACAAGGACATGCAGGAAGACAAAGAAGGTCTGTTCGACGCGCTCGACACTTGGCATGACTGTCTGATGATGGCGGCACTGGTGTTGGAAGGCATTCAGGTCCGTCGTCCGCGCTGCCAGGAAGCGGCGCAGCAGGGTTACGCCAATGCGACCGAACAGGCAGACTATCTGGTGGCAAAAGGCGTTCCGTTCCGCGAAGCGCACCACATTGTCGGTGAAGCTGTGGTGGAAGCTATTCGGCAGGGTAAGCCGCTGGAAGCATTGCCGCTGGCGGATTTGCAGAAATTCAGTGCCACCATTGGCGATGAAGTGTATCCCATCCTGTCGCTGCAATCCTGTTTGGAAAAACGCGCGGCCAAAGGCGGTGTGTCACCACAGCAGGTCGCACAGGCGATTGCCGATGCCAAAGGGCGTCTGTAACGCTGATAGCGCTCTGTCACCTGTATCAGGGCCGGATTTACGACCCTTTTTTATTCAGCCAATGACCGTAAGTCATAACGCAAGACGCCTCGCATTCTAACCATTTCAGAGCCGACAACGATGCCGCTTTACGTTGGCCTGCGCTATTCTTTCTGGACATACATACAGTATCACTTTACCTTGACGGACAGTGGCGATAACGAAAGGAATGCGACGTGGATATCACCCTCTTTTACGGTGTAGGCGGCGGGGCGGTCGGAGTGCTGGTGGGATGGTTGGTTGCCAGCCTGCGTTACCAGCAACGCCGCGCTCGGCAAGAAACGGAACAACGTATACAAGAACAAGCGTTACAGCAGGCGCAAAGCGCGGTACGTGAGCTTCAGCTTGCGCGTGATAAGGACGAACAGCGCCTGCGTCAGGATGATATGGAACTGCGTCTGATGCACGGTAAACTCACCGCCCATCAGGAAAAGCTGCTGGTCATGGCCCGGTTGCAAGATGAGTGCAACCAGCTTAATCAGGAATTGCGCGCGCTGCGCGAAGCAAACGGTGCGCAGGAAGCGGAACTGCGTGAAGTCACCATCCGTCTGGAAGAAACGCGCCTTGCCGCTGAGGAAAAACAGCGCTTGTTAATCAACAGCGAGCAGCGCCTGACGACACAGTTTGAAAATCTGGCTAACCGGATTTTTGAGCACAGCGGGCGCCGGGTGGATGAACAAAATCAACAGAGCCTCGATAAACTGCTGACGCCGCTGCGAGAACAATTGGACGGTTTTCGTCGTCAAGTCCAGGAGGGGTTCGGCAGTGAAGCGCGTGAGCGCCACACGCTGGCGCATGAAATTCGCCAGTTGCAGCAACTCAACGTGCAAATGGCGAGAGAAGCGGTCAACCTGACGAAAGCCCTGAAAGGCGATAATAAAACCCAGGGGAACTGGGGCGAAGTGGTGCTGGGACGCGTGCTTGAAGCTTCGGGCCTGCGTGAAGGCTATGAATACCAAACGCAGGTCAGTATCCAGACGGGCGCAAACGGACGCATGCAGCCGGATGTGATCGTTCGTCTCCCACAGGGCAAAGATGTGGTGATTGATGCCAAGATGTCGCTGGTGGCCTATGAGCGCTACTTTAACAGCGAGGACGACGGGGAACGTGCCAGCGCACTCAACGAGCATATCGCCTCCGTGCGTGGTCATATCCGTCTGCTGAGTAATAAGGACTATCAGCAATTGCCGGGGCTGCGATCGTTGGACTATGTGCTGATGTTTATCCCCGTCGAGCCTGCTTTTCTGGTTGCTATCGACCGCCACCCTGAATTGATCAGCGAGGCCCTGCAACACAACATCATGCTGGTAAGCCCTACCACGCTGCTCGTCGCGTTACGTACCATCACCAATCTGTGGCGTTATGAACAGCAAAGCCGCAATGCGCAGCAGATCGCCGATCGTGCCTCTCGGTTGTACGATAAACTGCGTCTCTTTGTGGAAGACATGGCGGCGTTGGGGCAAAGCCTGGATAAATCACAGGCCAGCTATCGGCAGGCCATGAACAAACTGGCTTCCGGGCGCGGTAATCTGATAGCCCAGGTAGAAGGTTTCCGTTCCCTTGGCGTTGAGGTTAAGCGTACCATAAACCCCAACGTGGCAGAGCAAGCGGTGCTCTCTGCCGAGGCTGACGCGAAGGATGCGCGTCTGGAAACGCTGTCTGAAACGATTCAAACAGAGGCCCCGCCTATGGGGGAACACGCACAAGGCACGGATACAGAAATGTCAGATCGTCTGTGATGCGTCACGTATGTTCGCGTTTTACAACTTTATTCAGTGCATCAGAGCGGTGGGTTTTTAAGCCTGGTCTTTTACACTCTCCCCATTAAGGGGTAGTTTCAAAATTCGATGTTCCTCTTCAATTGTTGATGCAAAACGCGAATAGACACGCCAAGCTCGTGTTGCGCACAACGCTTGACAGCGCAATGTGAGCGGTGAGTTCAGCCGATAGTGCGCAAAGGGGATTGACCACAATTCTGATTTGGAAAAGTAGGGCGAAGAACATGACGAACGATCCGGAGAAAACCACGCATTTTGGTTTTCGTACTGTCGATAAAAACGATAAAGAGGCCATGGTGGCAGGCGTATTTCACTCGGTAGCGGGAAAATATGACCTGATGAACGATTTGATGTCCTTCGGGATTCATCGTGCCTGGAAACGGTTTACCATTGAATGCAGCGGTGTCCGGCGTGACCAACGCGTGCTGGATCTGGCGGGCGGGACGGGGGATTTAACCGCTAAATTCTCACGCCTGGTCAGCGAATCAGGAGAAGTGGTGCTGGCTGATATCAATGCTTCCATGCTGAAAGTGGGACGCGAAAAGCTCCGCAATCTGGGGATTATTGATAACGTCAGCTATGTGCAGGCCAATGCGGAGGCGCTGCCTTTCCCGGATGACTACTTTGACTGCATCACCATTTCTTTCGGTTTACGCAACGTGACGGATAAAGACAAAGCGCTGCGCTCCATGTTCCGCGTCCTGAAGCCCGGCGGTCGCTTGCTGGTGCTGGAGTTTTCCAAACCGATGTTGAAACCGCTCAGCAAAGTCTACGATTTCTATTCGTTCCATGTTTTGCCGCGTATTGGCGATATGGTGACCAAAGATGCGGGCAGCTACCGTTATTTGGCGGAATCGATACGTATGCATCCGGACCAGGAAACGCTGAAGGACATGATGGTGGATACGGGCTTTGACAGTGTAAACTACTTCAACCTCACGGGAGGCATTGTCGCGTTACACCGTGGGTTCAAATTTTAAGTTGTTTTATAGTGGGATACGCTGATGTTGATAACGTCTGTGCTGACTGCCGCGCTGGAAACGGCGTTAAATAGCCTGCTTTTTCGCGAACGTAGCTTG
Source organism: Candidatus Symbiopectobacterium sp. 'North America' (assembly GCF_015762685.1). Lineage (GTDB taxonomy): Bacteria > Pseudomonadota > Gammaproteobacteria > Enterobacterales > Enterobacteriaceae > Symbiopectobacterium. The sequence goes on along the minus strand of NZ_PEHF01000086.1, from coordinate 19,485 downwards.
AAAGCGGCGCGCCAGCGACTACAGGGAAAAACGCTCAAAATTGTGTTAGCAGAACTGCCGGTGCCGCTGGTATTGGTCTTTGGTGAGCACCGCGTTGATGTGATAAGCCAGTGGGCTGATACGGCGGATTGTCAGTTAGAAACCCGGATACACGCATTGCTCACATTGCGCGATCGCCAGCAGCTTTCATCGCTGATGCATCGTGGTGAACTGGTGATTGAAGGGGATATGCAGATTGTCCAACACTTTGTCAATCTATTGGATTTGGCGGAGTGCGACCCCGCAGAGTGGCTTGCGCCTTACACGGGCGACGTTGTTGCGCAAGGCATTGGTCAGACGGTACAAGGCGCGTTTCGCGGTGCGGCCCGTTTTTTCGATCGCCAGCGGCACTACTTGGCAGAAACCGTAACGGAAGAGTGGCGGCTTGCGCCGGGGCGTTTAGAAGCGACCTGGTGGTATGATGAAGTGGCTGCGTTAAGTGATGACGTCGATACGCTGGCGGCACGACTGGCGAAGTTGGAGTCTGCCGCATGACGCCAAGTGAATTGCTGCGCCTTTACCACATTATTCGCGTCATGTTGAGCTATGGGCTCGATGAACTGATCCCGCATTTGCGCATCACCTTACCTTTGCGTATCTGGCGTAAATTCCTGTTCTGGATGCCAAACCGCCATAAGGACAAACCGCTTGGTGAACGTTTGCGTTTGGCGTTGCAGGAACTGGGCCCGGTTTGGATCAAGTTCGGTCAGATGATGTCTACTCGGCGCGATCTTTTTCCACCGGAGATTGCCGATCAGCTCGCTATTCTTCAGGATCGCGTAGATCCCTTTGACGGCAAACTGGCCCGTGAGCAGATCGAACTATCGATGGGGGGCATTCAACTCGAAAGTTGGTTTGATGATTTTGAAATAGTGCCACTGGCCTCTGCGTCTATCGCACAGGTGCATACTGCGCGGCTCAAAACCAACGGCCAGGAAGTGGTTATCAAAGTCATTCGTCCTGATATCCTCCCCGTCATCAAGGCTGATATGCGGCTGATGAACCGTTTGGCGGGCTGGCTGCCGATGCTGTTGCCGGATGGACGGCGTTTGCGCCCGCGTGAAGTCGTGCGCGAGTACGAGAAAACCCTGCTTGATGAATTAAACCTGCTGCGTGAAGCGGCGAATGCCATCCAATTGCGCCGTAACTTTGACGGCAGCCCGATGCTGTATATTCCGGAAATCTACTCAGATTATTGCAGTGAAAACATGCTGGTCATGGAGCGTATCTACGGTATTCCGGTCTCAGACGTTGAGGCGCTCAAAGCCAACGGCACCAATATGCCGCTGCTGGCGGAGCGCGGCGTGCAGGTGTTCTTTACTCAGGTATTCCGCGACAGCTTCTTCCACGCCGATATGCATCCGGGAAATATTTTTATCAGCTATGAACACCCTGAAAACCCGCAATATATCGGTATTGATTGCGGCATCGTTGGGTCGCTGAACAAAGAAGATAAGCGTTATCTGGCAGAAAACTTCATTGCCTTTTTCAATCGCGATTATCGTCGCGTGGCTGAACTGCATGTGGATTCCGGCTGGGTGGTGCCTGCCGATACCAATGTTGAAGAGTTTGAATTTGCGATTCGTACCGTGTGCGAACCCATTTTTGAAAAGCCATTGGCAGAGATCTCCTTTGGGCATGTGTTATTAAACTTGTTCAATACGGCGCGCCGCTTCAACATGGAAGTACAGCCACAGTTGGTCTTGCTGCAAAAGACGCTGCTCTACGTTGAAGGTGTCGGTCGCCAGCTATACCCGCAGTTGGATTTATGGAAAACAGCCAAGCCTTTTCTGGAGTCGTGGCTGAAAGATCAGATGGGGGTTGCCGCACTGATTCGCGGATTGAAAGAAAAGGCCCCCTTCTGGGCGGAAAAACTGCCGGAAATTCCCGAGTTGATTTACGATGGTTTGCGGCAGCATCGGCTGCTGCGCCATAGCGTTACACAACTGACAGATGAACTGCGCATGCAGCGAATGCGCCAAAGCCAGTCGCATTATTTACTTGGCGTTGGCGCGACGTTGCTACTGGCTGGGTTACTCATGTTGGTGGGGCGTCAGGATCTCCCGGAAGTGATTTCGGCGGGGTTAATGGCCGCTGGTGTTGTGAGCTGGGTCATTGGTTGGCGTCGTACACGTTGAAGCAGATAATGACAGACGCTATTAATAGCCGTATATAATAGTTACGGCTTTGACCTTATATGCCTTTCCACCGCAGGAAAAAGGCGTTGCAGGAAACGTAAACCGAGCGCATTCTCTAGGTAAGAATAGTGCGCGGTGACTCGTTTTCGGACACCAATGCACACACGAATGTTTGCGGTGTGAAAGATGATGGATAACTCCCCTTTGTAGAAAAGAGGTAATTGGTATGGGTGGTATTAGTATTTGGAACTTGTTGATCATTGCGGTGATCGTGGTGCTGCTGTTTGGTACTAACAAGCTGAGAACGCTAGGCTCCGATTTGGGCGCATCGATTAAAGGCTTTAAAAAAGCCATCAGCGATGACCAACCTTCGCCCGCTGACAGCGCATCTGCAAACCAGAATGAAAAAACACAGCAGGATGCCGATTTCGCGACGAAGTCCATCACGGAACAACAGGCTGACGCAAAATCAGAAGAAACGAAGAGCCAGCATAAAGAGCAGGTATAATCGGTGTTTGATATCGGATTTGGTGAGCTGATGATCGTAATGGTGATCGGCCTGGTTGTACTCGGGCCTGAACGCCTGCCCGTTGCGGTGAAAACGATTGCTGGTTGGGTCAGAACGTTGCGCTCGCTGACGTCTGCGGTGCAAAATGAGCTGACCCAAGAGTTGAAGTTGCAAGAGTTGCAGGACAGTTTGAAGAAGGTGGAGCAGGCTAGCCTGAAAAACCTTTCCCCAGAGCTGAAAGCCTCTATGGACGAACTCAAAGAAGCGGCGGATGCGATGAGACGCGGTTATGCGAAACCCGGTGACAGCGCCACGGCGCAGCTGGGGGAGGTGCCGCATAAGCCGCTGGCGGATGCTGAGGCTGCTCATGATGGGGTTATCAAAGCTGAGCAGGCGTCTTCGCCAACAGCGTTACCGTCTGTCGACCAACCCGCCGCTGCGCTATCCTCATCCCTTATCGATGTGGCACCGCCTGCGGTAGTGAATAGCGCACCAGAAGCGCCTTCTGCAACGGCTCTGCCTGACAATACGCCAGCTGTCGCTGCCTTGGCACCGACCGATGATGTGCCCAATAAGCGCGCAGCGCCTGCATCGGCTGTCGCGCCTTCCCAACCCTCTGCTGATGAACGCTAGTCTATGGCCATTGAAGATACACAACCGTTAATCAGTCACCTGATTGAGCTTCGCAAGCGCCTGTTAAACAGCATTATTTGTGTGTTGGGCGTATTTGTCGTGCTGGTTTTTTTTGCTAACGACATCTATCAGATTGTCTCGGCACCGCTTATTGAACAACTGCCTGCCGGGGCCAGTATGATTGCCACTGATGTGGCCTCCCCGTTCTTTACGCCGATTAAACTCACGATGATCGTGTCGGTGTTTGTCGCTGCACCGCTGGTGTTGTATCAAGTCTGGGCGTTTATCGCTCCGGCGCTGTACAAACATGAACGTCGCCTGATGATGCCGTTGCTGTTCTCCAGCAGCCTGCTGTTCTATGCGGGTATGACATTTGCCTACTTTGTGGTGTTCCCACTGGCGTTTGGCTTTTTTGCCAAGACAGCACCGCAGGGGGTGCAAATCGCCACCGATATCAATAACTACCTCGATTTCGTGATGGCGCTGTTTATGGCGTTTGGCGTATCTTTCCAGGTACCTATTGCTATTGTGCTGCTGTGTTGGAGCGGTGTTACCAACACGGAAGATTTGAAGAAGAAGCGGCCTTATGTGCTGGTTGGCGCTTTCGTTGTCGGTATGCTACTGACGCCGCCGGACGTGTTCTCGCAGACGTTGTTAGCTATTCCGATGTACCTGTTGTTTGAAGTCGGCCTGTTCTGCTCGCGTTTTTACGTGGGGAAAGGACGCCGTCAGTATGAGGCGGAAGAGCGAGAGGCAGAAGAAAGCAACGAAGGTTCATCGTCCTGAATCCTTTTGTTATCCCCGCTTAGGCGGGGATTTCCTCCAATCTGCATCTGCTTCCCTTCGGGACACGCTCGCCGGAGCGGGAATGTTATTACCCTTCAGGAATGTCCATGTTTGATATCGGCGTCAATCTGACCAATAGCCAATTTGCTCACGATCGTGCTCTGGTCATTGAGCGTGCTCAGGCGTTTGCGGTGAGCGGAATGATCATAACCGGAACCAACCTGCATGAAAGTGAGCAGGCACTGGCACAGGAATACCCAGACTATTGCTGGTCGACGGCCGGCGTGCATCCCCATGATGCCAGCAGTTGGTCGACGGCGGTGGCGGAGCGGATTTCGCAGTTGGCGCAACAGCCTGCTGTTGTGGCGCTGGGCGAGTGTGGGCTGGACTTTAATCGCAATTTCTCAACGCCTGATGAGCAGGAACACGCCTTTTCCGCGCAGTTAGCGTTGGCCGCAGAGCGGGGGTTACCCGTATTCTTGCATTGCCGTGACGCCCATGAGCGTTTTATCGCGCTACTCTCTCCCTGGCTGGATAAGCTGCCGGGTGCGGTGCTGCACTGTTTCACGGGGACTGAACAGGAGTTGGATGAGTGCTTGCGTCTTGGGCTTTCGATTGGCATCACCGGTTGGGTGTGCGATGAGCGACGCGGAATTGCACTTCGCCATCTGCTAAAACAGATTCCCATCGACCGCCTGTTATTGGAAACAGACGCACCCTATTTGTTACCCCGGGATTTATCACCAAAACCTGCATCCCGGCGTAATGAACCCTGCTTTTTGCCGCATATCGTTCAGCAGGTTGCTGCCTGGCGCGATGAAGACGCCAGGATGTTGGGGCAAAAAGTAGATGAAAACGCACGCCGGATTTTCCGGCTGCCATGATTCTGGAGAATAATTATGAGCAATGTTTTTCCTGGCGCTTTTCCCGGCCGTCGCCTGCGCCGTTTACGCCGTCATGATTTCAGCCGTCGCCTTGTTGCTGAAAATCAGTTGACGGTCAACGACCTGATTTATCCTGTCTTTGTGATGGAAGGCAAAAATCAGCGTCAGGAAGTGCCTTCGATGCCGGGTGTATACCGCATGACGCGGGATCTACTGGTGAAAGAGGCGGAAGAACTCGCCAAGTTGGGTATCCCGGTGCTCTCACTGTTTCCGGTGATCGATACCGATAAGAAGTCGCTGAACGCCGAAGAAGCCTACAACCGCGAAGGGCTGCTGCCTCGAGTGATCCGCACGCTCAAAGATGCAGTGCCGGAGTTGGGGTTGCTGACAGACGTTGCCCTGGATCCTTATACCACGCATGGGCAAGATGGCATTATTGATGAAGATGGCTATGTGATAAATGACATCACCAAATCCGTTCTGGTGCGTCAGGCGCTGTGTCATGCACAAGCGGGTGCGGAAATCATTGCACCAAGCGACATGATGGATGGGCGCATTGGTGCCATTCGTGACGAGCTGGAAGCGCAGCATCTGGTGAACACCCAGATCATGGCTTACTCGGCAAAATATGCCTCTTGCTACTATGGGCCTTTCCGCGATGCGGTAGGTTCGGCAAGCAATCTGAAAGGCGGTAACAAAAAAACCTATCAGATGGACCCGGCCAACGGGGATGAAGCCTTACAAGAAGTCGCTCAGGATTTGCAGGAAGGCGCGGACATGGTGATGGTGAAACCCGGTATGCCCTATCTGGATGTGCTGTATCGTGTTAAAGAAACGTTTGGCGTGCCGACCTTTGCCTATCAGGTCTCCGGTGAGTATGCCATGCACATGGCGGCCATTCGCAACGGCTGGCTTCAGGAGCAGCCGCTGGTGATGGAGTCACTGCTGTGCTTCAAGCGCGCAGGGGCCGACGGCGTGCTGACCTATTTTGCCAAGCAGGTCGCACAATGGCTGCGTGACGAACAGCTTTCCCGCTAATCGTCCTATCCGCTCAGACCTATCAGTTCGCCGCCCGTGAGTGTTCTCACCGGCGGCGTTTCTTTTGTCGGGTAGCCTGACTACAGCTTTTTGAACTGGCGATTATCGAGGCTCTGCGGCACCTGCTTGTTGAGAAAATTGAGCAGCAGCATGGAGCGGGCTTCACCGTCAGGTTCACTGTAAATCGCCTGTAGCCCGGTAAACACCCCTTCGGTGATCAGCACGGTATCCCCGGGATACGGTGTTTGTGGATCGTGAATCATCTGTACTGGGTGTTGCGTCAGTTCGGTAATGACGGTCACGGGGATGACGGCAGGCAGAGCGCCGAAACGGATAAAGTGGCTAACGCCCCGTGTAGCGGCAATCGTGGTGGTATGGATGCGTTCGGGATCGAATTCAATAAACAGGTAGTTGGGAAACAGTGGCTCGCTGACTTCCGCGCGTTTTCCCCGCACGATCTTTTCCATTTTGATCATCGGGCTCAGGCACTTAACGGCTTGGCGTTCAAGATGTTCCTTGGCGCGCAGCAGCTGCCCACGTTTACAATACAATAAATACCAGGCTTCCATAATGTGTTGTGTCGATGATCTGTCAGTCGATGAGCATTGCCGGGAAGCATAACAAAACCCTGTGCGGATAAATAGCGGCATGAAGAAGCGACAGAATTGGCAAGAAACCTTATAATGTCGTTTTCACAGACTGCATTGACAATCAGCATGAAATATCGTGATTTACGTGAATTTCTCGCGTTTCTTGAACAGAAGGGAGAACTGAAACGCATTCGCCACCCTGTCAGCCCCCATTTGGAAATGACGGAGATTGCCGACAGAACGCTGCGTGCGGGCGGTCCGGCGTTGCTGTTTGAAAATCCCACCGGTTATACCATGCCCGTGCTGTGCAACCTGTTCGGCACCCCGGAGCGGGTGGCTATGGGCATGGGACAGGATAGCGTGACGGCGCTGCGTGATGTCGGCAAGCTGCTGGCCTTTTTGAAAGAGCCTGAGCCGCCTAAAGGATTTCGAGACTTGATGGAAAACATGCCCAAATTCCGTCAGGTGCTCAATATGCCCACCAAACGGCTGTCATCGGCTCCTTGTCAGGAGCAGGTCTGGTCTGGGGAAGACGTCGATCTGACCCGTATTCCTGTGATGCAGTGCTGGCCGGAAGATGCAGCTCCCTTGATCACCTGGGGCTTAACGGTTACACGTGGGCCGAACAAGGCGCGTCAGAATATCGGTATTTATCGCCAGCAGGTGCTGGGTAAAAACAAGCTGATCATGCGGTGGTTATCTCATCGCGGCGGCGCGTTGGATTTCCAGGAGTGGTGTCAGGAAAATCCCGGTCAACGCTTCCCGGTTTCTGTCGCGCTCGGTGCCGACCCAGCGACTATCCTTGGTGCAGTAACCCCGGTGCCAGATACACTTTCCGAATACGCCTTTGCCGGGCTACTGCGCGGTTATAAAACCGAAGTGGTGAAATGTCTCTCCAATGATTTGGAAGTGCCCGCCAGCGCGGAAATTGTGCTGGAAGGGTACATTGAACCGGGAGAAATGGCGGCGGAAGGGCCGTATGGCGATCACACAGGCTATTACAATGAGGTGGATAACTTCCAGGTGTTTACCGTTACGCATGTGACGCAGCGTAAGGACGCCATTTACCACTCCACCTATACCGGACGCCCACCCGATGAACCTGCCGTATTAGGGGTGGCGCTGAATGAAGTGTTCGTGCCGATTTTGCAAAAACAATTCCCGGAAATTGTCGATTTTTACCTGCCGCCGGAAGGGTGTTCCTATCGTCTGGCAGTCGTCACCATGAAAAAACAGTACGCCGGTCATGCCAAACGGGTGATGATGGGCGTATGGTCTTTCCTGCGCCAGTTTATGTATACCAAGTTTGTCATTGTCTGCGATGACGACATCAATGCGCGTGACTGGAAAGACGTTATCTGGGCGATTACCACCCGTATGGACCCGGCACGAGATACGGTATTGATGGAAAATACGCCAATAGACTATCTGGATTTCGCGTCGCCGGTGTCGGGGCTGGGTTCCAAAATGGGGCTGGATGCCACCAATAAGTGGCCCGGTGAAACTCAGCGCGAGTGGGGGCATCCCATCAAGAAGGATCCCGAGGTGTGTGCCCGTATCGATGCCATATGGGATGTGCTTGCCATTTTTAACGACAGCCCGCCGCGTGCTTGATGTATGGTGTGCCGCTGTTACTCGTTTTGCTTTTATCACCCTTAGAGGGAATGCATGACAACATTGAGCTGTAAAGTGACATCCGTAGAGGCGATAACGGATACGGTTTATCGGGTACGTTTGTTGCCGGAAGCCCCTTTCTCTTTCCGTGCCGGTCAGTATTTGATGGTGGTAATGGATGAGCGTGATAAGCGCCCGTTCTCGATGGCATCAACGCCGATGGAACAGCAGTTTATCGAACTGCACGTAGGGGCCTCAGAGCTGAACTTGTATGCGATGGCGGTGATGGATCGTATTCTGAAAGAGCGCGCTCTGACGGTGGATATCCCCCACGGTGATGCCTGGCTGCGCGAAGAGAGCGATCGTCCGCTGATCCTGATTGCTGGCGGCACGGGGTTCTCTTATGCGCGCTCTATCTTGCTGACGGTGCTGGCGCATCAACCTGAGCGCGAGATCGCGATCTACTGGGGTGGGCGGGAGATCAAGCACCTGTATGATTTGACCGAGCTACAGGTTCTGGCGAGCCAACACGCGAATTTGCAGGTTATCCCTGTGGTTGAGCAACCGGAACAAGAGTGGAACGGCAGAACGGGTACGGTGCTCAGCGCGGTATTGCAGGATTATGGCACACTGTCAGGCCACGATATCTACATTGCAGGCCGCTTTGAAATGGCAAAAATTGCCCGCGAGCGCTTCTGTAACGAGCGTGGTGCATTGATTGACCACCTCTACAGCGACGCCTTCTCCTTCATTTGAGTGCCTTAAAAAACGTGCTGTTCCCGGCGGAGTTCATCAACGAATGGAAACAGCACGTGTGCTAAAGGTGCACCAAAGCATCTTACGTTGTGACCATGCAGACCCGCACGAGTCGCAACGGGATGCGCTACCGATTACTTAAATTCATAGGTTTGCACCGTCCAGCGCCGCGCCTGCTCGCTGATGGTGAAGCCCAATCCCGGGCGGTCAGAGACCCACATCCGGCCATCACGCAGCTCCAACTGTTCGTTAAACAGCGGGTTCAACCATTCAAAGTGTTCCAGCCAGGGTTCGATGGGGTAGGCTGCGGAGAGGTGCAGGTGCACTTCCATTGCGAAGTGCGGTGCCAGTTTATTACCGTGTTTGGCCGCCAGATCCATGATTTTCAAAAACGGTGTCACGCCGCCAACGCGCGGAGCGTCTGGCTGAATGAAATCGCAGGCGTTGCCGAGGATCAGTTGCTCGTGTTCCTGGAAACTGGTCAGCATTTCGCCGGTAGCAATCGGGGTGTCCAGTGCAGTTGCCAACGCCGCATGACCCTCGACATCATAGGCATCCAGCGGTTCTTCAATCCACACCAAATTGAACGCCTCCATTTTTCTGCCCATACGGATGGCAGTTTCACGATCCCATTGCTGGTTGGCATCGACCATTAACGGGAAGTCATCGCCCAGCGCCTGACGCACGGCGGTTAGGCGGCGAATATCCTCTGCGGTATTCGGTTGGCCGACTTTGATTTTAATGCCGCCAATGCCATTTTCGCGGGAAATCACCACGTTTTTCAGCACTTGCTCGAGCGGCTTATGCAGGAAACCGCCAGAGGTGTTATAGCATTGCACCGAATCGCGGTGGGCGCCCAGTAGCTTGGCCAGCGGTAATCTGGCGCGTTTGGCCTTCATATCCCACAGCGCAATATCAATCGGGGAAATGGTTTGTACTGCCATACCGCTGCGCCCGACGGAAGCACCGGCCCACAGCAGTTTGGTATAAATCTTGTCGATATCGTTAGGGTCTTCGCCGAGCAGATTATCGGCAATCTCTTTGGCGTGCGCGTAAATACCCTGACCCCCCGCGCGTTTGGAGTAGCTGAACCCTATGCCCTCAAAGCCATCCCGCGTGCGGATTTCAGCGAATATGATCGCGACTTCTGTCAATGGCTTTTGGCGTACCGTTAACACCTTGGCGTCACTCACTGGCGTTGCCAGTGGTAAAAAGGCTAAGGAGATCTTCACCTGTTCAATACGATCCCCAGTCTCTGCTGCTGTCGGGGAGTGTGCAGTTACGGCATCTGAATTGGCGTGTAGGGTCATGATGGCATCCTGAAATAAAATGATTGCGATAACATTCTTAGATCGAACCTATTGTCAGCGCTATTATCACGCGTTGTTTTTGTATAATAGATCACAAATTGAGCAGCATTGATTTGTAATCTCCTGTGGCGTATGAGGTGATCGTGGGTATTGGCATCAATGATATTAGTAATATGTTATCGCAATCATTTTGTGGTAAAGATCGCGCCAGTCGGTCTGGCGGGTGGAAAACCGTGCCACTATTTAGGATAATGCCAACGTCGGAAGTCTGACCGTTGATAAGGAAACACGTCATTGAAAAGCGATAAGCGTGCCAAGGGTAGCCAACCGCGTACGCCCACACTTGAGGATGTCGCCAGAGCATCTGGGCTGTCGCCAATGACGGTAAGCCGGGCGTTGAACACGCCCAAGCTGGTAAAGGCGGCGACCATCGACAAGGTGATGGAAGCGGTGCGCATTACCGGCTATATCCCCAACCTGCTGGCTGGTGGGCTGGCCTCTCGCCGTAGCAAGCTTATTGCCGTGGTGGTGCCGCAGATCAACAACGCCATGTTTGTCGATACCATTCAGGCCATCAGCGATGAGCTGGACGCGGGCGGCTATCATATGCTGCTCTGTGTGGCGGGGTATTCCGATGAAACAGAAGCAGAAATTGTGGCCACGTTATTGTCACGTCGCCCTGACGGGGTGGTGTTGACGGGTATTCATCACACGCCGGAATTGCGCAAAATCATCCTCAATGCGCAGATTCCAGTGGTCGAAATTTGGGATTTGACACCAACCCCGCTGGATATGCTGATTGGTTTTTCCCATGAGAAGATTGGCTTTGCAGCAGGAGACTATCTGCTGGGTAAAGGCCATCGGCGTTTTGGTTTGATTTGGGCCGCGGATAGGCGTGCGGCGCAGCGAAAAAACGGTTTATACGACTCCTTAGCGCGCCAAACCGACTGCGCGCTGAGTGAAGTCATCGTGCCGTTACCCGCCTCGATGGCGGCGGGGCGCACTGGGCTACGCCAGCTATTCGCGCAAGGTGAGCCGTTGGATGCGATAGTCTGTAGTTCTGATACTCTGGCGCAGGGCGCCATTATGGAAGCGACGGCACAAGGTGTAGCCGTGCCGCAGCAACTGGCCGTTATGGGATTTGGTGATTTGGCGTTTGCGGCGCACAACGTGCCATCGATTTCAACCCTGGGCGTCGACAGTTGGAAGATGGGCAAAGAGGCTGCCACGATGCTTGCTGACAAGATTGAAGGAAAAAGCACGGAAAGTCCGATTATTGATATCGGATTTACCCTGATTGAGCGGGACTCTGCCTAGTGAATGCGCTCCGCGCCACGCCGGAGAGATAACCGCTCCGACGTGTGCTTTGGCAAATTATCCCCGTTCAAACACCGTAGCAATACCCTGGCTGAGACCGATGCACATGGTCGCTACGCCAAACTGTACGTCGCGCTGTTCCATCAGGTTGATCAGCGTGCCGGAAATGCGCGCACCGGAGCAGCCGAGCGGATGATCGAGCGCGATAGCCCCACCGTTCAGGTTCACCTTGTCATCGATGATTTCCAGCAGTCCTAAATCTTTCAGACAAGGCAGCGTTTGCGCGGCAAAGGCTTCGTTGAGTTCAAACACCCCGATATCTGTCAGCGCCAATCCTGCGCGCTTTAACGCCAACTGTACGGCAGGCACTGGGCCGTAGCCCATAATGGACGCTTCGCAGCCGACCACGGCCATCGCCTTAATGCGCGCGCGTGCGGTCAGCCCCCGCTCCCGTGCTTGTGATTCGCTCATGACGAGCATGGCGGCTGCGCCGTCAGAGAGGGCGGAGGCATTGCCTGCGGTCACCGTGCCATGCGCCGGATCGAAGGCGGGTTTCAGGCTGCTCAGGCTTTCTACCGTGGTGTCGGCACGAATCACCTCATCATCGTGAAACACATGCAGTATGCCATCCGCATCGTGGCCGACCGTGGGGACGATTTCATGGCGGAAGGCACCGCGTTGGGTTGCCTGCCAGGCGCGTTGATGAGAGCGAGCGGCGAACTGATCCTGCATGTCACGGCTGATGTGATGAATGCGTGCCAGCATCTCTGCCGTCAGCCCCATCATCGCAGCCGCTTTTGCCACGGTGCGGCTCAGGCCAGGATGAAAATCGACGCCGTGGTTCATCGGCACATGTCCCATATGCTCCACACCGCCGATCAGGCAAGTGTTGGCATCCCCGACCATAATGGCGCGGGCGGCATCGTGCAGTGCCTGCATGGAGGAGCCACAGAGGCGGTTGACCGTGACTGCGGGCACGGTCGGCGGAATCTCCGACAGCAGCGCCGCATTGCGGCCGATATTAAAACCTTGCTCCAGCGTTTGTTGTACGCAGCCCCAATAGATATTGTCTATCTCTTGGGCGACCAGCGCCGGGTTACGGCTCAGCAAGCTGCGCATCATGTGGGTGGAAAGATCTTCGGCGCGCACCTGACGGAATGCACCCCCCTTTCGAGCGTCCCATCGGGGTGCGGATGGTGTCGACAATAACAACGTTTTCCATATTCTGTGACCTCATGCCGATTAACCGAGAGAGATACCCGCGTGCGGTGCCGCTGGGGGATAATAGCTGTCGTTACGCTCTGCCAGCTGACGCAGGCCATCGGGGATCTGATATATCGCCCCGAGGGATTCCAGGGCGTTAGCCTGTAGCGCATAGTCGCGGCTGCCCAGCGTATCGAGATAGCGACAGGCACCGCCGTGGAACGGTGGGAACCCCAGGCCATACACCAACGCCATATCGGCTTCTGCGGGGCTGGCGACAATGCCTTCTTCCAGACAGCGGGCGACTTCGTTGACCATCGGGATCATCATGCGGGCGATAATCTCTTGTGCAGTAAAGGTGCGACTGTCGTTGGCGACCTCCGACAGCAGCGCATCGACGCTTTGATCTTGCTCTTTTACCGGCTTGCCCTTCTTATCGGACGTATAACGGTAGAACCCTTGTCCGTTTTTCTGACCATAGCGCTGATGTTCGAACAGCACATCAATCGCGTCGCGTGTGGTTTTCTGCATACGCTGTGGGAAACCCTGCGCCATAACCGCCTGGGCATAATGAGCGGTATCGATACCGACCACGTCCAGCAAGTAGGCCGGTCCCATGGGCCATCCGAACTGCTTCTCCATCACTCTGTCTATCTGGCGGAAGTCAGCACCATCACGCAGCAACAAGCTGAAAGCGGCAAAGTAGGGGAACAGCACGCGGTTGACGAAAAAGCCGGGGCAATCGTTCACCACGACAGGGGTTTTGCCCATCTTGCTGGCGTAGGCCACCACGCGTGCGATGGTTTCGTCGCTGGTTTGCGGGCCACGGATGATTTCCACAAGTGACATACGGTGCACCGGATTAAAGAAGTGCATGCCGCAGAAACGCTCAGGATGTTGCAGGGAGTTTGCCAGCAACGTGATGGGGATCGTCGACGTATTGGAGGCCAGAATAACGTTTTCGCCAGTACTTTCCCTTTCACTTTGGGGTTTTCCACCACCGCTTCCACCACGATATCGATATCCGCAAAGCGGCCATAATCAAGCGTTGGCTGAATGTGGCTCAGGATATTCGCCATTTTCAAACCGTCCAGCTTGCCACGCGTCAACTGGCCGTTGAGCAATTTCGCAGCCTCTGTCATACCCAGTGCCAGCGCTTTGTCGTTGATGTCTTTCATCACAATCGGCACGCCCTTGTAGGCAGATTGGTAAGCAATGCCGCCACCCATAATACCCGCGCCCAGCACGGCGGCCTGCTGCGGTACGGATACCGCACCTGACAGTTTCTTAGCCTTGCCCTTAACATACTGATCGTTGAGAAAAATACCGACCAGAGCACGCGCTGCTGACGTTGCAGTAAGCGTCACAAAATTCTGTGTTTCGATGCGCAATGCATCATCGCGCGTCATCCCCGCCGCGGCTTCAACGGTTTTGACCGCGGTCAGGGGGGCGGGATAATGTTTACCGGCGGTTTGTGCCACCATCGCTTTGGCCATGGTAAAGCTCATTGCTGCTTCTATCGCATTGAACTTGAGCGGTTCCCGCTTTGGCTTGCGGTAGGACAACCAATCAATCTGGCCGAAAATGGCCTGACGGAGAACGTCTGCTCCCGCCGCCGCCAATTTTTCATCGGGCACCACCGCATGAGCCAGGCCGATTTTCAACGCCTCTGACGCATCGATGTCTTTTCCTGCGGCAATGATTTCCAGCGCGCTGTCGGCTCCCAACAGGCGCGGCAGGCGAACAGAGCCGCCAAAACCGGGCATGATACCGAGTTTGACTTCTGGCAGACCGATGCGCGTGGACGGTGTGACGATACGGATATCTACCGCCAGGGCACATTCACAGCCGCCGCCAAGGGCATAGCCGTTGATGGCGGCAACCGTCGGCACCGGCAGATCTTCAAGACGATTGAAGATACGGTTGGCCTGTTCTAACCAGGTCTGAAGATGCTCGCGCGGTGCTGCGAACAGCGACAAGAATTCGGTAATATCAGCACCGACGATAAATGCCGGTTTGTCGGAGCGCAGCAGCAGGCCTTGTAAGCCTTCCAACTGCTCAAGCACGGTCAACGCATTGCCCAGGCTGGCAACGGTTTTGGTATCCAGGGTATTCACCGAGCCGGGAGAAGCAAAGACCAGTTCAGCGATCCCTTCCTCCAGCCAGCGCACGTAGAGCGTTTCACTTTGATAAAGCATAGCGATCTCCAGAAACAGTATAATGATCTGGTACGACCAGATGAGTGAATTGTGGCTGAATGTTAAATAAATGCAAATAAAAGATTAATTATTTGCCATTTCGATCACAAAGCGCTCGCCGCTACCCTCCTGCGATCACTGTGATACACTGAGCGTATCTTGCTGTGGTTAATGAGTATCTTCATGAAAAAGCTGGCATCTTTGTTCCACCAGCATCTGGCGACGATGCAACAGCACGCTCAAAACGTACTGACGCAGCATCAGCTTGATGCGGTGTTAATTCATTCCGAGGAGCCCCTGACGCGTTTTCTGGACGATCAGGAATATCCCTTCAAGGTTAGCCCCCAGTTCAAAGCCTGGGTTCCGGTGACCCACGTGCCCCATTGTTGGCTGTGGGTGGATGGGGTTAACAAACCCAGATTGTGGTTCTATTCTCCGGTCGATTACTGGCATAACGTTGCGCCATTGCCGGAGAGTTTCTGGACCAAAGACATCGACGTGAATGTGTTGCGTAATTCGGACGAGATTGGTGCGCTGTTGCCAGCGGCACGCGATCGTGTGGCTTATCTTGGCTATGTGCCTGAACGTGCGCTGTCTCTGGGTATTGCCCCGCAACATATCAACCCGAAACCCGTACTGGATTATCTGCACTACTATCGGGCCTATAAAACCGACTACGAACTGTTCTGTATGCGTGAAGCTCAGAAAACGGCAGTGGTCGGGCACCGTGCCACGCATGAAGCTTTTCTGTCCGGCATGAGCGAGTTCGATATTAATCAGGCCTATCTGACCGCTACAGGTCATCGGGATACCGATGTGCCGTATGACAATATCGTCGCGCTCAATGAGCACTCCGCGGTGCTGCACTATACCCAGCTTGAACAGCGGGTGCCGTCAGAGGTTCGTAGTTTCCTGATTGACGCCGGTGCGGAATATTATGGCTATGCTGCCGATTTGACCCGTACCTACGCGGCGCAAAGCGATCATCTGTTTGCACAGGTCATCAAGGATTTGAATCAGGAACAGCAGGCGCTGATTGAGTCAATGCGGGTCGGCGTGCGCTATACCGACTACCATATTCAGATGTATCAGCGCGTGGCAAAACTGCTGCACCGTCATCACCTGGTGCAAGGGATGAGCGAAGAGGCGATGCTGGATAGCGGATTGACCGGGGTCTTTTTGCCACACGGACTGGGCCATCCGCTGGGTTTACAGGTGCACGATGTAGGCGGTTTCATGCAGGATGAGCGCAGCACACATCTGGCAGCGCCAGAAGCCCATCCCTACCTGCGCTGCACGCGTGTTATGCAACCTCGTATGGTGCTGACCATTGAGCCGGGTATCTATTTTATCGAATCGTTGCTGGCGCCGTGGTCAATACAGCCAGCATATTGATTGGAAAAAGATCGATATGTTGAAACCGTTTGGTGGGATCCGCATCGAAGACAATATCGTATTCCATGAGAAACGCGTTGAAAACATGACGCGGGATCTGAATCTCGCCTGATGCAACGTTATAAGATTCCAGCGAGTGAAGTCAGCGTCAGCGAAGAGATAAAAAAGAGTCGTTTTATCACGCTGTTGGCACCGACTGACGGCGTGGCGGCGGCCAAGGCCTATGTGCAGCAGGTGCGCGAGCGGTATTCCGATGCCGGGCACCACTGCTGGGCCTTTGTTGCCGGGGCACCGGATGATTCGCAACAGCTTGGCTTTTCGGATGATGGTGAGCCCTCAGGAACGGCGGGAAAACCTATGCTGGCGCAGCTGATGGGGAGCGGAATCGGTGAGATAACTGCTGTCTCAGTGCGCTACTATGGCGGCATTCCGCTAGGTACCGGGGGATTGGTCAAAGCGTATGGCGGCGGTGTCCAGCAAGCATTGAAGCACGTGGAAACGCTGGAAAAAGTGCTGCGCACGTCGTATCTGCTACAATGCGACTATACCTTACATGCGCCCGTTAGCGTGTTGATTCGGCAAATGGGCGGTGAAGTGAATCACTGCGATTATGGTGCAGAAGTGACGTTGCAGGTAGCGATCCCTGACAGTGCTTACCAAGAAACGGTGCGCCGTTTGCGCGATATAAACAGGGGAGCGTTGCAAATATCCATTATATGATAATAATTCAGCGCTGTTTGATGACTCGTTAAGGATATTTCGCCATGCACCTGCGCGCCATTACCCGCATTGTAGGGTTACTGGTTATTCTGTTTTCCGGGACCATGTTTATCCCTGACCTGGTTGCTCTGATTTATCGTGACGGCGCAGGACGGGCATTTACGCAAACCTTTCTGGTTGCCCTATCTATCGGCAGCGCACTCTGGTTTCCCAATCGTAAACACAAGCATGAGTTGACCTCGCGAGAAGGCTTCTTGATCGTGGTGCTGTTTTGGACCGTGCTGGGTAGCGTAGGAGCATTGCCCTTTATCTTCTCTGAACATCCAAACCTCAGCGTCACTGATGCCTTTTTTGAATCGTTCTCCGGCTTAACCACCACGGGCGCGACCACGCTGGTCGGGTTGGATTCTTTGCCAAAAGCCATTCTGTTTTATCGGCAGATGTTGCAGTGGTTCGGCGGGATGGGGATCATCGTATTAGCGGTGGCGATTCTGCCTATCCTCGGCGTTGGGGGCATGCAGCTTTACCGTGCTGAGATGCCTGGGTCGTTGAAAGATAATAAAATGCGGCCTCGCATCGCGGAAACCGCGAAAACATTATGGATGATCTATGTGTTGCTTACCGTGGCCTGTGCGGTAGCGCTGTTGTTGGCGGGGATGTCACTGTTTGATGCTATCGGACACAGCTTTTCCACCATTGCCATCGGCGGTTTTTCAACCCATGACGCCAGCATCGGCTATTTCAACAGCCCTACCATCAATACCATCATCGCGGTGTTTCTGCTGATTTCCGGCTGTAATTACGGTTTGCACTTTGCTATGCTGAGTGGCAGAAGTCTCAAGGTGTACGGTCGCGATCCGGAATTTCGCATGTTAATCTTTGTTCAGATGTCGCTGGTGGCGGTGTGCACACTGGTGCTGTGGTTCCATAATGTTTACGACAGCGGTATCCAGACGCTGAATCAGGCGTTTTTCCAGGTGGTGTCCATGGCGACCACCGCAGGGTTTACCACCAGCAGTTTTGCCGCCTGGCCGCTATTCTTGCCCGTTTTGCTGTTATGCTCTGCTTTTATCGGCGGGTGCGCGGGGTCGACGGGCGGTGGCTTAAAAGTGATTCGTATCCTGCTGTTGTTCTTGCAAGGACATCGAGAGCTCAAACGATTGGTGCACCCAAACGCGGTCTATACCATCAAGCTTGGACGTCGTGCCTTGCCGGAGCGGATCCTCGAGGCGGTATGGGGCTTTTTCTCCGCGTATGCGTTGGTGTTTATTGTCAGTATGCTGGCAGTTATAGCTACCGGTGTGGATGATTTTTCTGCTTTTGCCGCTGTCACGGCGACGCTAAACAATCTGGGGCCGGGATTAGGGGTAGTGGCCGATAACTTCACCACCATGAATGACGCAGCGAAATGGATTCTGATTTCAACCATGCTGTTCGGGCGTCTTGAAGTGTTTACCTTGCTGGTGTTGTTTACACCTACGTTCTGGCGCGAATAACCTAAAACAAAAAGCCAAAGAGCAATGAACTATGAAAGCGTTGATACTTTTTTCCAGTAAGGATGGTCAAGCCAAGGCTATCGCCTCTTATATCGCGACGGTGCTAAAGGGTAAGGTCGAGTGCGATGTGGTGAACATCACGGCCGCTGACAATATCGAACCCGCGCATTACGATCGCATTCTGATCGGTGCTTCGGTACGCTATGGTCATTTCCAGCCCGAGGTTTATGCTTTTATCAAACAACACGTGGGGGAATTGCAGCGTCTGCCAAATGCTTTCTTCTCTGTGAATCTGACCGCGCGTAAGCCAGAGAAGCGCACGGCACAAACCAATCCCTACACCCGGAAGTTTTTGCTGCGCTCCCCGTGGCAGCCAGCACTGTGCGGTGTGTTTGCCGGTGCACTGCGCTATCCGCGCTATGGTTGGCTCGACCGGGTGATGATTCAGCTTATTATGAGAATGACCGGTGGTGAGACGGACAGCAGTAAAGAGATTGAATACACCGATTGGCAACAGGTTGAGCATTTCGCACATGAATTTGCTCTGCTTGGTGCCAAAAAACGCGTTTAATGCTGATGTTTAGTACGCCCTGCCGAAAAAACACGCACTCGGAAATAAAATTGAAATTAGCCCTTGTCAGGGCGCGAGAAGTGTCTATAGTGCGCCTCCACTGACACGGCAACAGCGACATGCGGTTGCGGTAACAGTCGGAAAGTTAAACGTGAAATTGAAAAATTAACGTTGACTTTTCAGCGGTGCAGCGTAGTATACCCCTCCCGCGCCACGGTAGATGTGGCAACGCTCTTTAACAATTAATCAGACAATCTGTGTGGGCACTCACAGGACTTTATCGTAAAGC
>NZ_PEHF01000030.1 GCF_015762685.1 Candidatus Symbiopectobacterium sp. 'North America' | reverse complement strand
GGCTGATGGCTGAAAACCCGGAAATCTCAAAAAGTGCGTGGAACTAAAACCGGTGTGCTTACAAAGCTGCTGCCGAAGTGCCCGCACCTCGTCGCTGTCGGATATCAGCACAATACAGCCATTAGCGATACGCACCGTTACTCCGGTGCCAGTATCAAACCCGCTTCTCTGAGTCACTTTCTGAACCGGTTTATCGCCGGTGTGGCGGTGTTGCCGTTTTGCGGTCGGTATCCCACGATGCAGCGGCGACGATAGTCCCGCACTGAAAACCGCCCCGGTTTTCGGTCAAAGGAAACGCACTACGAATGGGATGTGCAGGACCGTTTGGTGCGAGTCAGTTTGCCGGAGGGTGCGCGTTTGCGTTATGGTTATGATGCCTTTGGCCGCCGGGTCAGCAAGGTGCGCGAAGGGCAAGCCTTCTCAGCGCAGGCGGTAGCGCGGGTAGCATACCGCTTGGACGGTGACCAGATAGCCGAAGTACGCCATTATTGCGATGGTGAGCTTGTCTACCGTCGCTACTAGGTAAATAACAGCAGAACATGGACGATAGTTGAAATATCGACTTTGTTTTCAGTCTCCATAACGATGAACCACAATCGACATTTAACCCGCAAAAGGAATTTCGCGATCAGGCTTTACGTACGAGCTTGTAGGGAGACATCAAACTTATTTGGATACGTGCAGATCTCGAAAATCTGACAAAAAAAGAGATAAGATTTTTTTCAAGGCATTATAGACATCACTATCCGTCTATAAAATATGAATTGGTACGACCAAGTGGACTCGAACCACCGACCCCCACCATGTCAAGGTGGTGCTCTAACCAACTGAGCTATGGTCGTACTGTATGTAGTATCAATCAATTAGTTGATTAGATACATTTTTTGGCACCCCCGCTAGGGGAATGGGCGCTATTATGGCGTTATCCTCCCGTGATGGCAAGTGCTTTATTACCGCTTTTTTACTGAGTGCTGAATGTTTGTGCTGCGCGGTTCCTACTGGTCATTTATCTTGATAGCGTATCGCATCGATAAACAGGGAAAATGCCGTGGGGTGCTGTTTGCGTGTCGGATAATAAAGGTAGTAGCCGGGAAACGGCGCGCACCATTCCTCCAGCACCCGCGTCAGGGTACCCGCTTCAAGTTCCTGGCAAACCGCATCTTCCGGCACGTAAGCTAGGCCGAAACCGTGGCATGCGGCATCAATGCATTGGCGCAAGCTGTTGAATGTTAACTGTCCATCTACGCGCACCCGCATCTCGCGACCGGCATGCGCAAATTCCCAGGCATACAATCCACCCAATGTGGGCAAACGCATATTAATGCAGCGGTGTTGCTGCAACGCCTGAGGGGATGAGGGTACGCCGTTGCGCTCAAGGTAGTCGGGCGAGCCGACCACGGCCATGCGCATCTCTGGGCTGATACGCACCGCCACCATGTCTTTTGCTACCTGTTCGCCAAGACGAATGCCTGCATCTAAGCGCTCGCTGACGATATCGGTGAGTGCGTTATCAACCGTAATTTCAATGTTGATATCCGGGTAAGTGGCGAGAAACGATTTCAGTATAGGCCACAGCACATAATCGGTGGCGTGTTCACCGGCGGTGATACGAATATTTCCTGCCGGACGCGCACGCATGTCGCGCAGGGCAATGAGTTCGTTTTCAATATCGGCCAGATGCGGTTCAATACGGCTTGCGAGCTGCTCGCCGACCTCGGTCGGTGCGACGCTGCGCGTGGTGCGGGTGAGCAGTCGATGTTCCAGACGTTCTCCAGACTGCGTACCGAATGGCTCAGCGTGGATTGCGACACGCCAAGGTGAGCGGCGGCTTTGGTAAAGCTGCGCTCTCTGGCAACCGCCAAAAATGACATCAGATCGTTGAAGTTTTCTTTCAGCATGTGGCCTTCCGGTTTGCGCCACCAGCATTGTGCGGCGGCGCATTGATCAGCGGTTTACTGTGCGCTGGGTGCAGGCAGTGAGGCCATATCGATGACAAAACGGTAACGCACATCGGCGCGTTCCATACGTTCGAAAGCCTCGTTGATTTGGTCCATACGAATCATTTCGCAATCGGGCGGGATCTGTTTTTTTGCATAAAAATCAATAATATTCTGCGTTTCACGGATGCCGCCAATCAACGATCTGGCGATACGTCGACGCTCGAGGATCAACGGCACTGTGGTCGGTTCTGCCAGCGGGCCAACTTGCCCCACCAACACCAGCGTGCCATCGACTTTCAACAGCGGCATGTAGGGGTTAACATCGTGCTTGACCGGAACGGTATCGATGATCAGATCGAAATGGGATTGTGCAGCCGCCATGGCGGCGCTGTCGCTGGAGACCAGCAACCGGTCTGCCCCGAGCGATAACGCATCGGCTTCTTTGCTGTTGGTGCGGCTCATTACCGTGACATCTGCGCCGAGACCTGCGGCCAGCTTGACGGCCATATGGCCTAAACCGCCCAGTCCAATGACGCCAACCCGGCTGCCGGGGCCGACATTCCAGGTGCGCAGCGGAGAATAGGTGGTAATACCCGCGCACAGCAGCGGCGCGACATGCGCCAGCGTCAGGGTATCCGGTACACGCAGCACAAACTCTTCACGCACCACTAAATGTTTGGCGTAGCCGCCGTAGGTGTTTTCTCCGGTAATACGATCGGGGGCGTTATAGGTATCGGTTCTGCCGTTGGTGCAAAACTGTTCCTCACCCTGGTGGCAATGGTCGCATTCCTGACAACTGTCGACCAGACAACCCACTGCAACCGCATCGCCTGCGCGAAAGCGGGTTACATCGGCCCCGACTTGGGTGACGCGTCCAACAATTTCATGGCCAGGCACGGCGGGGTACTGTGTCCACCCCCAGTCATTGCGTGCCGTATGCAAATCCGAGTGACACACGCCGCAGTATAAAATTTCCATAGCAACATCATTGGCGCGCAGTGCGCGACGTTCGAAGGTGAACGGGGCGAGCGGCGTTCTGGGGCTCAGTGCGGCGTAACCGATGGTTTTCATGATAGGCTCTCTGTTTGGCGTGATTGACGGTTTGCGTCTAAATAAAAAGGTGATGCGGCTTGTCATCAGTGTGCATCGCCGTGTTATGGCGGCGCGAAACGGTATTACATCGAGCGTATCGCATCGCGTAATCCGATACCAGATAGCAAAATGTGCATGTACCAATGAGTATAATTCATGAATCTTGATGCGATGCATGCGCTTTTCTTCTTATGCGCTACCGCAGTGATGGCATTCCGCATAAATGAATGACAAACGCTGTCCTCGTTCGCCATGTCACTGAGATCACAATTTTAGCATCCTCTAGAATCGGTTTGCGGCGCTGTCTTGACCCGCTATTGCCGCAGTGGTAGATTCCAGTCAGCTTTTAGAGCTTGTTACCGTTCGGCGGGCAAAACCTAATTGCAGGCGCGAAAAAGAATTTTTTCTTTTCCGTTTGCATTTATGTTTTGCCCGTTTTTGTTTTTGGGGGATGGCCGTGACACAGACGATCAAACAAATATTAAATAACAATGTGGTCAGTGCCATTGACGCCGCAGGCAATGAACGTATTTTGACCGGAAAAGGCTTGGGTTTTGAAGCGCATGTCGGCGATATTGTGTCGGAAGATAAAGTAGAAAAAACCTTCCACTTGCGTGATGACAAGATCACATCCCGTTTTATGGTGTTGCTCAATGAGCTCCCGGTGGAAATTATTCAGCTCACTGATGATATTGTCCGATTGGTACAACAGGATCTGGATTACAAATTGAGTGAAGGGCTGTATGTTTCCCTCTCTGACCATTTGCATTATGCCATTGAGCGGCAAAATCAGGGGCAGGAAATACACAATCCTCTGGAGTGGGAAGTTCGCCACTTTTATCAAGAAGAATATACCGTCGCGTTACAGGCGCTCGCGCTCATTGCCGCGCGCACCGGCGTGCTGTTGCCCAACGCCGAGGCGTGCAGTATCGCGCTGCATATGGTGAACGCCGGCATGAAAAGCCCCGATGGTCAGGTAACTGAAATCACCAAGCTCATCTATTAAATTCAGAATATCGTAAAATACTGGTATAGCATGGCTATTGATGAGCAAAGTATCGGCTACCAACGTTTTATTACACATATTAAATTCTTTGCCCTGCGAGTATTACGAAAAACTGAACTGAATGATGATGTCAATGACTTATTTAATCTGATCAAGAAAAAGCATGAAAAAACGGTTAATTGCGTCAATGCCATCGGCGATTTCATTAAAAAGAATTACCAGTATCAGATGACAGATGCGGAAAAATTGTATTTAACGGTGCATATTGAAAACATGATGCAACGACAAAAGCATTCCATTTAGGCTTGTTACTGTTTAATCAGGCAAACCCCAGAGGAAGCCAGGTACCCGATAGCCTTGCTATCGGTCGATATTGAGCAAAACAACACGTTTCTTTCTGGAGAATCTCGGCGATGGATAGTAAACAAAGCTCCACCCAGATAATTGAACATCTGGGCGGCGAGCAGAATATTATCTCCCTGTTTCATTGCATCACACGTTTACGTTTTAATTTAAAAGACACCGACAAGGTGAATCGTCAGGCGCTGGAAGATCTTGATGGCGTGATAGGCGTCAATCTGTCGGGCGCTCAATTTCAGGTGATTATTGGCGGTAAAGTGGTGCAGGTGTGTCAGGCCATTTATGCGCAATTGCCCCACCTTGAACGCCAGGCCGCAGAAGGTGAAAACCACAGCGACACGACGAAAAAACGCAACCCGATTTCGGCGTTGTTTGAAGTGATTTCCGGGGTTTTCTCACCGATTATTCCGGCCATTGCCGGCGCTGGGGTGATGAAGGGATTGCTGTCGCTGCTCATCTCTTTTGGCTGGGTGGAAAACACCAATCAGACCTACCAGATCCTTTCTGCAATCGCCGATGGCGTGTTCTATTTTATGCCGATCGTGCTGGCATTCAGTGCCGGACAGAAGTTTGGTGCTAACCCGTTTGTCAGCGTAGCGCTGGTGGCGGCACTGTTTCACCCAACGCTGGTCACGCTACTCAAATCCGGCGCGCCGGTCCACTTCCTGGGGCTGAGTGTTTCACCCGTCTCCTATGCCTCATCGGTGATTCCGATTGTGCTGTCTGTCTGCTGAGTTGGGTAGAGCGCCTGTTGAATGCCGTCATGCATGCAGCGCTGCGCACCATCTTTGTGCCTTTGTTGAGCCTGCTGATTGTGGCGCCGGTGATGCTGATTGTCATCGGGCCAGCCGGTATCTCCCTCGGTAACGCCATGTCGGGCGGCATATTCTGGCTGCTGACCAACATGGGAGCGTTGGCTGGGGTTTTGGTGGGGGGCACGCTGTCATTGATGATAATTACTGGCATGCACTATGTGCTGGTGCCTATCATGATCAACAACATCAGTCGTATGGGGTTTGATCCGGTAAAAATTCTGTTCTTTGTTGCCAACTTTGGTCAGGCGGGCGCGGCATTTGGTGTGTTCTTGCGTTCACGCAACAAGAAACTGAAATCGCTGGCACTGTCGACGTCATTCAGTGCCCTGATGGAGGTATCTGAACCGGCGATGTATGGCATCAACATTCGCTTTAAGCATCCGTTTGCTGCGGCGCTGCTGGGTGGTGCCTGCGGCGGTGGCTTTGCGCTGATGATGGGCGTCAATACCTACGCTTACGCGTTAAGCTGTTTACCTGGCCTCCCGGCACTGGTAGGGCCGACCTTTGGCTGGGCGTTGGTCAGTCTGGTTATTGCCTTTACGGTTTCTAGCGTGCTTACCTTCTTTATGGGATTTGAAGACCCGGTTGAAAAGACACAACCGAAAGATGAAGACGTGGAAGCTCTCGCTGTGACCGAACCTGCCGCCGTGGTCGCGCGCAGTGAAGCGCTGTTTGCCCCACTGGGCGGTAACATGGTGCCTTTACATCAATTGAGAGATCCGGTGTTTGCCGATGAAGTATTTGGCAAGGGGGTTGCGATCGTGCCGCAACGCGGCGAATTGCGCTCACCGATTGCCGGCGTTGTTGGCGCGGTGTTTGCCACCAATCACGCCATAACGCTGCAAAGCGATACCGGTGCCGAGGTGCTGATTCATATTGGTATCGACACGGTGAAACTCAATGGCCGCCACTTTACGCGTCACGTTGAAGACGGGCAGCGCGTGGCGGTGGGCGACCCGCTTATCAGCTTCGATATCGATGCGCTGTTGGCGGAAAACATCGACCCCAGCGTGATTTTCATCGTGACCAATACCGAAAACTACAGTGATATCAGCCTGGTTAAACAGGAAAATATCAGTGAACGTGAACCCTTTTTGCAACTGTCCGCGACCGCGGCGTAAGGAAATATGATGACCTTTACCAAGGATTTCCCTGACAATTTTTTATGGGGTGGCGCAACGGCTGCTAACCAGTTGGAAGGCGCCTGTCACGTTGATGGTAAGGGGCTGTCTGCTTCTGATGTCTTTATTTTCGATGCCAGTGCACCGAAAGAGCGCTGGCTGGATCAATGGGCGGGCATGACTCATGCTCAGGTGGCGGAAGCGCAGGATCCTGACAGTAAGAAATATTATCCGAAGCGCAACGGTAACGATTTTACCATCACTATGAAGAAGATATCGCGCTGTTTGCCAAAATGGGTTTTAAATTTTTCCGTATGTCTATCGCCTGGACGCGTATTTTCCCGCGCGGTGATTAGACGGAACCTAATGAAGCTGGGCTGCGCTTTTACGATAAGGTATTTGATACGCTGCGTAAACACAATATCGAGCCGATCGTGTCGCTTTCCCATTATGAAATGCCGCTGACGTTAGTGACCGAATACGGCGGTTGGCCCAACCGCAAGATTATCGATTCCTATGTCCAATTTGCGCAAACGGTGTTCCAGCGTTACCGCACCAAGGTTAAATATTGGATGACCTTCAATGAAATTAACTGTGTGAAGCATCATCCTTACGTCAGCATTGGCGTAGTGGAGGATAATCACCCGCATCTGGAACAGGCGAAATATCAGGGCGCGCATCACCGGTTTGTCGCCATTGCGTTGGCAACCAAGGCGTGCCATGCAATCATTCCCGACGCTAAAGTCGGCTGCATGATCAGCTACCAAATCCCCTATCCGCATACCTGTCATCCGGACGATCTTCAGGCATGTGAAGAGGTGCAGCGTGTTTCTCTGTTCTTTAGCGATGTGCAGGCACGCGGTTACTACCCTGCCTGGACGGAGCTTATGTTTGCCGAGAAGAACGTAGTGCTGAAGAAAGCGGTGGGCGACGATGAGATCCTGCGTCAATATCCGGTAGATTTCGTGTCGTTCAGCTACTACATGTCGAGCACTGTCAGCGCACATCCGGAAAAACTAGAGGGGGTTAAGGGCAACCTGATCACCGGCGGTATTCGCAATCCGCACTTGCCGGAAAGCGACTGGGGCTGGCAGATCGATCCCAAAGGGCTGCGTCTGGCGTTGAACCAACTCTATGATCGCTATCAGAAGCTGGTGTTTATTGCGGAAAATGGTCTGGGTGCCGTCGATGTAGTGGGGCCTAACGGCATCATTGAAGATGATTACCGCATTGACTATCTGCGGCTGCACATTGAGCAGATGCGAGAAGCGATTGCCGACGGCGTGCAACTGTTTGGCTACACCTGGTGGGGGCCGATTGATATGGTCAGTGCCAGTACCTCACAGATGTCAAAACGTTATGGTTTTATCCATGTTGATCAGGATGATATGGGTAATGGCAGCAAGAAGCGCTCGCGCAAGAAAAGCTTCCATTGGTACAAAAAGGTCATTGCCTCTAACGGTGTCGACCTTAGCAATTAAGCACTGTTGTAGACCACGCTTGCCGCCGAATGGCGGGCGTGGTGAACTGTCCCTTCAGGTTGGCGTAGCCCAGCGCTGCGCCGCCGTTTCGGCTTCTTTCAGAAACAGTGTGAGCGAAGGGTTTCGATTGCCTGCGCGCCACACCAACACTTGCTCAACGCATGGGCTGTTTTCCAATTCACGGTAAACCACGCCGGCGACACCAATTCTGGCAATCTACTGCGGCACCAGCGCAATGCCCAGTTCTTCCGCGACAGAACTGATAATGGTTTGCTGCAACTGAGTTTCCAGCCGGAAATGCGGCGCAACGCCACCCGAGCGGCAATATACCTCAATGGCATCACGCAGCATGCGAGCAACCTCGTGCGGTGTGGCAATCAACGCTTCTCCTTGCAAATCACGCGCGTTGAGCTGGCTTCGTTGAGCAAGGGGATGGGCAGTGTACAGCGCTAAGCATAGACGCTCACGGTACAGTGATAGCCCTTCTAACCCATCGACAGGGCCGGGGTTAAACAGAATTCCCGCGTCGAATTGTCCATTTAGCACCTTGTCTGCCAACAGACCGGGAATGGTTTCCCGTAGTTTCAATTGCACCTGGGGATAGTGGGTGATAAAGCGTCGCGTCAGCTCAGGCACGCTGGTGTAGGCGGTATGCATCATGAAACCAATGGCGAGGTTGCCCAGTTCGCCGCGCTCTGCCAGTTGTGCATTGCGGCAAGCTCGGTCAAACGCTGATAACACGTCACGTGCTTCGGCAAGAAAAATTTCACCGGCATAGGTGAGCGTGGCCCCGTGGGCATGGCGTTCCAGCAGTCGTGCACCCAGCGCTTTTTCCAGCGCGGCAATTTGGCAGCTCAGCGGGGGTTGGCTGATGTGCAGGCGCTGTGCTGCCCGACGAAAATGGCGCGTTTCAGCCAATGCCACAAAGTAACGCAGTTGACGTATATCGATCATGATACTGAAAAGGTATCACGGTTGCTGTAAAAGTGCATTGGATTATATGACCCTGCGCTTTTACAGTTGTCGCTCGCCTGGTGCTGTTGCCCGAATTGTCGTGGCTTATCCATTGAAGTGAGCTGTTGTCATGCTATCCTCCCTGAGTATTGTTTTACCTATTTTTGCCCTGATTTTTGCCGGATGGTTTACCCGCACGCTGGGTATTCTGGGCCCGAATGCGACCAGCGAGCTAAACCGTTTTGTCGTCTATCTGGCATTGCCCGCCCTGTTGTTCGATATTATCGCCCACGCGCGTCCGGCAGACGTTTGGCAGCCTGGTTTTATTCTGGCGTTTACCCTTGGAACGCTATTGGTGTTTGTCATCACGGTAGTGCTGCAAATGCAACGCTCACGACACCTGGCTGATGCCGCACTGGATGCACTGAATGCCAGCTATGCCAATACCGGTTTTATGGGATTTCCCTTAGCGCTGGCATTTTTAGGGCAAGACGCGCTGGCACCGACGCTGATCGCTACCATCATTACCATCTGTGTGCTATTTGCCATTGCTATCGTGATTATCGAAGTGGGCGTGCAGAGCGAACAGCGCGGTGTGCGTCTGGTGATGAAAGTGACAGGTTCTCTGGTGCGTAACCCACTGCTGGTGGCTCCGATCGTGGCGATGTTTTTCCCCTTGACCGGGCTCAGTGTGCCATCACCGGTAACGGTATTTTTGAAGCTGCTCGGCGGTGCCGCGTCCCCTTGTGCGCTGATCGTGCTGGGCTTGTTTCTGGCTAACAAACCGAGTAAAGCGCCGTATCAACCTAATGTGATCATCGGCCTATTGGTCATCCTAAAACTGTTGCTGCATCCGCTTATTGTATGGGTGATGGCGACATGGGTATTCGCATTGCCGTCGATGCTGGTGCATACCGCCGTATTGCTGGCCGCACTGCCTACCGGCACAGGCCCTTTTATGCTGGCAGAGTTTTATCAACGTGAAGGGCGTATCACCTCGCGCTGCGTGCTGTTTTCGACGCTGGTTTCTATTGTGACCATCACGCTATATTTATATTGGATTCGGCGCTAGCGCGCTGTGTTGATAATAACGTGATGCCCGATCGCTATATTCGGGCATCTTTTTTATGGTGTTTATCTGATTAAAAGCAACACCTATCCTGCGACAATCGTGCTGCAATAGCGCTTGCCGGTATAACAATGGAAAGACGGATTACTTTCTATTGATAATAGTTATTTCTCAGTATGAGGCAGGGAAATAAACAGAACGATCATCCCAGAAATAAATGCACACACAGCCAGCACGGAGAACGCGTAATAATAGCTGTTACCAAAGGTGTCCAGAATCATTCCCATGCCGATCGGTGCGGATAACGATCCTAATTGCCAAATGGTATTAAGGAATCCCACTGCCGCACCGGTTTTTTCTACCGGAACCAGTTCGCCGATAAACGTATTCATTACCGGACTGTAAGCGAAGGCGGTTATTCCCAGCAGAGGAATCAGCACATAAAGCGCGCTGACGCTGTTATTGCGGCTAAACCACATCAGCGCCGGCACCAGCACCAACAGCAGCGCTGACAAATAATACTTCTTGTTTTTGCGCTGGAATTTATCCATCAGGGAGCCGGTCAGCGTCTTAGCGATCACGGAGGCAATGGCATGCGGCGACATCCAGGAACCGGCCGTTACCAGTGACAAGTTCAGTTGACCGTTCAGGTAAGTGTTTGCCCATGATGCCGTGCCCCAGGTGGCAGCCATGGCGAAGAAGCCAGAGAGGCCCAGTAACACCAGATTGCGGTTCTTGAACATCGACAAAACGTCACGCCAGAACGTGGAGGAGACGCTACTGGCTTTCGGCTTGTCGGTCTGCATCGGGTTAGGGAGGTAGAAGAAGGACAGCGCAAAGAACACCAGCGGTATCAACCCCATGATGAAAAAGGTGTATTGCCAGCCGTGCTGCTCGGTAAACGGCGGTGCTGCCAGATTCACCATCAGTAATCCGCCGGTGGTGCCGGTTTGCAGGATACCGGTCGCCATCCCTTTGTTTTTCGGGAACCATTCAAAGATGGCACGCAGGCACGCCGAGAACGTAGCCCCGGAGCCGATACCCGCCAGCACACGGATCATAAAGCTGGTCACAGTACCAAAGAGCAGGGTACTGACACCTAATGCTAACAGGGTGCCGAGAATCACTTTGCGGTAGCAGAGTTTGTCGGTTAGCAGGCCGCCCGGCAGATTGGTCAATACATAGCCGAGATAAAAGGCAGACATAAATCCGCCCATTTGCGCCTTGGTTAACCTCAGATCGACGGAAATGGTGGGGATTATTGGGTTAATCAATAACCGTGAAAAAAAGGAGAGTAAATAGCAGGCATACACCAGCACAAATATCGTAATGTGCTTTCGGGTAATATGCGAGGTAGGTTGAACCATCGTTTCTATTTTCATTATGTTATCCCTGATTTAAATGAGCGCGCCTTGTCGTTTTAATTCGCATTGGATCGCTGCTATATCGTTTTCTGTTGGCGTGTTTTTCATGCTTGCGGCAATACCTGCGGCGTGGCCAGTTAAAAATGCCGTACCCATAACGCGTACCGAAGCAAAAGCTTCGCTGTCGCAGGAAATAATTCTGCCCGCCAGCCACAGATTATCGATATTGATACTTTTCAGACTGCGCAGCGGAATTTCGTAATAGCCATCATCTTTGATCCAGGTGTATACCTGCATTTTGTTGGCTGACGTATGGCGCTCAATGGGCCAGCATCCACGTGCGGTGGCGGCATTGACCACATCGTCCCCGGTCAGCGCATATTCACCCACTGCGTGGCGCGATTCGCGGATACCGATATGCGGCCCGGTGTTGATGACGTAGGCCTGCTCAAAGCCCGGCAAGAAGCGCTTGAAGGTGTCCAGATAAGCCATCGCCTGCTTGCGTGCACGAATTTGCCCTTGCGTCAGGCTATCCGCGTCGAGCGGGTTCACCTTCTCATTGCACAGAATGGCGATGACATCCTCGGTGCCAACAATACGCATGGCAAAACCGCTGTCTTTGCTGAGCGGTGTAATACCCGCCGCCTTGCCCTGGGCGATGACGGCACGCAG
Organism: Candidatus Symbiopectobacterium sp. 'North America'; assembly: GCF_015762685.1. Taxonomy (GTDB): domain Bacteria; phylum Pseudomonadota; class Gammaproteobacteria; order Enterobacterales; family Enterobacteriaceae; genus Symbiopectobacterium. The sequence goes on along the minus strand of NZ_PEHF01000030.1, from coordinate 3,043 downwards.
CGCTGCCGGGCTGACATCCGCATCGCTTGCCACGCCGCCAAAGCGGGTCAGCAGAGAGCCGAATTGCAGATTTTCGACGTCGGGTGACGTGTGTTCCGCCCCAGACAGGTAAACCAGATTGCCATCGCCGCTGGCATCGACAAAGGCCTGTGCCGTGATCTGCACCTTGCCGCCATCGGTCAGTAAAGTAATGCTTTTGATGGTATTTCCGTTGCGCACCACATCGCACAACTGGCTGTTGAGCAACAGGTGGGCACCGGATTGCATGACCAGCTCTTCCAATACAATCTTGGTCATTTCGTTGTTCACCGAGAACATGACGTTGCCCCACGGCGATCTCAATGGCTCACCGCAGCCGTGGTATTGTTTGAGTTTCTCCATTACCATGCTGGCGACGCCGCCCGCTATTTGTTCGCTATTTTCATGACGCGTAAAAAAACCGTCATAGGTGGGAATAGAACAATGCGTGGCTTGTCCTCCTAAATAGGAGCTTCTTTCTACCAATAATGCTTTTTTCCCCGCTTGTGCTGCGCCAATAGCAGCTGCAACACCGCCGCCGATCACCACAACGTCATAGTTATTTTGAAGCATTGTTACTCCTGTTCGCAGACAAATTGATGGCGGCTATATTTGCGGAACAGCGAGAAGGATAGTGGGATTAGCCTCACATTATTTTTTTGAAATAATGAATATCATTTATTAATAACGTCGATAAAAAAGGTTTTTCATTTCATGTTGAATATTAAAAATATCATTCATTTTCAGATTTTTAGTAAGGTTGGGAGTTTTACTAAGACTGCGATCATGTTAAATATCTCACAATCGAACTTAACACACTCAATTACAAGGCTAGAACAAGAAATCAACATTAAATTAATCAACCGCACGACGCGCACTTTTTCATTAACGGAGTTTGGGGCTGTTTTTGCACAGCGCTGTGAGCGTATTGTCGATGAATTCGATCAATTAATGGCGCTCGTCGATGCTCACCAGGGGAAGGGGACATTAGATCATGCTTTTATCGGCGTTATTCCTCCTGTCGGACGTATGGATTTTTTTAAAAACTTCCTGGCATTAAATCAAACTGCCAAAAATATTAATTACTCCTTTGTCGATGGCTCCAGCCATGCCCTCATTGAAAAAGTGAAAAACACAACGTTGCTAGCGGCGTTCGGTACGCCGTCACAAGAGGAGCTTGACGATGGTCTGCTGGAACATCAGTTAGTGCTGGAAGATCAAATTGTTGCGGTGCTGCCGTCACAGCACGCACTGGCGTTGAAATCGGAGATCGGATTGTCAGATTTAGCGCATGAAAACGTTATTTTGCCGCAAAAGGACACAGGGGCGTATTCCATTATTTCAACGGCATTTTCTCTGGCGGGCATAAAGCCCAGACAGTATAAAGAGTGCAGCCAGATCGATATTGTGATGGATATGGTTGAGAACAATGCAGGCATTGCGCTATTTTCCAGTTCAATTGTCGATTTATATAAAGGTGAGCATGTAGTGACTATTCCGTTAAAGCAGAAAATCAATAAATCAATAAATCAATAAATTAATAAATCGATATACCTGAGTTTTTTACGTCGCAACCGAAGAAATAAATTACTTACGCCAGTCATGGATATGGTGACGCAATAATCGCATTGTGCTTCTCCACAAGTGGGTTGCGCGTTTCATGTTAGTGACGGTTGTCGTCTATTTTGCAATCGGTACGTCGGCGAACCGGGTGGTATACGTGGGTGACAACATGTTGCGCTTCATCGCCCAAGGCTGCTGAATACCTTGCCCGGCGAACCATATCGACCCTTTTCCCGAGGTATTTACGTGGTCAATAACCTGCATAAGCGTTGCGCTATTGGCTTGCGGTTGGTTGGTATCGAACAAATTAAGCTGGGCGGTGCCCTGGCTGTAAAAATCGCTCAGCATGACACAGGCTTTCATGTAACGGTGCCCGTTTGCCCAAATGCGATCGAGCGCCTGGGCAGCCATGCGAATAATGTCGCGCGTGTCGCTGGTGGGAATACTCACTCTGCCGGAAGCCTGATTGCCATAGAAAGTTTCACCATCAGCGTGTGGGCTGGTACGCAAAAACACGCTAACCTGACAGCAATATTGCCGTTCTTGCCGTAGTTTTTTGGCTGTGCGCTCGGCGTAGGCGCAGATAGCCTCGTGCATGTCACTATAATCGGTGATGAGATAACCAAATGAACGGCTACAGACAATCTGCTGTTTTGTCGGTGCAAACTCATCCAGCCCGAGGCTGGGTTCGCCGCGCAATTCGCGCACGGTGCGTTCCAGCACCACGTTAAAGTGCTTGCGAATCAGCCAGGTTGTGCTTTCCGCAAGATGCAGCGCCGTTTCTATGCCCATCAGATTGAGTTTTTTGCTGATACGCCGACCCACACCCCACACCTCGTTGACGGGCACCAGCGACAGCAGTTTGCGCTGTCGATCGGTGTTCGACAAATCCACCACACCGCCTGTTTTTCGCCACATCTTGGCTGCATGATTTGCTAGCTTGGCCAGCGTCTTGGTTTGTGCAATTCCGACGCCGACCGGCAGCCCGATCTCTTTAAGGACTTTCTGTTGGATCTGTTGGCCTAACAATACAAGCGGAGTTGCGTTGCGGACGCCGGACAAATCCATAAAGGCTTCATCGATCGAATAGATTTCCAGCGTTGGTGCTAATTCAAACAATGTGGCCATAACGCGATTGCTCATGTCGGCATAGAGGGTGTAGTTAAAACTGAACACGGCTATTTGCGCATCGGGAAACGCTTTTTTCACCATGAAATAAGGTGCTGCCATTTTTATACCCAACGCTTTGGCTTCTCGAGAGCGAGATATCACGCAACCGTCATTGTTGGACACCACCACCACCGGCTTGCCGTGCAGGTCCGGGCGAAACAGGGTTTCACAGGAGGTATAGAAATTATTGACGTCGATAAGGGCGAACATGGTGGGGATCTCTGTGTATGTGTTTATATGGGTCTTCGCCGATCATGGTGGGAGACTCATAACCCCATGTTTAACCTGCCGT
>NZ_PEHF01000013.1 GCF_015762685.1 Candidatus Symbiopectobacterium sp. 'North America' | reverse complement strand
CTCTCCTGAAAGAAAAACACCCTGTCAGCGTACCGCTACAGGGTGGGGGTGACCATCTCATTAGCCACTCTGACGAAATACCTGTTTTCATCAGAGTGGCGCTGTAGATACAATTACGGCAGAGATTTAAGCAACTGCTTACGCTGGTTTTCCAGTGAAATGACCCGCTGGCATACATCCTTGCCAAAGCGCTGGAACGTAAGCTCCTGGTTGTTCCACTCGGTTTGAATCGCTTGTTGCAGGTTGCCAAGGTTACCCATCATCGCCTGCAACGGATTGCCGCCGCTGGAAAGCTGCTTTACCCCCATCTCGTTCAGGCTGTCTTGCAACACACCGCCAAGGGCTTGCTGCACCAACTGGCGGCCATCCTGCTCCACCTGTTTGACAGCCTGGCGATGAAACGCAATGCCATCGCTGCGCGGCTCGAGAATGCGCGCCATCTGCTGCTTGAATTGGGTATCCAACGTAGTCAGCCGGGCACGCACATTGCTGTCACTTCCCAGTTTCTTAGCAATGACACCATCCAGCGCCACTCGCGCTTTTTCCAGATACGCCTGTGCACCCTGCTCAATCCACGGCAGTTGCTGACGCAAATCCGCTTGATACTCTTTCGCCTGCTGACGCTGTGCCGCAGTAAGCGTTAACGCCGTCTGGTTGCGGGTGACATCGCCCTGCGGCGAAATCACCAGATTGCCACTTGTGCCAACTACCTGCACCTGTTGCGGTGTAATGAAGATGTCATCCTGCGGATTCACTTCACATTGATACGCCGCCTGTGCCTGCCAGGACAACAAAGCCAGCAGAGAGAGCATTACCGATCGCAACATGTCGTCTTCCTATAAAAACAGAATCAGGAGAGCAGATTTTCCGGCAGATCCCACCAGATATCGAACAGTTCGCTAACTTTAACCTCTTGCAACTGCTGGGCCTTCAGCCAGGCAACGACCTGCTCACGGTGCACATCGGTGCAATGGCCGGTCTTTTGCAAGCAGATCAACCCTTCCCAGTGCAGATAACCGCTGCCTTCAAATGCCAGGCCAGCCGGATCAATCACATCGTCAACAAACTTATCCAGAGTGGCATCGATGGTTTCTACCGACGTGCCCTCAGCGAAACGCCAGCTTACCGAAAAGCCCAGTTCCTGAAACTCATCAATGTGTAACTTTTTGCGCAAACGACGACTGCGTTGTTGTGCCATTATTCTATCCTCTCAAACATAAGATCCCACACTCCGTGGCCTAACCGCTGGCCGCGCGCTTCGAACTTGGTTAACGGGCGAGACGATGGGCGAGGAACATAGTCCTGTGTGGCAGATAGATTACGGTATCCCGCCACATCGCGCATGACCTCAAGCATGTGTTCCGCATAAGGCTCCCAGTCTGTCGCCATATGAAACACGCCGCCCTTAGCCAGCTTGCGCAGCACCCGCTCCGCAAAGGCTTTTTGTACAATACGACGTTTATTATGGCGTGCTTTATGCCAAGGATCAGGGAAAAAGAGCTGTACCATGGCCAGCGACCCATCGGGAATCATCTGCTCCAGCACTTCTACCGCGTCATGACACATTACGCGCAGATTGCTCAGAGTAGCTTCCTGCGCCGCTGCCAAGCAGGCACCGACGCCGGGAAGATGAACCTCAATCCCTAAAAAATTTTGCTCAGGGTGTTGCTCTGCCATGGTGACCAGCGACGCCCCCATGCCAAACCCGATTTCCAATACCGTCGGCGCTTCGCGCCCGAAAAGCGCGGTAAAATCGAGCGCCTGTGCCTGATACTCTACCCCCATCACGGGCCAGTAGTTATCCAGCGCCTGCTGCTGTCCATTGGTTAAACGCCCCTGACGGCGCACAAAACTGCGAATACGGCGCAGCGGACGCCCATCCTCATCAAATTCCGGTGAAATGACGTTATTGATCATAGAAAACGTGTGCCGATGGCCTGTTCAAATTCGCCCAAAGAAAGGCGCATTATGCAAGGATACCGCGGTTTAGCAAGGGGGATACCTCGGAAAGTTCCGGTTTACAGCACATTCACTCTGTGCTGGAATCGCTGTCAGACTTTTCACCCGGCAAGAGAGTGGCTCTTTTATGATGCAAGCGCAGCCGTTCGCGCAGCAGGTGTTGGCATGGTATGAGCGCTATGGCCGCAAGACGCTGCCGTGGCAACAAGAGAAAACGCCTTATACCGTATGGCTCTCCGAGATCATGTTACAACAGACGCAGGTCACCACGGTCATCCCCTATTTTCAACGTTTTATTGCACGCTTTCCCGATGTACGCATTCTTGCCGCCGCCCCCTTGGATGAGGTGCTGCACCTGTGGACCGGGCTGGGTTATTACGCACGTGCGCGCAACCTGCACAAAGCTGCGCAAACCATCGTGGAGCAGCACGGCGGAGAGTTCCCTACCACATTGGACGCCGTTTGCGCGTTACCGGGTGTCGGGCGTTCTACCGCGGGTGCAGTGCTGTCCCTTTCTCTCGGTCAGCATCACCCGATTCTTGATGGCAATGTCAAACGCGTGCTGGCACGCTGCTACGCGGTAGCCGGCTGGCCGGGTAAAAAAGAGGTTGAGCACCAGCTCTGGTCCCATAGCGAGCAGGTTACGCCCGCACAGGGCGTTAGCCAGTTTAATCAGGCGATGATGGATTTAGGTGCAATGGTCTGCACCCGCAGCCGCCCCAAATGCGAACTTTGCCCACTAAGCAACGGTTGCATCGCTTATGCCAACCACAGCTGGGCCAGCTATCCGGGTAAAAAACCGAAGCAGACGTTACCGGAAAAAAGCGCCTGGTTTCTATTACTGCAACGAGGTAATGACGTATGGCTGCAACAGCGGCCTGCGACCGGGTTATGGGGAGGATTGTTTTGCTTTCCACAATTCAACACCCATGATGATGTGGAGCCTTGGCTGCAACAACGCGGTCTAAAAATCACAGACGTGCAGCAATTGGTGTCGTTTCGCCACACCTTTAGCCATTTCCATCTGGATATTGTTCCGCTCTGGCTCGCATTACCCACTGACATTCCTCACGCTTTGCACCATGCTTGCATAGAGGAAAAGGCCGGTCTCTGGTATAACTTGGCGCAACCGCCCGCCGTTGGGCTGGCTGCAGCGGTGGAACGACTATTACGTATGTTAACGCTACACTCCGGCGGCAGTTTGATCTGACCAGCACGCGTTATCCAAGAGGAATCAGCATGAGCAGAACCATTTTTTGTACTTTTTTACAACGTGAAGCCGAAGGGCAGGATTTTCAGCTTTATCCGGGAGAATTGGGCAAACGCATCTATCAGGAAATTTCGAAAGAGGCGTGGGCGCAATGGCAAACCAAGCAAACCATGCTGATCAACGAGAAAAAGCTCAACATGATGAACGTGGAGCACCGCAAATTGCTGGAACAAGAGATGATTAAGTTCCTGTTCGAGGGTAAAGAGGTCCACATCGAAGGCTATACCCCTCCCAGCGCATGATATCAGGGCCTTGTGGCCCTTTTGTCTCTTTATGCTGACACCGCGTTGCTAATGAACCGTTAATAACAAGATACTTATAACGAATCATCTATGAAGAAATTGCTAGCGTTGTTGCTCGTTGCCCCCTTGCTGATCTCCTGTTCCGGCAAGCGCTGCGATCTCAATAATGAAGAATTCATCAAGGATACCAACGCCTTTGACATTCTGATGGGGCAGTTCGCCCACAACATCGAGAATATCTGGGGCCTGAACAAAGTGCTGATTGCTGGCCCGAAAGATTACGTCAAGTATACCAATCAATATCAAACCCGTAGTCACATCAACTTTGATGCTGGTACGATTACTATCGAGACCATTTCAGCGACCAATTATGTCCCGAGTTTACGCCAGGCCATCATCACCACACTGTTGATGGGCGATGACGCCAGCAATACGGACCTCTACTCTGACGCGAATGACATTCAAATCAGCCGTGAACCAATGCTATACGGCCAGGTGTTAGACAACACCGGACAACCCATTCGCTGGGAAGGGCGCGCCGCCAGCTTTGCCGATTATCTGCTGCAAAACCGCTTGCAGAAACGGACCTCCGGACCGAATGTAATCTGGTCCGTCACTTTCCAACTGGTGCCAAACCATCTGGATAAACGTGCGCATAAATATCTGCCGCTGATTCGTCAGGCTTCCGAGCGCTATGGCATTGAAGAATCGCTGATTCTGGCGATCATGCAAACCGAATCCAGCTTCAACCCTTACGCGGTCAGCCGTTCTGACGCATTAGGACTGATGCAGGTAGTGCAGCACAGCGCCGGACGTGATGTGTTCAAGAGCAAAGAGAAATGGGGGCAACCGAGCCGCAGCTACCTGTTCGATCCTGAGAGTAACATCGATACCGGCGTGGCTTATCTGGCGATTCTGAAAAACACCTATCTGGGTGGTATCGAGAACCCGACCTCACGTCGCTATGCCGTTATTACGGCGTATAACGGTGGTGCGGGCAGCGTGCTGCGCGTATTCTCCAGCGACAAGGACAGGGCCGTTAGCCTGATCAACCAGATGTCGCCGGGCGAAGTCTACGATACATTGACCACCAAGCACCCGTCGGCCGAATCGCGGCGCTATCTCTACAAGGTCAACTCGACGCAGAAAAACTATCGCCGTTAAACCTATCGCTGTTAAAACAGTCGCGATTAAAACCACAGCCGTTAATCAATGTCCTCTTTTGGCGTAACCATTCGCCAGAAGGGGATTTTTTTCAGATAACGCCTTTCAGCCTTTCGTCCGGTTCCCACACGTCTTTTCCGCATGCCATGCTTTCACGCGTTTGTCCGCTGCTGACGTTTTTTTGCCAGCACAGACGAGAAAGGGTAGCATCGCTGCCCGAAACAAACATAACAAAGGGTTATGACTGCGGTGCGGGGAGACGCAAACCGCGCACCTGCATGACCGCAATGTCAGACCAAACGCCATCAGGCATGAAAGACCAGCAGGAACACAAACAGAGCATGACACACAACAACACAACAGATGTGACGCATCAGACCAGCAAAAAAAACTGGCTCGATTCCCACGAAAAGGGTTATCGAAAAAGCATTAGCAAACGCCACGTGCAGATGATCGCCATTGGCGGCTCTATCGGTACCGGTCTGTTTTTAGGCGCAGGAGCACGCCTGCAACTAGCAGGCCCTTCACTGGCGCTGGTGTACTTGACCTGCGGTATCTTCTCTTTCTTTATCTTGCGTGCACTCGGTGAGTTGATTGTTCATCGCCCTTCCAGCGGCAGTTTTGTCTCTTATGCACGAGAATTCCTCGGCGAAAAAGGCTCCTACCTCGCAGGCTGGATGTATTTCCTTAACTGGGCGATGACCGGCATTGTGGATATCACGTCGGTTGCGCTCTATATGCACTACTGGGGAACCTTTACCGATGTGCCGCAGTGGGTGTTGGCTTTAGGCGCGCTATCCATCGTTACCACCATGAACCTGATTGGCGTGAAATGGTTCGCTGAGATGGAATTCTGGTTTGCCTTGATCAAGGTAGCCGCCATTTCGCTGTTCCTGATTGTTGGTACGGTGTTTCTGGCAAGCGGTCACCCTGTTGCGGGCAATCCAACCGGTTTTAATCTCATCAGTGATAACGGCGGCCTGTTCCCCCACGGATTATTGCCCGCATTAGTGCTGGTTCAGGGCGTGATCTTTGCCTTCGCCGGCATCGAAATCATCGGCACGGCCGCCGGCGAAGCCAAAGACGCCCGGCGCATTCTGCCCAAAGCTGTTAACAGCGTTATCTGGCGTATCGCCTTGTTTTACGTTGGCTCCATCGTGCTGCTGGTGTGTCTGCTGCCGTGGAACGCCTATCAGGCCGGGCAAAGCCCGTTTGTCACCTTTTTTAGCAAGCTGGGCGTACCCTACATGGGTGATGTGATGAACGTGGTGGTGCTTACGGCAGCGCTATCCAGCCTGAACTCTGGCCTCTACTCGACCGGACGCATTCTGCGCTCACTGTCTCAGGGTGGCTCAGCGCCGCACTTCCTGTCGAAAATGAGTGCGCAGTCTGTTCCCTATACCGGCATCATGGTGACAGTGGCGATCCATATCATCGGGGTATTCCTTAACTATATTGTGCCGTCGCAGGTGTTTGAGATTGTGCTGAACATGGCCTCTATCGGCATCATCTGTTCCTGGGCATTCATTATTTTGTGCCAGATGAAGCTGCGCCAGGCTATCAAACAGGGTAAAGCGGAGCCCGTTTCATTCAAGATGCCCGGTGCACCGTTTACCTCCTGGCTGACACTGCTGTTCTTGCTGGGAGTGGTGGTGCTGATGGCGTTTGACTACCCGAACGGCACCTGGAGCATTGCCTCCACTCCGGTGCTGGCTATCCTGCTGATTGTAGGGTGGTATGGGCTGAAAAAGCATCGCGCTGCGGCTAATGGCGAAATCGCTGCAACAACCGCGTCTGCCACCGAATAAAAAAACGGCGCGAGGGTTTACGCCCTCGCGCCGCTAGTACCATTAATAGCGATTATTCCTGAATCACATGCGCACACAGGCGCTTGCTGCCATCGTCCTGCTCAACGCTGTAAACGCCTTGCAACTCCGGTGAGAAGCCCGGCATCCGGTTAATGCCTTCTTCTAGCGCCAGGAAGTAACGCAGCACCGCCCCAAATTTCTCCCGGCACCACACACAGCACGCCCGGCGGATAAGGAAGCGCACCTTCTGCCGCGACACGACCTTCAGCCTCTGCCAGTGGGATCAAATCCACGTCTACGCGCACAAAGGCATTGTTTGCCTCTTGCGGCAGCATCACGGCACGCGGCAACGTCGCTTTGCGGAACATGGTTTTCTGCAAATACTGCACATTGTGACTGACATAGAAATCATGCATTTCCTGACACAATTGACGCAGCGTATAGCCAGAGTAGCGCTGTTCATACTTGTGGTAGAGATTCGGTAACACTTCACTTAACGGCGCATCGCGCGCAATCAGCGCTTCAAAGCGGACCAATGCCTCCACCAGATGCGACAGCTTGGCGCTATCTTCTGCTGGCGTCAGCAGAAACAGGATCGAGTTAAGATCGCTTTTCTCTGGGATGATGCCATGTTCACGCAGATAGTTGGCCAAAATGGTGGCCGGAATACCGAAATCGGTATATTCACCGCTGCTGGCATCAATACCGGCCGTGGTCAGCAACAGTTTGCACGGATCGATAACATACTGACCTTGCGCATATCCCTCAAACGCATGCCACGCTGCTCCCGGCTCGAAATTGAAGAAGCGCACATCCTGCGCAATGTCGTCCGTGACGTGATTCTGCCACGGCACGCCGTCGATCAGATCCGGAAAAAAAGGTTTGATCAACGAACAACGGACCAGCAGTTGCTTACGGGTATCGATACCCTGCTTGACGCACTCAAGCCACAGGCGACGACCACTGCTGCTTTCGTGCATTTTTGCATTAACATCGAGCGCGGCAAACAGCGGATAAAACGGGCTGGTCGAGGCGTGGAGCATAAAGGCGTGGTTGAAGCGCTTATGGTTGCAAAACCGCTTCTGCCCTTTAATGCGCGTGTCTTTTTTGTGGATCTGCGAGGTTTGCGAAAAGCCCGCCTGCTGCTTGTGAACCGATTGGGTAACAAAGATGCCCGGATCGTTCTCATTCAGTTCCAGCAACAACGGCGAGCACTGTTCCATCATCGGGATAAACTGCTCGTAGCCCACCCAGGCAGAGTCAAACAGGATGTAATCACACAGGTGGTCGATGCTATCCACCACCTGACGCGCGTTGTAAATGGTGCCATCGTAAGTGCCGAGCAGGATCACCGCCAGACGGAACGGACGCGGTGCATCCGCGCAATGCGGAGCCTCTTCCCGAATCAAGCCACGCAGATAAGCCTCATCAAAGCAATGCGCATCCACCCCGCCAATAAAGCCAAACAGATTTCGTGCCGTCTCGAGGTAAATGGGCGTCGGGCCCGCTTGAATCAGCGCGCCGTGGTGGTTGGATTTATGGTTATTGCGATCGAACAGTACCAGATCGCCCAGCGTCAGCAACGCGTTGGTCACTACCTTATTGGCTGACGAGGTGCCGTTGAGTACGAAGTAGGTTTTGTCGGCATTAAACACTTTGGCCGCAAACTTCTGCGCTTTTTTCGCCGCTCCTTCATGAATCAGCAGATCGCCCAGTTTCACATCCGCATTGCAGATATCGGAACGGAAGAGTGTTTCGCCATAGAACTCAAAGAATTGACGCCCGGTGGGATGCTTGCGAAAAAATTGGCCGCCCTGATGACCCGGACAGGCGAAGGTGGAATTACGCATGCCGACATATTTAGACAGCGTATCGAAAAACGGCGGCAATAGCCCGGCCTGATAATCCGCCGCGGCTTTCTCCAGCAACGGGGCGTGCTCACCCGCACCGTCAACGCGCAGCCAACTGCTGCCTGATGGCAACACTTCCTCTGCTGAATACCAAGGCTCGTTCACCACGAATGCAGGAATGCCAAAACCGGTATGCTGCAACAGCTACAACACCCCACATCGCGCCTCTTCAAGCAAAACGACAACCGCGGCCACATCAGTAAAGTCGGTTTGACTCAGGGAGACAATTTCTCGCTGGGTATGAAGACGGCCCGCAACCGTCGCGTTCGCTGCAATTTTTAACTGTTTCATGTAACCAAACCCAAACGCTTAAGGATGAGTAGTGGCGCAAAGGCACCGTGTAAAGCGTCATCACTGTCAGCCCTAGATGGCATATCCGCAGACTAAAACAGATATACATTAATCTTATGACAAGACCAGACGGTGCGACTGACAAATACCGCTTTTTGCCTATACGGCTTAAAACGCAAGGAGAAACTGGATCCAGCCCCGCCCGATAGACATCATTAAAATCAGAGCGATGCGCTGTTCTTACTCATGCCTAACAGTGAGCATCTGAACGCCTCACCGCATGATGAAGGAGGATAATCGAGAGAATGCAGACAAACGGAAACCGAACCCACAGGCAGGCATCATCGACAGCCCAGCGCGTACAGCCTGCACCTTGCGCAATGAATCTGACATAGTGACGTCCTCTTTAACCGCTCGTGAATGGGGAGTAAAAAACGGCGTCATAGTGGCACGGTTTTTTTGCAAACACAATACGCCCAACACCGATTGCGCCGAATAAGAAAACGTTTGCCTCGCTGGTGATCAAACCCAGAAAAACCATTTTTGCTGCAAAAACGCACGTCACTGCTCGAATTCACAGCATTCGTACGGGAATGTGATATAAACTCATTGACGGCACTGACCCAATAAGGTTTAATGCGCCCCGTTGCCTGGATAGCTCAGTCGGTAGAGCAGGGGATTGAAAATCCCCGTGTCCTTGGTTCGATTCCGAGTCCGGGCACCACTTCTCCTTTTTTATGCCTCCCTATACGTTCCTATAAATCCCTATATATTTGCAATGTAAGCAGAGTGGCGTAAAAATCTTTCTCGATGCATTCTTACTTATCCCTAGGTATCCGGAAAAAAGTGGGTCAAATTACGGGTCATTCAGTTCGATGAACGGAGTGACCCGCCCATGTTAACGGATAGCAAGATCCGCTCAGCCAAAAACCTAGAAAAATCATACAAGCTCACCGATGCGTTAGGGCTTTATCTAACGATATCTACTCATGGTGCTAAGCGGTGGTATTTCCGCTACACCTTCGACCGTAAAGAGAATCGCCTCGCCCTTGGCTCTTACCCGTTGGTTTCATTGGCAGCAGCGCGCAAGTTGCTGGCATCCGGCGTCTGCCCTTCACTACAGCCACGTAGAGTATGAACTCAGAGCATGCATGAAGTACTATCGTGAAATACCACGTCAGCATTACCCTGGACAAAGACAATTATCAGGCTCCGAGTGATATACCAGGGTTGGAGAATGATGTGATTGGCAAAGAAGCCCGCAGCATAATAGCTGAACAGTGGAAAGAACATAACCGCAAAGGGATGGAAGAAGCCGCCAGATTTATCGCACTGAATGGCTCCTTCGCTGATGATAACAGGAACTGATGAATTGAGGTATCTACATAAAAAACACAAAACACTATATATCGCCAACGAGTTATATTCAGGAGACCAATCCCGGCACGTGATTTTGTAGGTGTCGGTAAAAGATGCCGTTATTGATGGGGTACAGCAAGCAACCCCCTCAACTATTCCCGGCTCTCCCCTAAAGCGTCAACCTGAGGGTCGATCAGCGCTAGCTGTTCCCGTATTTTCAGTTTCAACGTGTCACAGGGAGTGACTCCAGCACGCTGGAAATCACCGGCAGCGTGAACCCCGACCGATTCAGCATCACGATACGTCTCACCACGTCAGCATCTTGCGCGGTGAAATGACGGTAGCATGTTTCCGTGCGCGTTGGATGCAGCAGACCTGCATTCTCATAGTAGCGCAACATGCGGATGCTCACGCCAGTCAATTCCGCCAGTTTTCCAATTTGCATCACGTCCCCTTGACTCTGACATTACTGTCAGAGTGTAAGATTTGGCGCTCTAGAATAAAAGGAGTCGTAACATGCTAAAACTCATCATGTGTGTAAAGAGACACCCTCGCTTAACGCGGGAAGAATTTGATCATTACTTGCGAAATAATCATGCCTCACTGGTTAGCAAACATGCGGCGCTTCTCGGCATTCGCCGATACATTCAAACACTCCCTTTCGTGGATACGGCGGCGCAGCACGCACTTCAGCGCACGAGGAATGCAGACACTGTCGATTTTGATGGCTGTGCCGAGCTATGGTGGGACGATATGGAATCGCATCTTGCAGCCCGAAAAACAGAGAAAGGCTTACGCGCGCTTCAGGAGCTTATTGAAGATGAGAGTAAATTCGTGGATTTAGCACATTCACAACTCTGGTATGGCGAAGAACGATGGGTGATTGCCGGGTAAACCCCAAGAGCAGAGTACGAGATTATTTCCCGCGTAGTGCAAAGAGCAGACATACGGAGAGCTACATCTGGATTAAGCCTTTATTTATTTCTGGAGGATTTAGTCTCGATCGCCGACCACACTGAATCCCCAGAAGCCTCATTAGCGACAAGAGGCAACAGCAGAAAACGTTGCTTTAATTTCAGACAACGGTGGCATAGTAGGATTTGCCTCTTTATAAACACCGCTATCAAACCAATCATCCGCTTCACCAAGCGCGATGGGTTTATCCGCCCACCAGGGCTTAAAGACATCACTTATCAGTTTGATGGAGATGCTTTCTGGCGTGATGGCGGTAATCTGCCAGCAACCATCACCTTCAGCCGCGCCCGGCAAAAAGCGATTTGATTTTTCATCCCAACGGTGAGTTTGGCGGACAAAATCACCGACTTGCCAGTCGGTTGACGCCTGAACGGGAAATTGGCAAAACAGCAAAACAGCGCCCGTTAGAAACCCTGCTTTAAACATCTAGTTATCCTTCTCCACAATAAAAATGCCATCAAATCATCTAGCATCCTACTGATGCTTTCACACGTGCCTAACCCTACATCCGGCTAGCGTACAGGTAACGTTAAAATCATACAGGTATATAATTGGAATAGTACATGAATAAACATGAACACATAAAATAGAACCACAGCACGCCTTCTCATAGGCAGATACAGTTTTCCATAAACATGCCGATAACATGGATAGCGGTGTCCACTTTGAGGTGCAGTTATGAAAAATCTCTCATTTTTATCATTGATTGCAGGGATTTTAGCCGCGCTTTCGCTCCCTGTTAATGCCGTTGGGAAACCCGAGACAAAACCAGCCGATGTAACAACCGTAGTGTCCTTTCCTGCCGTAGCGATAAAAGCCCCTTCTCGTGACGTTATACGCGCCATACACGCCCGCAAAGTGGATAAACAGCCCAACAGAGAAGCAGGTCTGCACTTTATTCCAGGGCAAGGCGCTGTCCAGCAGAACATCACCACCACGCAAAATTTTTACTGGCGGCAATGATCGCCGACCATTTACCGCTCAACCAGACTACAGCCATTTAGGATTTTGCGTAAAGGAGATGGTCAACCAACGATGGGGACCCTCTTCACCGATGGATAGAGCAATCTCATCGCGAATTTTATCAAATTTTTTCACACCGCTATTTGCCATACTCTCGGGAATAACAATGTGGATTTCAATAAATAAGCCACGTCCGATACGCGTCGCATAGTTGGAATAATCCAGAAAACTATATTCCAGCGTCAACTGTGCCATGATAGATTCGATTTTGCAGTCGAGGCTGTCCGGCGTCATTTGTAGAATTTCCCGAACAGCGGAAAGGACCGTTTTCACCGGAACGGGGATTAATAGTAATGTTAAAATTGCCAGTGCAAAAGGATCGGTATAAACATTGAGGTATTCGTAGCGAGTGCCTTCCATCAGCCAGGAAAGTATAAAAGCAAATAACAAGGCGCTACTGATACAGGCCGACATTAGCCAGCTTTTCGGATCCAGCGCAATCAGTTCTGATTTGATTTTCTTGTTGAGCCTACGCTGTGTGAAGTAGAGCGCAAAACAAAAGATACTGATAGTAATCGCATAGGCGATAGCCCAGCCAAGTTTTAATTCGCGCCCGCCGTCAATGATCCCTTTAATGGAGTTAACAAAGGCATACAAACACAAAATAACCAACAGACAACCATTAAATGCCAATACCATCGGCTCAACATGCCAGAACCCGAACTGGAAGCGACGGCTATGGGGTTGCCCCAGCAGGCGAGAGACTAATAAAGAGAGCGAGCACATTCCGGCATCCAGAATGGAAAACATACCATCGAAAATAATCGATATTGATCCGCAAACCAGACCAACGACAATCCCCGCACTTGCAATAAAAAATGTGCATAAAATTGAACATTTAAGGACTTTTTGCTCTATCTCTGTGCTGTGTAACGCATGATGTTCGGGGGACGTTGTCGTTATCATTGTCATAGTCTTATCCACAAGTGAGCGTGGTGATGGAAAACCAGAACGTGACTCACCTCCAAGTATAGAACACGCTATTTTAACGCGACGTTTGCTGCATCCTCGCACCTAACGTTGCATTATCATTTGTGCGTGAAGATGGTTAACATGGTTATCGAAAGCATTAGTATGCAGATATCAAGGGGGAATAGGCGTTAATCGCCACGCCAAAACAAAAGTAGTGATGATCCTGGGGACATGTCCGTGTAAATGCTGATATGGCTCACCTTAAAAACAATGCTTTTATCCGTAAAACATTGCAGGAGATATAACGATAATCATGGCAAAAATAACCGTTTCGATGGTCGAAGAGATTTTATATCTCATCGGCGGAAGAGAGAATGTAACTCTCTGCGGTAACTGCATGACCCGGCTGCGCCTTACGTTAAAGGATCGTTAATTAATCGCGCTGGACGTACTGAAAAAAATACCTGGCGTTCTGGGGGTAATAAATGGCAACGACCAGTTACAGGTCATTCTTGGTCCCGGAAAAGCGCAAACCGCCAGCGAGATGATGAACGGACTGCGGATTACCCCTTCCCCATCGGCATCCATGGGTGAAGCACCTCCCGATTTACGTCAGCTCGCCAGTCAAAATAAGCAGCAAATAAAAGCCAAGCAGAAAAGTGCAGTACATAACTTCCTGACCAAATTTGCCACGATTTTCACGCCGCTTATTCCGGGCTTTATTGCTGCGGGCTTATTACTGGGGATCGCCACGTTATTACAGCAAACGCTGGTAGTAGAAAGTGCCGCACAGGTCGCCTGACTAAAAAGCCTGATTGCTTACATGAAAGTGTTTAGCATTGGATTGTTTACTTTTCTTAGCATCCTGATTGGTTTTAATACCCAGAAGGCATTTGGCGGAACGGGAGTTAATGGCGCAATCATTGCTTCCCTGTTTATCTTGCGCTACGTGCCGGAAGGTACTACCGGCTATTACGCAGGGATGACGCATTTTTTTGGCCTGGCAATCGATCCGCGCGGTAATATTATTGGCGTCTTACTGGCTTGTATGTTGGGTGCCTGGATCGAAAAGCAGGTGCGCCGCATCATGCCTGACACACCGCGACCCTGACGTTGTTGATTACCGGCGCGGTGACCTTTGTCGTCATCATGCCTATCGGTGGTGAACTGTTTAAAGGCATGTCATGGCTGTTCCTGCACTTAAACGGTAACCCTTTTGGCAGCGCCATTTTGGCTGGCTTATTTCTGATTGCGGTGGTGTTCGGTATCCACCAGGGTTTTGTGCCGGTCTATTTCGCGTTGATGGATGCACAAGGCTTCAACTCCCTGTTTCCCATTCTCGCCATGGCGGGTGCCGGGCAAGTCGGGGCAGCACTGGCCCTTTTTGTTCGTTCCCCGAAAGGTTCACTGTTACGCACCCAAATCAAAGGGGCCATTTTCCCCGGCCTGTTGGGCATTGGTGAACCACTGATTTATGGCGTCACGCTGCCACGCCTGAAACCTTTTGTGACCACCTGTTGCGGTGGTGCCATGGGCGGTTTCTTTATTGGTACGATAGCCTGGATGGGATTGCCGATCGGCCTGAATACGGTATTCGGCCCCTCCGGTTTGGTCTCCATTCCGTTGATGACATCGGCACAGGGTATTTTTGTCGGAATGGCCGTTTATATTGCTGGCCTCATCGTCTCTTATATTACAGGATTTATTTTAACCTGGTTGTTCGCCAGTAAGAATGTTGATTTAACCTGATACATTGTCCGCCCCTCTCGTTGCACAGCAATTATTGTCGGGAGAGGAGTAACATTCTATCATGAAAGTACCTAAAATCACAAAACCAGCAGCCCCCTTCTCTCAGAATAATCTGATACCCCTTGAAAACTGGCACGACCGGTCTTATTTCACATACAAAAAAACATAAAAACAACCACCACAACAACCTATTGATTTAATTAAAAATAATACAAAATGAATTGATTCATCTTTGTTATTTTTGATAGAAAAATAACGATCGATTAGAAAAAATCGAACGGTTAAATAATCGTTTTTCCGAACAACATTGTATTTATAGTAGCGAAAAGCTATACAAAACCCCATATTTTGATTTGATAACTAGATAATGTCAACAAGCGCGAAACTAATTTTACATATGGTTAAGTGATAAGTGGTTAAAAACCCTATTCATTTTAGAAAAAAACGTTTTCAAACTTATAGTCAAACAGATTTTTATGCCGGCGTCTTGGTGCATGCATTTATAACGGGTAATTTGCAAACACCTAAATAACTTTGCGTAATAGTAGATCACTTGAAGGGAACTCAGTCCGACTTGCGCGATCTGA
>NZ_PEHF01000098.1 GCF_015762685.1 Candidatus Symbiopectobacterium sp. 'North America' | reverse complement strand
AAAGCCGCGCCATTCAAGGCGTCGTGCTATTTCAGGCTATGCAGAAATGATCACTCCCCCACATTTGATGCCATCTTTCAACAGGTTTATCAGACCGACCTGTTTGGCGCACTTCATGATTTTTGCTCGCACCGGCACGTTCGGGCCGCCATCAATAATGAACAGATCACTCATGATATCGGCCACCATGCGTGGGTACTGGGTGAACATGCGTGGGTTTTCCATCATGGCGGGCACTTTGCGATAATGGTGCATATCACGCAGCACGAAGCTCTGTTCCAGGGTGCGTTTGTATTCCATCAGGCTGCTGGATGAGAAATCCTGGCGCTGCTTTGCGGCAATCGCGGTGTTGGCTGCTGCCTGTGCAGAGGCGATGGCCAGATCCATACCGCGCACGGTGTAGCCCAGATTGAGGCACAGGCCAGCCGCATCGCCGACAATAATCACGCCGTCATCCACCAGGCTGGGCACCATTTCAAGCCCGCCTTCCGGCACCATGTGTGCCGAGTATTCCAGTAACTCTCCTCCCTGAATCAATGGGCGGATCGTCGGGTGTTGTTTAAAATCTTCCAGCATTTGCGGCACACTTTTGCTGGCGTGGGCGATATCACCTAAACCGCAGACTAACCCAAGCGAGATTGAGTCTTTATTGGTGTAGAGAAAACCTGCGCCCATCAATCCGTTGGAAGGCGAACCGGCAAACAACCAGGCTGCACCTTCTCCCGGCGCCAGGTTGAACCTGTCTTCGGGGTAGGGCAATCAGCTCCTTCATGCCGACCGCATAGTGATGAGGCGACGGGGGGGACCATGCCAACGGAGCGGCCCAGCAGCGAGTTCACTCCGTCAGCCAGGATCACCACGTTCGCCTCCAGCGCATCTTCTCCTGCCTGCACGCCGGTGACTCTGTTGCCTTCGCGCAACAAGGCATCGACGCGTACGCCGGGAATAAACTGCACGCCAGCTTCTTCGGCTTTCTCCATCAGCCAGGGATCGAATCGGTTGCGCAACACGGTATAAGAGGCTTTGGCCGGGATATCCAGTTGTTCGCTGTGGTAATCCATCGTGACAGCACTTTCGTCAGTGAGAAAGGAAATTTTTTCTCGCGTGACTTTGCGTTCAACCGGGGCCTGTTGCGCAAACCCAGGCATGATGCTTTCCAGACTGTGGGCGTAAAGGCGTCCACCGGTCATATTTTTACTGCCCGCGCTGTTACCGCGTTCGATGACTAATACATCAAGCCCGGCTTGTGCCATGACATAACCGGCGACGCAGCCCGCAACCCCGGCACCGACGACGATGGCATCAAATTTTTCTTCCGACATGGTTCCTGCTCCCTATCCCGCCACAGTGGCGTGGCGGGATACGTGCTGTTAACGAAAAGACCAACAAATGAAGGATTACCGGGTCAACTGCTCAACCAACGCCGGGACCACTTTGTAGATATCGCCGACTAAACCGTAGTCGGCGTATTTGAAGATCGGCGCATTCTTGTCTTTGTTAATGGCGACGATGGTTTTTGCCCCGTTACCGCCCACCATGTGCTGGATTTGGCCGGAGATCCCTAATGTCAGGTAAAGATCGGATTTCAGCAGCACACCAGAGACACCGATATAGCGCTCGCGCTCCATCCAATGTTCCCCTTCCGCAATCGGGCGTGAGCAGCCGACTTCCGCGCCCAATACCGTTGCCAGGTCTTGAACCATGCGTAAATCTTCCTGCGACACCAATCCACGGCCCACGCCAACAACGCGTTTGGCCTTGCTCAAGTCGACACTACTCAACGATTTAGCGCGGCGTTCAACACACAGGATTTCCTGACGCGGTGCAACATAGTTAGCCTGATAAACCGGGCAGTCAGACGGTACCGTGGCTGTCTCGGATTCGACGGCACCCGGTGCCAGCGTAACAATGGCAATCGGGGTATTGATCTTCTCTTTGCCAAACGCCAGTCCACCGTACATGCGATGTTCGGCAAACAACGCATGCTGTTCTACCGTCAGAGTGGTGACGTCGTTGACGACGGCGGCATCGAGCAGCACGCTCAAGCGGGCTGCCAGGGCCTTACCGCGCTTGGTGGCTGCCAACAGAATCAGCGTGGCGGGATAATCCGTCGTTGCCGGTTTTTCGATCAGAGATGCCAGCGTTTCGGCATAGTTTTCGATACGCTGCTGCGCCGTTTTGCCCAGCACGTAGAGCCCCTGAGCGCCGAGTGGTTTAACGGCAGAAACCTGCGTGTCATCTTGCACAACTGCGTGAACCTGCTGTCCCCACTGGCGTGCGCCCGTCATTAATTCACTGTAGCGCTCAACGTTATCGCTGAACACCCATACATTGGTTAATTGACTCATGATGATATTCTCCGGGTTAATTCAGCGCTTTTTTCAGGTGTTCGGCCAGTTCGGCGATCGCTTCCGGCGAATCGCTTTCCAGAATGATGTGTTTACGCTCCGCCTGCGGTGGTACGTGGATCTGCTTCAGCTCGGTGTGGGGGGCAGTGCGCTGCCAACTGATATCGTCGGCTTTCCATTGGGTCACTGGTTTTTTCCCCGCACCCAGAATAGCCTTCATCGACGGAATTTTTGGCGCATTAATATCTGATGTCACGCAGAGCACAGCGGGCAGCGGCAGCTCAAGAATTTCCACTTCTTCTTCCAGCGTGCGCTCCACGCGCACCCGGTTATCCAGCAGCTCTACCTGGCTTACGGCATTGACGGTAGGCAGTTGCAACATTTCACCGACCAGCAGCCCAGCCTGCTGCGCATAGAGATCGCCGGATCCTTCGCCGAACAGCAGCAGATCGAAGCCAATCTTACGGGCCGCAGCCGCTAGCACTTGTGCAGTATCTTTGGGTAGCGCGTTGTCTAACTGTGCATCCTGTACAAGGAACAGTTCATTGGGGCCGCGCGACAGCACATCTTTGCGTACTTTGGTGTTGTCCAGCAGGCTGCCGCCAACGCTCAGCGCCGGCCAACTGTGTGGCGGCCTCGATGGTGTTCAAATCAAACTTGCTGATTTTTGCATCGGCGCGGTCGAAATTGAGCGTGCGTTTGGCGGTAACCACAATGTCTTGCTCTTCGGGCACCAGCTTGAAGCAGGTTATTATTTTCATGGCGTCTCCTATTGGTAGTTCGCAGGCGGGGCATCGAAAAATAATATCGATGTGCCTCAGAGAGATATAAAAATTTTATGGGAGTAGTGTGCGGGGGATAGGGGTGAAAAACGACATGATAATATGTTTTAGTTACCAACAATCTTGCAAAAAAATTGTGCGCAACGGCAGATAAATGTATTTCATGACCTATTGCTTATGCGACATTGCCTTTAAACATTACGTTGAAATCGGCTACCGCGAATTCACACTGAAAACACTGAGTGAAAATAAGTTGTGACGTGCATCATAAATGCGAGGCTTTTTTTAATTGGAATTATTAATACGCTCATTGAATTAAGAAAATATCAGTGGATTGTGAATGTGATGTTTTGTGTATGTAGGCAATGCGTATTTTAAATCAGAAAAAACACACAGTGTAATGCGTTAAAAAAGTGCGCTTTTCAGGCTAAACAATCGAGTGATGTAATCTTGCATGATATGCAAACAATCTTGTTTTGCGCGGTTAAAAACGTGATATACAGTACAGGTCGTTGCGCTACTTTACCCCTAAATAATTGGCTCACACCTTACTGTTCTCCGTGGAGGTTGTCATGTATCAGCGCTGGTTTGACAATAATACCGATACCTTGTTTGAAAAGGGAATGACGCCCAAATTGTCCCGTTTTGTGATCAGCGATGACCCAAACTGGGAGTCTGGCCACCATGTGCATGATGCAGAAACGGAGCTGATCTACGTGAAAAGTGGCGTAGCCCGGCTTATCATCGATTCGTCCAATTATGTTGCACAGACTGGCGATAATGTGGTGGTCGAGCGTGGCCGATTGCATGCCGTCGCCTCCGATAATGCGTCCCCGGCAACCACCTATACCTGTGCCGTTTACGGATTTAAATTCCGCGACAGGGATGAGAACCAGATCATGCAGGCCAATTCCTGCCCGGTGGTTTCAGTAGTGAAAGGAAAAGAGGTAATAAAAAGTATATTTCACGAACTAGGAGTGATGTTACCACAGAAAAAACCTTTTATCATCAACGATCTACAATGCTTTTGGTTATACTTTGACGGCGTTGTTTTATGAAAATTTTAAAAACGCCTACCGTTCTGAATCCGGTTATATTCTCAAGGAAGTGTTGGTGAAAGATATTTTGGTTTATCTCAATAACAATTATCGGGAAAAGATAAC
Organism: Candidatus Symbiopectobacterium sp. 'North America'; assembly: GCF_015762685.1. Lineage (GTDB taxonomy): Bacteria > Pseudomonadota > Gammaproteobacteria > Enterobacterales > Enterobacteriaceae > Symbiopectobacterium. Next base: position 13,617 of record NZ_PEHF01000098.1, on the reverse strand, counting down.
CTTGGATCAGCTCGCTAAAAAGTTCCGTGTCAGCGTCAGCTACATTTGCCATGAATTTACCAAGGAATACCATATCTCTCCTATCAACTATGTGATTAAACGTCGGATCACCGAAGCAAAATTTTCGCTGACCAACACTGAGTGCAGTTTGAACGAGATTGCCACCCGCGTGTGGTATGACAATGTTGATCATTTTGCCAAATTATTCATGCGCCATGTTGGCTGCTCACCGAGCGAATACCGTAAGCAGTTTAAAAATAGTCTGAATGGATTGGAGTATATAACGGAGTTTGGTGAGAGCTCAGAATTGCTGCTGTGATGCGAATATCGGGTTGAGACTCCCGTGTGAACGAGAGTCTCAACCCGTCAGTTATTAACTTTGGTAATCTTTCAGAATCTGCCGTCCGGCAATATAAATCATGATTTCATCAGTACCGCCGCCAATCCTTTCGCAGCGCACGTCACTCCAGAAACGGGATACACGTGCGTCATCCGTATAGCCCAGCCTGCCCATGATTTGAATGGCGTCATCGATCACTTTCAATGCGGTTCGTGCGCAATAAAGTTTGCACAATGCAGCACTGGTGCGTAATGACAGTTCCTGATCCGCCTGCCAGGCACATTTCAGCACCATATTACGCATGTTCTCGATTTTGATGGCCATCAGCGCCAGCTTCTCCTGGATCATCTGGTTATGACCAATCGGTTTGCCAAAAGCAATACGCTGGTTGGCATAACGTGCGGCATCTTCAAAGGCACATTCAGCAAAACCGGTACTGCGCGCGGCATTGATCAGGCGTTCCATTTCGAAATTGTACATCACGTTCAGGAAGCCCATGCCTTCTTCACCTACCATGTCGCTCTCTTCGACTTCGACGTTATCGAGATAAACTTCGCAGGTGGTCAGCATATGCCAGCCGATTTTGTGCAATGGGTTGATTTTAATGCCGGATTTATTGGATTCCACCCACCACAGGGTAAAGGCTTTTTTCGGGTCTTGCGGTTCGGGATCGCGTGCCAGCACCAGCATATAAGGGTACTCTTTGCCACCAGTGATAAAGGTTTTTTGCCCGTTGAGATACACCTTGCCGTTTTTACGCGTGTAGCTGGTGGTCGCGCTGCTGTTGTCCGAACCTGCACCCGGTTCGGTCAGAGCCAGAGAATAGGCCGGATCGCCGGTCGCCAGTGTACTCTCAGCGGTTTTGCGTAGTTGCTCGGCAGAACCAAAACGACGCATGCTGTGGATGCACTGACCGTTAGTGATCAGGAACGCCGGTGCGCCATTTTTAGACATTTCCATCAGTGCCAGCATTTGGGTGACATAATCCGCCGGAATGCCGCCAAATTCTTCCGGTACGCCCAGTAGGGAAATGCCGTTATCGGACAGCGCCCGCATAAACGCTTTCGAATAAGTACCGGTCTGATCGCAGGTTCTGAAGTACTCTTCCGGGAAATCACTGGTGATCAATTCCCGAATACTGGCAAGCAGCAGTTCTTGCTCTTCGGTTAAGGCAAAGTCCATCGTTTTTACTCCTGTTATTGTTCAGCGTCTAGCAATACGAAGCCCATCACGTCATCGAAAAAGAGGCGTGTATCCATCAGTTTTAAGTCAGGCGAAATGACCGGGGTAAAGTCCATCTGTGCCAGAATGTCTTTTTCCAGATCGACGCCGGGCGCAATCTCAACCAAGTGCAAACTGTCTGCTTTTAAGGTGAAGACGGCGCGTTCGGTGATGTAACGCACGTCCAAACCGCGTTCGAGTGCAATTTTTCCGCTGAACGTGATTTCAGGGATTTCCTGAATAAATTTTTTGACTTTCCCTTCCTGCACGATCGTCAGCTTGCCGTCACCGACATCGGTTTTTAGACTGCCTGCCGTCAGGGTGCCGCAGAAGATGATCTTCTTCGAGGTGGCGCTGATATCGATAAACCCGCCGGTGCCAATGATCTTGCCGTTGAATTTATGCACGCCAACGTTGCCGTGTCGGTCGATTTCAGCAAAGCTTAGGTAGCACACATCCAACCCGCCGCCGTGGTAAAAATCGAACTGAGAGGTCATGTCCAGAATGGCGCGGGTATTGACGTTGGCGCCGAAGGCCACTCCTTGTGTGGTGATCCCGCCGATAGGACCGGTTTCCACCGTCAGCACAAAGTCATCGGCACAGCCCTCTTCGCGAGCCACCAGGCCGATGCCGTCGGCGATGCCGACCCCCACGTTACCCACTGCACCTTTTCGCATCTCGAACAGCGCGCGGCGTGCCACCAGCTTGCGTTGGTTAAGGGGGATGGCCATTTTGGCGCTGTCATCCAGCACAAAATCACCGGAGATAAAGCGGCTGACGGGGGCACCGCCGTACAGCTGGGTTTGCGTTGAATCTACAACGACAATGTCGACCAGATAGCCGGGAATACGCACCGATTTAGGATGCAGCGTGGCCTTTTTAACCATTTTCTGCACCTGCATCATCACGATACCGCCGTTGTTGTGCACCGCTTGCGCAATCACCAGCGCATCGAGATACATCACTTCATCTTCGAAAGAGACGTATCCTTCGCTGTCACAGGTGGTGGCGCGAATAAAGGCGACATTCGGGGCAATGGCTTTGTAGAACAGGTATTCCTGATTATCGATTTCGACTAGCTTGATCAGTTCGTCTTTGGTTACTTCATTCAGCTTGCCGCCCTGTTGACACGGATCGACAAAGGTACCAATATCGATATTGCTCAAAATGCCCGGCTGGTGAGCGGCAAAGGCGCGGATCGCTTGCGTCAGCAGCCCTTGCGGGTAGTTGTAGGCGACGATCTTGTTTTGTTCTGCCAGATCGGAAATACGCGGTGACTATCCCCAGTGACCGCACAGCGCTCATTTCACCAAGCCTTCCTGTGCCAGCGAACTGATGCCGCGCTCGGCGCGATCGCCTAACCCTGTTGGGCTGATCAGTGACAGGTCGCGCGGTGACTGCGTGGCTTTGTAGCGGTCGGCGAGGGCGGTAATTAGAGAGCTGGCTTCCAGAATGCCGCCACCAGCGCCCAATACGCACAGGGTAGCTTCATCGGGGATGTAGTTAACCGCATCCTGTGCGGAGAGCACAGGTACTCGGCCATTAATTCTTTTCGGTTTTTCCAGTTTCATTGCAACTCCTCGTGATAAGCAAATGAACGTGCGCTGCTCCTGGCAGCGCAAACGGCTACAGCCGCGCGATTGCTATTCAGGATTGGTGTAATACCGTCAACACGGCGCGCAAATCTTTAACGGCAATTTGCCCTGGGGCAGAGGCCTTTTTCAGTGCGCCAAAGGTGGCGGCTGAACCAAACAGTTCGTCGGAGAGACGGGAGATAACACCGGTTTTTGACATGGACATGGTGATGATCGGGCGGTCAGCGTGCTTCTCATGCATTTCCAGCGTGGCGGCCAGCAGGGTGAGAACATCGTCTTTGCTCTGCGGCATCAGAGCTATTTTCGGGATATCGGCACCCAATTCTTGCATCTTGCACAGACGTTTAACGATCTCTTCTTTCGGTGGCGTCTTGTGGAAATCGTGGTTGGACATGATGATTTTCACGCCGTGAGCATGCGCAAACGCCACGGTATCTTTCACCAGCGCATCACCGGTAAACAGCTCCAGATCGATCATGTCGACAAACCCGCTCTCCACTACCGCCTTGTTCAAGGCAATGTAGGCCTCGGCAGAAAGCACTTTTTCCCCGCCTTCTTGCTTGCTGCGAAAGGTAAACAGCAGGGGCTTGTCGGGGATGCAGTCACGAAGCGTGCGCACCGCCTCCAGCACGCTGGCAATGGAGGACACGTCATCGAAATGATCGGCGCGCCATTCCAGGATATCGACGTCGCCGTCTTGATAATGGTGGGCTTCTGATTTGATGGCTGCGATGTCTTTGCCCATCAGCGATGACGATAATTTTTGGTGCGCCTTCGCCAAACACCCGATTTTTTACGGTTACGGTTTTCATGCTTTTCCCTTACGTCATCTTTTACCACACGGTCTGATAACGCGGCGTGAGGAATACGCCGCGTACCAACGTGTTTTAGGCGTTAAAGCCCATCACTTTTTTGATGTGTTCCAGCGGGAACTCTTTACCGGTCCAGAGCTTGAATTGCTCAGCCCCTTGCCACAGCAGCATGCCGTAGCCATCAATGGTCTCGCAGCCTGCATCCATGGCCATTTGCAGCAGCTTAGTGATGTGCGGGTTGTAAACGCATTCCGTGACCAGCAGTTCAGGGCGTAGCATGGCGATATCGCTCACGACGCATTGGTCTTCCAGCGGTTTCATGCCGATTTTGGTGCCGTTGGTTAGAATATCGGCGTGCGCGATGGCGTCGGCGAAGGCCTTCTGGTTCGCCAAATCACTGACGGTGACGGTGCAATCAGTGTTGTCATTCACGCGTTTGGCGAAGGCAAGTGCCTGTTCGTAGAATTCATCTTTACGGTTGAACAGTTTGATCTCTTTGATGCCTTCAATTGCAGCCTGGGCACCAATTGCGGTTGATGCTCCACCCGAACCGACCAACACCATAGTTTTGCCCTTAATATCAAAACCGCTTTCTTTGATGGCGCGAATATGCCCAGTGCCATCGGTGTTATAACCACGCAAATACCCGTTATCATTAAAAATGGTATTAATCGCACCGACCAATTTTGCAGCCGGTGTTAATTCATTCACATATTGGCAGGCTAATTGTTTATTTGGCATAGAGACACCAGTGCCACGCATTTTCAGCGCTTTAAGGCCTTCAATCGCTTTACCGAAGGTGGTGTTGTCCACCTCAAAGGCTATATAGGTGAAAGGCAAACCCGCTTTTTCTAACGCCTTGTTTTGCATTTCCGGCGAAAGGCTGTGTCTGATGGGATAAGCCATTAATCCAATCAGTTTATATTTTGCGGTAACATCCATTCTAAACTCCTTACACAAGGTAATAATAGGTGGTGCAGTTATTCAGGCAATAGGCGGGCGCATATCGTGCAAACTGTCGATTGCCGTTCTGTTCAGTTTTTAAGATCAATATTCACATTCTTGTGACGTCGTTATTGAAAGAAACGTTCGCCGAATCGTAAATCGGTTTGCGGGATTTTGAACACTTTGTAGTAGCGAATAAAAACCACGATGGCAGTAACAAAAGCCAGCAGGGCAAAAGCAATATCCAGCAAAATAATGTATTGCAGACCGATTTTGGAAAGGTATGCAGTAATTAGCGGAATTAAGAAGTTAGCCAGGCCACCCATCATCATGTAAAAGCTGGTGACTTTGGCTTTGCTTTTTGGGAAAAATTCGGACATGACAGAAACGCCGAGCTGCAATATCCCGCCTGCGGCTGAAAAACCGATAACAAAGGCGCCCACATTACACACCAACGGTGATGGGTAGAGATAAATAATCGTGGCGGTGATCACCGAAACCCCGGTATTAAACACGTTGGCCCACACCGGGCGTACCATACTTTTTAACAGCAGGGCGAAAATAAATACGCACACCAGTGAACCCATGCTGTAATACGAGATGGTTTTCAGCGCATCGGCTTCCGCCATACCGGCAAAGGCCATGGCATATTTGGGCATCCAGACTACAATGACGTAAAAGGTGGAGAATGCGGCAACGCCAAAAATAATAGAGGCAACCCCTTACAACCAGGCGAGCGGCTTGCTGTTCATCTGCGGTAATTCTTTGGCAATGGTGGCATCCACCAACTGGCTGGGGAACTTGCTTTTTAGCAGCAGCAACGATACCAAGACGAAGAGAACACCAGGGATGATCATGGCATAGCCATACCAGATGTGACTGAGCAGCAGGTAGCTGACCAGCATCGGGTATAACATCTGGCCGAAGGCGACAACCAGATTTGGGCTGGCAGGAATACCAAAGAAGAACAATATATATAAACTGACGCCGAGCAAGATGACTGAGCGGCGGCCAAATTTGTCAGAGATCACGCCAAAGAAGAGAATACTGACCAATCGACCTAAGCCAATACCCGAAATCAGATATGCAATACCCGCATTATCGGTACCAAATTTCTCCGCAAGGGATGTCATGTTTTGTGCCAGCGTAATAACGCTGACGCCATGTAAAAAATAACTGAGATAGATACCGACGACGGCTAATAAGAAGGGCGCATTGAAGGCCTTATTCTGGCTCATGCTTTTCTCCACATTTCGTTAATGATTCTGCTTGTTGTTGATATTTTTCATAACCAGGGATAGCGGTTTTTGTTTTTCCTGACCTTTTGTATTTCAATGATTGTCGATACTGCGTGAGATATTTTTTATTCTCGTTATGTAATGTATTAAACGCGGATAATAATAAATACGTAATATGCCGTTTTAGTTGCCAACTTTATTGCTGTGCAATGTGAGGAAGTGGAGAGATTAGATGTTGATGAAATGTTTTTATTTCACAAGAGTCCTACAACAGCCTAGTCTGGAAAAAGGTGGTCGTGCATCACATTGTGTTCACAGTGAGACGCTATTTTGTGATCTGACAGGCCGTATTATTTCCTCAATTTATCAGGCGGCGTATATATGCTATAACGCAGTGTCATTCCTGTCCGATTTATGTTTTTACTCATTAACAATTGCGTTACGCTGCGCATTTTTGTTGCGCTGACAGACGTACCGCTTATATTGCACGGCACCGAAACAATGTTGCATTGCCCTTGTTTGACGGGCAGTTGCAACAGTAAAAGCGGGATATGCTGGCAGTAGGAACCCACCCATATCACTGCGTGTAAATGATGCAGTGATACCTTGCCAAGAGGTCGGTCATGAATTTAAAACAGCTCCACTACTTTAAACGCCTGGCTGAAAAGCAGCATTACACCGAAGCGGCTTCAAGCCTGTTTATTACGCAGCCGTCGCTCAGCCATGCCATTGCAGAACTGGAGAAAGAACTGGGTGTTATGCTGTTTGAAAAATCGGGCAGGAATGTACGCATTACCCATGCGGGCAAGCTTTTCTTACCCTATGTGGACAATGCATTGCTTGAACTGGAGAATGGCAGGCTGGCGCTGCGCCAGATGTGTGGCCAGCAGGATGACGTGATCAGTCTGGCATTTATCTACACCATGGGCGAAACCGTGGTACCGCGCCTGGTCGATCGTTTTGTCCATCAGCCTGGTAATGACAACAAACGCTTCTGCTTTTATCAGGGCACCACGTCAGCGTTGGTGGAAGATATGAGGGCCGATAAATACGATATGGCTATTTGCTCGCTGGTGGCGGATGAGAATGAAATAGAGTTTTTGCCGTTGATAAGCCAGGAACTGGTGCTGGTTACCTCTTGCCAACACCCACTGGCACAGCAAGCGAAGGAAGACATCTCGCTGGAAGAAGCCATCGCCTATCCGTTTATCTTCTTTTCACAGAAAAGCGGGCTGAGTCAGTTTATCGATAAAATGTTTATGCAGAAAAAGCTGATCCCGGAAATCGCTTGTTACGTTGAAGAAGATACTGAGATGGTAGGATTGGTCAGCGTCAATTATGGTATTGCCGTGATGCCGCGCATCAGCACGCTCTCTCGCTCGGATCTGCATGTGGTGCGTATTCGCGATCCCGGCCCAACGCGCTATATCTATTTGGCTACACGTAAAGACAAAATGTTATCAGCGGCGGCACAGGGATTTAAAAAGTTTGTCTTTACCGCCTGCCAGACCCTGCGATTTTAGCGCTTAACGCCTCTGGCGCATGGGCACAGAGGCATGGTATCAGGATGGACGACGCAGCGCACCGTCAACGCGCAGTCCATCCTCTGGTAGAAGGTTGTCGCGCGTTTTCCGATTACGGTAGCCGATAAACAGCGCCAGCAAGAAACCGACGGCAGCAATCCCGGTATCAAACCACATAATGCTGGCAATACTGGTTTGTGAAAGCCTGGCGGTGATGAGAGGGATCGTGAAGGTGGCGATACCGCCTGCGCTGTAGTAAATCGCGGTAGATTTGCCTTTGGCATGGGGAAACCGTACCGCCATCAGCGTCAGCCCCAGTTGCAACACCCCCCCGCAGCGGAGAAGCCAATCACGAAAGAAAACACGATAACAGTGTTTGGACTGGGATACAGGCACACGCCCAGTAGCGCCACCAACGAAATAAACGTGTAGAGCATCAACAGCGAGGTGGAACTGACGGTTTTTCTCACTAATAGGGCGGAGATCACCACACAGAGCAGAGAGCCGACGGTGTAAATACTGAGCAACTTGATTGACATGGTGTAACTCATGCCTGCCACAAACTGTCCGTATTGTGCCAGCCATTGACTGATAAGGTAAAACGTTGCCATGGCGATGTAGCCATATAGCGTATAGCTGGTGAGATCCACCAAAGAGCAGGCGTGTTGCGTGGTGGTGCGTACCACTGGGGCTTCGGCAGCCAAGGTTTCCCGCACCACTTTTCCCGGATGTGCCGGGGAAAGGATAACGGAACAGGCAAATGCCGTTGAGCAGCATAATGCCTGCCGCGATGATAAACGACCAGCCAAACCACAGATCTGCCCAGACCAACAGGCTGATGATCATGGGCAGCAGGAATTGCCCACTGGAGACAAAGGCCTTAATTAAAATGTTGGCAGTGCTGGGGGAGGAGGGGAATGCTTCCATCAGCGATGGGTAGGTGCCGGAATCGAGGAAGCTGTTTGCCATCCCGGCGAGAAAGCCAAAACAATAGGCCGCGGCAATGCTTTGCGAGCCGAGAATGCCAAAGAAAAAACCGAGATAGCATACCATTCCCAGATACACGAACGGTTTACGGCCAAAACGGTCGGATAACATCCCAGCCAGTAGCAGCAAACTCAGTCTGCCAATACCCAGCGATGAAACGACGACAGACACCCCTGCGGCGTCGGTTTGCCATTGTTGCTCCAGGTGTGGCATGTTCAGGCTGATTAATATCACACCCATGCCATGCACCAGATAATTGAGATATAATCCGAAGGCGATTGGTATATATTTGTTTTTCATAGTTAGCCTTGTGGGAAAATGCCTAGGTGAAAAAAAAACCCTGTTGTTTTCCTGCCCTGATGTGTAATACCAGTTTTATCTTGGTATCCTGTCGTGTTCGATTGACATAACCTACAGATTTAAGGCCGGTTTTTAAGTTATTCGATGCTAACAATCCCTTCGGGAAATGAATAATTCCTTTTTTTATTAATTCATAGATTGTTTCTATCGGCATACCTGATAAATGTTATTGATGTTAATTTTTATGTTTAAAACCTTGCTATACCTTTCTATTTATTCAATGAAAAAGAAACGGATATGTAACACATGGTAGATGATGTGGTACTCATTAAATTCTCTTGAGGATAATTGTGATTTTCTCCCGAGCAATAAGATCGTTAATTTGTGATTTATCTCGCAACCAGCGAGTAGAGGGTGGCAAAAACATACATCGCATTATCTCTGTTGCCAGATGTTATAACGAAATGCAGAGTGCGTAAATTTGTTGTAATACCTCATGTTTCTCTTTATTAGCATCAATGACGTAATGTGCACTTTCGTGATAAAGGGGATCGCGCTCTTTAATAATACCAGTGATCTCTTCTGTAATAGACAAGCCAGTGAGTGAGGGACGCTGGCTGACCGCTGGGTTTGATTTCAGCTGTGCTACTACGGTTTCGGCAGAGGTGGCAAGATAAAACACAATGCCTTTATTTTTCATATAAAAACGGTTTTTTTCCGAAACCACCATCCCGCCTCCCGTTGCTACCACGGCATCACGTAACATAACGTCTTCGAGAATTTGACTTTCGATATCGCGGAAACGATCCCAGTCTTGCTCATCAACGATTTGTGCGATGGTTTTATTCGTTTTTTTGTACCAGATCGTCAGTGTCAATAAAATGCCGATGTAGCCGGGTTGCCAGTATCTTCCCAACGGTTGTTTTACCGGATGCCCGTGGGCCGACTAAAATAATCGAATGAGTCATCTATTATCCTTAACATAACCGTTCCAAGTTGTGTGCGTAAAGTTCAGCGGCGACAGATTGGTATATTTTCTACTCAATATAATCACCTTCGGTATAAACGGTACGAAAGTCAGCATAATCTGGGAAAAAACGCATAGTATTATTCCTGATGCGATTATTGATTTTTTCGATGATTGCATCGAGTCGTTGCTTACGTTTTTTGTTCATCAGCATTAGTGTGTCAATAATCTCTGAAGGTATTGGCTGCGAGCCACTTTCCCATAAACGCCAGGTTTCGCTTTCAAAACCGTTAGCAATATAGGTGGCCGCTTCATCAACACTCATAAAAAAGTTGGCGTAAGGCTTGTAGCTCTAAAGGATTCATCATAATGCGACTCCACAACGCAACGAATTATGCTGTCAGTAAATAACATTATTGCTTATTTACCGGCTTGATTATTGTCACACTATTTTGTGCAACATTGTTTATTTGCCGTGTCATCCAGGTTGGCGCGATCTTTGCTTTGCATTGTGCCAGCGCTGTGATAGCCAGACTCAGCCAAGAGGGAGAACCGGTGCTTGATTGATCAATTCTGGCGTGGGGTGAACAGCCACAGGTGTTCAATATGGCATAGACGACTTTCTTGGCAACTTTCGTGCATAGCAGGCGCTACGCTGTTCGCGATGATTGAACATAGCACTTAACCACAGCAACGGTTAATGACGGTGGCCCTGTCGACATCACTGAAATTGCTGGTGCAGTATCAATCATAGTCGCCAGGTTTACTGGTGGTGGCAGATGTTGTACGCTTTTCTCGCTGTCCGACATTGCCACTGAGTCAGGATAATGATGTTACTGCGGTCTAGGCTGGTGAATATTTGCCGACTAAACAGCCGTTTTGCTGCTAAATGCAGCGAGATTTGTAAATAATGAGCGGCCGTGGTGAGCTTTTGAGCGTTTGGTTTTATCCCGGCGACAAAGGGCTTGCCATCAGCACGTAACCGGTCCATAATAGCGTCCACTCCTGAAACTGAAATGAAAAAATCTTATTTAATCAATGGTTTATAAGTGAAAGCATATTGATATGACCTGAAGTATCGGGTCAATAGGCAGAATAAAGGCGCGTTGGCAGAGTGGCCATGCAGCGGATTGCAAATCCGCCTACCTCGGTTCAACTCCGGGACGCGCCTCCAATTTTCGCCCGGGTGGTGAAATCGGTAGACACAAGGGATTTAAAATCCCTCGGCGTACGCGCTGTGCGGGTTCAAGTCCCGCCCCGGGCACCATCACCACATCAATGGACGTCTATTTTTTTGTCTAAAATCCACGAGTTACAGGCTTTCCCTTCATTCCTTACTCTCCCGGTATCAATACAATTCTATCGACATCAATTTGCGTGTGCGGGTACAAATACGGGTACATTTCGGTTCAATAAACCTTTGTACCCGCTACATCGCTTTTATTGAAGGAGCTGCATGATGGTACTCACGGACATGAGGGTACGTTCAGCAAAACCGGAAGAGAAGGCCTATAAGCTCACCGATGGCAATGGGTTATTTCTTCTGATACACCCCAACGGATCAAAATACTGGCGCTTGCGTTATCGCTTCAATGCAAAGAAAAGATGCTGGCATTGATCCCAACGAGCACAAGAAGGCAGTTAAAATTCAGCAGCTCTATACTGAACAAACCTTCGAGGACGTGGCCCGCGCCGGGCATGCCGACAACAAGAAATGGTCGGACGCGCATGCGGCACGGATCCTGAAAAGCCTGAGCGACAATCCCCCATTCTTACGACAAAATTATCTTCTATAGTGAAAATAGGAGATCTGACAATTAATCTATCCGGTATCCCGACTCTCGGACATAACGTTTTACCACCCACAACGGTAACAGAGATCCCGCTGATAGTGGCAATTGACCGCCCGGCATTAATATCCTCTTTAATGAAACACCTGAACTGCAATCCAAAATCGATAATGTAATCCGATGGCGCCGGATGGGGGCAGGGTGAAAGATATCCAGTACAGGATGTTACGGAAAAACAGGGTCATCGCCGCACTACACCCCTCTTGCAAGAAACGCTGTACAAGCCACATTGATTTCGTCCATTAGCGCTTTGGCTAAGGGGGTTAACCCCAACTGCTGTTTGTAGATCAACGTATACTCGGCATCAGGCAGGTTTTTTTTGATAGGAACGATCGATACGATATCTTTGATGTGATCAACGTTGAGAATCGCTTTGGGACCAATAAACAGATAATCCTCATCGGTCACCAATTGTCATTGAGTCACCATAAATGATGCGAGAGTGAGCCGGCTTGCCATTGGGGAAAATATGTTTTTCGAGCTCCTTGTAGTATCCCGTTCTGGCATTTGGGAAATACCATTTACTCCCTTGCAATTGGCTGAGTGTGGTGCAGCCAGCTAAGGGATGTCCATGCCGTGCCATAATGCAAAACTCTGCCTTAATGGCATTCTCGATGAAAAACTCGTTCATTGATATTTCTGGTGAAGCAATGCCAAGGTAGAAATCTATTCTCCCTAAGCGTAACGATGTGATCAGTTCAGATAATTGTCCTTCTATAATGGTGATGGTGGCGTTCGGGTGTTCTTTTTGGAATTTGTTGAGCAAGCCCGGCATGATGCTGAAGGCTGGCAAATGTGAGCAGCCAAACACAACGGAGCCTTGTGATATTTGGCTAGCCTGATGAAGTTCATCAACGGCCCTTTCCTGATCGTTGAGCAGCATCGCCACTCTGGGTTCAAAAATGCGACCCATCTTGGTTAACACCATGCCTTGAGGCCCACGGGCTAACAGGGTAACGCCCAATATTCTTTCCAACTCCTGAATACTGCGTGTCATGGCCGGTTGAGTTTGAAACAGCGCTTGTGATGCCGTTCTGATGCTTCCATAGCGAATGATTGCCTGAAAATTCCGGAGTTGATTAATTTTGGGAAGCTCTTTCATGGGGCACCATCAGCATTATTGAACGCGTCTTTTCTAAAGTAGCCGGATTTTTGGTGTTGGCAACAACGCATTGAAAAAACGGTTTCATTGACCATGTCAGGCTGAAGACGCACCATTAAATACCACGTATTGCGGACAAACGACGGCCGCGCTTGCCGTCAATCACCTCCTGTTCTAACGTGCAATACAACCCTTGTGTAGAACGTTGTTGGTAGAGGATGGAAACTCGTACACATGTTCATACATATGGTGGGGGCGAAACCGTGATTACGTACGTTTAAATAAAATATATTAACCAAAATAGGCGAGAAAAAAGAGCGTTTTTGATTTCAGACTTCGGTATTGGAGCCACTACACCCAGTGATTGTAGTAAAGTAATTTTTATCACCAATAATGAAATGGCATCACCAATAAGAAATGATTATTTATCAGGCTATTCGGTTTTATTCTTTAAGCGATCACTCATGATGCAGTGCCTTGATGAACGCAATAACAGGGTAAGATGAGCGTGTTTTATCACTTTTTGGTCTTTTTATGGGGTGTGGTGCAATGTAAATTTGTTTTTAATTTGAAAGTTTTTATGTATGGTTAAAATGACGATATAGCATTAGTTTATTACTGATAAAAATTACTTCCTTTAACATGCTGTCTGGTGGGCTTTATAGTGAATCTCGCTAAATAACTTTGCGTAATAGTAGATCACTTGAAGGGAACTCAGTCCGACTTGCGCGATCTGA
>NZ_PEHF01000029.1 GCF_015762685.1 Candidatus Symbiopectobacterium sp. 'North America' | reverse complement strand
GTGATGTTCCATTACGGCAGGTTAAACATGGGGTTATGAGTCTCCCACCATGATCGGGGAAGACCCATGTATATACAGCATGAAAGGCAAGGTGTTTTTGAGATAACCATATCAATGATATGGAGTTTGTGAGCCCACTCTGATTCTACCCATATCCTGATGTAAACGGCGGAGATGGCCAAGTCATGGTTAAAACCTAAATAATGACAAAACAGATTCCGTTTTTTGACAGAAACTCATCATATTCCTAAAGAACGAAATATTGCCTATGACATGATCGGTGCTTATTTTGAATTAACTGTCATACAAATAAAAATTTAGGTGGTCTCATGCAAGTATTTAAAACTATAGCGGTATTAACGATAGGGTTGTTATCAGGATGCGATGCGCAACAGGCGGAAAACAGCAACAATCATGTGCAGGCGGATAGTTCTGTACCGCTCATTATCGCGTTAAAGGACAGAGGAGAGGGGTTTCAGGAAATTCCTTCGACGTTACTTATTAAGCAGACGGTATCCGGTGATTCCGTTGAGTCTCCTGAGAGTGCAACCGTGATCATTGAGGAAGATATTCCCACTGACGATTCCGTGGCTGCAATGCGTTATGTCTATCAATTATCAAAGAGGGATGATTCCTGGAAAATAGACAGCAAAGATATCAGCCAGCGTTGTGTCAGCGGGCGAGGGAGTACCGATTTTTCTAAGGAACTTTGCCGCTAGCCTCATTCGGATAATGGCACTCGGTTAGCGCAGTGACTGAATATCATGCTTAAAGAGGTTCGCATCGTGCCGCCTGTGTTGTTTTCCAGGTGGCCCTATTTACGCTGCTACACCAGTCAGGCGGTTTGCGTTTGCAAACCTTCCTTTGCCCTCTCTTTGATGCTTTCCTGGACTTTGTGAGTGACTCGACTCTGGTCTTCGGGCGGCATGGCCTCAAACTCTTCTTTGGAGATCCCCATCGAGGCCAGAATCGTGAAAAAGAGTCGATCTTCAGGAGACATCTCAAGCCATTCCTGCAATTCCTGTGCAGCAGTAGACTGGTGGGAGGCTAGCTCTGGTTCAGCACTGACCGCGTTTGCTTGGTGAGCGGGATGTTCTTTTGCTACCGCTTTTTTTAACTCAATATCGAAAGCATTTCCATGCGATGCAATCAGGAGTGATGCTGATGATGTCAAAGCGGTACGCGTAGCCAATGTTTCAATAATCGACATTCGTATTTTCCTGAGCAAAGTGGGGAAATACGATAATGCTACTTTTTCAGGGATCCGATTTGGAAGGTAACAGCGATAATTGTGGCTAAATTACTGGATAGACGCACATCATTGGTTAAGTGATATTAACAGTGAGGTGATCAATATGAGGGTAATAAGCAAACAGTATAGTTAGGAAGCAAATTAAAAGCTGTCTCCTCTCTGCTATGATGGCACGAGAGGAGTCATTGATTGGGGAGATCAGTGTTCATCAGTCATCCCATTTGGGGCTAAAGAAAACGATAATTAAACCTACCGCCACTATAACAGCGAGTACGCTGATAAATATATTTTCGTTTGCCAACATGGTAAAACTCCTTGAGTTAAGTAATTCTGTAGATAATACTCTGCTATAAAAACAGCCTGACTAAATGTCAAAGAGAATTCTAAGATATACACCCTAAACGGGCTTTAAATAATCGCCACTTTTGGTCATGCTGTTGGAAAAAGCGCGAAATTAAAAATAGTGGGATCATTCTTTGATCACGATCTCAATTCGCTTTCACTACCTCAGGTAATCTTTTCGGCTTTTTTTGTTAAGGAAGCATTAGTTATGAGTAAGATAAGAGCGAAATCGGTCTGCCTTTTCCGCCACAAAGGGCGAGTCCTGTTAGCAGAAGGGCACGACCCGGTCAAGGACTCGCATTATTTGTTACCCATCGGCGGTGGCGTTGATTTTGGTGAAACCTCTGAGGCTGCTGCTATCCGTGAAGTCAAAGAAGAGATTGGCGCTGATGCCGTTGATCTGACGTTGTAGGGCGTATCCGAGAATATTTTCGAATACAACGGAAAACCGGGTCACGAAATCGTTTTTGTTTATGAAGGTCAGTTTGCTGATAAGGTTTTTTATCAGCAAGATGTGGTTCATGGGGTTGAGTCCAATGGTATGCCGATTGTGATGCGCTGGATCGATCAGACGGCGGTGCTAAATGATGCGCTAACCGTGTTTCCTGATGGCATAAAGGGCATGTTGTAGCCCGCTTTGCTGATGCGTAAATCGTTGCCTGGCGTAGCCCCCTTTGGCGGCACATCGCTGTTATTCCTGTGTCGTTGGCTCTCGCTTGGCGATTTCCCGTTTCAGCCATGCCATCACGACGCTCACGATGTAGTCTTGTTCTTGTTGGCTAAGCGCTTGGTGTGCGGCAATACCATGCCATTTTGTTAAACACCCCCGGCAGCAGTTGCTTGATGACATCGAAGCCTTTTTGAGTCAGATAACTCAACTCTTTCGGCCCGAGAGCAAAACGTTGGCGGAATGCAGAACGAGACAAACGTAAGAAAAGATCGTCCATAGAAAACCTACCTCACAGATTTATAAAGCGTTATTTTACATCATACGGAGGTGGGATATGCTTTTCTTAAGAGGGAATCTGCAATAAGGAGCTGCTATGTATACGATGATACTGGTCCCTATCGATCTGGAAGAAGATGGATTAACGCAAAACGCCTTGCAGCATGCAGTACAGTTGGCAAAGGCGTCGGATGCCACGCTTCACTTGTTTCATGCCTTGCCCGATGCCTCCGCCTTCATGTCTGCCTACTCATTTGGTATCAAAGAGTTTGAGAATCAAGCGGTGGTCAAAGCAAACGAGGTGCTTAAAGCGCTGGTAGCAAAGACCGGTCTTCCAGCTGAGCGTGTGCACTGTAGCGTAAGCTTCGGGTCTCCACGCGACGAGACGTTGCAATTAGCGCAAGAGATTGGTGCGGATTTGATCGTGGTTGGCTCACGCAGACCCAATGTGAAAACCTATCTGCTCGGTTCTAATGCTGCGGCCATCGTTCGTCATGCAACGACGACAGTACTGGTCGTCAGATAGCGTCTTGTTGTTGTGCGGCGTTGTCCGTCAGGACGCGCCGCTACAGCAGTGAAAACAGTAGTACCAGTGGAAAGCTGAGTGGCCAGGTCAGCCCGATCAGTATCGAGGCCAGAAAACG
Organism: Candidatus Symbiopectobacterium sp. 'North America'; assembly: GCF_015762685.1. Classification (GTDB taxonomy): domain Bacteria; phylum Pseudomonadota; class Gammaproteobacteria; order Enterobacterales; family Enterobacteriaceae; genus Symbiopectobacterium. The sequence continues at coordinate 14,907 of NZ_PEHF01000029.1, read as the reverse complement.
CATCAACAGGGATTTATCTCGGCTCAGCAAAAACGTTATCACCATCGCAATGATGGCACCCAACAAGTAGGCATGCTTGATAAATTCCCAGACGGCGTGGTGTGACACAGCAGGTTCCTTTTCGTGGCGGCGCGCTATTCTAATGTGTTAATATATTATGATCAACGCGTTAAGTTTGATGTTGTGGCACCGATCGCAAGTCATTTATCTTCTCTCCATTGTAAGTAAAATAATTGGCTTACCAATAATTATTATTGTCATCTCTTTTCGCAATAATTCAGGTTGCAGACCTGCGATGTTCCCATGATTGCTCTGTGTATGATGAATATCACACAGCGGTGTCGAAATAGGTAACTGACAGGGCCTGCATAGCGTGGTGTCTTTTTCATGACGGAAATATTAAATTTTTGTGTCATACTAGACTTTATCATACGACTAACATACCGTGTCCTTTTATCTCTTAAAGAAAAGTAAGAAAATTAGTGAGATATACAGTTTATCCTTAAAGATCCTTCAAGAGTTGAAAGAGCAAATCAAAGCGGTTGCATTAGAAAATCAGGTTTCCATTAGTGCAGAAGTGGCGGCGCGTTTGGCGAAAAGTTTTACCATTGCCGCTAAGGATAGTGTCGATGCTGAACAGGCTGATGTAGATAACCAGCATATGGAAAAGATTGTTGAACAACCATTTAGCCAAAAAGAATTGAAAAAAATCAGACAGTTGATAAAAGATAAAAGCAAGGGCGCATCCAAGAAAAAGTAATGTTGACAGATAAAACTTCACCGTATTGCTGATGACGGTGGGGTTTTTTTGTCGATAGCGATCGGTGTCGTGTTTTTGAAGTCTTGTTTTAAGGTTTTTCCAGCCCTGCCCGATGAAAAAAGTTTAGGCATTAGGGGGCATAGGAGATGTTACTGGGGATATTAAAAGAAACATTCATTTTTCAGCATCAGGATGATAACCTGTTTTATCGTTATGAGATTCTTAAAAATGAGGACCGTGGTGGCTATTTCGTTATTATTTATTTGTCTGACAGCCGTATTCATCAAAGTGATAAAATACCGGGTTGGGAAATAATCATTCCTTTTATGCAATTGAAGTCAAATTACCTTCCTAATGCCAGAGTAGAGTGCGAATTACATTTTAATGAAACGCACAAAACTGCTGTTCTACAATGATGTTAATATTTTAATTCCACCTGGCGTATTCTGTGATTGATAGAACAATAATATTGCTCCCCTGCTTGAAGGCAAGGGGGCAATACGTGCATTAATGACTGTTTATTTTCTGATTATTCTCTCTGCTATGGGTAAGTCTCTTCGATTATTTATTTATAAATGTTTTAAATTTGTTAAGGCAAAATAGGCACTGTCAGCAACTATAATTTACCTTGAATATAGATAAATATGTGCATAATGATCGATTATGGTGGTATGTGGGTTTTGTAAATAAAAATAGACATATAAATTTCATTCAATCAGTAAAGAAATCGTATAATATGCCGTTGAACATAAGTCTCTGGATTTGCGTGAATACAACCATACCCTGAATGAGAGTATGGATTTTTTCGTAACTATCAGAAAGATGGTTTGTATTTATCTTAATGATTTTTATCTATTTATTTTATTGAAGGGACGCAGTATGTCAAAGATTGACAAGGATTGTTCTAATGAACGGGTTTTAAGCAAGATTTAATGCCGCACTAACGCAGCTAGCATATTCGATTATCTCGCATGTGTGTCGCCATCCTTTGGTTGATGCAATGTGTTGATGTCAAATTTACAGGGATAAATAGCGCATACCGCTATCCAGTGAATAGACATTCTGTTGAATGAAACGGTCAGCAATGGTGCCGTAACGTTTATAGTAAAGATGAATAAAGGAATTTATATGAATCTGTCAAATTGGCGTATTGGGTATCGTCTAGGGATAGGGTTTTCACTTCTGGTATTAATGCTATTAATCGTCGGCGTGATGTCATTGGGACGACTGGCTGATTTTAACTCCCAGATATACAGGATTGTGGCGAGTGACTATCCGCTCACGGTAAAGGGGAACCAACTGATTGGTGAACTTAATGGTTATGCACTTAGCCAACAACGCGTATTGTTGACGACATCAGAACAGGATATCAAAAAAGAGATGGAGTCGATGAAACAGCAAACGGTCGCTGTTTCAGCCCTGATGGAAGAGTTACGTAAATCCGCCAATGACACGCGCTCGCAGGCGATATTACAGGACATTATTCAGGCGCGTGCAGGTTTTCATACCTCCAGTACCAAGTTTGCTGGATTTATCAATAGCGGTGATACTACTGCGGCGCGCAACGAGTTTATGACGGCAACGGAGAAAAGCATTCAGGTTTACAAAGCCGCGATTAGCGCGTTTATTGACCACCGTGATGACCAGATGTCTGTCTCTCAGCTGTAGGTGGCGCAAAGCTATACCAACACCCGGTTGCTGCTGGTGGGTATGATCCTTGCCGCGATTTTGCTGAGTGTGGTCGTGGCTGCTGCTATCACACGCAGCGTCACCCATCCGATTAACGAAGCACTGTCTATTGCTGAACGCGTGGCGACCGGGGATCTTACTTCGGATATTCTTGTCACGCGTAAGGATGAAACCGGTTTATTGGTTTATTGCTTCAGGCGCTGAGAAATATGAATGACAGCCTGCGCCATATTGTCAGCCAGGTGCGGGATGGAGCGGAAAGCATATCCAGTGCCGCAGGCAATCAGGACTTGTCAGCGCGTAATGAAGAGCAGGCCAGCTCGCTGGAGCAAACGGCTTCCTCGATGGAGCAATTGACGGCAACCATTAAGAATACCGCAGATAATACTACGGAAGCGACACAGCTTGCCGCCCAGGGCTCACAAACAGTACGTGAGAGCGGCGAGTTGATGAATGATGTCACCACCGAAATGCGTGGTATTCGTGAATCCTCACAGCGGATGGCGGAAATTATCGGCGTGATTGACAGCATTGCTTTTCAAACTAATATTCTCGCTCTGAACGCGGCCTTAGAAGCCGCGCGTGCCGGCGAGCAGGGACGTGGTTTTGCTGTGGTAGCAAGCGAGGTCCGCGCGTTGGCACAGCGCAGAGCGACGGCGGCGAAAGAAATTAAAGAGCTGATTGATGGCTACGTGGAAAAGGTACGCCAGGGGATGGTACTGGTGGAAAAAACCGTCGTTTCAATGCAGACGCTGGTGACTAACGTTGAAGGAGTTAACGGCATCGTCACGGAGATTGTGCAGGCAAGCCGTGAGCAGAGCGATGGTGTGAATCAGATCAACCTGGCCGTGGGGTAGATAGATACTACGACCCAGCAAAACGCGGCGCTGGTTGAAGAGTCTGCTGCTGCGGCATTGTCTTTGCAAGAGCAAGCTCAGGCGCTGACCAGTACGGTGAGCATTTTTAAACTGGGCAGCTATCACGAAGGCTCTGTAGTGCACCAAGATCCGCTGCGCATGTTGCCAGGCGCATAAGGCCTTCCCGGCTCTGCCTCAGGGGCAGAGCCGGAGAATTCTCTCTGCGAACGATCACTGCGGTGCGTGTGGCAGCACGTCGGTGTTTTGTATTGCTTGATAGCGCCGCCACCGCACGATATCTATTAGCAAGAACATCAGCAGGCTGACACCCATGGCGGGCAAACACCCACCCAGCAACAGTGCGATGCAGCCTACAAGTACTCGCCCCGCGAGCGGCAATGCGGTTAAGGCGGCAAAAAGCGTGTTCGCCGGGTGAGGTTGCCCGGCAGGTCGCTGTCGACGCAGCCACCACAAGCGGTATCCCCACGCGATCAGGGCGCACAGCCCTAGGCCGAATCCCGCCAGAATCAGTTGATTTGGCAAGCCGAACAGTACACCCATATGGGCATCGATCCCCCAGCGAGTCAGTTTTGCTGCAAAAGGGTAATCCGCAAACCTGACGTAATCGACGACAACACCGCTGTCAGGATTGATGGCAACCATATCGGCCCGCGTCGGCCACCGCCTCTCAATTTCTGTCACGGTCCAGGCATTATGTGCGTTTTTTGCCGGGAGGATCTCCAGTTTATTGGCACTGATCCCCGCTTGTCGGGCTATCGTCAATACGCTATCGACGTTATCCAACACCAAAGGGGGGGGGCGGCATGATGAGCCATGGCCTCACCGTGGTGCTCGGCATGAGTATCCTGTACTACGGGGGCGGAATGGGTGACCAGCGCGGTATTCAGGGATGGCGTTTGCCAGCCCAATGCGTTGCGCCATACGCCAATATTATTGCCTGCCCATTGTGACCAGGTCAGCCCGGTAGCGGAGAAAAAAAGCATCCCGATGAGTAGCGTTAGCCCCAACGTGCTGTGTATGGCGCGCAAGCGCGCAGCGGGCGGCAATTTACGGCGAGGAGCGACCCGCGAGGGCATACGCGTTCTCCACCACAGATAAACGTCGCCGAGTGTGGCGATCCACAGCCAGGAAGCCGCCAGTTCACTATAGAGACGACCGACGGAACCGAGGAATAACCCCTGATGCAAACGATCGAGCCAGGTGCGCAAAGGCAATATTCCTGATGTGCCATACACCGTGAGCTGGCCCCGTATGGCCAGAGTGCTTGGATTAACAAACACGGCGAGGTATTCAGAAGGGGCGGAATCAGGGAATCGAAATAGCACACGACTCGTGTCGCGCGGTGTCGGGGCAGGACGTATGACTAGCCATTGGGCTGAGGGTTGCTCAGCCAGTGCGGCCTGAGCGGCGGCTATTTGTGCGGCGAGCGGTTGCGCTGTGCCCGGCACATCAACATGCAACTGATGTGTATACAAGCGTTCTTCAATCTGCGGTGTCAGCACATATAGCGTGCCAGTCAGCGCAGCAACAAAGATAAACGGCCCAACGAACAGACCAATATAGAAATGCAAGCGTAAGAAAAGCGCCATTACCGCCGCAGAGAGGGACTTTTTGTCAGCGTTTACGGTATCCATAGCATGGGAGCCCTTGTCATCGTAACAAGAAGAAAATAAAGGAAAAGGAGACGTTGTCTTGTGACAGGACGTTATCCAATATCAAATTTTTGTGTTTATGGTTGTGTTATATGACTGTCGGCGGTGCGCGAGGCGATTGGGCGCGATAACACGCGGCGACGATATTGTGCCCTGGACGCAGTTCGCTCACCTCGGACTGAGTGACAAACCGTGGATCAAGCGGCGGAGAGTTTTCAGGAAACAGCTCCGGGTGATGGGATAACAGCCCGCAGTAACCACAGGCGTCGTGGCCCATGGTTGCATCGGATGACATCGGTGACGATGTTGCCGGTTTGCCGTGAGAATGATGGTGCTGAGTATGAGTGGGCGGAGTATAATCATGCCGCATTAACGCCTGTGAAACGATTGGCGCGATGAAAATCATCAGCAACGCGAAGAAGCTTAGCGTGGTGGCAATTTTGTTGTGGCGCAATGCGTTCATGTAAGAATCAGTAAGCGTCGATGCAAGTAGGTGGACGGGCATAAATATGTCACCTTACTGTACCTGATTTAACGCGATTTTGTTACCAATGGGTGTAATTCGTGTTGCGTCCGAATTTTTTAATGCATCAGCGTGCAACCGTTCGGATTATTCTTGAAAGTTGCACGTGCTTAAACGTCATGGTGGGCGTGTTAAAAAAAACAGCATGTATTTTCTGCAACCACAGCATAAACAGGGTGTTTTGCTAACAGTGCAACAGGTAGAATTGTAGGTAAGCAGCACGCCGCTGGCATAAATAACCGCAAGGGGTTGCCAACGGCTGACCGGTGACGAAGTATCCTCTCTAATTTTCGATTTTTTACAGAAATTTATCGGGGTTGCAGTTTGCGTTGTTTAAACGCTGACCTATCATGATGAACCGGGCTTTTATCAAGTTGTCGGAAGGTTAACTTATCCATTAATATGGATTTTAGTTGATTTAAGCACACGAACAGGGGGAGCTGTGCTGGTTAATAATTTTGGGGTTGAACGTCGAGTAGCGAATTTGCGCTGGTTGTCCGCAGCGATTGTGTTGTCTTTCACTGCGTTGCCTGCCTGGGCATTCTCGCTGGATGATGTTGCAGCGCAAGCTGAACAACTGGCAGCGAAAGGCTATGAAGCGCCGAAGAGCAATCTTCCTGCCCAGTTCCGCGATATGAAATTTGCTGACTATCAGCAGATTCGTTTTAATCAGGAGAAGTCATACTGGAATAACCTGCAAACGCCGTTTCGCATTCAGTTCTATCATCAGGGCATGTATTTCGATACGCCGGTGAGAATCAATGAAGTGACGGCCACTGAGGTTAACGAGATCGCCTATTCACCGGAATATTTTAATTTCGGTACGGTGAATCACGATGCAGAGACCGTGAAGAATCTCGGTTTTGCAGGCTTTAAAATCCTGTATCCCATCAACAAGCTTGGCAAGGATGACGAAATTGTCAGCATGCTGGGTGCCAGCTATTTCCGTGTGATCGGTAAAGGGCAGACTTACGGCCTTTCTGCTCGCGGTCTGGCGATTGACACGGCATTACCTTCTGGGGAAGAGTTCCCACGCTTCCGCGAGTTTTGGATCGAACGTCCAAAACCCAATGACAAGCACCTGCTGGTATATGCGCTGCTCGATTCACCGCGTGCTACAGGTGCATACCGTTTCGTCATTTATCCAGGACGTGACAGCGTGGTTGATGTTCAGGCTAAAGTGTTCCTGCGCGCTCGCGTCGGTAAACTGGGGCTGGCATCGTTAACCAGTATGTTCCTGTTTGGGCCGAACCAGCCTTCTCCCACCTTGAACTACCGTGGGGCGTTGCATGACTCTAACGGTTTATCTATCCACGCAGGCAACGGTGAGTGGATTTGGCGTCCGCTGAATAACCCGAAACACCTGTCTGTCAGCACCTATTCGATTGAAAACCCGGAAGGCTTCGGTTTGCTGCAACGTGGACGTGACTTCTCCAGCTATGAAGATCTGGATGACCGTTACGATCTGCGTCCTAGCGGCTGGGTTGAAACCAAGGGCGAGTGGGGTAAAGGGAAAGTCGAACTGGTGGAAATTCCGACCGCCGATGAAACCAACGATAACATCGTTGCTTTCTGGACGCCGGAAGCGCTGCCTGAAATTGGCAAGCCGCTGGAAGTGGGCTATCGCCTGCACTTCACGCGTGACGAAGAACAATTGCATTCACCTGAATTGGCATACGTTCAGCGCACCATGCGTTCCACCGGGGATGTGAAACAGTCTAACCAGATTCGCCAACCGGATGGCACCGTTGCGTTCCTGGTCGATTTTGCCGGCCCGATGATGAAAGAGATGGAAGAAGCGACGCCTGTGTCCTCTCAAGTGAGCATCGGCGACAACGGTGAAATCGTTGAGAACAATGTTCGCTATAATCCGGTAACGCGCGGCTGGCGTTTAACACTGCGTCTGCGTGTGAAAGATCCTAAACAGCCAACCGAGCTGCGCGCTGCGTTGGTGAACGGCGAAACGCTGTTATCGGAAACCTGGAGCTATCAGCTACCTGCCAATGAATAAGTTAATCTCGAGCCCTGATTATATCGGGAAATTGCCTCTGTCCGCGCAAGCGGCGGAGGCGTTGCAGCATGCGTTGCCTCAGGTAGAGAGTGAAAGTCTCTCTGCCATACATCGGGCTCTGGCGCAAGGGGAATCCCCTGCGACGCTGCTGACGGAAGACGATTCGCCGCTGCAATCTGTCAAGGCGCGTCTGGATGCCGCCTGGCCCGATACGGCAACGGCGGTTAAACCGGTGATTGTTGATAAAGAAGGGCGTGCCGCATTACAGGCGATGCCCACGATCAAACGTGCGTCGATGTTTCCTGACATGTGGCGCACCAACCCGCTGGTACGCTGGTGGGAAAGTATGCTCGGGCGCTCCTCAGCGCCGAGTCGTCCTCATGCCAGCCCGGAAGAGAAGATTGCCGAGAACCGCTGGAGAATGGTGGGGACGCTGCGCCGTTATACTCTGCTTATCTTGACGTTGTTCCAAACGGCAATCGCCACCTGGTACATGAAAACCATTTTGCCTTATCAGGGATGGGCGCTGATCGATCCGTTCGCTATGGTGAATCAGCCTTTCCTGCGCTCCTTTATGCAGGTTCTGCCTTATATCCTGCAAATTGGCATTCTGGTGCTGTTTGCCGTGCTGTTCTGTTGGGTCTCTGCTGGTTTTTGGACTGCGCTGATGGGCTTTTTACAACTGCTGATCGGCAAGGATAAATACAGTATCTCGTCAACGACGGTAGGGGATGAGCCACTCAACCCCGAGCACAGAACGGCGTTGATCATGCCTATCTGTAACGAAGACGTTGAGCGCGTGTTCGCTGGATTGCGGGCGACCTACGAATCTGTGGCAGCGACCGGAAAGCTCGATCACTTCGATCTGTATGTGTTGAGTGACAGTAACGACCCGGACAAATGCGTTGCAGAGCAGAAAGCCTGGATGGACCTGTGCCGTGAAGTGGATGGATTTGGCCGTATCTTCTATCGCCGCCGCCGGCGTCGCGTGAAACGTAAGAGCGGTAATATCGATGATTTCTGCCGCCGTTGGGGCAGCCAATACAGCTACATGGTGATATTGGATGCCGACAGCGTGATGAGTGGCGAATGTCTGACGCAACTGGTGCGTCTGATGGAAGCCAACCCCAATGCCGGGATTATCCAGTCTTCTCCCAAAGCGTCCGGGATGGATACCTTGTATGCACGCTGCCAGCAATTTGCCACAAGTGTGTACGGGCCATTGTTCACCGCCGGTCTGCACTTCTGGCAACTGGGTGAGTCGCATTATTGGGGCCATAACGCCATCATCCGCGTGAAGCCGTTTATCGAGCACTGTGCGCTGGCACCGTTGCCCGGTGAAGGTTCTTTTGCGGGCGCGATTTTGTCCCATGACTTTGTTGAAGCGGCACTGATGCGTCGTGCGGGCTGGGGGGTATGGATCGCCTATGATCTGCCCGGCTCTTATGAGGAACTGCCGCCTAACCTGCTTGATGAACTTAAGCGCGATCGCCGCTGGTGCCACGGCAACCTAATGAATTTCCGATTGTTCCTGGTGAAAGGGATGCACCCGGTACACCGTGCCGTTTTCCTGACCGGGGTGATGTCTTATCTTTCCGCACCGCTGTGGTTTATGTTCCTGGCGCTGTCAACCGCACTGCAAGTAGTGCATACGCTGATGGAGCCGCAATATTTCCTCCAACCGCGTCAGCTCTTCCCCGTGTGGCCACAGTGGCGTCCTGAATTGGCGATAGCCTTGTTCTCGACCACATTGGTGCTGCTGTTTCTGCCAAAATTGCTGAGTGTGATTCTGGTATGGGCAAAGGGGGCGAAACCTTACGGCGGTGCTGTTCGTGTTTTCCTGTCGTTACTGCTTGAGATGCTGTTTTCGGTATTGCTGGCCCCGGTGCGTATGCTGTTCCATACGGTTTTCGTGGTCAGTGCCTTCCTGGGATGGTCCGTGCAGTGGAAATCACCGCAGCGTGATGATGACGCCACGCCGTGGAGCGAAGCCTTTGCTCGTCACGGCTCGCAATTGGTGTTGGGGCTGGTGTGGGCCATTGGTATGGCCTGGCTGGATCTGCGTTTCCTGTGGTGGCTATCGCCGATTGTTTTCTCGTTGATCCTGTCGCCATTCGTGTCGGTGATTTCAAGCCGTGCCTCGATTGGGCTGGCATGCAAGCGCGCTAATCTCTTGTTGATTCCGGAAGAGTACGAGCCGCCGCGTGAGCTGGTGGTGACGGACACCTATTTCCGTGCCAACCGTGCGCGCAAATTGGAAAATGGTTTCGTGCAGGCGGTCTTTGATCCTTCGCTCAATGCGTTGGCGAGTGCAATGGCAACTGCACGCCATGGCTTTAGCCGTGCGGTTGAACAGGGCCGGGCCCAGCGCGTGGCTGATGCGTTGAAACAGGATCTGGATGCGCTAAACGACAATCAGCGTCTGGTGCTGTTGAGCGATCCGGTGACAATTTCCCGTTTACACTACGCGGTGTGGCACGATCCACAGCAGTTTGTCGCATGGCATCAGCGCTACCACGCACTGGAGTCCTGACGGTTTTACCGTAACGGTGTTTTTTATTGCACGGAGAACGTCCGGCGATTTAATACAGAGCCGGTTCGCCCTCCGGACGCGTTTTGAAGCGGCGGTGTAACCACATATACTGATCGGGCGCCAGCAGCACATTTTGTTCTACCAGCGCATTCATCCAGGCGGCTGTTGTGGCTTCATCATCTAACGGTACGCTGAGTTCGGCAGGCTGGATGATCAATTCATAGCCTTTCCACCCCCTCGCGCCGCCGAGGGACAAACGGCACAATGGCGGGTTTAGCCACTTTTGCCAACAAATAACTCCCACTGGTGGTTGCAGCACTCTCCATGGCAAAGAAGGGAACAAACACGCTGCTGCGCGGGCCATAGTCATGATCGGGGGCATACCAAATAATCTCCCCCTGCTTGAGCGCACGGATCATGCCCTTGAGGTCTTTGCGATCCAACATGGTCTTATTTGAGCGCATGCGGCCCCAGGTTTGCAACCAGTCAATCAGTTTGTTGTCATTGGGTCGATAAACGCCGATCCCCGGGTTATGCATGCCGAAAATGCGAGCCCCCAGTTTCAGCGTAAGAAAATGTAATCCAATCAACAATACGCCACGTTTTTCTGCACGCAGTGGTTGTATATTCTCAAGGCCAGTGACGGTAAACCAGCGAGCGATGAGCCAGTCTGGCCAAAACCAGTCCATGCCGGTTTCTAACAGCCCCATGCCCACGGATTCAAAGTTTTTACGCACCAATGCGGCACGCGCTTGTTCTGTCATCTCTGGAAAACAAAGTTCCAGATTGCGTTCTGCAATGTGCACGCGGTGCTTCATAACGCGCATGGCGATACGGCCTAGCGCTGTGCCGAGACGATAAATAACCGGGTAAGGCAGTAACACGACAAGATAGAGTATGGCGATCCCTAGCCAGGTCAACCAGTAACGAGGGTGTAACAATGAACGAGTGAATGATGGGAGTTGTGTCATGAGTTCCAGTATCAAAAAATGCAGGCGCAGTCATCTGCGCTTGTCGTTAAAAGAAATCAGTCACACCAAGTGATAGTGTCTAATGTGGTGCGGTGCATCAGCTATCGTAATGATGCGGGAAAGCGTTCCGGCACAGGAAGGCTAACCCGGCGTAAGGCAATGTGGAATACTCCAAAAATCAATATCCGCCTTTTATCTTAGCATCGACGAATAATGATGTTTAACTTTTGGTGGGATGTCTGTGCAGAAGAGACCCCTCCCGTTTGCGCCAGGGAGGGGGGGTTGCTTAATGTTGAAACAGATTTTTAATATGATGCGGTTCACTACGCCAGAATTGCGGCGGCGTTGATACTTGCGCGCCCAGTCGTGCGTCGGCGTGCCATGGCCAACGCGGGTTATAGAGCACGGCGCGTGCAATGCCGATAGCATCCGCCTGACCCGTTGCCACAATGCCTTCAGCCTGCTCGGCTTCTGTGATAAGGCCAACCGCTATGGTGGTAATCCCCACCTCAAGTTTGATGCGCTCAGCATAGGAGACCTGATAACTAGGACCTGGCTGGATACGCTGTGCCGGAGAGTGCTCGCCGCTTGAGACATGCATAAAATCGCAGCCAGCGGCATGCAGTGCATGGCTAAGTCGAGATCCCACCTGCCTTCTACACCATCGGTGGCAGAAATGCGCACGCCAACAGCTTTGTGGGCGGGAACGACCTCACGCACTGCGCGAAACACCTCAAGTACCAGACGCAGGCGATTATTCAAATCCCCGCCGTAGCGATCGTCACGGACATGCGACAACGGAGACATAAATTGATGCAGCAAATAGCTGTGTGCGGCATGAATTTCGAACACCTCAAACCCGATACGATCGGCGCGTTAAGCGGCATTGGCAAAAGCAGTGACGACATCCGCAATCTGCTGCGTCGTCATCGCCGTTGGTGAAGATTCATTGTCATCATAAGGCAGGGCTGAAGGGGCAACAGGCTGCCAGCCTCCTTGCTGTTCGCTCACGCGAGCCCGTCCTTGCCACGGTACTGCGGTGGATGCTTTGCGTCCGGCGTGGCCCAACTGAATGCCAAGCGGCATAGCGGAGTACGTCTTAACGGCGTTGACCGTCGTAGCGAGCGCCTGCTCGGTTTCATCATTCCACAGACCCAGATCCTGAGGAGATATACGGCCTTCAGGCACAATGGCTGTCGCTTCAATGATCAGCAACCCGGCACCTGAGTGGGACAGGTTACCTAAATGCATGGTATGCCAGGGGGTAGCCAGACCGTTCTGGGCCGCATACTGACACATGTGGGCAATGATAATGCGATTGGGCAGTGTGACGGGGCCTAGCGCGAGTGGGGTAAATAGCCGACTCATGGTGGTTTCCTTATCCAAGAAAAAACGAATAAACCATCATACGCCGAGATATTTTTGCTGTGTCGACGATTTTCTCCATGCCGCACGAATTCCTCCTGTGGCGTAATTGCCGCGATCGGCTATAATCCCGCGCGTTACGCACATGTCGCTGTAACGTTATAATCTGGTTAACTCTCGCTGAAGACAGGAACGTACACCATGCCAGTGTTACACAACCGTGTTTCCAATGAGGAACTGAAAGCGCGCATGCTCGCGGAAACCGAGCTTCGCACCACAGTTTCTTTTTACAAATATTTTGCGCTTGATGATGTACAAGCGTTTCGCGATAACCTTTACGTGCAATTTCTGCAATATCAGGTATTTGGCCGTGTCTATGTGGCAACTGAAGGCATTAATGCGCAGGTGAGCGTGCCTGCCAGCCGATTCGACGCCTTTAAGGCGGCGCTATACAGCGCGCATCCGGCATTGGACCGTATCCGGCTGAATGTGGCACTGGATGATCACGGAAAATCCTTTTGGGTACTACGCATGAAAGTTCGCGATCGTATTGTTGCGGATGGCATCGACGATCCGACCTTTAATTCCAGCGATATTGGTACCTACCTGAAAGCCGAAGCGGTTAACGCAATGGCCGACGATCCGGATACGCTGTTTGTCGATATGCGTAATCATTATGAATATGAAGTGGGGCATTTTGAAAATGCGCTTGAAGTACCTTCCGATACTTTCCGCGAGCAATTGCCGATGGCCGCAGAAATGCTGGCTGATGCGCGGGAAAAAAATATCGTGATGTATTGCACCGGTGGCATTCGTTGTGAAAAGGCCAGCGCCTATATGCGCCATCAGGGCTTCAAGAACGTTTACCATGTGGAAGGTGGCATCATTGAATATACCCGTCAGGCCAAGGCCCAGGGCCTACCGGTAAAATTTATCGGTAAAAACTTTGTCTTCGATGAGCGCATGGGAGAACGTATCACCGACGATGTTATTGCCCACTGCCATCAATGTGGTGAACCGTGCGATACCCACACCAACTGCCGCAATGCAGGGTGTCACTTATTGTTTATTCAGTGCCCCCGCTGTCAGGCGGCCTATCAGGGCTGTTGTAGCGACGCCTGTCAGAGCGAGTTGGCGTTGCCGCTGGAAGCGCAGCGTGAGCGGCGTCGCGGACGGGAAACCAGCATGAAGATTTTTAATAAATCACGCGATCGGCTCAGAGGGGCGTTGCGTATCCCGGCACCTGATGAAAACGGCAGTAGTGAACAGTGACAGCGTATTCATGGGGCACAGCTAATCGGGAAACTTAAGCGCGCTGAATATGACGACACCGCCATCAGGCGGTGTCGTCAAGGGATAATCGGTTACTGTGAAATCGGGAGACTAGTGTTTAAGTAGATCTTGTGGCTGAAAATCTGTCGACTCAATTTTAGCGATACCCGCTTCAAGAATATAAATAAGTTGCCTTGCTACATCGGTAGTAAGCCATAAGGTTGGGCCTAAGTTTGCATCTGCGGGAGCCTGGTCTGGGGTGGTTAAATAATGCAAACGGATCATCATGGCGTCATAACTGTCAACGGTGCTGATATCTCATCCTACAAGAGGATGTGTCTGAATAACTTCATTTTTTCTGTCCATACATACCCCTTATTGACTAGTTACTAACATGAGTGACTAACGAGGCTTGGGCGGCTCCTTATTGACAAGAGCAACTTAAGTATACTGTGACTTTTGTACAGCAGGTGAGTTATTTTGACTCTTTTTGCAAAGAAAAATTTCTGGATATGATATCCCTAACTTTCAAGGGGATATCAATCAGGCGGGTGTAAAACAGCTTATTCGGCGCTGATACCGGCATGCTTTTCAAACACGCCAATAAGCAGCGCCAGGTGTTTTTTGGTCTGTTCTGCGCGATGTTCGTTGTGTGATTCCAGTTTCAAATTATGTAGCAACAGCTGTGCCGTTCTTTCATCCAGTGCGAATGCCAGGGAGGAAAACGCCAGTTCCAACGCATCAATCTTGTGCTGCTGGTCTCCAATCAGAGCCAATAATTCGCCGAACGTCATGGCTTGTTCTGGTTTCTCTACCGTCATTGTCATGTCCCTCCGTCATCGACCATCGACCATCTACCGGCTAGTGTGAAGACTACAAGGATAAAATAGAAGGTCTCGATTATTAATGCCAGTGATTATTCTGCACTAAACCAATCGTCGGCACTTTCCCAGGTTTCCTGAAGAATTTCTGAAATTAACGCTTTATCATCCTTGTTGCCTCCCAATACGCTCAGGTTGTTGGCCGCGGCGTAACGAACCTGAATGGCGCTATCGGGATAATGACGGTGAACGCGCTGGGTCAATTCGTGCGTAAAGGCTTCAATTGCGCCAGCGGGTAAGGGGGCTGATTTGGCTAATGTGAGTTCTAGGCGCATGATACTCTCCTTTAATTAACTGGTTATTTATGGGTCTTCCCCGATCATGGTGGGAGACTCATAACCCCATGTTTAACCTGCCGTAATGGAACATCAC
>NZ_PEHF01000075.1 GCF_015762685.1 Candidatus Symbiopectobacterium sp. 'North America' | reverse complement strand
ACCGTTTCCCGGTAATCAACATGGGCTGGCTAAAGTGGAGCGGTAATATGCAAAGTTATTTAGTCATATTCACAACCGCTTCAAAACAGCCCGTTTTACTCTGATGGTAAAGTCACTTCCCCCCTCGTCATCCTCGGCGAGAGATTCCCGCTTTCGCGGGAATGACGCTGGGGGTAGGGCCGTTGTCATATCACTTAGCGGGTGGTTGCGACCCGTTGTTTTTTCTGTTTCATGGCATAACCGATGCCAAGCACGACCAGCCATACGGGAATCAGCAGAACGGAAATCTGAATTCCCAGAGTGAGGAACATGATCACTAAAATTCCGGCCAGGAACAGCAGGCAAATATAATTGCCCAGCGGATAGAGCAGCGCTTTGAATTTAGTCTGCACGCCTTCCTGCTCTTTGGCTTTGCGGAATTTCAGGTGCGCCAGGCTGATCATGGCCCAGTTTATCACCAGTGCAGACACCACCAATGCCATCAGGAGTTTGAACGCTTTGCCCGGAATCAGGTAATTGATCAGAACGCACAGCGCAGTGGCGGCGGCAGAAATACCAATGGCAACAACGGGCACACCGCGTCTATCGACGGTTAACAGCGCTTTCGGGCCATTACCTTGCTTGGAAAGGCCGTAAAGCATACGGCTATTACAGTACACGCAGCTGTTGTAGACCGATAATGCTGCTGTCAACACCACAATGTTGAGGATGGTTGCCACGGCATTACTGTCGAGGTTGTGGAAAATCATGACAAACGGGCTTCCCCCTTCCACGACTTTTCCCCAAGAGTAGAGCGACAGCAGAATAGCCAGCGAGCCGATATAGAAGATCAGAATACGGTAGATGACCTGATTGGTAGCGCGCGGGATGCTGGTTTCCGGGTTATCCGCTTCTGCTGCGGTGATACCCACCAGTTCCAGGCCACCAAACGAGAACATGATGACCGCCATTGCCATCACCAGACTGTTGATGCCATTCGGGAAAAATCCGCCCTGCGCCCACAGGTTGGTCACCGTGGCTTCCGGTCCGCCATGACCGCTTAATAGCAGCCAGCCACCAAATACGATCATGCCGATAATTGCTACGACCTTGATGATGGCAAACCAGAATTCCATCTCACCGTATACTTTGACATTGGCGAGGTTAATGGCATTAATCACCAGGAAAAAGACGGTGGCAGAAACCCAGGTGGGAATATCAGGCCACCAGTATTGCACATAGATGCCCACAGCAGTCAGTTCAGCCATTGCGACCAGCACGTAGAGCACCCAATAGTTCCAGCCGGAAGCGAACCCAGCGAAATCACCCCAATATTTATAGGCAAAATGACTAAAAGAGCCTGCAACGGGTTCTTCGACGACCATCTCTCCCAATTGGCGCATGATGAGAAACGCAATAATACCGCCGATGGCATAGCCCAGCAGTACGGAAGGACCTGCCATTTTTATGGTGGCAGCAATCCCTAAAAACAGCCCAGTGCCGACGGCACCACCCAGGGTAATCAACTGAATATGAAGGTTTTTTAAGCCGCGTTTCAGCGTCCCGTCGTGTTGTTGACCATCCATTAATATAACCCTCTGTCAGAGTGCAGCAGACACGATGCGAATACTCGCGTCATTTTACGTTTGTGTAATTTTATTTTTACGGTGTTCATCAGATGAAAATACGCTGATGACTACCGTTTGTCAGAGAATAGTGATAGGCGAAACAGATTGCACTGATTTCTTGTCTTGATTTGTCGATCGGACCCACGAAAATACTGTCTGTGTACATTTTTAGACCAGCATTGAAACGACGGCTGCCTTCCCTGACATCCGAGCGATGTGCCACGACTTCTGCCATAAGCGACATGTCAAAGGGGGAATGCCGTCACGGTGATAAAGCCAGTGTAATTTTTTTGCTTAATGTATAGGTGTTGTAATTATTAAAAAATGCGAGATTTAATGAACGCTTTATGGAATACAATGGGCCGATAACATTACATCATGGTTTTTTTAATTACTTTTTTTACAGGAGTGTATTGACGCTATGCCTATTAAATTTAAACCGGTGGATGTTGATTTATTTATGGCTACCTATCAATCTCTTGGTAGGCAGAATAGAATAAGCCATGAGGCGTTGGACAAAATGGGGAAAGTGGCTAAGGAATTAGATTTTGCTACTAATGGTGTAGAGTTATTTAAACGAATGAATATCAGAGACCAGCATGATGTTGATAAAAAACTTGCACCCGTGTATGAGATGCTCACGAATCAGCACTCTAAACATTATGACAAGAAAAAAGAGAAAATAACTGAAATATCAGAGGCGTTAAAAAGGCGAATTACCAAAGATCACCAAGGTGAGAGACCACTATATCAGTCGTTATAAGAATAATCAAAATCAGATTTAAAATTGAAAAATCATTAATTGAAAAAGAAATTTTAAAACATACAGGGATCAAAACCCTTAATGTAGATAATGCTGATTTATTTAAACATATTGCGCGATGATGATGCTGAAACGGTAATAAAGAAAGCTAACAATAATTTGGCAGAAACCAAGAAAAATATCGTTTTCCTTTATAATCAACTTGGTGAAATTAAGCGCCATGCGCAGAAAAGAATGTCTGACCTGGATTATATTCTGCGTTTGGCGGTGGAAAACAAAATTTACAGCGCTAAAGATATTGGATGTGGACCCACCACATGGAAAGGTCACCTTATAGCGGATGCTTACGCCAAAAAATACTTTGGCACTCAACGGGTTTATGGCCGAAGAAAACATATCGAAAGAGAAATACCCAGCCTATATGGAAAGCAATGGCAGACCACCCTCATCGATTATTGTCATGCGCATGATGTATTGAAAGCGTATCAACATGCCTTGAAAAAAGAGACCCGTGATGGGGGGCTCTGGCCGAACGGTGCCGAGCGGCGTTGATGAGAAACATCATATATTCTATTGATTCGTATCATGCAAGGTACAGCACTTACACCAAGCATGCAGAAAAGACCGCCGATCACATAACCAATCTCAAGATGAAATCAATGGCCTATGACGTGGCGATTAACGATGTTAATCGTCAAATCGAGAGAGTAAAATTGATGGGGGATAGCTGATTTTTATCGGCAAAAGTGAGGAGGGTGATGATGTTGTGTATAGGTTTTTGTTGCTGAAAATATCACCATTCGGAAAAAGAAGAATGTTAACAATAAGTATCACCAGTTCCAGCGATATGGCCTTTATTTGATTTTTAATTTAAATAATGTGAATTTTTATTCATTTTATTGCAGGTTGAACGGTTCAGTATCGACTGATTCTCGTTTCATAAAAGTTAAAAGATTTATAGGGTTGAAGCCGCTACTTCCTAGTGAGTATAGAGTTTTGACCTAATCGGATCGTGCAATTGTTAAAATCTGGTGGAGAACATGATTTAGCGCAACGTCCGTATGGACAGAAGGTGAATACTTTGTTACTTTAGCGTCACGTTTTTGAAATTGGTATTACCAATTCACTCCGCGCACTTCGCAGAGAAACACTTACCATGGCCTATAGCAAGATCCGTCAGCCCAAACTGTCAGATGTGATTGAACAACAGCTGGAGTTTTTGATCCTCGAAGGAACCTTGCGCCCCGGTGAGAAACTCCCCCCGGAGCGCGAACTGGCGAAACAGTTTGATGTCTCCCGTCCTTCTTTGCGAGAAGCCATCCAACGTCTGGAGGCAAAAGGCCTGCTGCTGCGTCGTCAGGGTGGGGGAACGTTTGTCCAGAACAACCTGTGGCAAAGCGTGAGTGATCCGTTGTCGGAACTGCTGAGCACCCATCCTGAATCTCAATTTGATCTGCTGGAAACCCGTCATGCGCTGGAAGGCATTGCTGCCTACTACGCGGCGTTGCGTGGTACGGAAGAGGATTTCCAGCGCATCCGTGAGTGCCATACCCAGATTGAGCAGGCGCGTGCTTCGGGCGATCTGGTCGCGGAGTCGGAAGCCGTTATGCATTATCAAGTGGCTGTCACAGAAGCAACGCACAATGTGGTTTTGCTACATTTGCTACGCTGTATGGGACCGTTACTGGAACAGAACGTGCGACAGAATTTTGAATTGTTATACCTGAGCCGAGAAGTTCTGGCCCAAGTAAGCAGTCATCGCGCCGGGATTTTTGAAGCGATTGTCGCTCGCGAACCTGAAAAGGCACGCGAAGCGTCGCATCGTCATCTGGCGTTTATTGAGGAAGTACTGCTGGATCTTAACCGGGAACATAGCCGAAGAGAGCGTTCGCTACGTCGGCTCCAGCAACGCAAAGATTGAGCGCTCTGATTGGGGCGTTGAACGCGTAAATGACGAGATTGGACCTGTCTTACTGTGCTTTGACTACTGTCGATGATACGGCAGCCGTCGGTGATATGACGACAATGGCAGAGTACAGCAAGACAGGCTCCAGAAAATTAACTGATTAGAAACAGATAAGGAATACACCATGTCAGAACGTTTGAATAATGACGTGGATCCGATCGAAACTCGCGACTGGCTACAGGCGATCGAATCGGTTATCCGTGAAGAGGGTGTTGAACGTGCGCAATACCTGATCGATCAGGTATTGTCAGAAGCGCGCAAGGGTGGCGTAAACGTAGGGACAGGCAGTGCCGTTAGCAACTACGTAAACACCATTGCTGTGGAAGACGAATCCGCCTATCCGGGTAACCTGGACCTTGAGCGCCGCATTCGTTCCGCTATTCGTTGGAACGCCATCATGACCGTGCTGCGCGCGTCCAAGAAAGATCTGGAACTGGGTGGCCACATGGCGTCCTTCCAGTCTTCCGCGACCTTCTACGAAGTGTGCTTTAACCATTTCTTCCGTGCACGCAGTGCACAGGATGGCGGCGATCTGGTGTATTTCCAGGGCCATATCTCTCCGGGCATCTACGCGCGTGCCTTCCTGGAAGGGCGTCTGACCGAAGATCAGATGAACAACTTCCGTCAGGAAGTACACGGCCAGGGGCTTTCCTCTTATCCGCACCCGAAATTGATGCCGACCTTCTGGCAGTTCCCGACCGTATCCATGGGTCTGGGCCCGATCGGTGCTATTTATCAGGCTAAGCTCCTGAAATACCTGGAAAACCGTGGTCTGAAAGACACGTCAAAACAAACCGTTTACGCCTTCCTGGGCGACGGTGAAATGGATGAGCCGGAATCCAAGGGTGCTATCACCATAGCAACCCGCGAGAAACTGGACAACCTGGTTTTCGTTATCAACTGTAATCTGCAACGTCTGGACGGACCGGTTACTGGTAATGGCAAGATCATCAACGAGCTGGAAGGTATCTTTGGTGGTGCTGGCTGGCAAGTGATCAAAGTTATGTGGGGCGAGCGTTGGGACGAGCTGCTGCGTAAAGACACCAGCGGTAAACTGGTCCAACTGATGAACGAAACCGTTGACGGTGACTATCAGACGTTCAAATCCAAAAACGGTGCCTACGTGCGTGAGCACTTCTTCGGCAAGTACCCGGAAACGGCTGCGCTGGTTGCCGACTGGAGCGACGATCAGATTTGGGCCCTCAACCGCGGTGGTCACGATCCGAAGAAAGTCTTTGCTGCACTGAAAAAAGCGCAAGACACCAGAGGCAAACCGACCGTTATTCTGGCGCACACCATCAAAGGTTATGGTATGGGTGATGCGGCAGAAGGCAAAAACATCGCTCACCAGGTCAAGAAAGTTAACATGGACGGCGTGCGTTACTTCCGCGACCGCTTCAATGTGCCGGTGGCTGATGCTGACATCGAAAAACTGCCGTTCATCACTTTCGACAAAGATTCTGATGAATACAAATACCTGCATGAGCGCCGTCAGGCTCTGGGTGGTTACCTGCCGTCTCGTCAGCCGAATTTTGACGAGAAACTGGAACTGCCGACGCTGGAAGACTTCAGCTCTCTGCTGGAAGAACAAACCAAAGAAATCTCCACCACCATCGCCTTTGTGCGTGCTCTGAACGTGATGCTGAAGAACAAGTCGATCAAAGATCGTCTGGTTCCGATCATCGCTGACGAAGCGCGTACCTTCGGTATGGAAGGTCTGTTCCGCCAGATCGGTATCTACAGCCCGAACGGCCAGCAGTACACCCCGCAGGACCGTGAGCAGGTGGCTTACTACAGAGAAGACCTGAAAGGTCAGATCTTGCAGGAAGGCATCAACGAACTGGGTGCAGGCTCATCCTGGCTGGCGGCGGCAACGTCTTACAGCACCAACAACCTGCCGATGATCCCGTTCTACATCTACTACTCCATGTTCGGGTTCCAACGCATTGGCGACCTGTGCTGGGCAGCGGGTGACCAACAGGCACGCGGCTTCCTGGTCGGCGGTACTTCTGGCCGCACCACGCTGAACGGCGAAGGTTTGCAGCACGAAGATGGTCACAGCCACATTCAGTCGCTGACCATCCCGAACTGTATTTCCTACGATCCGTCCTTCGCTTACGAAGTGGCTGTGATTATGCAGGACGGTCTGGAGCGCATGTACGGTGAAGCGCAGGAAAACGTCTACTATTACATCACCACGCTGAACGAAAACTACCACATGCCAGGCATGCCGCAAGGCGCGGAAGAAGGTATCCGTAAGGGTATCTACAAACTGGAAACGGTAGCGGGCGCGAAAGGCAAGGTTCAGTTGCTGGGCTCGAGTTCTATCCTGCGTCACGTTCGCGAAGCGGCACAGATTCTGGCTAACGACTACGGCATCGGTTCCGATGTTTACAGCGTGACCTCCTTCACGGAACTGGCACGCGATGGTCAAGACTGCGAACGCTGGAACATGCTGCACCCGACCGACGCACCGCGCGTACCGTACATCGCTCAGGTGATGAACGATGCACCGGCTGTTGCGTCCACTGACTACATGAAACTGTTCGCCGAGCAGGTACGTACTTACGTTCCGGCCAGCGATTACCGCGTACTGGGTACTGATGGCTTCGGTCGTTCCGACAGCCGTGAAAACCTGCGTCACCACTTCGAAGTGGACGCTTCCTACGTAGTAGTTGCCGCACTGGGTGAATTGGCTAAACGCGGTGAAGTTGAAGCTTCTGTGGTGGCTGAAGCCATCAAGAAATTCAACATCGATCCTGAAAAAGTTAACCCGCGCTTAGCATAAGAGGGAAAGAGTAATGGCTATCGAAATCAACGTACCGGATATCGGTGCAGATGAAGTTGAAGTCACCGAGGTGATGGTGAAGGTGGGCGACAAAGTAGAAGCTGAACAGTCGCTGATCACCGTGGAAGGCGACAAAGCCTCCATGGAAGTGCCTTCTCTTCAGGCTGGCGTGGTTAAAGAGATTAAAGTGGCTGTCGGCGATAAAGTGGCGACGGGCAAACTGATCATGGTCTTCGAAGCTGAGGGTGCGGCAACTGCTGCAGCGGCTCCGGCGGAAACCAAACCTGCTGCGCCTGCCCCTGCGGCAGCCGCCAGCGCGGCGAAAGAAGTGGCCGTGCCGGATATCGGTGGCGACGAAGTTGAAGTCACTGAAGTGATGGTGAAAGTCGGCGACAAAATTGCCGCTGAACAATCTCTGATCACCGTAGAAGGCGACAAAACCTCTATGGAAGTTCCGGCACCGTTCGCGGGCACCGTGAAAGAGATCAAAGTCAGCACTGGCGACAAAGTGAAAACCGGCTCGCTGATCATGGTGTTTGAAGTGGAAGGCGCTGCGCCTGCTGCTCCGGCCGCCAAACAAGAAGCCGCGCCGGCAGCGCAACCGGCGAAAGCCGCTGCACCTGCACCGGCTGCTGCCAAGGCAGACGCTAAAGGCGAATTCGCTGAAAACGATGCTTACGTTCACGCAACGCCGGTCATCCGCCGTCTGGCGCGTGAGTTCGGCGTAAACCTGGTGAAAGTGAAGGGCAGCGGCCGTAAAGGTCGTATCCTGCGCGAAGACATCCAGGCTTATGTGAAAGACGCGGTTAAACGGGCTGAATCCGCACCTGCTGCGGGCGCTGCGACCGGTGGTTCTCTGCCGGGTCTGCTACCGTGGCCGAAAGTGGACTTCAGCAAGTTCGGTGAAGTGGAAGAAGTTGAACTGGGTCGCATCCAGAAGCTCTCTGGTGCCAACCTGAGCCGTAACTGGGTGGTTATCCCGCACGTTACGCACTTCGACAAAACCGATATCACCGATCTGGAAGCGTTCCGTAAACAGCAGAACGTAGAAGCGGAAAAACGCAAACTTGACGTGAAGATCACCCCTGTGGTGTTCATCATGAAAGCTGTTGCGACTGCGCTTGAGCAGATGCCGCGTTTCAACAGCTCGCTGTCTGAAGATGCTCAACGTCTGACGCTGAAGAAATACATCAACATCGGTGTTGCCGTTGATATGCCGAATGGTCTGGTGGTTCCGGTGTTTAAAGACGTGAACAAGAAAGGCATCATCGAGCTGTCTCGCGAGCTGATGGCTATCTCCAAGAAAGCCCGTGACGGCAAGCTGACTGCGGGCGAAATGCAGGGTGGTTGCTTCACTATTTCCAGCATTGGTGGCCTCGGTACCACGCACTTCGCGCCGATCGTTAACGCGCCGGAAGTGGCTATCCTGGGTGTGTCCAAGTCTGCGATGGAACTGGTCTGGAATGGTAAAGAGTTTACGCCGTGTCTGATGATGCCGATCTCTCTGTCCTTCGACCACCGTGTCATTGACGGTGCTGATGGTGCTCGCTTTATCACCATCATCAACAACACCTTGTCTGACATCCGCCGCCTGGTGATGTAATCGAAAAAGCCGGTCTTACGGTCGGCTTTTTTCTGATAAGCTGCTATTTGCTACAGCTGTCAGTGATTAAGGACACATCGTTAGTCGCTTGTTGTTTCAAAATTGTTAACGATTTTGTAAACTACAGCGGTAAAAGACACGTCCCGGTGGAAGAGGGCGTTAAGACTCAATAATCATGACGTCACAGACTCGCCGGAAATCAATTAAGAGGTCATGATGAATACAGAAATTAAAGCTCAGGTAGTGGTACTGGGTGCTGGCCCTGCGGGTTACTCTGCGGCGTTCCGCTGCGCGGACCTGGGGCTGGAAACCGTACTGGTAGAGCGCTACTCCACGCTGGGTGGTGTGTGTCTGAACTTGGGCTGTATCCCTTCTAAAGCGTTGCTGCACGTAGCAAAAGTTATCGAAGAAGCGAAAGCGCTGGCGGAGCACGGTATCGTGTTTGGCGAACCGCAAACCGACATCGACAAGATCCGTCTGTGGAAAGAGAAAGTTATCAACCAGTTGACGGGCGGTCTGGCCGGTATGGCGAAAGGCCGTAAAGTGAAAGTGGTCAACGGTCTGGGTAAATTTACCGGTGCGAATACGCTGGAAGTTGACGGTGCCGAAGGCAAAACCGTGATCAACTTTGATAACGCAATCATCGCCGCCGGTTCTCGTCCGATTCAACTGCCGTTTATTCCTCATGATGACCCGCGCGTGTGGGATTCCACCGATGCGCTGGAACTGAAAAGCGTTCCGGGACCTCTGCTGGTCATGGGTGGCGGTATTATCGGCCTGGAAATGGGCACCGTGTACTATGCGCTGGGTTCTCAGATCGATGTGGTTGAAATGTTCGATCAGGTGATCCCGGCTGCGGATAAAGACATCGTTAAAGTCTTCACCAAGCGCATCAGCAAGAAATTCAACCTGATGCTGGAAACCAAAGTCACGGCGGTAGAAGCCAAAGAAGATGGTATCTACGTCTCGATGGAAGGCAAGAAAGCCCCTGCTGAACCGCAGCGTTATGACGCGGTGCTGGTGGCTATCGGCCGTGTGCCGAACGGTAAAAACCTCGATGCAGGAAAAGCGGGTGTTGAAGTTGATGAGCGTGGCTTTATCCACGTTGACAAACAATTGCGTACCAACGTGCCGCACATTTACGCTATCGGCGATATCGTCGGTCAGCCGATGCTGGCGCACAAAGGCGTACATGAAGGTCACGTGGCCGCTGAAGTTATCGCGGGCAAAAAATACTACTTCGATCCGAAAGTGATCCCGTCGATTGCCTACACCGAACCGGAAGTGGCATGGGTTGGTCTGACAGAGAAAGAAGCGAAAGAGAAAGGTATCAGCTTCGAAACGGCGACCTTCCCGTGGGCGGCGTCTGGCCGTGCCATCGCTTCTGACTGCGCGGACGGCATGACCAAGCTGATTTTCGACAAAGAAACGCACCGTGTTATTGGTGGCGCGATTGTCGGTACCAACGGCGGCGAGCTGCTGGGTGAAATCGGTCTGGCGATCGAAATGGGCTGTGATGCTGAAGACATCGCGCTGACCATTCACGCTCACCCGACGCTGCACGAATCTGTTGGCCTGGCGGCTGAAGTGTTCAAAGGCAGCATCACCGACCTGCCGAACCCGAAAGCGAAGAAAAAATAAGTTTTCAGGTTTGCAGGCATGAAAATCCGGCGCTTAGGCGCCGGATTTTTTTTATCTCTGTTTTATCCCCGACAAAAGCTAGCACGCTAACACTTTTTACTTTTCCTGCTATACATAGAAAATCAAAACGGTATTTTAAAAACAGGTCAGGTTGATTGAGGAAAAGAGATGGCAATCATCAAATGGGCAATCATGGGCACCGGCACCATTGCGAAAAGCTTCGCACAGGGGCTGTGCCAGTTAGCGGATGCAGAGCTTTATGCCGTAGGCTCGCGTTCTTTGCAACATGCCGAACAGTTTGGCGAGCGTTTTCCCGCGCAGAAATACTACGGCAGCTATGAGGCGTTGGTTAGCGATCCCGATGTCGACGTGGTATACATTGCCACCCCCAATAGCGCCCATAAAGACAATATCTTGTTATGTCTGAATCACGCTAAATCAGTGCTATGCGAAAAGCCGTTTACCCTGAATCGTCATGAAACCGCAGAGGTAATCCGTGTCGCGCGCGAAAAAAATCTTTTTCTGATGGAAGGCATGTGGACGCGCTTCTTCCCGGTTTACCGACAAGTTCGTGAATGGCTTGATGCCGATGCTATCTGCCCGGTGCGTATGGTCAGCGCTGATTTCGGTTTTCGCCGTGAAGGGCCAGCCGAAGATCGTAAAGTGGGCTTGCATCGCGGCGGCGGCGCACTAATGGATGTCGGGGTTTACCCCATCTCGTTTGCATCCTGGGTTTTCCGGCAGGTTCCATCCACGATCACCGGCGTTGCCAGCCTGTACGAAACGGTTGTGGATGATCTTTCTGCCATGACGCTGCTCTACCCGGATGGACAAGTGGCGGTGTTGTCCTGCTCGATCAACACCCCGACGCAAAAAGAAGCGCGGATTATCGGTAATAAGGGGACCATCGTTATACCCGAATTATCTAAAGCGACCTCCGCCACGCTGGCGGTGATAGGCGAAGCACCCGTCACGGTAACCTTCCCGCTTGAAGGCAATGGCTATAACTATCAGGCAGCCGCTGTCATGGCATGTTTGCGCGCAGGCAAAACCGAATGCGAACTGATGCCGCTTGATGAGAGTCTGGCGATTTTGGCGTGCGGCGGCAGTGTCGATTGTGTTTCCGGGGGAGAGATAAGCTTCTCATATTGTGGTGCATGCACGTTTATTTCTTCTCTTCGCTTTTACAATCAATTCATAAAAAGAAACGGTGTTTTATTTTAAGGGCTATTATCATGCGCATTTCGGTACGCTTCTGTGCTGCGCTTATGGCGGCGTGTTTCTGTAGTGCTTCAGCGATGGCGAACGACATGACTTACCAAATGTCCGCGGTAAACGAAGAAGGGTTGCCGGTGTTTTATCCCAAACTTAAACAGCAGCTCACCTATCCGGGATCCTGGCTGTCAGGCAATGAGAAGGATTTCGCTGTTTGGAAAACCGAGGCGCGCCAGAAACTGCGGGCGATGTTGCTGACGCCAGATTTTGCGCCAGCGACAATTGAGCGCGAAGAGCGAGATGGCTATGTCACTGAGAAGGTGGTATTCAATATCACCGATCAAAGCCGGGTGGCGGGACTGCTGTTAACACCCAAAACGCCGGGGCCGCATCCGGCGATCATCTTGTTGCACGATCACGGCTCGAAGTTTGATATCGGCAAAGAGAAGATGATCAAGCCGTGGGGCAACGCCGAGAAACTGGCATCGGCACAGGCGTGGGCCGATAAATTTTTCACCGGGCGTTTTGTCGGTGACGAGTTGGCGAAACGCGGCTATGTGGTGTTGGCGGTGGATGCTATCGGTTGGGGAGATCGCGGTCCGCTGAAGTATGAGCAGCAACAGGCGCTGGCGAGCAACTTCTTTAATCTTGGTCGCTCACTGGCGGGCGAGATGGCGTATGAAGATATGCGCGCTACCGATTTTCTTGCTTCGCTCAAGCAGGTGGATGCCAAACGTGTTGGCGTCGTTGGGTTCTCGATGGGGGCTTACCGCGCCTGGCAGCTGGCAGCGCTTTCCGACAAGGTGGTAGCAACGGCCGCCGTTTCGTGGATTGGCACCTATGACGGGCTAATGACGCCGGGCAATAACGTTCTGCGTGGTCAGTCTGCGTTCTATATGTTGCACCCCGGTTTGCCTGCTCAATTTGATTTTCCCGATGTGGCAAGTGTCGCGGCACCTAATCCTATGCTATTCTTTAACGGTGGCAAAGATAAGCTGTTCCCGGAAAGCGCGGTACAAGGTGCCTACGATAAGATGCACCGTGTGTGGAAATCACAAGACGCCGACAACAAGCTGGAAACCAAAATGTGGCCAGAATTGGGGCACGTGTTCTATCAGGAACAGCAGGCGGAAGTGTTTGATTGGCTAGATCGCTACTTAATGCCAAAACCGTAATATCACAGGCGCGGGGCACATCACCGCGCTTCAGAGTGATGACAAAGTCACTTCCCCTCTCGTCATCCTAGGCGAAAGCCGGCGACCTCTATGAGAATAAACGCGTTTATTCAGCAAGAGATTCCCGCCTTCGCGGGAATGACGGTGGGAGTAGGGCAGTTTGTCAGTAACCACAGGCGCGGGGCACATTACCGCGCCTGTGGTTGTGCTTTCGCTGTTAGTTGAGCAACAGCTGATTCAGATACGCGATATCGCCCGGTTTATTTGGCGCACAGCTTGCCTGAATCTGTGCAACATCAAGCTGCGGCAGCGACTGGATGTTTTGTCGCAGTTTGGCGATAAGATCTGTCTTGCGGGCCACGGTTTGTTGGCGAGTGACCGTCACTGTAAGGCTTTCACCGTCTGTCAGGTGCAGCGTCACACGGTGAAAGCGCGCGCCAGCGTCAGTTCTCCTTCTAACAGTCCCGCTGCAATCACATACTCGAGGCTGAAGCGTCCCTCCATGCCGATGGTAGCTTTATGAATAAATGGGGCAACGTCTCCGCCGGGGGGAACGCAACGGTAATATTCTCAACGCGGGCGATCAGCGAATTGATATCACCGTGCTGCGCCAGCCATTGTTGGCGTAGTGCAAAAGCGGCTTCCCCTGCGCTGTGTGTGCCGCCACAGGTGGGATAGCTTTTAAATTCCAGACCGGGCGTGACAATACGCCAGGGCATACCCCAGTTTTCACTCAATTTCTCCGAGTGCTGCTGCCCGTCGCCGTGTGATGACAGAAAATCATCCAGTACCTGCGCGGCGTTTCCACTAAACCCCGCCAATGCCAGTTTGGTGGCGGTTAACCCGGCACGGGCAGCCAAGCCAGCGTGCAGCGGTTTTACCGCCGGCCCAAACTGCGCACGCAACCCTGCCGCCTGCGTTGCCGCCAGACCGAGGATGTTCTGTGTTTGTGTTACCGAAGCGCCGAGTAAGCGTGCAGCGGCAACCGCGCCCAGCGTCGCGGTATTGTGATAGCCGAGACCGTAGTGGCGTGCGCCCGCTGCGAGCCCGATGCGCACGGCAACTTCTACGCCAATCACATAGGCGGCGAGAAAATCTGCTTTACGCACACGTGTGTCTTCGGCGCTCAGCGCAAATAATGCAGGCAGAATCACCGTGCTTGGATGGCCGTGAAAAGCGGGGTGGTAGTCATCAAAATCGAGCGCATGCCCCACATAACCCAATATCACACTGCGCGTCAGGCTGTCCGAGGCGGAAAACACTTGACGCAGCGGCGTCAGATTGCTGTCGTGAATGGCACCTTGGGCAATGGGGAGGGCGGTGGCGACAAAATCCATTACGCCATCGCGCGCGGCGTTGAGCGCGGCAGTATCCGGTATGGTGTTAACTATGTGATGAGCGAGTGTGGCGGTGATATCGTGCGATGTGTTCATTTAAAAAAGGCAATCAAGTGAATACATGAATGCATGTGGTTATTGTTGAAAGCTCCGCACGCTGTATAGCGCAAATTCTGCATTTGCATTGCATTACGCTCAGAAACGGTCTTTGAGCTTTCCCGGCGTGATGCCAAAGGCACGGCGAAATGCCGTAGAGAAGTTGGCCGGGCTGTTATAACCCGCGATATGGGCGGCCTGCGCGATACCCAGTCCTTCTTTTTGCATGGCGACCATGGCGCGTTGCAGTCGGTTGCGGCGCAGGTACTCAAACACGCTCATATTAAACGTCTGACGAAAATGGCGCTGTAAGGTGCTTTCACTCATGTTGACCTGTTTGGCGATCTCTTCCATCGACAGTTGATCTGCCGCCCCACTTTCGAGCATATCGCGAACTTCCTGCATCCGATGGTAGATTCGCAGTGGTACACGCGCATTTTTTTCTTGTACAGTGCTCAGCAATGAGCTGAAGGCTTCAACAATCAGGCTCAGGCATTGGGATTCTAATTGCAAACACTGCAACGGTGTCGAGCAGGGATCTGAATTGAGGATCTGCATGGCGATCGCCATCGCCTGGCGTGACGGCATCCAGTGATGCACGGCTAGATGCGTCTGGGTGAAGTCATAGAGGGTGCGCCACTCATCAATGGAGTCCAAAAGATTGCCGTACAACCACTCGCGGCTAAAGGTGAGCGACAGGGTGCGTTCGTACTCATCGCGCTTGCCGGTGCGGGTGAACAGCACCGGAGACATCAGCGACACGGGCTGCGCCTTATTGAGATGCAACTGCTGGTGGTCATAGCTGACCTGTGCCTGCACGTTGACCACGATAGCCAGTTTGATCGCATCTTCCAACTGACCCTGGGTTTTCATGTTGTGCAAATTGATCACATCAGCGGTGTGCAAAATCAGGTGGCGATTGAGCGGCATCACGCTAAAGCTGCCGTACAGCACGGGTGTTTCATCAATCAATTGCGGCCCGACAAAGCGGTACTGGTTTGAGACCAGACTGAATTGTTGAACGATATGATCTTTGTAAATCGCCTTGGAGGATGGAACGCTGCTGTGCACGAGTCTCTATCACCTATGGTTAACATGGTCTTTTACCATCCATATTGGCGCTTATGCAAAAGACTTTGCGTCTGGCGCAAACCCTTTCCAGAAGCACAAATGTAACAATGTCCGCGTCAAATTGGTAATGCAAATACTTCTCGGTAACATTTTCGTCTTTATGATGTCGGATTACGGCAACTAGAGTGGCGCATGCCTGACAAGCGGAGAGGGTAACGCCATACAGAAGACCATGACGCACTGCGCACCTTCCCGATAAACCGCCGCTCCCGCCGGTTTTCTCTCCGACTTCGACAACTATTTTCCGATGCCACCCATGTGCACATTTGCCATGGTCGAGGGCATTTTTCTTACTTATGACAGCATTACAGGGCGACTCTGATGAAAAAACGATTTTCCCGCCACACTCTGGCGACCTTGATCGGTGCCAGCTGTGGCGCTGCGTCTTTGCTGGTTTCAGCGCAGGCAGCAACTCCCACTGAAGCAGAACAGAACAGCGGCGATACCATGGTCGTGACGGCGGCGGAACAAACCCGTCAGGCACCGGGCGTGTCGGTCATCACCCGGGAAGATATCCAGCGTCGTCCGCCAGCGAACGATCTCTCAGAGATCATCCGTACCATGCCGGGCGTCACTGACCGGTAACTCCACCAGTGGCTCGCGCGGTAACAACCGCCAGATCGACATTCGCGGCATGGGGCCAGAGAACACCCTGATTCTGATCGATGGCAAACCGGTTTCCAGCCGCGCATCTGTACGCTATGGCTGGCGCGGTGAGCGCGATACCCGCGGTGACACCAACTGGGTCCCGAGCAATATGGTTGAGCGCATCGAAGTACTGCGTGGCCCGGCGACTGCTCGCTACGGCAACGGCGCTGCGGGTGGCGTGGTGAATATTATCACCAAGCAGCCTACCGATGAGTGGCACGGCGCGTGGAACAGCTATATGAGCTTCCCTGAGCACAAATCAGAAACGGCCACCAAGCGTACCGATTTTAATCTGATGGGCGGCCTGACCGATACCCTGAGCATGCGTCTGTATGGTAACTACAGCAAAACGCAGGCCGACGCCTGGGATATCAACTCTGATCATCAGCTATCGCCGAAAGCCGCTATTCCTGCCGGGCGTGAAGGGGTTCGTAATAAAGATATCAACGGTCTTTTGCGTTGAGAATTCATGCCGCAGCAGACATTGGAGTTTGAAGCGGGGGCCAGTCGCCAAGGTAATATCTATGCGGGCGACACAGAGAACAACAACGGCAAAGCAGATACCCAGTCGCTGTACGGTCAGGAAACTAACCGTATGTACCGTCAGAAATATGCGGTGACCCATCGTGGTTATTGGGATAGTGGCGTAAGCACGCTGTCTTACCTGCAATATGAAAGAACCCAGAACACGCGTATTGATGAACCTACCTCCGGCGGCCCTGCGGGACGTCCGGTACCGAATAAGCCGTACAGCACCATCAAGCTAGATGCATACACCGCCCATAGTGAAATGAATATTCCGTTTGAGGCGCTGTTTAATCAAACGGCGACAGTGGGCTTGGAATGGGTTGAACAGAAGATGCAAGACCCTTCCTCCAATAACCAAGCAACAGATGAAGGCGGAAGCATCGGTACTATTGCGGATACTAACCGCAGCCATGATATTTCTGCACGTATCGCTTCCGTATTCGTCGAAGACAACATCGAAGTCACCGATAGCACCATGCTGACACCAGCACTGCGTCTCGATCATCACAGCATGGTGGGAACCAATTGGAGCCCGTCGCTGAATCTGTCACAGCAATTGGGCGAGGACTTTACCCTTAAAATGGGCATCGCGCGTGCCTATAAAGCTCCGAACCTTTATCAACTGAACCCTAATTATCTGCTGTATAGTCGTGGTAATGGTTGCAATGGTGCGGGCTCGTGCTACTTAATGGGGCGTGACGATCTCAGCGCGGAGACTAGCGTCAATAAAGAAATTGGGCTTGAGTTTAAACGTAATGGCTATCAAGCGGGTGTGACCTATTTCCGCAATGATTACCGCAATAAGATTGAATCTGGTGTTACCAAGATTGGTAATGCTGTCGGTGGAAGTACGACAGGAAGCACAGCGAAGTATGCCAATGCGAACATTTTCCAATGGGAAAAAGTACCTAAAGCGTTGTTGGAAGGGTTGGAAGGTTCTTTGACAGTACCTGTAACGGAAACCATCAGTTGGAATAACAACATTACCTGGATGCTGCGTTCTGAAAACAAAACTACAGGCGAATACCTGTCGATTACGCCAGAATTTACGCTGAATTCCTCTGTTAGTTGGCTGGCAACTGACGATCTCTCTTTCCTGGGCAAAATGACCTGGTATGGACGTCAGAAACCGAAGAAATATAACTATCAGGGCACGCCAGTGGCATCCATTCCGCTGACTGCTGCGTATGATACCAATGAAGTCAGCCCCTATGCTGTATTCGGTTTAAGTTCAACGTATAAAGTGAATAAGAATTTGAGCATTACTGGTGGAGTGGATAATTTGCTGGATAAACGTCAATTCCGTAAAGGAAACGCTCAATCACTGACCAGTACGGATGATAATACGGCTGTGACTTCAATCAGTACCTACGGCGCAGGCGCAGCCACCTTTAACGAACCGGGTCATACCTTCTATGTAAGCGTCAACACCTCGTTCTAAGGGATATAAAAACCAAACCCCCCGCGCGTGCGAAACGCGCAGGGGGTTAATGAGATGGTCACCCCCACCCTGTAGCGGTACGCTGACAGGGTGTTTTTCTTTCAGGAGAGGCCATCATGAAAAATGTTGTACTTATTGGTATCTATCTCGGCAAGCACGCTTTTCATGTTCACTCTCAAGATAGGTTGGGTAAC
>NZ_PEHF01000035.1 GCF_015762685.1 Candidatus Symbiopectobacterium sp. 'North America' | reverse complement strand
GTCTGGGCGAAGACGGCCCGACGCACCAGCCGGTAGAGCAACTGGCGAGCCTGCGCGTGACGCCGAACATGAGCACCTGGCGTCCGGCGGATCAGGTAGAAACCGCGGTGGCGTGGAAATACGCCATCGAGCGTAAGGATGGCCCGACAGCGCTGATCCTGTCGCGTCAAAACCTGGCCCAACAGGCACGCACCGCGCAGCAACTGGCGGACGTGGCGAAAGGCGCTTACGTGCTGAAAGACAGCGACGGCCAACCGGATCTGATCCTGATTGCTACCGGTTCAGAAGTGGAACTGGCAGTGACGGCTTACGACGTGCTGAGCGCGCAGGGTCACAAGGTACGTGTGATTTCCATGCCGTCCACCGATGCATTCGACAAGCAGGATGCGGCCTACCGTGAAGCGGTGCTGCCGAAAGCGGTGAGCGCACGTGTGGCGATCGAAGCGGGCATTGCAGACTACTGGTACAAGTATGTCGGCCTGAACGGGGCGATAGTGGGCATGACGAGCTTCGGCGAATCGGCTCCGGCGGAAAAATTGTTCGAGGTGTTTGGCTTTACGGTGGATAACGTGATGGCAAAAGCCAGCGCGCTACTGAAATAAGTCTCAGACTGCGGATAAAAAACCACTTCGTGCCTTTGTCATCCTCGGCGAAAGCCGGGGATATCGGTGAGAATGAACGCGTTTAGCCTGTCAGAGATTCCCGCCTGCACGGGAATGACGAGGGTGGGCAGGAGGTTGGTTTCAAAAGACTTGTTTACAAGTCTTGAGTACTTAGGATGCACACCACCCCCGTAGCTGCGCATAGTGCAGCAGCATGATGGTTTTCCCATCGCAAATACGCCCATCTTTGATCATCGCCAGCGCGTCAGTAAACGGCAGTTCGATAACCTCAATGTCTTCATCTTCCACGCCACCGCCGCGTGCCAGACGTTGGGAAGGCGCGTATTCTGCGGCAAAAAAATGCACCTTTTCCGTCACGCTACCGGGCGACATGTAGGCTTCAAACAGTTTTTCGACCTGCTCGATACGGTAGCCGGTTTCTTCCATGACTTCCTTACGTATGCACGCTTCCGGTGACAACTCATCCAGCAATCCCGCGCAGGTTTCCAACAGCATTCTGCTCTCATTACCGTTGAGGTAAGTCGGAATACGAAATTGGCGCGTCAGCACTACCGTCTTTTTATCCCGGTTATAGAGCAGAATGGTAGCACCGTCGCCTTTGTCATAAACTTCGCGGCGCTGTCGCACCACACCGCCGCGTTTACGTTGGAGATCGAACGTGTAGTTGTGCAGCACATACCAGTTATCGGACAGCAGTTTCTTTTCAATGAGCTTTATGGGAGACGACATCACAACACTCCATCACGCGCGAACACACACGGCTGACTTAACGAAACTCCTGATACAGATGCTCACCGCGAAAACCGATACGACGCGATAGCGTGAGTGCCGCCGTTGAGATCAGTGAACCCAGCTCGGCAATGCGTTCAGGGTTATCTTTTACTTTAGGAAACAGGCTGGCAATACTCAGCGCCGCTTGCACTTTACCTCGTGCGTTATAAATAGGTGCCGCGACACAAAAGACTTCCGCGTTATGCTCACGATCGTCAATCACGTAGCCGCGCTGGCGCGCTTCGTTCAGCACGCCGAAAAAAAGCGCTTCATCCGTCACGGTAAAGGGGGTAATCGGCTGCAAACCGCCGGTTTTATCGAGAATGGCTTTGACCTGTTCATACGGCATGGTCGCCAGCAGCGCCTTGACAAACCCAGTACAATAAAGCGGGTTATTGGAACCGATGCGCGCAGACGTGCGCACTGATGCAGCACTCTCCACTTTATCCAGATACACCAGCATACCGTCGTTTTCCATCGCCAGGAACGAGGTTTCCTGCGCGCTGGCAGCCAGTTCTTCCAGCACGGAACGTGCGGCTTCATGAAACGGCGTTTGATCGAGATAAACCCCACCAGTCTGGAACAGTTTAAGCTCCAGACGGAAAGATTTGACACGGGGATTGGCGATTTCAAGGTAGCATTTATCCACCAGAGTATAAATAATATCGAAGGTGGTGCTTTTCGGTATGCCTAACTGAGTACTGATTTCCGTTATGGTTAACTCATCCCGCGTTCCTGCTACCAACTCCAGCATATCCAGCGCTCTGGCCACCGAGAGATTGATTTTTTCCACGCCATCCATCCCCATGCATTCGCTTGCGCGGGATTATACAAGATAACCATAGCGGTAAGAAAAAATAAAAGTGCTCGATAAGGGCAACCCGCGTTGATAATGCGGCAGGCAGCCTTTATCGGAAGATGATAGTTAATCAGAGAGGATAACAAACTTCATCTGGCTTTTTATTTTCCCGGAAACGAGTAATAAAGGTCTGTGCCAGATCGGTTAACTGTTGCCACGCCTGCTCAGCCACTAACGTTTTATTGATCAGTTCGCTACCCACCCCAACGGCAAATGCACCAGCCTGTGCAAAGTCAGCGACATTATTCAGCGTCACGCCGCCAACAGGAATGATGGAGAGATTGTTGAGCGGCCCCTACAACTCCTTCAGATAGTTGACGCCCAGGCCGTTGGCTGGGAACAGCTTCAGCAAATCGACGCCCATGCAGCACGCCTGCAATATTTCTGACGGCGTGGCGACGGCCGGGATCATCAGCTTCTGCTTTTCATGCACCATGCTGACCACCTGCGGATTAAAATCCGGTGCCAGCACAAAATTGGCGCCCGCATCCATCACCAACTGCGCCATTACCGGATTGATAACGGTTGCTGCACCGATCCACATCTTATCGCCCAATTCCACCGTGATCGCTTCAATACTGCGCAGATAACCTGACGTGTTGCAGGTCACTTCCAACACGCGCACGCCGCCATCGTAGAGCGCGCGTGCCACGGGGATCACCTCCTCGGGTTTTGTCCCTCTGACAATCGCGATAATGCCCGTTTCTTCTATGGCGTGAATCACTCGGTGCTTAATCATTGATAACCTCTAACCCTTTAATTAACTATTAAATCGACTGCAACAAACGGGGAAAAAGGCGGCGCGAGGCCGCCTTCACTGCGATCATGCATTAGCGACGATCGGTTTTCTGACGATGAACCAGTAGCATGAGGCGGCACAGCCAGCGATGATCCTGCCGCTGACAAACGCCATAGTGTAAGAACCGGTGGCATCGGCGATCATGCCGATCACCAGCGGTGAGAGTGAACCGGCGAAGTAACCGCCGAAATTCTGGACACTGCCCACGGAGGCCACCATGGATGCCGGAGCGACATCACCCGGTAATGCCCAGCCGGTTGCAGAGAGCGCCGAGAGCAGCGCCATGGCAATCACCAGCAGGGCCAGCGTACCAGTCAGGCTGATCGCGAACGGAATAGCCACGACAGCAACGCCTGCCAGCAACGCGGATACGCTGATGGTGACGCGTTTGGCAACCAATAAATCACTGAATATTTCTTTTTCCATCAACCATTTGGACAAATATCCGCCGCCAATGGCCCCGACGATACCGCCGAAGTAAGGAATACTGGCGTGGATACCCAACGCTTTAAGCTCGATGTTCTGGGTTTTCATCAAATAGAGGGGCAGGAAGGTGGTGAAGATATTCATCATCCACACATAGCAGAACCAGCCCAAAATCATGCCCCACACGCATTTGTACTTAAACAACCCGCCCCAACTAATGGTGACCTCACTGTTGCCCAGTTTTTCTGCGGTACCGCCGCCGCCTTCTTTAATGTAATCCAGCTCTTCTTTGCTCAGCGTCGGATGTTTTTCCGACTGATGGTAAGCAAAGAGGAAAAACACCAGGAAGATCAGATCAATACCACCTGCGATAAAGAACAGAGCACGCCAGCCGAACGGTACAATGATGGCAACCAGAATCGGCGGAGCAATGGCTGGACCCCATTTGGACGCCGCATCCCAGAAGCCGGTTGCCAGTGCGCGTTCTTTTTTCGGGAACCAGGACGCGGTGATTTTCGCTGCCCCCGGCCAGCACGGCGCTTCCGTAATACCCAGGATACCGCGCGCAAACAGTAGCGTGGTCAGGTTGCTACAGGCACCGGTCAGCATGGTGGCACCGCTCCACAGGCCGATAGCCCAGCTGTAGACCTTCTTCGGCCCAAATTTATCGACCAGCCAACCGGAAGGTAACTGGCACATGGCGTAAATCAGTGCAAATACGGATCCCATCAAACCAATATCGTTATTGGTCAAGTGCAGATCTTTCATCATGTCGAGCGCGGCAATGGATAATGCCGCGCGATCGAGATAATTGATAATGCCGCCAATTAATAACAAGAAAACGACAAACCACCGCTTCTTGCCGATTTTTTTACTCGCGGCATCGGTATTAACCAGAGTACTCATCGTGATATTCCTATAATAATACCTGTAGGGTAAGAGGTAATGACATTCTTCCTTCTGCCTGCTAACAGGCGGAATGTTCGTTAAATAATTTTCCTGACCCGGGCAATTTCCAATGCACCTAAGCCAGATAGCGACGGCTGATTATCATCAATCACCACCACATCGCCGGTAAAAAAGGCATCATCCTTAATTAATATTTCAAAGGCGTTCTTTAATATTTTCTTGCCGCAAATCACTAACGTGGCATCTGGGAAGATATTCAGCGCTTTGCTGTTTTTGATCGCGAGAATATCCGTTTGTAATACTGCATCGAGCAAATAGTTCGCCTTTTGGTTATCACTCAGTGAAGCGAACATATCGAGAATGCGCACCGAGAAGCAGCTGCGCGCCAGACCGACGGCGGCACAATCACGCGCGCCTTGCAGCAGATACTGCGCTTCTACTTCATTGGCGAACTGGTGTTTCAACGAACTGGCCAGAATGGTGCGTTGAGTAATAACATCCAGCAACTCACCGGCAATGGTGGTTACGCAGCGTTCAATGCGATTATCCGCATCGACTTTAATGAATTTGGAGTGGGAACCCGGCTGGATAATCAGCGCCGGGCCACGAATATCCAGCGCGGCAATGGCACCGATGGTTTCCACTTCCTCACCGCGCATCACATCCATTTTTTCAACGTTTTCCGGCGCAACCGCACCGTCGTTGTTGCGAATGCCGGGAACAAACCAAATCGGCTGATCGCTCACTTCGAGAATGACCTGCTGCACCATACCCGCCGCCAATTCGTTGATGCCTGCTGGTGCCACAACGTGCGGGATCTCACACAGGCCAACATTGGAGGTGATCATGCCAGCAGAAAGGTAGGTCACTTTAGCTTCCGGCGGTAACGCCGCCTGTGCCAGCGCGGCCTGAACCGCAACCTGCACGCCCCGCGTCAGGGTTTCTTTGCTGCCAGTGATGGCTGTGTCGCGCACGCCAACCGCCTGGCTGGCTCAGCAATAATACGGTTATCCTGCCAAACAAAAACGCGCGTGTTGGTGGTGCCAGTATCAATCGTAACGGAATACATGTTTCTCTCCTGCCCTTAACCCTGTGGCCCCAGTTCAACGCGAGCGGCGATATAGCCCGCGCCCTCCACCACCAGTCTGTCAATCTCGTCCCGCGCGGTGATAAGCGTCGTTGGGCGCGTCAGACCGAGCACGTTTTTCATCATGTGCTGGTAGATATGGCAGCGCTGCGCGTTGCCGACAAAAATCATCTCACTGTTCAGGTCAAACCCTTGCTGCTGGGCATCGGCAAACAGTTTCATGTCATCAGCTGCCATCGCCGCCTCACAGAACAGCTTGCGCTCCGACGGTTGGGTATCCAGTGAGAATTGAATAAAGCGGGTCAGTAGAATGGTGCGCAACAGACCGCTTTGCTGCACGCTGCGGTAGGCCGCATCGGCAATCTGCTCAGAGAAACAGTCAGGTTGGGGCTCGGCACTTTTGACGCTGGAACCGATAAAGGTCTCTTTCAGAACAGCGGCATACACCTGACCGCTCAGCGACGTCATGTTGCCCGCCAGTCTTCCTTGCGCATCAATGTGAATCAGCTTGGTGGTCGATCCCAGCTCAATAATGGTGCACGGCAACGCAGGCTTATGGCGGCTCAACACGCCAATCGCCCCACGCATCAAATCCAGCGATGTGATCCCTTCCCAACCCCCCTTGCCAGCCGCATTTTTAATGCCGGGAATAAACACCACGGGAATATCAATCGGGAAAATGGCCGGATCGCGATACTGGCGGGCAAAGGTCGCAAGATCATCGATGTTGACCGGAGCGGTCAGGTGCGGGATCTCTACCAGCCCCAGGTTAGAGGTGATAATCCCTGAAGCGATGGCAAAACACACATCGTTGAGAGTCAGGCTTTCCTGCGCCAGCAGTTGTTGAAAACCAGCGGCAATACCTTCTTTCAAAGCGGCATTATTACCGGTCGCTGCCGTGCTGTTTACCCCGACAGGAATTTCATTTTTACTGATTACCGCCTGATCTTTGATCAGATAAAGGCGGGTATTGGTAGAACCGCAATTAATAACCACAAATATAATCGTTAGCCTCTTATTGTCACAATATTTATAACAGCCATCAAAAATAGGGTACAGAAGTCCTCTGACGAAAAAATCTCATCAGTCGGAATAGCTTTTTATTGTCTGGTGCGGATTGCTATTAATTACACTTCGCACCAGATAAATAAGCGTTTATCTCTGGTGGATAACGCACACGAAATTACAAGCAGCCCTGATAAATTTCCCGAATCTTTTCTCCGTCTGGTACACGTGGATTATTCGACAGCACGACTTTCATGGTGGTTAATACATTATTAATCAACCAATCGAAGTGCTCTTCTTTAACGCCCAATTGCGTCAGTGTCGGCACCATATTAATGCACGTCAGGAATTGATGAACCGCCACCACACTGCTTTCTGCCGCCTGTTCCTGGCTCATGTCACGCGTATCGATCCCCATGGCTTTGGCGATAGCAGCAAATTTCTCCGATGCCGCAGGCCAGGTATATTCCATAAAGGGTTTGTAAATGGCCGCGATACCTTCCGCGTGCACCACATCTAACAAACCGCCCATCGGGTGCTGCAACGCGTGCGGCAACGTGGTGCCAGCGCAGTCAATTGCCATGCCCGCCAATGAGCTGGCCAGCGTGACGTTCTCCCAGGCGGCCACATTGGTGACATCTTCATAGACCAGTGGCAGGTTCTGCGCGATCAACTCAATCGCACGCAGGGACAGAATTTCGCTGAACGGCGTGGCATTCTTGGAAATGTAGGATTCCAGCACATGGAACAGTACATCGGCTCCCGGTCCGGCGATCACTCGTTTTGGCAGGGTCAGCATCAATTCAGGATCGATAATGGCCGCCTTCGGGTAGATGAGGGGATTCACCAGGCCTTTCTTGTCGTTGGTTTCCGGGTTGGTGAATACCGCGGTGCGGTTAGCTTCACTGCCGGTACCTGCCGTCGTTGGGATGAGGATGATCGGCAACGCGTGGGTGCCGACTTTACGACCAAACACGTAATCCCAGATGCTACCTTCATTAACCGCAGAAAAGGCGATCCCTTTCGCCATGTCCATCGCGCTGCCGCCTCCAAGACCGATCACCAGATCGCGTCCTTCATCGTTCGCGACCTGCGCCCCTTCAGCCACCAGCGTGGACAACGGGTTCTGCATAAAGCGATCGTAAACCGCAAATGTGACGCCCGCTTCCGTCAGCGATTGTTGCACCGCCTGCAACTGCCCGGTGGGCTTGGAGCTGTCTGACGCCACCAGCAGTGCCTTTTTACCGTAAGGACGGGCAATGTCGCCCACTTGCTTGTGTCGCCCTAATCAAAAATGAAATTTGACGGGATTACTGTAATCAAAAGCTGGCATCTCTCACCTCTTTCCGTTCGCATATGCGAACACTATTCGTATTGATGATCCAAATAATAGAGATGAGGAAAAATGAGCGCTAGCCTTTTGATAAAAAAATGGACTGCCATCACATTTATTGTGACGACAATCCGTTAGACGTGAGAAATATTATATTGCGTTAGCTGAGGAAAAACGTGCTGATCAGCAGATAAGCATTGAGAGAAACCAAAACAATGGCATTACCGGCGTTCTGTACCCAACGACCATTGACCATGCATCCCATCAACGCCCGATTTCCGGTAAACGCCAGCAAAGGCACCAGTGCCAACGCAATACCGAAGCTGAGCAGCACCTGACTCAGCACCAACACGCGAGTGGGCTCCATGCCAGACATAATCACAATAAATGAAGGCAGCATGGTGACCGTGCGCCGCACCCACAGGGGAATATGAAAATGGATAAACCCTTGCATCACCACTTGGCCAGCCAACGTCCCCACGACGGTCGAAGAGAGCCCCGCAGCCACCAGGCTTAAGCCGAAAATAGTCGCCACGGCCTTCCCTAACAGTGGATCGAGGGTGAGATAGGCACGTTCCAGATCGGCGATATCCTGATTGCCGCTAAAATGGAACGCCGCCGCCGCGGTAGCCATCATTGCCAGATTGACGAATCCTGCAATGGTCATCGCCACTGCCACGTCGATTTTGGTCGCAGCATAGCGTTCGGCACGGGTGTGGTCTTCGCCCTGCTGGGCCAATGACGAGTGCAGGTAAATCACATGGGGCATAATGGTGGCCCCCAACACCCCAGCAGCTAGTAGCACCGCGTCCGAGGTGGGCAACTGCGGCACCGCCATGCCACGCACCAGCGAGGCCATTTCAGGACGCGAGAAGATCAGTTCGACAATATACGCGGCAGCGACAAACAGCAGCAGCCCGCCGATAATCATCTCCAGCGGCTTTTGACCACGCTATTGCAGTGCCAGAATCAGGAAGGTCGCAATACCGGTAAGGATCGCGCCCTCAAGCAGCGAAACCCCTAACAGCAACTTAAAGCCAATGGCAGCACCGATAAACTCGGCCAAATCGGTTGCCATGGCGATGATCTCAGCCTGCACCCAATAGGCCCACACCGCAGGGCGAGGGAAACGATCGCGAATGTGCTCTGCCAGATTTTTCCCGGTGGCAATCCCCAGCTTGGCAGAAAGCAACTGGATCAGCATCGCCATCAGGTTGGCCCATACCACCACCCACAGCAATTGATAGCAGTAGTCCGCCCCCGATTGAATATTGGTGGCAAAGTTACCCGGATCGATATAGCCAATCGCCGCTGTAAATGCTGGCCCCATCAGGGAAAGCTTAAGCTTCCTTGACGTGCGGCTGGCAGTCTCTATCACTCGGCTTCCCGGCATACAATGACCCTTTATTACCTCTATAATGATTCACTCTGTCATTAATAATAATGATTATCAAATGCATTTAGAGTGGTAAAACAGATTGCTGTAATAGCTAAAAGCAACATAGTTAGCAGGGATATCCGTTTAGCCTGATAGGTTAACGATTACCTCTCTGCCTGCACGGCCCCAAACACGCGCGCATCGCTAGAAATGTGATCCGCGCCATATTGTTAACAAAATATAAACAAAAAAAACCAAGGTAAAGTCACTTGGGGTTTTTATTGATTTCAATTTGTTACGCCTGCCCTCATGGCACGCGCGAGTCGCTCAGGGAAATCAGCCCTTCGCTTTGG
The DNA here is from genome assembly GCF_015762685.1 of Candidatus Symbiopectobacterium sp. 'North America'. Lineage (GTDB taxonomy): Bacteria > Pseudomonadota > Gammaproteobacteria > Enterobacterales > Enterobacteriaceae > Symbiopectobacterium. The sequence continues at coordinate 9,652 of NZ_PEHF01000035.1, read as the reverse complement.
AAACGGCAACCATGGCGGGACGCAGCAAACGACCGTTCAGGGTGTAACCTTTTTGCATCACCATCATTACTGAATTTGGCGCATGGTTGGCCGATTCCAGCATGGTCATGGCCTGGTGCACTTCCGGATTAAACGGCACGTTCACGTCACCCACCACCTCGATACCAAACCTGCGCACGGCATCCAGCAGCGATTTCAGCGTCAGTTCCACACCCTCAATCAACGAGGCAAGGGACTCATTGCTGCGATCGGCAGCATCGAGCGAACGCTCGAGGTTATCAATCACTGGCAGCATTTCACCCGCAAATTTTTCCAGCGCAAATTTATGCGCTTTTTCCACGTCCATTTCAGCGCGACGGCGGATATTGTCCGTTTCGGCACGCGCGCGCAGCACGGTATCGCGCTCACGCTGCTGTAGTTCGTTCAGTTGCGCTTCCAATTCGGCAATACGTTCATCACGCGGATCGGCGACGTCTGTCGTTGCAGGTTCCACTTCCGCATGTTGCCCCTGTGCCGCTTCCATTTGATCTACGACTTGCTCGTCAGGCGACTTCTGTTCTTTACTACTCATGAAATTCTCCGCGGTTTTAGCATTCATCTCGCTTGTTCGCTTATTATGGGGATGAAAACCGGGGATTCAAGAGAAGTAGTCACATATACCGACAGATTTCGTGATACCGGGCGGCTCAGGGTAAGGAAAAGCATAACGATGACGAAACAGTTCAATTGCATTGGCATTGTGGGCCATCCGCGCCACCCCACGGCACTGGCGACGCATGAGATGTTGTATCACTGGCTGAACAGCAAGGGCTACCAAGTCATGCTGGAGCAGCATATTGCCCACGAGCTAAACCTGCCCGATGCGTTGACCGGCAGCCTGTCGGAAATCGGCATGCAAGCCGATTTGGCCGTGGTGGTTGGCGGCGATGGCAATATGCTAGGTGCCGCTCGCGTGCTCTCTCGCTATGACATTGATGTGATTGGCGTCAACCGGGGAAATCTCGGCTTCCTGACCGATCTCGATCCCGATCAGGCGCAACAGCAGCTTACCGAGGTGTTGGAAGGGCGCTACCTGAGCGAACAGCGCTTTATGCTGGAAGCGCATGTTTGCCGTCGCAATCAGCCTGACAGCACTAGCACGGCGATCAATGAAGTGGTACTACACCTCGGAAAAGTCGCCCATATGATTGAATTTGAAGTCTATATTGACGATCGTTTCGCCTTCTCCCAACGCTCGGACGGCCTGATTATCTCAACGCCTACCGGTTCCACCGCTTACTCGCTTTCCGGTGGTGGCCCCATCCTGACACCGACACTGGATGCCATCGCGCTGGTGCCGATGTTTCCCCATACGCTTTCAGCGCGCCCACTGGTGATAAACAGCAGCAGCACCATCCGCCTGAAGTTTTCTCATATCATACACGATCTGGAGTTAAGCTGTGACAGCCAGATAACCCTGCCGGTACAGGAAGGAGAAGAGGTACTGATTACTCGCAGCCAATACTCGCTAAATTTGATACACCCAGAAAATTACAGCTATTTCAATACGCTAAGCATAAAGCTGGGGTGGTCGAAAAAATTATTTTAAAATTTCGTGCTGGCTACTTTACTGGTTAAAAAACGGTATTATACTGTATTTAATTACAGTCTGCTGTTACATACAGGAAGGTGATTCATGCTGGCGCAACTCACTATCAGTCATTTCGCTATCGTGCGTGAGTTAGAAATTGATTTTCAATCAGGTATGAGCGTTATTACCGGCGAAACCGGCGCGGGCAAATCTATCGCGATTGACGCATTGGGCCTGTGCCTAGGCAACCGTTCTGACGCCAGCATGGTGCGTCCCGGCGCACAGCGTGCCGACATCTGTGCCCGTTTCGCCCTCAGCGATACCCCTGCGGTAAAAGCATGGCTGGAGCAAAACCAACTGGATGACAGCAACGAGTGCCTGCTACGCCGGGTGATCAGTGCAGACGGGCGTTCACGCGGGTTTATCAATGGCACCGCCGTGCCATTATCGCAGTTGCGTGAGCTCGGCCAGCACCTGATCCAACTGCACGGACAGCACGCTCACCAATTGTTGCTCAAACCTGAACACCAACGTCATCTGCTGGATGCCTATGCCGACGAACCGCAACTACTTGCTGCCATGCAACAAATCTGGCAGCAGTGGCACCAAAGTTGTCGCGATCTGGCACAGTTGCAACAAGCGAATATCGAACGTGAGGCACGCCGCGAACTGTTGCAATACCAGCTCAAAGAGCTGAAAGAGTTTGCCCCACTGCCCGGTGAATACGAACAAATTGACTTCGAATACAAACGGCTGGCTAACAGCGGTCAACTGCTGTCACTCAGCCAGCAGACATTGCAGTTGCTCAGCGAAAACGACTATCAGAACATCATGAGCATGCTCCACAGCGCAAAGCACCAACTCGGCGAACTCGTTACTATGGATGAAAAACTGGGCAGCGTGCTGAATATGCTGGAAGAAGCCAGCATTCAGATCAGCGAAGCCAGCGATGAGTTGCGCCACTACAGCGAACAAACGGATCTCGATCCGACCCGACTCTATGAGCTGGAGCAGCGCTTATCCCGCCAAATGGCGCTGGCGCGCAAACATCACGTCGCCCCAGAAAACCTGCCGGCATTCTACCAGCAACTGCTGGATGAACAGCAGCAACTGGCAGAACAAGAGAGCAACCACGCCGCGCTCAGCCTGGCCGTTAGCGAGTATCACCAACAGGCTCTGCACGCCGCGGAACAGTTACATGCCCGCCGTCAACACCAAGCGCATGAATTGTCTCAGTTGATTACGGCACAGATGCATGAACTCGCCATGCCGCACGGACATTTCTCCATTGAAGTAGAGTTTTCGCCAGAGCGCCTGACAGCCTATGGCGCAGACAGCATCACGTTTCTGGTCACGACTAACCCGGGTCAACCGCATCAGGCTCTGGCGAAGATCGCCTCCGGCGGTGAACTCTCCCGTATCGCACTGATTATTCAGGTGATCGCTGCGCGTAAAATGGATACCCCAGCGCTAATTTTCGACGAAGTGGATGTGGGCATCAGTGGCCCGACCGCAGCAATTGTCGGCAAAATGCTGCGTCAACTCGGCACATCCACACAGGTGATGTGTGTCACCCACTTACCGCAAGTTGCTGGCTGCGGCCATCAACACTTCTTTGTCAGCAAACATATCGATGGTGCAGCTACTGAAACGCTGATGCAACCGCTGGACAAACGCGCACGGTTGCAAGAGCTGGCCCGTTTGTTGGGTGGCAGCGCAGTCACCAAAAACACATTGGCGAACGCTAAAGAGTTACTGTCTGCGTAAAAACAGCATCAGGCATCGCGAGCCATGGCTAATTGAGTGCGTTTTACCGTTGTTACCGTTAGCGTTCAGACAAAAATAATCAACTTTTTTGCATTCCGGTGGTCATACAAGCGCCTTGCCGGTTTTCAAGACAGGCAAGGTCTATTATCATCGGCAACCTATGCTCTTAAGGAATGTATTTACTATGCGCTGTAAAACGCTGACCGTCATCGCCGCGATGGTTGTTATGCTGACCGCCGGTTGTTCTACGCTGGAAAGACTGGTTTATCGTCCAGATATCAACCAAGGGAACTATCTGACACCGGCTGATGTGGCAAAAATCCACACCGGTATGACCAAGCAACAGGTTGCCTATACATTGGGTACGCCGATGATGCAAGACCCCTTTGGCAGTGACACCTGGTTCTACGTTTTCCGCCAGCAACCCTGGCATGAGGCGGTAAAACAGCAAACGCTGACACTGACCTTCAGCCAAGATGGCATTTTGACCAACGTGAAAAATCAACCGACGCTGAATTGATAGTGAAGCGGTGATCAGAGCACGCATAATAAGGCACAGAATGTGCCTTATTTTTTGGAACGCTCCGCGCGCTGACGGCGCAATTCTTTAGGATCGGCAATCAACGGACGGTAGATCTCTACGCGATCGCCCTCAGTTACTGCGTCCGTCAAACGGGCCGACCGGCTAAAGATCCCGACTTTGTTAACCTGTAAATCGATATCGGTAAGCAATGTCAGCAACCCTGAGGCGACAATAGCCTGCTCCACCGTTGCGCCCTCTTCCACCGTCACGGACCGCACATACTGACGTTCTGGCAGCGCATAAACCACATCGACACGGATTTCAGGCACGGTATACCTCTTTGGCGCGTAAGGTGAAGGCCTGCACCATATTACTTGCCAATTCTTTAAACACCTTGCCAAAGGCCAGTTCGATCAACGCATTGGTGAACTCAAAATCAAGATGCAGTTCCACCTTGCAAGCATCGGCACTTAAAGGAATAAAGCGCCAATCGCCACTCAGTTGACGGAACGGGCCATCAACCAACTGCATACTGATGCATTGGCTCTCGGTAAGCGTATTGCGCGTGGTAAAGGTTTTGCTGATCCCGGCTTTAGAGACATCGACAGCGGCCGTCATTTCTTCAGCATTGGCAGCAATGACGCGGCTCCCGGTACAGCCAGGCAGAAACTGGGGATAGGAGGCGACATCATTCACCAACTGGTACATTTGTTGCGCGCTGTAGGACACCTGTGCAGAGCGACTAATCTTGGGCATGGCTTTTTCCGTATTACTTCAAACGCGCGGAATAATAGCACCGATGGCCCGGATGGTAAAAATTCTGAGGCGACGATCGCCCCCCTTCCTCAACGTGCGTTCACTGATGCGGCAGTGATGTCTTTCCCTTTAACATCCGGTATAATGACGACACTATGACAAAGAAAAAAGCTTATAAACCCGGCTCCGCCACCATTGCGCAAAACAAGCGAGCTCGCCACGAATACTTCATTGAAGAAGAGTTCGAAGCGGGATTGGCGTTGCAAGGATGGGAAGTAAAATCACTACGCGCAGGTAAGGCCAACATCAGCGACAGCTATGTACTGTTGCACAGTGGTGAGGCTTTTCTGTTTGGTGCTACCTTTCAGCCACTACTGGCCTCGTCAAGCCACGTGGTTTGTGACCCTAAGCGCACCCGAAAACTGTTGCTGAACAAGCGTGAGTTGGATTCGCTTTATGGACGGGTTAATCGTGAAGGTTACACCGTGGTTGCGCTTTCGTTGTATTGGAAGAACGCCTGGTCAAAAGTGAAGATTGGTGTTGCCAAAGGAAAGAAAGAGCACGATAAGCGTTCAGATATCAAAGAGTGCGAGTGGCAAACGGACAAGGCGCGCATCATGAAAAACGCCAACCGCTAACAGTGGATTAGGGTGTCACGGTTCTGTTATACTACTGAAGTACTTGGGGCTGATTGTGGATTCGACGGGATTGTGTAGCCTTAGGAGCATGCCGAGGGGCGGTTTGCCTCGTAAAAAGCCGCAAAAAAATAGTCGCAAACGACGAAAACTACGCTTTAGCAGCTTAATAACCTGCTCTGAGCCCTCTCTCCCTAGCCTCCGCTCTTAGGACGGGGATCAAGAGAGGTCAAACCCAAAAGAGATCGCGTGGATGCCCTGCCTGAGGTTGAAGCGTTAAATCCAATCAGGCTAGTTTGTTAGTGGCGTGTCTGTTCGCAGCTAACCGGCGAATGTAAAGACTAGACTAAGCATGTAGTGCCGACGGTGTAGTAATTTCGGACGCGGGTTCAACTCCCGCCAGCTCCACCAAAATTCTCCATCGGTGATTACCAGAGTCATCCGATGAAGTCCTGAAAGCCCGCTCGGCGCAAGCCCTGCGGGCTTTTTTGTGTCCATCATTGTCCGAGGATATCCAGCCAAATCCGATGACTATTGGCCTAAGTTTAGGCCCACGCTATTCTATAAGCCTAAAACGTGGGCCTAAAAATAAGGATAAGCGCCTGCCAAGAATCACGCGGCCATTGAACCACACCGAAGTGAGCAAAGCCCGCCCGAAGGAAAAAGAGTTTAGCCTGCACGATGGTGATGGCCTGTTTTTGCTGGTGAAAACTACCGGCAAAAAACATTGGCGCTTTCGTTACCTGCGACCGGGGACAAAAACCGGCACCACACTCGCGTTAGGCAACTACCCTGCCCTGTCACTGGCCGATGCACGGGCAATGCGCGACGAGAAACTGGCGCTATTGGCAAAAGGCATCGACCCACAAGAGTCAGTCGCTAAAGAACAGGAATAAGCGCAGATCGCCGTTGAGAGCCTATTTAGCAATGTGGCTAAAAGCTGGTTTGAGGTAAAGAGCAACACGGTAACGCCCGATTACGCCAAAGATATCTGGAGATCGCTGGAGAAAGACATTTTCCTCGCACTGGAAAACGTCCCGGTGCAGTACATCAAAACCCGGCTGTTTATCCAGACACTGGAACCCATCAAAGCGCGTGGCGCATTGGAAACCGTGCGACGACTTGTGCAGCGTATCAATGAGATCATGATTTTCGTGGTTAACACCGGCTTGATTGACGCTAACCCGGCGTCGGGCATAGGTATGGCATTTGAGAAGCCCAAGAAGCAGAACATGCCAACGCTACGGCAGGAAGAACTGCCTAAACTGATGCGCTCCCTTTCTATGTCTAACCTGTCGTTACCTACGCGCTTTTTGATTGAGTGGCAGTTATTAACATTGGTACGCCCGGCGGAAGCATTTGGCACAAGGTGGGAAGATATCGATCTGGAAGCGAAGCTATGGACGGTTCCCGCTGAACGGATGAAGGCCAAGCGTGAGCACATTGTACCGATGTCGCCGCAGGCGTTGGAAATTCTGGATATCATGCGCCCCATAAGCGGCAACCGTGAGCATGTGTTTCCCAGCCGTAACGATCCTAAGCAGGCTATGAATAGCCAGACGGCAAATGCTGCTATAAAACGGATTGGATATGGTGGTAGATTGGTTGCTCATGGATTACGTTCCATAGCCAGCACCGCGATGAATGAAGCGGGTTTTAACCCTGATGTGATTGAAGCTGCTTTGGCTCACTCGGATAAAAATGAGGTTCGGCGGGCTTATAATCGCTCGACTTACCTTGAACAACGCATAAGTCTTATGGAATGGTGGGGGAATTCCGTCTTTAGACATCACCGACATATGCAAGAAAAATAGCGTAGACTCCACATTAAAGGAACATTATATGCCAAATAACTACCATCAATACATTGAAGATGTTAGTGATGATATCAAAACATGTCTTGAGGGCATGGGATGCCAACCAATACTTTTTGTAGGCTCAGGACTAACAAAAAGATATCTCACAGTCCCCAATTGAGAAGAGTTATTAAAACAGCTTGCTACTGAATGTCCCAACATAGATAAAAAATTCGCCTATTACAAACAGAAATATCCTGAGTTGATTGATATTGGAAGTGTATTCTCTGATGCTTATAATGAGTGGGCATGGGGGGACGGTGAAAAGGAATTCCCACCTGAATTATTTGAGGCCGGAAATGAACCAAGAATTTACTTCAAACATAAGATATCGAGTATTTTTAACTTACTCATACAGGATAATAAGATTATAGGTCATGGCGAAATTGATCTTTTAAGAAAAATACATCTACACTCAATAATCACTACAAACTATGATCAATTATTAGAGTCAATATATCCCGAATTCACCCCTATTATAGGCCAAAAGATCTTATACGCTAATCATGGTAGTATCGGTAAAATACTTAAAATTCACGGTTGTTGTTCTACACCTGAAAGCATCATCATTAATAGTGATGATTATGGTGATTTCATAAAGAAAAAGAAATATTTAAGTGCAAAACTTCTAACGCTTTTTGCAGAACACCCTCTTATCTTTATAGATTATAGCGCTGAAGATGAGAACATAAAAAATATTTTATCCGATATTGATGAACTACTTTCTGAAAATGGTGAAATTATACCTAACATATATACTAGAATGGATTGATAAACAGAACGATAATGAATACCCACGCCGAGAGCGATTGATTCAAGCATCTGCAAATAAGAGCATTAGGATAAAAAGCATAGTTGCAAATGACTTCTCTTGGGTCTTCTCAGCATTTGGTGCAAATAGAGCACTTGATAATATAAACCCTAAATTATTACGAGCCTTACTTGCTCGTACCTATGACCTTGTAAGAAGTGATATTCCAAGAAACCCGGTACAGGTAGATTATCGAGTTTTATCAAATATTAGCGAATCAGAAGGAGAATTGGCAAAACTATATGGGATAGCTACGTCTTCAGATGGGATGGCTTTTAATGCCAGTTATCCTTACACATTGACGGCACTGGGCCAGACTCTCGGTTATAAAGGCTGGCATGATGCTAACAAACTATTAGAAACAGTAAAAAACATTACAGGTGTAAATATCAAAACCTTTGATAACAAATATCATTATGCTATTATGAATGGAGATGAAATCCAATCACATAGGTACTCAAATTACCTTCGTGAACTTTTAGAGAGAGTCAGAGATGGAGCAGAGTTTGACTTGGGAGTAAAAGCTCCGTGATTTTATTTATTATCACACATGATTACGAAAAATAATCTTGGCATTTAGATTATGCTAAGCCTTGCAAAGAAAATATCGTTGATTTTAATATTTTTATCCTTAGGCACTGGAATTATAACATATCACGAATCAACCAGATTTACTTTGTGTGTCAACAAAATCTAGCAAGCCGGTGCTGTTGAAACACATATAAAAAAAGCCAAGTAGAACATTTCAAAGCAAGGCTGGTAACTAGAGATATTCCTTTCATTACTTAGCTGGTTAACCCATAACTCGCCTCTGAATGTTCACCATAAGTCTAATAAAAGTTGTACTTATCCATTTACTAAAGACTATAATATGTCTTATACCCTTTTATTAAACCAATCAATAACATCTTTTTCAAAGTTACTACTTCTAAAATACCGATACTCATTAAAAAATTTTTTCTCTTGATGAGTTCCTTTTGTTTTAATTATTTTCATTTCAGCTCTTTTTTCAACTTTATCAGCTAAGAACAACCCCCACTCATCATCAAAAATTGAAATATTATTATCTATATCATCCACCTCACCTACTGGGAACATCTGATTATATGCATATAACTTTGCATACAAATCTTTTCTAATTAAATTGAAATTAAATTCATCCTTACTATTCAATATCCCTCGCCATAATTTAACATACAGATGATAACCAATATTGAATCTATCAAATGATTCATTATTAAATTTAAAAAACGAAAAATCATTTTGCTGAAACAATTTCTTCCTGAATTCAATATTAATGTATCCATTTGATGAGTAATATATTCTAAAAAATAAATTTCTTTTCAATATTTGATATTTACCAACATATCCATTAGATAAACCATCTGAAAATTCACCACGTTTTCTTTCATATAGAATTCCATATCTATCAAAAACTACTTTTTGTATTTTTTTATGTACTTCATCATTGAAGAACTTATCCGCATTTATAACTGGCGTCTGCTTGTTTGTGACGTTTGAAATGTCACCAACTAATTTTAATTTACTGTCATCATCAATATCATCCATTAATGTTATTATTTTTAATAAAACTTCTTTTTCTTTGAAAACATCTTCTGCACCATTTTCTTTATATTCATCGTAAATCCTGCTTAATGTATAAGATGTTTTGTAAGCACACAGGTTTTAGTTCCACGCACTTTTTGAGATTTCCGGGTTTTCAGCCATCAGCCG
>NZ_PEHF01000094.1 GCF_015762685.1 Candidatus Symbiopectobacterium sp. 'North America' | reverse complement strand
TAACTTTCCGACTGTTACCGCAACCGCGTGTCGCTGTTGCCGTGTCAGTGGAGGCGGAGTATAGGGATTTCCGCGCAGCCTGCAATAGGTATTTTGAATAAAATTGACTGTTTGCTGAATTCCACAGCAAAACCCCGCTTTATACCCACTTTTGCACAATGTTATCCACAAGTGAGATTCTGCCTAAAATTAGACGAGCATCACGCAAACGTTTTCGCTACAATTCTCCCGCGCAAAATTACCGTACAAGAACAGAATAGGAATGCGGTTTTATCCAGATAAAGGATAAAAACAGCAAAACTTCATTCATATACTGTTCTTTTATGCCTATCCAAAGCCAAGGGATACATCACCATGTCACAACCTCGTCCTATCCGCCGCGCTTTACTCAGCGTTTCTGACAAAGCCGGTATTGTCGAATTTGCTCAGGCGCTTTATCAACGTGGCGTGGAGCTGCTATCCACTGGCGGTACTGCCCGCCTGTTGGCTGATGCGGGCTTACCCGTCACTGAAGTGTCCGACTATACGGGCTTCCCAGAGATGATGGATGGTCGCGTTAAAACCCTGCACCCGAAAGTACACGGCGGGATCCTGGGTCGTCGCAGCACGGATGAAGCCATCATGGCAGAACATGACATCAGCCCCATCGATATGGTGGTGGTAAACCTATATCCCTTCGCGCAAACGGTGGCCCGTCCCGATTGCTCACTGGCTGATGCCGTCGAAAATATCGATATTGGCGGTCCAACCATGGTGCGCTCCGCGGCCAAGAACCATAAAGATGTCACTATCGTGGTAAAAAGCAGTGACTACACTGACATCATCAATGAAATGGATGCCAATGCGCACTCTCTGACGCTGGAAACCCGCTTCAATCTGGCGATTAAAGCCTTTGAACACACCGCAGCCTACGACAGCATGATCGCCAACTACTTTGGCACGATGGTTCCTCCTTACCACGGTGAGACAGATAAGCCGGCCGGCCACTTCCCGCGCACGCTGAACCTGAACTTCATCAAGAAGCAGGACATGCGTTACGGCGAGAACAGCCATCAGCAAGCCGCCTTCTATATTGAAGAGACGCTGAAAGAGGCCTCTGTTGCGACACTAGAACAGTTGCAGGGCAAAGCGCTGTCTTACAACAATATTGCCGACACCGATGCGGCGCTGGAGTGCGTAAAAGAGTTCGCCGAACCGGCCTGCGTCATCGTGAAACACGCCAACCCCTGTGGCGTTGCTATTGGCGAGTCGATTCTGGCGGCCTACGAGCGCGCCTACAAAACCGACCCCACCTCTGCGTTTGGCGGCATCATCGCGTTTAACCGCGAATTGGACGAAGCCACCGCGCAAGCGATCATCAGTCGTCAGTTTGTAGAAGTGATCATCGCGCCCTCAGCCAGTGCAGCGGCCTTGAAAGTCACAGCGGCAAAACAGAACGTGCGCGTCCTCATTTGCGGCCAATGGCAGCAACGCATTTCCGGGCTGGATTTCAAACGCGTCAACGGCGGCCTGCTGTTACAGGATCGCGATCTGGGCATGGTTGATGCGGGTCAACTGCGCGTTGTCACAGAGCGTCAACCGACAGAAACCGAACTGCGCGATGCACTGTTCTGCTGGAAAGTCGCGAAGTTCGTCAAATCCAATGCCATCGTCTATGCCCGTGATAATATGACTGTCGGCATCGGTGCAGGACAGATGAGCCGCGTCTATTCCGCAAAAATCGCGGGAATTAAAGCCGGTGACGAAGGATTGCAGGTTGAAGGCTCCGTAATGGCCTCTGATGCGTTCTTCCCGTTCCGTGACGGTATCGATGCCGCCGCTGCCGTTGGCATTACCTGTGTGATTCAGCCGGGGGGTTCCATTCGTGATGACGAGGCTATCACCGCCGCTAACGAACACGGCATTGCCATGATCTTCAGCGACATGCGCCATTTCCGCCACTAATTCAGGATATGACACAGATGAACATTTTAATCATTGGTAATGGCGGGCGCGAACACGCGCTGGCGTGGAAAGCCGCCCAGTCGCCGCTGGCAGATAATGTCTATGTCGCGCCCGGTAATGCGGGTACGGCACGCGAATCTGCACTGCAAAACGTGGCAATCTCCGCTACCGATATTCCGGCGCTGGTTGCTTTTGCCCAGGAAAAACAGATTGGTTTGACCATCGTTGGTCCGGAAGCACCGCTGGTGATTGGCGTGGTTGATGCTTTCCGCACCGCGGGTCTGACGATTTTTGGCCCGACTCAGGCTGCTGCACAGTTAGAAGGCTCCAAGGCCTTTACCAAAGATTTCCTGGCGCGTCAGCAGATCCCCATCGCGTTCTATCAGAATTTCACCGAGGTTGAGCCTGCGCTGGCCTATATGCGCAAGCACGGCGCGCCTATCGTGATCAAGGCTGACGGCCTGGCGGCGGGCAAAGGCGTTATCGTTGCCATGACGCAGGAAGAAGCAGAAAACGCGGTTCAGGATATGCTGGCAGGCAATGCGTTTGGCGATGCCGGGCACCGTATCGTCATCGAAGAGTTTCTGGAAGGTGAAGAGGCCAGCTTTATCGTCATGGTCGACGGCGATAACGTATTGCCCATGGCCACCAGCCAGGACCACAAACGTGTGGGCGATAAAGACACCGGCCCGAACACGGGCGGTATGGGCGCATACTCTCCTGCCCCAGTGGTGACCGATGAGATCCACCAGCGCGTGATGGATCAGGTGATTTGGCCGACAGTACGCGGCATGAAGGCGGAAGGAAATACCTATACCGGTTTCCTGTATGCCGGGTTGATGATCGATGACGCGGGCCAGCCTAAGGTGATCGAATTTAACTGCCGCTTTGGCGATCCAGAGACGCAACCGATCATGATGCGCCTGCGCTCAGATCTGGTGGAGATGTGTCTGGCAGCCTGTGAAGGCAAACTGGATCAGACAACGTTCGTCTGGGATGAGCGCCCGGCGTTGGGCGTAGTGATTGCGGCAGGCGGTTACCCCGGTGACTACGCTTCCGGCGATGTCATCAGCGGCTTACCACAGGAAGAAGCGGAAGACAGTAAGGTGTTTCAGGCTGGCACCGCACTGCGTGGCGATGACGTAGTCACCAGCGGTGGACGCGTGCTGTGCGTTACCGCCTTGGGTAGCACTGTCGCACTGGCGCAGCAGAAAGCCTATGAGGTTGCCAAAGATATCCGCTGGAACGGCAGTTTCTACCGCAATGATATCGGCTACCGCGCCATTGCACGTGAGCAAAAGCAATAATGCGGGAATGATAGGTGGTATGCCCCTTCGTCGTCCTCGGCGTAGGCCGGGGACCTCTGGCAGAAGAAACGCGTTTAGCCTGTGAAAGATTCCCGCCTACGCTGGAATGACAAGGGTATGCGGGAATGACGGGTAGATTTAACCCTACTCGCTGGCAAACGGCTTCCACCGACACAAATCTTCCTCAGCCACCAGCAGCAGTTGCGTTCCCGCAGGGGCATCCAACCACGCCACGCGTAGCGTGACCTCTGGACGATGCTGCCGCTGTTCCGCTATCCATCTCAGCGAGAGCAGATCAAAATCAGGGCTGACATTCTGTCCATCACAGGTGAGCACGCGATTGCCCTGTAGCACCCCCTGACGCAATCTCACACTGCCGGTGCGCAACACCTCGCTGAGTTCCAGCACCCGCTTGGCATCAAACTGAAACAGCGCTATCTCATCGTCAGAAACGCTTTCACGCCGATCGTCGAGTTGCCGTTGCATAAAGCTCACCGTGCCGTCGTCAGCAAATCGAAGATGGAGACTTTCCGGATGGACACCACGATAACTGCGCTTTATTTCACGCAGATGGCCCTGAACAAACAGGTAACGCGTTTCCACCCCGTGACGATCGGGCCACAGGTTATCATCCTGCAACGCATTGGAGAGTGTCACTAATTGCGTGCTGTGTTGTTGGCTGTCATCCTTGTGCCACACGCGCACCACTGCACGATCGCCTACGTAACCGGTGGCGAACGTCGTTGGCGGGGGCGAGTGGCTGGAGCAGGCGGTTAGCAATCCGGCAATAGCCACCGTGACCAGCCTGCGCCACAAAAGCAAAAGGGGCGCTAACGCCCCTTTGCTTGAATCCTTCACTGGCATTCGCTTATTTAACAGCGTCTTTTAGTGCTTTGCCCGCAACAAATGCCGGGACATTCGCCGCAGCGATTTTGATTTCTTTACCCGTTTGCGGGTTGCGGCCAGTGCGCTCGTTACGATGGTTCACTTTAAACGTACCAAAACCCACTAATTGTACTGCATCGCCTGCTTTCAGAGACTCAGTTACCGCGGTCAGAGTGGCTTCTAACGCTGTTTTAGCCTGAGCCTTGGACAGGTCAGCTTTGTCTGCAATCACATCAATCAGTTGAGTCTTATTCATAAGTTATCCTTACAGTGTGTTTATCGCTTGCTTAGCATCGAGTGCGACGGATATGCTCAAAAGCACTCTCCTGCATACACGCACCGACAGCCACTTTTTTTACGCCCCCCCAAATGTAGACCAGACAGGGGGCGGATTTGAAGCCCTTCACTTGTCATTTAGGGCCTTAAATCACGTTTTATCGCCTTATTGGCCTAAATTTATGCCAATATTGCTGCTTCCCGCAGGTCGGCGCGCATCCCTTTAATCAATTCCAAATCACGCTCTTCACATGCCGCCAGCAATCGAAAAATCTCCCACTGAATATCCCATTCTTCTTCGATCGCGGGCAGCGTGTAGAGTTCTTCGTCCGTCATTTCACGGCCAGCTTGCGTCATTTCCAGCATCGTTACCGTGCGAATGGAGGTTTCGCTAATGTCAATCGCATGCTCGAGCGTGGCACCACTCAGTTGCGAATGAATCAGTTCACCCAATGCAATGCATGCGTCAATGGCCGGATAGACACCGTATAAATCGTAATCATCAGCGGAAGGAATAGCGTCTTCCCATTTCTCCAACTGGCTGTCGAAATTGACCTTGGCCTCTTTCACGACCAGCACTTCCCACACCAGATCGAGGATGCGGCGATACAGCTGCGCATCGCCAAACTCGTTCTGGCGGCAGAATTCATAATAGTTCGGATACATCCGCTCGCAAAGGCAAGCCATAAAAGTCACGTGCTGCCAGCTTTCCAGCTTCTCCAGCCGCAGGTGAATAGGATTACGTAACATCGTCGACGCTCATTATTTTTAATGGCAGGCAGTGTACCTGAAAATTTTGCCTTGCCCTATGCCTGAATTCTTAAACTTAGCGCATCCTGCCTGCATTACTGCGGATTTTCACGCAGCCAGCGTTGAAAGACTGGCCGTTGTGAGGCAACGGCGTCCGCCCAACGCGTAGGTTCGGGTAAACGATAGCCCTGCTGGCAGCGTTTTACCCACATCAGTGCGCTGTTCAGGCTAACCCGATGGCCGGTTGAGATAAACAGCGGATTACAGCGCGCCTTGCTACGCCACACCCAGCCAATCTGTTCGTCATGGTCCATCAGCGCGCTTTGGCTGCCGGGTGCTTCAGAAAGCAGGGCACTCTGACCACACAGCCGTTTTTTAGCCACGCCAATGGTCGGGACATCCACCAATAACCCAAAATGGCTGGCAACGCCCAACCGCCTGGGGTGTGAAATACCGTGCCCATCAACAAACAGCAAATCAGGCTTCTGCACCAATTGTTCCCACGCGGCCAACAGTCCAGGACACTCACGAAAAGAGAGCAATCCCGGCACATAGGTCATTACCGTCGGGATACGGGCAATCTGGTACTCAACCAGCTGAAGTGAAGGGTAGTGCAATATCGCAATCGCCGCCCGCGTCACCGTTCCCTCTTGCTCGAACCCGACATCAGCCCCGCCAATAAACGTAGGCTCGACAAAGGGTAGGCTGTCAACATGCACGATTTCCTGTGCCCGCCGTTTCTGCTCCGCTTTCAATGCTTGCGTATCCATCACCCTACTCCTTAAGGCGCGTTCAATCCTGATGATGGCGATTATTGATGGAACGGGAGCGACAACCGATGCACCGCATCCACAAAGGCACCGGCATGTTCCGGTGGCACATCCTGATGAATCCCGTGCCCCAAATTGAACACGTGACCATTCCCCTGGCCGAACGCGGTCAAAATCGTCTCAACTTCTTGCTCGATACGCGCGGGGGACGCATAGAGCATTGACGGGTCCATATTGCCTTGCAGCGCCACCTTGTCCCCAACCCTCGTCCGCGCCTCACCGATATCCGTGGTCCAATCCAGACCCAGCGCATCGCACCCTGTCGCGGCCATCGCTTCCAGCCACTGGCCGCCGCCTTTGGTAAACAGCGTCACCGGTACGCGCCGCCCCTCGTGCTCACGCAGCAAACCGTCCACAATTTTGTGCATGTAGTGCAGTGAAAACTCACGGTAATCGCGCCCGCTCAGCGCTCCGCCCCAGGTGTCGAAAATCATCACCGATTGCGCACCGGCCTTGATCTGCGCATTCAAATACAGAATCACACTGTCAGCCAGCTTATCCAGCAGCAGGTGGAGCGTCTGTGACTCAGCAAACAGCATTTTCTTGATAACCGTAAACGCTTTACTGCTGCCGCCTTCCACCATATAGGTTGCCAGCGTCCAGGGGCTGCCGGAAAAACCGATCAATGGCACCGCACTGGCCAGTTCGCGGCGAATGGTGCGAACCGCATCCATCACGTAGCCCAGATCCTGTTCAGGATCGGGAACTGGCAAGCGCGCCACATCCGCAGCGGTTCGAACCGGATGGGTAAAACGCGGCCCTTCCCCGGTTTCGAAATAGAGCCCCAATCCCATGGCATCGGGCACGGTGAGAATATCGGAAAACAGGATGGCTGCATCCAGCGCATAGCGCCGCAGCGGTTGCAGCGTGACTTCGCAAGCCAGCTCTGGATTTCTGCACAGCGACATAAAATCACCCGCTTGTGCGCGCGTTGTTTTGTACTCTGGCAGATAGCGGCCTGCCTGGCGCATCATCCATACCGGCGTAACATCAACGGGTTGGCTCAGTAGCGCGCGCAGATAGCGATCATTTTTCAGGTCTGGCATGCGGTGTCCTTTTGTCACCCTTAGAGAGGGTCAAAACGCGATAACGAAACGATTGGCCCGAAGTGTAACACGCCAGCGGCGCTATTCCTGCCCATCGCGACACAGTACCACGGTGTCCTCAATCAAACGTCTCGCGACCGTACCCGGCGGTGGGAGAATCGGCAGTTGATCGTAGCGGAACCAACCGGCATCTCTGAGTTCTTTGGGATCGTGCCGCAGGTTACCGTCGGCATACTCCGCCATGAATGCCATCATCAGCGAATGCCGGAATGGCCAAGGCTGTGAGCTGATGTAGCGCAGATTTTTAATACGAATATTGCTCTCTTCCATCACTTCACGGGCGACCGCCTGTTCGAGCGTTTCGCCCACTTCCACGAACCCCGCCAGCACAGTATACTATTGCCGCGGTGACGCTGGTGCTGCGCCAGCAAGATCTCTTCGCCACGCCGGATCGCCACGATCACACACGGGGCGATTTGCGGGTAATACCGCTCTTTACACTGCGGACACAAGCACGCCAGCTCCGTTTTGCTGTGCACCATTTTCTGCCCGCAATAGCCGCAAAACTGGTGCGAACGATAAAACTCTGCCAGTTGTACACCGCGTCCTGCCAGTTGAAACAGCGCCACGTCTTCATCCAGCAGTTGGCGTACAGAATCCATCTGCGACGTTTTCTGGTGACTGACCAGCCACACGCACTCCCCCTGCCACTCCCCTATCTGGCGTCCAACAATGCCTTCCAATCCGCACTGCGCCGCCGTGCCATGCGGGAGTTTCCCTTCGGGTAGCCACACTTGACTATCATGGCTGACCACCCACCACCCATGCTCATCACATTTTTAATGTTTGTTCCATATCTTTTCTATTACTCCACAGACACTTCACTGGCATTTTAACTGTCAGGGATATGGCAGAATTCCATCGTCACCGATTGTTCTTTCTTATCAATGCACGGAGTCAACAATGCTAAACTAATTACAAAGTCTGACTGAGTACGTTGGTGACAATAATAATGCGTTAATCGACCAATGGCTACAAGCACGCAAGCAACTTCTGATTGCCTATTACCATCTGGTCGGCATTAAGCCAAACAAAGATAAACACACCCCCACTCGATGAGCAGGCGCTGGATGATTTTTGCCACAACCTTGTGGACTATCTTTCCGCCTGCCATTTCCATGTCTATGAGCGCATCTTGCAAGAGGCAGTCGCACTGAGCGATCAAAAGCTGGCGCAAACGCACCGTCTGGCGCTGACGTTACAGGCCAACACGCAATTCATTATGGATTTCTACGACAGCAGTCTGGCGACCGCTATCGATCACGATAACTGCATTGAGTTTCAGCAAGCGCTGTCAAGCGTCGGCGAAGCCATGGCGGAACGCTTTGCTCTGGAAGATCGACTGATTCGTCTGGTCATTGATAAAGAATAACACCATCGCCCCACCTTACATTTTGACAGTGTCTCTCAGACGTCCTAAAGTATTAGCGTTTTATTAACCTCATGGTAATGGGGTTATTGCCTGGTAAACAGCCGCTGTGCTGATTATCGGGCGTATCTTGTCGGAGTGCCTAGCGTGTTTATGTCCTACATAAGCCGCAGGCTGAGACCGTTTATTCGGGATCCGCGGAACCTGATCAGGTTAAAGCCCGCGAAGGGAACAAGAGTAATCCATTCTGTTTTGTCACCGTTGTCACCGCCATAGCGCGTAAAATAGGGGACAAGGCAACCATAATTACTCCCTGCGAGCTCCAGACAAGCATTTTTCCTTAACCATAATCAGGAACATGCTATGTCTCAATCACCCGCTACAACGCCTAAAACCCCGTCTGGACGTCGCGAAAAGCGCGAAGCCGCCGAGGCGTTTATTCATAACCTGCGCGGTACCGCTTTCCCTAACTCCACGCGTATCTACCTTACCGGGTCGCGCAGTGATATCCGGGTGCCGATGCGGGAAATCGCCCTTAGCCCAACGCTGGTGGGGGGAGACAAAGACAATCCCCGCTATGAACCTAACGAAGCCGTGCCGGTGTATGACACCGCGGGGCCGTATGGCGATCCCGATTCTCAGCCGGATGTGCGTACCGGGCTCGCCAAACTGCGTGCCGATTGGATTGCAGAACGTAACGACACCGAGCCGCTTTCCGGCGTCAGTTCCCGTTTTACCCAGCAGCGATTGGCGGATGCCGGATTGGATCACCTGCGCTTTGAACAGTTACCGCAACCCAAACGCGCCCAGTCAGGCAAATGCGTCACGCAGTTGCACTATGCGCGCCAAGGGATCATCACGCCGGAAATGGAGTTTATCGCCATCCGCGAGAACATGGGACGTGAGCGCATTCGCAGCGAAGTGCTGCGCCACCAGCATCCGGGGCAAAGCTTTGGCGCGATCCTGCCGGACAACATCACCCCGGAATTTGTACGTCAGGAAGTCGCCGCAGGCCGAGCCATCATTCCGTCCAACATCAATCACCCCGAATCTGAACCGATGATTATCGGGCGCAATTTTCTGGTCAAGGTGAACGCTAACATCGGCAACTCGGCGGTCACCTCGTCTATCGAGGAAGAGGTGGAAAAGCTGGTCTGGTCCACGCTGTGGGGGGCCGATACGGTGATGGATCTCTCCACCGGACGCTATATTCACGAAACCCGCGAGTGGATACTGCGCAACAGCCCGGTGCCGATTGGTACCGTTCCTATTTATCAGGCGCTGGAGAAGGTCAACGGCGTGGCGGAAAATCTCACGTGGGAAATGTTCCGCGATACGCTGCTTGAGCAAGCAGAGCAAGGGGTTGATTACTTCACCATTCACGCAGGGGTGCTGCTGCGCTATGTGCCGATGACCGCACAGCGCCTGACCGGCATCGTATCACGCGGCGGCTCCATCATGGCGAAGTGGTGCCTGTCGCACCATCAGGAGAACTTCCTCTACGTCCACTTCCGTGAAATCTGCGAGATTTGTGCGGCCTACGATGTTGCCCTGTCGCTGGGCGATGGCTTGCGTCCCGGCTCCATTCAGGATGCCAACGATCAGGCGCAATTTGCCGAGCTGCATACCCTGGGCGAGCTGACCAAAATCGCCTGGGAGTATGACGTACAAGTGATGATTGAAGGGCCGGGGCATGTGCCGATGCAGATGATTCGCCGCAACATGACTGAAGAGCTGGAGCACTGCCACGAAGCGCCGTTCTATACATTGGGGCCGCTGACCACCGATATCGCTCCCGGTTATGACCACTTCATTTCAGGTATCGGGGCCGCGATGATTGGCTGGTTCGGTTGCGCCATGCTCTGCTACGTTACGCCGAAAGAACACCTTGGGCTGCCCAACAAAGAGGATGTAAAGCAGGGGCTTATCACCTACAAGATCGCCGCACATGCAGCCGATCTGGCGAAAGGACATCCCGGTGCGCAGATCCGCGATAACGCCATGTCCAAAGCGCGCTTTGAGTTTCGTTGGGAAGACCAGTTCAATCTGGCGCTCGACCCGACAACCGCACGCGCCTATCACGATGAAACCCTGCCGCAAGAATCCGGCAAAGTTGCACACTTCTGTTCCATGTGTGGCCCGAAATTCTGCTCGATGAAAATTTCGCAGGAAGTGCGTGAATACGCAGCGAAAAATCCTACCCCCGCCGTGGAAGCGCAGCCGATAGAAGTCGGCATGGCAGAGATGTCGGCCCAGTTCCGAGTGCGCGGCAGTGAGCTCTATCACAGTGCCACGACGCTGCTCGGGGAGGAAGCCAAATGAATCCGGCATTTCCCGCGACCGCACCCCAGCTCGGGCTTTATCCGGTAGTGGACAGCGTGACCTGGATCGAGCGCCTGCTCGGTGCTGGCGTAAAAACCATCCAGTTACGCATTAAGGACAAAACCGCAGAACAAGCTGAGACCGCCATCATGCAGGCCATCCCGCTCGGGCAGGATTATAAGGCACGCTTGTTTATTAACGATTTTTGGCAACTGGCCGTCAAACATCGGGCATACGGCGTGCATTTGGGTCAGGAGGATCTGGATAGCGCCGATCTGGATGCAATCCGCAATGCGGGGCTACGTTTGGGGATTTCAACCCACGACGACGTGGAACTGGCTCGCGCCGTAGCGCTCAAACCGTCTTATATCGCCCTAGGGCATATCTTCCCGACACAAACCAAAGAGATGCCCTCCGCCCCGCAGGGCGTGAGCGAATTGAAGCGTCACATTGATGCGCTACAAGGGCGTTTCCCTACCGTGGCCATCGGCGGCATCAGTATTGACCGCGTGCCGAGCGTTCTGGCAACCGGCGTCGGCAGTATTGCAGTGGTCAGCGCAATCACGCAGACCGCCGACTGGCGCCAGGCCACCGCCACCTTGCTCAGCCTGATTGAAAATCAGGAGGGTCATGATGCTTAACGATTCGGCACTGAGCGATCAAGAGTTCTTACGCTACAGCCGTCAATTGCTGCTAGAAGATATCGGCCCGGAAGGACAAGAAAGGCTGAAAAAATCCCGCGTGCTGCTGGTCGGCATGGGCGGGTTAGGCACGCCCGCCGCGCTCTATCTCGCTGCCGCAGGAGTCGGTACCTTGACGATCGCCGATGACGACCAACTGCATATTTCCAATCTACAACGGCAAATCCTCTACCGCACGCAGGATATTTCTCGCCCCAAAGCCACGCTCGCCAAACAGCAGCTCTTGGCACTCAACCCGTTAACCGAGGTAGTAACGCTCACCGAGCGTCTGGCGGGAGAAACACTACGCAGCGCCGTTCAACAGGTCGATCTGGTGCTAGATTGCAGTGATAACATGACCACACGCCACGCGATTAACGCCGCTTGCGTTCAGCAGCAAACGCCGCTGGTCAGCGGTAGTGCAGTTGGCTTTAGCGGACAACTGCTGGTGCTAACGCCCCCCTATCCGCACGGCTGTTACGCCTGTCTCTATCCAGAAGCGACAGAACCACAGCGCAACTGCCGCACCGCCGGTGTACTCGGCCCGGTGGTCGGGGTCATCGGCACACTTCAGGCACTGGAAGCCATCAAGCTACTGGCGGGGTTGCCTTCCGCACTCAGCGGCAAGCTGCGCCTGTTTGATGGCAAGCAACAGAGCTGGAAAACCTTTCAGTTAAGCCGCTCGGCATGCTGTCCGGTCTGTAGGGGTATCGCGGCATGAACATCACGCTGAACGACACCCCTATGGCGTGCGATGAAGGCACCACGGTGGAAACCCTGCTGGCGGGGTTGGGTCGCTTACAGCCGGGTACCGCGCTGGCGATAAACCAGACCATTGTGCCGCGTGACGAATGGGCAACACGGCCCGTTTGCTCAGGCGACGATATTCTTCTTTTTCAGGCTATCGCAGGGGGTTGATATGTTGCAGATTACCGATACTCGCTTTTCTTCCCGGTTATTAACCGGAACGGGTAAATTCGCCACCGCCGAACTGATGCACGCGGCGTTGCAGGCCTCGGGTTCTCAATTAGTCACGCTCGCTATGAAACGTGTTGACCTGAAAACCGGTAATGACGCCATTTTCGCACCGCTCAAGCAGCTTGGCGTGAAACTGCTGCCCAACACCTCGGGAGTGAAAACCGCAGATGAGGCGGTGTTCGCCGCACGACTGGCGCGTGAAGCGCTGGGCACATACTGGCTGAAACTGGAAATTCACCCCGATGCAAAATACCTGTTGCCCGACCCGATTGAAACCCTACGCGCCGCTGAGCGCCTGGTCAAAGAGGGATTTGTGGTACTGCCTTACTGCAGCGCGGACCCGGTGCTGTGCAAACGGCTGGAAGAGGCGGGTTGCGCTGCCGTGATGCCGTTGGGTGCGCCCATCGGCTCCAATCAGGGGCTGCAAACCCGCGATTTCCTGCGCATCATTATTGAACAGGCTACGGTACCCGTCGTGGTTGATGCTGGTATTGGTGCACCCAGCCATGCCACTGAGGCGCTGGAGATGGGGGCCGATGCGGTGCTGGTTAACACGGCCATTGCCGTGGCGCGCGACCCAGTGCAGATGGCCCACGCCTTTCGTTTAGCGGTGGAAGCGGGCGAACGGGCACGCCAGGCCGGACTAGGTCAACGCCAACAGGTAGCAATCGCCACCAGCCCGTTGACCGGTTTTCTTCATCAGATAAGGTCGGAGGCGCAATCATGACGTACGCTTTTCGTACTCGTTGGGAGCAGCTCTATTGGGATTCCATCACGCTCGATATTAACAGCAAAACCGCCCACGATGTGGAACGGGCTCTCACGGCAACCACGCTCTCCCGTGACGATATGATGGCACTGCTTTCCCCGGCAGCGCTGCACTATCTGGAACCGCTGGCTGCACGAGCTCAGCAGCTGACCCGACAACGCTTCGGTAATACCGTGAGCTTTTATGTTCCACTCTACCTGTCAAACCTGTGCGCCAATGACTGCACCTACTGTGGTTTCTCCATGAGCAACCACATCAAGCGCAAGACACTGAACCAAGAGGAAATCCTGCGTGAAATCGCCGCCATCAAAGCGCTGGGGTTTGACAATCTGCTGCTGGTCACGGGGGAGCATCAACGTAAAGTCGGCATGGATTATTTTCGCGACATGTTGCCACTGATTCGGCCACACTTCAGCGCGCTAATGATGGAAGTACAACCGATGGCGCAGGAGGATTACGCGGAGCTGAAAAGGCTGGGGCTGGACGGCGTGATGGCCTATCAGGAAACCTACCATCCGGTAACCTATCAGAAGCATCACCTGCGCGGCAACAAACAGGATTTCCATTGGCGCCTGGACACACCGGATCGCTTGGGCAGCGCCGGGATCGACAAGATCGGGCTCGGCGCGTTGATCGGCTTATCGCGCAGTTGGCGCACTGACTGCTATATGGTGGCGGAGCATCTGCTGTATTTGCAGCAAACCTACTGGCAAAGTCGTTACTCCATCTCCTTTCCGCGTTTGCGGCCCTGTGCGGGGGGGATCACACCCGCTTCGATCATGGATGAAGCGCAGTTACTGCAAGTGATTTGCGCGTTCCGCCTGTTGGCACCCGACGTGGAATTGTCGCTATCCACCCGAGAATCCCCCTATTTTCGCGATAACGTGGTGCCTATTGCTATCAACAGCGTTAGTGCATTTTCCAAAACGCAGCCGGGAGGCTATGCAGACGATCGTTCCGAATTGGAGCAATTTTCCCCCCATGATAATCGCCGCCCGGAAGCCGTCGCACAGGCGATCGCGCAGGCCGGTCTGCAACCGGTATGGAAAGACTGGGATGGGTATTTGGGAAGGCAATCGCATCATCAACATAACGCGGGATAAAGGGGCGAATAGTGCCATAATTCGGCGATAAAACGGCCAAACCATGCACCCTCTGTTTATCTTTCGCTACGTAAAGTGATGATGTTGACGACCTCGATGCGTCGACCAAAACCGAATTGTTCCATTCGGTTTTGCCCCCCGCTGCCGATACAGGGTGGCGCTATCTCCCTGTATCGGCCCTTCTTCGACATGCACCTAGTGGCCGCTCACCGTATCTTCTTGCAGCAGGTGTTCTGCCTGCTCGCCAATCACGCGTAGCATCTGCTGCATCTCATCGGTTAACAGCAGACCGTAGTGCACGCGCATACAGTTGCGGTATTTGCCGGACGCAGAGAACAACGAGCCAGAGGCTATCTGAATACCGGACTGGCGTAGCAAGCTATTCAGCCGCAACGTATCGAAGGTTTCAGGAAACTCAATCCACATCAGAAACCCGCCTTGCGGTCGGCTGACACAGATTCCGCAGGGAAAATAGCGCCGCACCCAGCAGGTGAACGTATCGAGATTGCTTTTGTAATAGGCACGCATCCGACGCACGTGGGGCTGATAGTGGCCCTGACGGATAAACTCCGCCACGGCTAACTGGGTATGGGTAACGGCATAGCCCGTGCTGGTGTATTTGTTGTGTAGCACGCGCTCCAGATAGCGTCCGGGTGCAATCCATCCCACACGCAACCTAGGAGCCAAACTTTTGGAAAATGAGCTGCACAGCAGCACTCTGCCATCGTTATCAAAGGATTTGATGGTTCGCGGCCGTGGATACTCATACGCCAACTCGCCGTAAGCGTCATCTTCAATGATGGCAATATCAAACTGCTGTGTTCCAGCACGATCAGCGCCTTCTTGCGCGCATCCGGCATATAAAAACCAAGTGGATTATTGCAGCTAGGCACCAGCATAACCGCTTTTATCGGCCACTGCTCCAGCGCCAGCTGCAAGGCTTCCAGGCTGATGCCCGTCACAGCATCGGTGGGAATTTCCACCACTTTGATCCCCAAACCACGCAGCGTTTGCAGCGTGCCGGGAAAGGTGGGTGACTCTACCGCCACAATATCCCCTTCCCGACACAGGGAACGCAATGCGTTGAACAACGCCTCCTGGCAGCCAGTGGTGATCACGATATCTTCTGCCACCAACTGGCAATCGCTGTCCAGCGCGCCATACATATTGCCGTAATTCAATACCGGCAGGTCTTGTCGCTGACAAAAGCGCGTCAGGGATTTCCATAAAGGTTTAATCGAGGACTGGCTGACATCCGGCCCGCCACCGCCCAGGTTGTACAGGTTACGTTCCGGATTGGAGTTTAACAGCTCTCGCACCGAGTCCCATTGGCTGATTTCTACCGGACGCTGCGCAGGACGGGTTAAGCCCGGCACTGGCGGATGCGCCTTGCGCGGCGCAACGTAATAGCCAGAACGGGGCTGTGGCAAAATAAGCTGTTGGGATTCCAGCACATGGTAGGCCTGCTGTACGGTGCTGATGCTGACGCTATGTTCCTGACTAAGCGTGCGCACAGAGGGCAGACGCTCACCGTTTTGGTACAACCCCTGTTCAATGCGCTGAGCCAACAGCGCTGCGAGATGCTGGTAACGTGTCATAAGTATCCTTGTTGCACTATGCGTCAGCGAAAAAACCAGTACACATAGAGACAAAACAGGCCATTCAGTTGCAATATGGCCCGACCTGTATGCTTTAAAAAGCGATTTTCTGAGGCTGTATCCTCATCGTATTCACCTTCATCATAAACAGTATCTTGAGGAGAAGGAGAGCGCAATGAACCAGTGGAGAAGCAGTTGTAAAACAGCAATAACACGGAGTATTGATATCACAATCCGTACCCCGTTTCGGTGGTGGTGTCACTGGCTAAAACTCCGCACCACACTGCGTGAACTGCGTCGACTCAATGATGCTAAGCTCAAAGACATTGGCCTCACTGCTCACGATGTCGACCGCTTTCGCTAAACAGAAGTTCCGAACGGACGGGTTGAGTGCGATCGGGTTTACAACATCCATCCAGTATAATTCTATGTCCCGGCGTTACTCTCTCAGCCATGCGCATGGCGTTAACTCAACCCGAATGACATCATCATGCGTAAGTTCGCCATTTGGTTACTATTGACGGCCCTATCCGCTCTCGCTCTGAGCATTTATACGCTGCAACAGCAGTATGGAAGAACACAGCGCCGAGTTCCGCATCCTTTATCGTGATGTGGCACTCAAACTCTCTCAGCATGATGTCATCCTGACGCTGCTTTCCGCCGCCAGCGATCCCGAGAGGGTCAAAAAAGCGTTTCCCCAAATTTTTATCTTAAAAACACGCTCACCGGAATACAGTGCTACCGAGCCGCAACTGGCGGGCAATGGCACCTATTGGCTAAACGGCCAGCACGTCTCGTTGCTGATCGACCTCAAGCAGGTACTCAGCGCACTGCCGCAGAGTAATGCATTCCGTACCCTGAGTTTGTATTTGCATGACACCCCTCTGCTGGTGCTTGGTGATGCAACGACAACGCCTTACTAGCAGTGGCATAAAGCGGTGGTGGGCGATTCGCAGCCGTTTGAGCTTTCAGCAGGAAACGATCCCGACTGGCGCCATCTGCCCTGGATCAGCATGCTGTTGTTTGCTCTACTCTGGGCGATCGTCGTAGAGTTTGTCAGCCGCTATCTGATGTATAAACGTCAACGTGTGCTGGCGGATTTACGTGCACAGTTTTCCGAACTCACCCGGCTCAATACCATGGGGGAGATTACCGCCGGTATGGTGCACGAACTGAACCACCGCTTACTGCGATTCTGAGTTACAACCAAACCGCCCTGAGTTTGCTGAAACAAGAAAAGAGCGCGGAGATTGCCCCTCTGCTCGACGCCGCCGTCGTGCAAACCAAACGGATCAGCGCCCTACTCACCGATTTACGCCAAAAAATGCACAGCGACCACGTTCCCTTACAGCCGGTCAATCTGAAGCTTGTCTGGTCACGGGTGCTGATGCTGCTGGAAAACGAGTTGCAGGCCGGGAAACTGAAAATCATCAACAAAATCCCCGATGACCTGCCACCGTTTCTCGCCGCACCTCAGTGGGTTGAGCAAATTCTGCATAACCTGCTGATCAATGCGATCCAGGCACAGCAAAATAGCGCCTCTAAATAGGCATGGGTTGAGATCGCTGCGCACCCGATAGAAAAGGGCATTACACTGACCCTAACTGACGGTGGACCGGGTTTATCTGAGCAGGCGCTACAGAATGTCTTTCTACCCTTTTTCACTACTCGACAGGGGGGACTAGGGCTCGGGATGGCACTGACTCAAACGTTGGTTCAGGGTCTCAACGGCGACATCAGCGCAGAAAATGTCGCTGGCAGCGGGGCCCGATTCATACTGTGGTTTCCTTTCAACGCAGAGGAGCAGGACCAATGACGCTGTGTATTTATCTGATTGACGATGATGACGCTATTCGAAATTCACTCAGTGCATTGCTGGCGACCGTCGGATGGCACACACAACCCTATGCCAGCATTGCTGATTTTGAACAGCATCACAGCGACTGGCGCTCACTGCACGGCTGTCTGCTGCTCGATATTCGTATGCCAGGCAAAACAGGGCTAACCCTGTTAGAAGAGTGGCAACAATGCGGCACGGATATCCCCGTCATCATCATGACAGGTCATGGCAATATCAATTTGTGCCGACGTGCCTTTAAAAGTGGTGCCTTCGAGTTTTTGACCAAGCCCATCGATGCGGATCTGCTGCTCGAAACGGTTTCTGGCGCGATGACACAGTTTCAAACGCAGGCCAACCAGCCACACAGTTACGGGATAAGGTCAATACGCTTTCCGCGCGCGAACATGAAGTGATGGAGCTGATGATGGAGGGAAAATCGAACAAAGAGATCGCCAAAGATCTGGAACTCTCAGCCCGCACCGTGGAGGCACACCGCGCCAATCTGTTCGCCAAACTGGAAATAAACTCGCTGGCAAAATTGATAAAACTGTATGGCAGGCAATCACTTATCGATAAAACTCCGTAAAATTACGCAGTGGTTTGAGTAATCAAGCGAATGGTTCCTTCCAGAGGCTCTGGTTACGCTGTCCTTGTCGCATACCTACCAAGGACCACAGGAGCCAGAATATAATGAAACGTCTTCTTATCACCACCCTGCTTTTCAGCGGCATTACCGCCTTTCCCAGCTTTGCCAATGGCGTGTTAAGCGAAAAAAATCTTTCTTTGGCGCTGGCAGAACAGCTGGCACAACATGCTATCCAGTCGTGCAGTGCTAAGAATGTGAACGTGGTGGTAATCATCGTCGATCGTGCTGGCGTAGTGAAGTTGGCCAAACGCATGGACAACGCCGGCCCGCATACCCTCGAAGCCAGCCGAATGAAGGCGTTTACCGCACTCACCACGAAAGCCCCCACGGAAAACGTGATGAAAAACGCCCAAGCTAATGCTGAAGCGCAAAATCTGCGTGATATTTCAGGCTTTTTATTGCTGGCGGGTGGCGTGCCGGTAAAAGTGGGGGATCAAACCATTGGGGCGATTGGCATTGGTGACGCGCCCTCGGGCAGTATCGACCAACAGTGTGCGTTAAATGTGATCGAGGCGGTTAAAGCCCAACTTAGCGCAAAATAATGGGAGAGACCGTAACGTACAGCACTATCGCGTTACGGTCTTTATTCGCTCTTAATCCGTTGATTGCGGCTTCATACTCATACCGACCACGGCAGAGATCAGGCACCCTATCGCCAGATAACCCGCAACGCCGTACCAGGCACCGGAGAACCCGGTCACCAGCAACACGGCGATAAACGGCGTAAAGCCACCGCCCACCACGCTCGCGACTTGATAACCCACGCCTGCACCGCTATAGTGGTAGGCGGTACCAAACAGTTCGGTAAACATCGGCTGCTGTACACTGACGATCATATCATGCGCGACATTCGCCAGCAGAATAGCGAACAGCAGGATCAGCACCGTGTTGTGATGCTCCAACGCGATAAAGAACGGCACTGCACTGGCCGCACCGATCAGCGCTCCGGTGACATAGATACGACGACGGCCGAAGCTGTCCGCCAGCCAGGCGAAAGCAGGAATAGAGAAACAGCTGATTGCCCCCACCAGCAGAGCGATATTCAGGAACATATCGCGCGACAGGCCGAGATGTGCGGTTGAGTAGTTCAACGCAAAGGCCGTAACGATATACATCGTCAACAGTTCGCCAAGGCGTAGGGCAATGATCAGTAGAAATGCTTTTGGATGTTTACGCAATGCTTCAAAAATAGGGAACGAGCGAAGTTTGTTGGCGCGCTCTTGCAGCGTTTTATTGGCTTCAAACTCTTGGGATTCATCCATGCCGTTACGCACCCACCAGGCAATGGCAACCAGTATCAGGCTGAACAGGAACGGCAATCGCCAGCCCCAGGTGACAAACTCCTCGTTGGTCGTCCAATGACTGACGACAGAAATAGATCCTGTCGCCAGCAACAAGCCAACACCATAACCGACCTGCACGCCGCTACTGTAAAAGGCTTTTTTCTTCTTCGGCGCGCTTTCTACCGCAAGCAACGTTGCACCGCCCCACTCGCCGCCGACATCAAACCCTTGAATGGCGCGCAGGGTGACCAGCAGCACCGGAGCCCACCAGCCGATAGACGCAAATGAAGGCAATAGACCAATTAACGCGGGGGCGATCCCCATCATCCACACGGTGATCATCAGCATACGTTTACGACCTAAACGATCGCAGAAGTGACCAAACACCATGCCGCCCAGCGGGCCGAACAAGAAGCCAACGCCAAAAGTCCCAAATGCCGCCAACGTGCCCATGGTAGGGCTTATCTGTGGGAAAAATTCGGTGTTAAACACTAAAGCAGCAACTATTCCGTACAGTAAAAAATCATACCAGTCGACAACTGCACCGACAAAACTTCTCCAGGCGGCACGGTGCGCCCGGTTATGTGTATGGCTTTCAGGCAGAGATTGTGAGCTATTCTGGTTTGCTGCGCTATCGCTCTGCGGCGACATTGGTGTGCTTGTGCTGTTCATGTTTGTCTCGTTATTTTAAATTTACACAACTATACACTAAATATTACTCAGAAGAAATTCATATCATGGTTACAAAAGTATGCTTAAGAAGTATGCGTGACGAAGGGGAGCAAGTCTGCTTTTTTTCTGTGTGCTCGCAGGCTGAGAGATAAAATCTATGGTCCCCCCCGTTTTTGCAACACTGATTTTCGATTGATGTTGGGCTTGCTTAAATCTATCCGGCGTCTT
>NZ_PEHF01000008.1 GCF_015762685.1 Candidatus Symbiopectobacterium sp. 'North America' | reverse complement strand
GGCTGATGGCTGAAAACCCGGAAATCTCAAAAAGTGCGTGGAACTAAAACCGGTGTGCTTACATAATGCCCCGCGGAATTATTTTTCATGATAGCAAAAAAATGGAATGTCATGGAATCTTGGTCCCATCCGACCTGGTTCATCGCTATATTTTTTGCGTTCTTAGGGTAAAATTCTTAAGGATTTTTCTTTAAGCGCCTGTGAGGTGAACGATGAAGTGATATATGATGTGCTTCTTTCAAAACATTTAGCCCCTTGGGAACTATCAGTGGGTTCGAAGGCCTTATTACCATTCCAGCGTAGTAACGATAAATGGCTCGCTCGTACTGGATCAAATATTGCAGCTCTAGGAGCCTCTACTACCTCAGCAATCAAAGCCATGTTGGCGGCTACCGAGGAAAATATTGAAGATTTCTTTTTACGAATCGATACTGACCGCAAGAAATTAACTACCCAGAGTTGGAGCTCAGAAGACTGGATTGTATTCGGGTCTGCTGGAGGTAAATGGCCATGCGCCGCTTACGCCCGCGGAGAGCAGATTCCCTGCACTAAAACGATAATAGACCAAACGCTCTATTGGGGTGTAGCCAAAAGTGAAGATGAGGCGATATACATTACTGCACTAATTAATAGTCCTGCGGTAATGAATGTAATTATGTCCCATCAACCTAGAGGAGCCTTTGGGGAACGACACATACACAAGTTGGCTTTCGACCGGACACCTTCTTTTGACCAAACCTCAGCTAAACATCTCGACGTTGTTCGCTCGGCGAGGGATTTGATGAATCAGTGGGCTAATCGCCACATGAAAGCTGACATATCCCCCATGCTCTCTCCTAGTGTTCACTTGATTACTCGCAGAAAAAAGACTCGCAATGCACTAGAATTATTACCTGCATGGGAGTCATACGTGGCAGCCACTCAAGCTATATATGAAATTTAATATCATATTTATCTTGGAAGTTTAGCTTTCAATATCAAATGATGGGAAGGGTATATCACTATCCCATCATTTCCGCAGCATGTTAAATTAATAAACTTCCATTATCTAAAATGTAATGGTATCAGTGATGCTCTTCAGCTGATCCTAATTGAGTGGGGGTTATGGTATAGACTTATAGTAACAGGCTGGGATTAGTACCCGACTGTTGTAATTTGTTTGAAGAAATCATTATAACAAATTATTTGTTTACTTACCCAAACTCAAACGGACTAACCACCTTCTTCCTGTTTGCATCAAGATAATCAGCCCACCACTGCAGCATCAGCCTACGTTCTCCAAGATGCTCCGCCTTATGGATATAAGCCGCCCGAACAGAGCTACGCTCCTGATGACTCATCTGTCGCTCTACCGCATCCCTCGACCACAATCCTGACTCAATCAGTGAACTACACGCCATCGTCCTGAATCCATGCCCGCATACTTCCGTTTTCGTGTCATAGCCCATTACTCTCAGAGCCTTGTTCACCGTATTCTCACTCATCGGCTTACGCGGATCGTGATCGCCTACAAAAATCAGCTCTCGATTCCCACTCATGCTTTTAATCTTTTCCAAGATGGAGAGAGCTTGTCGCGACAAGGGAACAAGATGCGGAGTCTTCATCTTCGAGCCACGCTGCGAATGTTTAACACCTTCCAATGGTTCACGCTCTCCAGGAATCGTCCACATGGCCATTTCAAAATCCACTTCTGACCAACGGGCAAATCGCAGCTCGCTTGAACGGATGAAAACCAACAAGGTGAGTTCGACAGCCAGTCGAGTTAACGGCCTACCGGAGTAGTGATCAATGCGATGAAGTAATTCAGGTATGCGGTTAAGCTCCAGTGCCGCACGGTGCTGCCTTTTTGCTGTGGCAACCGCACCGGCAATCTCTTGCGCAGGGTTGTAGTCGATTAAACCACTCTGCACAGCAAAGCGCATAATGGCAGTAGTGCGCTGCTGTAAACGAGCGGCGACTTCGAGTCGCCCGGTTGATTCCACTGCTTTGATGGGTACAAGCAGATCTAGCGTCTTAAGCTCAGCAATATTCCGATTACCGATGGCAGCAAAGAGATTATCCTCCAGGCTTTTCAATACACGAGCGCTATGCGATGCCGACCACTTCTGATTGCTGGCATGCCAGTCTCGGGCGACCACTTCAAACGTTATCGCTTCTTGCTCTTGTTCTACCTTAACGGCTTTCTTGTTCTCACTGGGATCGACGCCATTAGCTAACAGCTTACGGGCTTCATCGCGACGAGCCCTGGCATCTGCCAGCGAAACTTCAGGGTATTTCCCCAGCGCCAACATTTTCTCTTTGCCGCCGAAACGATAACGAAGCCGCTAGTATTTTGAGCCGTTAGGGTGAACCAGCAAAACCATGCCTTCTCCGTCAGTCAGCTTATAGGCTTTTGCTTCAGGCTTTGCTGAACGAACCTTCACATCACTCAGAGCCATGATGAGTATCCTTTCAAGGGTTCTGTGTGGGTACAAACATTATCGAACCGTGATATAACCGCAGTTGTACCCGCATCAGTAAGTTGATGTAGATTGAATCAGGTTGACTTAGGTTGAGTGAAAAAGCGAGGAAAGCCTTGCGGATACTGGATTTCAGGGACAAAAAAAGACGTCCGTTTACGTCTATTGATGTTCCGATGGTGCCGAAGGCCGGGCTCGAACCGGCACGTCTTTCAACGGTTGATTTTGAATCAACTGCGTCTACCGATTTCGCCACTTCGGCACTGAAGTAGTATGCGGAAAACGAGGTGCATTATACCGTTTGAGATTGATGACACAACACTATTCCGCACTCTGGCGCGTTGAATGCTGAAAAAAACAGCGCCAGCACACTTTTTTGCGCATTTTCCCGGCACGCAGTGACGTGCCGGATGCACTCAGCGTCGTTTTAACAGCAACAGCAGGCTGATAACCATAAACAGCAGACTCGGCACCAGCGCGCCCAGCACCGGTGGTAGGCCATACACCAGGCTGAGCTGACCAAATACCTTGTCCAGCACGTAAAACAGGAAGCCAAAGCTGATACCGGTGACGATACGCACGCCCGCAGGCACATTGCGCAGTGGCCCAAAGATAAAAGAGAGCGCCATCAGCATCATCACCGCCACCGAAAGCGGGGCGAACGTCTTGTTCCACATGTTCAGCTTGTAACGGCCCGCTTCCTGCCCGCTCTGTTTCAGGTAGTTGATGTAGTCGTACAGGCCGCGAATTGAGAGCGCATCCGGGTCCAGCGCCACCACGCCGAGTTTGTCCGGCGTCAGGGTGGTTTTCCACTCTCCGCTGATGGTCTGGCTGCCGGAAATCTGTTTGCCATCGCGTAGGTTAGATTCATCAACCTGAGAGAGTTGCCACAGCTTGGCATCGTCATCAAATTCTGCTGAGGCGGAGTAGCGCACAGAGAGCAGTTTTTGTTCCGGGTCAAGCTGGTAGATATTCACGCCCGCCAGCTCTTTATCCCCCACCACGCGTTCAATATAGATAAAATCGTTGCCGTCTTTCGCCCACAGCCCGTTCTGGGTCGAAAGCATCGAGCCTCCGTACATCATCTGCGAGCGGTAGTTGCGCGCCATCTGTTCACCTGCAGGTGAAATCCATTCGCCAATCGCCATGGTAAGCAACACCAACGGGATAGCGGTTTTCATCACCGCGCCGACAATCTGTAAGCGGGTAAAACCAGAGGCCTGCATGACCACCAGTTCGCTGCGTGTCGCCAGCGTCCCCAGCCCCAGCAGCGCACCGAGCAGCGCCGACATCGGGAAAAAGATTTCAATATCCTTTGGCACGCTCAGCAGGGTATAGAGGCCCGCGCCCAGTGCGTTATAGTCGCCACGCCCTACTTTGCGCAACTGATCGACAAACTTGATGATGCCCGAGAGAGAAACCAGCATGAACAACGTCATTATGATGGTATTAAAGATAGTTTTGCCGATATAGCGATCCAGTACCCCAAAAATTAGGCTGCTCCTTGTACTTTCACCCGCGCGCGTAACCGGCGCAGTGGCACGCTGTCCCAGACATTAAGCAGCAACGCAATCCCGATATAGGCCAGATTGGTCAGCCAGATCCACACCATCGGGTCAATTTTCCCCTTGCTGGCATTGGAACGCAGTGAACTTTGCAACAGGAAGAAAATCAGATAAAGCAGCATCGCGGGCAACATGCTCAGCACGCGCCCTTGGCGTGGGTTTACCGCACTAAGCGGCACCACAATAATCGCCATGATCAGCACCGAAAGCACCAGCGTAATGCGCCAATGAAACTCGGCACGCGCGGCGTTCTCATCCGACTGCCACAGTTGGCTCATCGTCATCTGTTCTACGCCGGTGTTCTGGAGCGACACATTCTGGTGCCCGATAACTGCCTGATAGTTGGTGAAATCCGTGATACGGAAATCCCTCAACATCGCCGTGCCTTCGTAGCGAGAGCCCTTGTTGAGCGTCACCACCTGTGCACCGTTTTGGTCAACGTCCACACGCCCACGGTCGGCAATCACCACCGAAGGACGCGCATTGCCGCTCGGGCGCAACTGAGCCAGAAACACATGCTCAAATTCCTGCCCTTTGACATCGCCGACAAACAGCACGGCATTGCCGCCCTGCGCCGATTGAAACTGCCCTTCCACCAGAGCCGCGACGCTCGGGTTGGCCTTGGCTTCTGCCATCACGATATCCTGATGGCGCGAAGACCACGGACTGACCCACAGCGCATTGATCATCGCCATCGCGCCAGTCATCACCGCCAGAATAAAGGCGGCTTTGAGCAGCACCGTTTTGCCCAGTCCACAGGCATACATTACGGTGATTTCGCTCTCGGTATACATGCGGCTGAACGTCATCAGCAGCCCTAAAAACAGGCTCAAGGGCAGAATGAGCTGCGCCATTTCAGGCACACCCAGCCCTAGCAGGGAGAGCACTAAATTTGTCGGGATTTCACCATCAACCGCCGCACCCAATATCCGCACCAGCTTCTGACAAAAGAAGATCAGTAACAGAATAAACAGGATGGCCAGTTGGCTCTTAAAGGTTTCCCGTACCAGATATCGAATGATGATCACGCTTGATTAAACCTTTGAAAACTTGTCTTTTTGCAGGAAAGTCGATAATTTCATCGCTAACTCGCCATTTATACGCATTTGTGGCAACCTTTGTCGCTATGATGCATTACAGAATACCGCGCGTCTGGCGTTGTATCAGAACCTGCTTATCATCACCAAAACAGATTCGCCGCGCCGTTAAGATTAACACAGGTTAGGTAAGTGTAACGGCGGGAAAGTATTACGGAGTGTCACATTCTAGCCATTGGCCCCGTCTTTGTCTTTAAGATTCAGGAGAGTACATGGAGTTCAGTGTAAAAAGCGGTAGCCCGGAAAAACAACGCAGTGCCTGCATTGTCGTCGGCGTGTTTGAGCCTCGCCGCCTGTCCCCTATTGCCGAACAATTGGACAAAATCAGCGGCGGTTATATCAGCGCACTCCTGCGCCGCGGCGAGTTGGAAGGCAAAGTGGGGCAATCCCTGCTGTTGCACTACGTGCCGAACATTCTGTCAGAACGTATTCTGCTGATTGGCTGCGGGAAAGAGCGTGAACTGGATGAGCGTCAATATAAGCAAGTCATCCAAAAAACCATCAATGCGCTGAATGACACCGGCTCAATGGAAGCCGTTTGCTTCCTGACCGAGTTGCATGTCAAAGGACGCAACACCTACTGGAAAGTGCGTCAGGCGGTGGAGACAGCAAAAGAGACGCTCTACACCTTCGATCAGTTGAAAAGCAACAAGGTCGAACTGCGCCGTCCGTTGCGCAAATTGGTGTTCAATGTGCCAACGCGCCGTGAACTCACCAGCGGCGAGCGTGCCATCCAGCACGGACTCGCCATTGCCGCAGGTATCAAGGCCGCGAAAGATCTCGGCAACATGCCGCCTAATATCTGTAACGCGGGCTATCTGGCCTTGCAGGCACGTCAACTGGCGGACACCTACAGCCCGAACATCGTGACGCGTGTGATTGGCGAACAGCAGATGAAAGAGCTGGGCATGAACGCCTATCTGGCTGTTGGACAAGGCTCGCAAAATGAATCGCTGATGTCGGTGATTGAGTACAAAGGCGACCCGAATCCGGAAAATCGCCCTATCGTGCTGGTTGGCAAAGGCCTGACCTTTGACTCCGGTGGTATCTCGATCAAGCCCGCCGACAGCATGGATGAAATGAAATACGACATGTGCGGTGCCGCGACGGTATACGGCGTGATGCGCATGGCCGCCGAGCTGGCGCTGCCGCTGAATATTGTCGGGGTGTTGGCCGGCTGTGAAAACATGGTTGATGGCCGCGCCTATCGTCCAGGTGATGTGTTAACCACCATGTCGGGTCAAACAGTTGAAGTGCTGAATACCGATGCCGAAGGCCGTTTGGTGCTGTGCGATGCGCTGACCTATGTGGAACGCTACGAGCCGGAGCTGGTGATTGATATCGCCACCCTGACTGGTGCCTGTGTGATCGCGCTTGGTCATCACCTTACCGGGTTGATGTCGAACCATAACCCGCTGGCGCACGAGCTGCTCGGAGCATCAGAGCAAGCGGGCGACCGCGCCTGGCGCTTGCCGATGGGCGATGAGTTTCAGGAGCAGTTGGAGTCGAACTTCGCCGATATGGCGAACATCGGCGGGCGTCCGGGCGGTGCCATTACCGCCGCGTGCTTCCTGTCGCGCTTTACTCGCAAATACAATTGGGCGCATCTGGATATCGCGGGCACAGCCTGGCGTTCCGGCAAGGCCAAAGGGGCAACGGGCCGTCCGGTGGCCATGTTGTCGCAGTTCCTGCTTAATCGCGCCGGGTTAAATGACGTAGAATAAAAAGAGGCCGTTCTCTGTCGTCCTCGGCAAAAGCCGGGGACCTCTTACAGGAAGCACGTGTTTCTTCTGTGAGGGATTCCCGCCTACGCGGGAATGACGGTAAGTTCGCGAGAATGAGAATAAGTTTGTAGGAATGGCTCAGAGAACAGACATTGTCAGCAACCCAGGGCCGGTTTATACCGCCCCCTCACCTACAGTAAACAATGAAAAACGCAACGTTCTACCTTCTCGAACACAGTGACGATGTCGATGGGCTTAGCGCCTGTGAGGAGCTGGCCTGCGAGCTGGCAGCGGAACGTTGGCGCAGCGGGCAACGAGTGCTCATCGCCTGTGAAGACGAGCAGCAAGCGTTGCGACTGGACGATGCGCTGTGGCAGCGCGACGCCAGCGCCTTTGTGCCGCATAACCTTGCTGGCGAAGGCCCGCGACAGGGCGCGCCCGTCGAGCTGGCATGGCCTCAGCGCCGGGGCAGCACTTCACGCGATGTGCTGATCAGCCTCCTGCCGCAGTTCGTAGATTTTGCCACCGCTTTCCATGAAGTGATAGACTTTGTCCCTCATGAAGAATCCCTGAAACCGTTGGCGCGCGATCGCTACAAAGCGTATCGCAGCGTCGGCTTTCAATTGACTACGGCGACGCCGCCAACGCACTGAATAGTAGACATAATGGATACCAAATATAACCCGAAAGATATCGAACAGCCGCTCTATGAGCGCTGGGAACAGCAAGGCTACTTTAAGCCAAACGGTGACACGAGCCAGGAAAGCTTCAGCATCATGATCCCGCCGCCGAACGTCACCGGCAGCTTGCATATGGGCCATGCGTTCCAGCAAACCATTATGGATACCCTGATTCGCTATCAGCGTATGCAAGGGAAAAACACGTTGTGGCAGGAGGGTTCTGACCACGCGGGCATCGCCACGCAGATGGTGGTTGAGCGTAAAATCGCCGCCGAAGAGGGCAAAACGCGCCACGATTATGGTCGCGATGCCTTTATCGAAAAAATCTGGCAATGGAAAGCAGAGTCTGGCGGCACCATCACCCGCCAAATGCGTCGTCTGGGCAACTCAGTGGACTGGGAGCGCGAGCGCTTCACCATGGATGAAGGCCTGTCCAAGGCGGTGAAAGAGGTATTCGTTCGTCTGTATAAAGAAGACCTGATCTACCGTGGCAAGCGCCTGGTGAACTGGGACCCGAAACTGCGCACCGCCATCTCCGATCTGGAAGTGGAAAACCGCGAGAGCAAAGGCTCCATGTGGCATCTGCGCTACCCGCTGGCCGATGGCGCAAAAACCGCTGATGGTAAAGACTATCTGGTAGTCGCCACCACGCGTCCGGAAACCGTGCTGGGGGATACCGGTGTTGCGGTCAACCCGGAAGATCCACGTTACAAAGATCTAATCGGCAAGTTCCTGATCCTGCCGCTGGTGAATCGTCGTATTCCGATCGTCGCTGATGAACACGCCGACATGGAAAAAGGCACCGGCTGCGTGAAGATCACCCCGGCGCACGATTTTAACGACTATGAAGTCGGTAAACGTCATCAGTTGCCGATGATCAACATCCTGACGTTCGATGGCGACATCCGCCAGGATACTGAAGTGTTTGATACCAACGGCGAAGCCAGCACGGTATACAGCAACGACATTCCTGATTTCCTGCGCGGCGTCGAGCGTTTTGCCGCTCGTAAAGCGGTGGTTGCCAAGCTCGATGAGTTGGGCTTGCTCGATGAGATCAAACCGCACGATCTGACCGTGCCCTACGGCGATCGTGGCGGCGTGGTCATCGAACCGATGCTGACCGACCAGTGGTACGTGCGCGCTGGTGTACTGGCGAAACCGGCAGTAGAAGCGGTGGAGGATGGCCGTATCCAGTTTGTGCCGAAGCAGTACGAGAACATGTATTTTAGCTGGATGCGTGATATTCAGGACTGGTGTATCTCGCGCCAATTGTGGTGGGGCCACCGTATTCCTGCATGGTACGACAACAGCGGCAAGGTTTACGTAGGCCGTGATGAAGCGGAAGTGCGCCGCGACTATCAGCTCGCCGACACGGTTGAATTGCGCCAGGACGAAGACGTGCTGGACACCTGGTTCTCCTCCGGGCTGTGGACCTTCTCCACCCTCGGCTGGCCGGAACAGACGCCGGAGCTGAAAGCGTTCCATCCGAGCAGCGTGATGGTGAGCGGCTTCGACATCATCTTCTTCTGGATTGCGCGCATGATCATGTTGACCATGCACTTCGTGAAAGATGACGAAGGCAAGCCGCAGGTGCCGTTCCACACCGTCTACATGACCGGGCTTATCCGCGATGACGAAGGACAGAAGATGTCCAAGTCCAAAGGGAACGTGATCGACCCGCTGGACATGGTGGACGGTATCTCGTTGCCTGAACTGCTGGAGAAACGCACCGGCAACATGATGCAACCGCAGTTGGCGGAGAAAATCCGTAAACGCACCGAGAAACAGTTCCCTAACGGTATTGAACCACACGGTACGGATGCTCTGCGTTTCACGCTGGCGGCACTGGCATCGACCGGTCGTGATATCAACTGGGACATGAAGCGTCTGGAAGGTTACCGCAACTTCTGTAACAAGCTGTGGAACGCCAGCCGTTTTGTGCTGATGAATACCGAAGGGCAAGATTGCGGTTTTAACGGCGGTGAGAAAGTGCTGTCACTGGCCGATCGCTGGATTCTGGCAGAATTCAACCGCACAGTGAAAGCCTTCCGCGATGCGCTGGACGGTTACCGCTTCGATATTGCCGCCGGTATTCTGTATGAGTTCACCTGGAACCAGTTCTGCGACTGGTATCTGGAGCTGGCTAAACCGGTGATGAACAGCGGCAGCGAGGCGGAGCTGCGCGGTACGCGCAACACGCTGGTTACCGTGTTGGAATCGCTGCTGCGTCTGGCGCACCCGATCATTCCGTTCATTACCGAAACCATCTGGCAGCAGGTCAAAGTACTGAAAGGTGTTACCGGCGATACCATCATGCTGCAACCGTTCCCGACCTATGATGCCGCCGCAGAAGATGCGCAGGCGCTGGCCGATCTGGAATGGATCAAGCAGGCGATCACCGCCGTGCGTAATATTCGCGCCGAGATGAACATCGCGCCGGGCAAACCGCTCGATGTGCTGTTGCGTGATGCAACGCCGGAAACGCAACGTCGTGTGGAAGCGAACCGCAGCTTTATCCAAACCCTGGCGCGTCTGGCAAGCGTTCAACTGCTGCCTGCCGGTGAAAAAGGCCCAGTGGCGGTCACTTCCCTGCTGGACGGCGCGGAGTTGCTGATCTCGATGCTGGATCTGGTCGACAAAGACGCAGAGTTGGAGCGTTTAGCCAAGGAAGTTGCCAAGGTTGAAGCGGAAATCAACCGCATCGACAGCAAGCTCTCCAATGAAGGCTTTGTTGCACGCGCACCGGAGGCGGTTATTGCCAAAGAGCGTGAAAAACGTGACGGCTATGCGATAGCGAAAGCCAAACTGTTGGAACAGCAGGCCACCATTGCCGCACTGTAATCCATAAGTATCTTGTGCGAATAAAAAGCCCGGACCACCAAGTCCGGGCTTGAGGTTGCTGACAAACGGCCCAGTTCCCACCGTCATTCCCGCGAATGCGGGAATCCTTTG
Organism: Candidatus Symbiopectobacterium sp. 'North America'; assembly: GCF_015762685.1. Classification (GTDB taxonomy): domain Bacteria; phylum Pseudomonadota; class Gammaproteobacteria; order Enterobacterales; family Enterobacteriaceae; genus Symbiopectobacterium. The sequence continues at coordinate 10,147 of NZ_PEHF01000008.1, read as the reverse complement.
CAGAAGAAACGCGTTTATTCTCACAGAGATCCCAGGCTTTCGCCGAGGATGACAGAGGGGGGGTAAAGTGTCGTTGTTATCAGCTGCTCCCACCGTCATTCCCGCGCAGGCGGGAATCCCTTGAAGAAGAAACACGTTTATTCTCACAGAGATCCTCGGCTTTCGCCGAGGATGACAGAGGGGTCTTGTGCCTTGATGGCATCAAGACGCTGTTGCATTTCGGGATGCGTGCTGAGCCAATCCGGCATAACGCGCCCAAGGTGGTGCTCTTTTTCTGATGCCGCCATCAATTGCTGATAGGCGTCCTGCATCGCCTGAAGCGAACGCCCCTGCCGCTGCATTTCCGCTATCGCCCACGCATCGGCTTCACGCTCCATGTCACGAGAGAATTGCAGCTCATTCACGAAGGCTGCGGACTGTAGCAGGGTATCCCCCACGCCGCTGACATCACCGGTGATCCACATAAACGTCAATGATACCAATGAGGAACGCACCAGCATGCGCATTGGGTGACGGTAAGCATGGTGCGCCATTTCATGCAGCATTACAGCAACCAGACCATCATCGTGGCGCGACAGCTTAACCAGCTCATCGCTGACGATCAGCGTGCCATCTGCCAGCATAAACGCATTTGGGCCAATGTCCGGTGCACTCATCAGGCGCAGGCGCTGCGGGGTGCGCGCCTGACGCATTTCCGGCGGTTGCGCCTGCTCAAACAAGCGCTGCAACTCTTGCTGCCGCGCTTCAGGAAGGGTTGACGGCGCTAGCTCGGTTCGCTCCAGCAAAGCAAGCGTATGCTCACCGAGCTGCTGCTCTACAGCAGTGGGGATATGCAACGCAACTTTGGCACTCAGCCAGGGTAGCACCACATACACATAGCTCAGCGCCACCAACACCGTCGCCAGCAGGGCAAACAGCGCGCCCCGTTTGTACTTCTCCAGCCGATACACCAGGCCAGGAGACTTATGCTGCGCAACCCAGGCACGAAACACGGCATCATCAGCAGGACGAAAGCGCCCGCCATCAGGGAAGGTCAACGTCAGCGGTATTGACCCTAACGCTTGCGAGACCTCAACGTGCGCTAGCATAAACGCCTGTGAAGACGCGTCGTGGCGTGCCAGTACCAATGAGGCATCCAGCTCGCCAAGCGGCACGCCCCGGATACTGATAGTATCCCTCGATAATCATCAGGTCGCCTTAGATGCCCACGTTAAGATCCAGCGCGCTGATAGCCTCTTCCGCCACCGCCGAACGCGCGGTATCACCGTGCGCCTGCACGTTCAGCAGAGAAATGTCACCGCTCACTTGCGTGGCATTCGCCATAAAGCGCGCGTAGCGCACCTGTGCTACCGGTGCGGCTAGCCCCAAAGAAAATAGTGTAATCAGTGTATTGGTGAATAATAGCATCAGGTAAGCGCCCAATTTCACGTTAGAGTGCACCTGCACGTTGTCACTGAGCGTGGTATTACCAAAGATATAGTTGCGTTCCGCCACCACGATATAGCACTTGGCAACCAAACCGCCAATAATCAACGACACATACGCCGCGATCAGTTTGAAGATGTCTTCATAGGGTGACGTGTAGTGCACGCGATGCGTGATATGTCCACCCGTTTGTACATATTCCATGATTGAAAGCAGTACAGCCCCTGAAAACCACAGCGTCCATATCAGGAAGGGAAGAAAAGCCAGCAGGCTGCAAAAAGCAATTTTAATAAATGCCGCTTTACTGATTGCTGCATTAAAGGCCGCGGTGCCAAACCTCAGGTTATTCACATAAAGATCGGCAATCATATACTTCATCACGCCACCCAGCGCAATCAACGCGGGGATGTAAAGCAGTGCAGCCACAATTAGCGGGGTCGCATTGCTGATAAAGGAAGAAAAACTGCCGACAGTGGTCATTAACAGCACCAGCAACGCTACCATTAATAACGGAACCGCCAAAAACGTCCAATAGCCACGTTTTACGCTGCCCAAATAGTTAAAACGCACGCCGCGATAACTGGTCATAATGGCGTTATAGCGCCAGTTCCGAATAATCAGCATCGGCAGCAGCGCGGTAAACACCATCAATACCGCCAACCCGACCAAAGGTACAAACAACAGCAAAATATACAGCAGTACCAGCGCACCAATCACGATGATGCGCCCTTTCAGGATCTGGATGGGCTCGGCGTGATAATCAAAACGATCGCCATTAATCTCGGTATTACCATAAAAATAACGACGGGTGCGTACCGTTGCCCAGGCAAAATAAATACTCAGGGTGATGGTGGTTAATAGCGCATTGACCAGCCAGATTAAAAAATATTCTCCCGATTTCCTATGAAAAACCACGGCATGTTTGCCGTTCCCTTGCGAGATATTGTCACTCATAACACTTTCATCCTAAAAGAAGTGGAAAAATCCAAAAAAATTAAAATAAGTCAAGTTTATTGATGCGATATAATAAAAGCATCTGATTTGAACACGCAAAATAGAAAAAATAAACTTTTTTTGCATTTGATAAATGCATCGATATAAAGATGAATTATGCACTGCGATAAATTTGATAAATCCGGAAAAGAGACAATATTATCGCGCGGGAAAATGCATGCGTCTAATAGGGTTATTTAGTTAGCAGGGTAAATATTTTATATTGATTAAAAACAGGCTCCGCCAATAAGGAGCCTGTATGGTTTACCGATTAACGCACGCCCACCAGTGCCACAGGCGATACCGCTGGGAGCAGCCCATTCTCGGATACATGCCCATCATCCAGCTGAAAACTGGCGATAGCATGCTGCAAGTGAGAAACCTGTTCCTGCAACGATCCTGCCGCGGTTGCCACTTCGGCTACCAGCCCGGCGTTCTGCTGCGTCACACCATCCATTTGATTAATGGCGATATTGATTTGCGAAATCCCCCGGCTCTGCTCACCGGATGCCATCATGATTTCATCCATGATGTCCGCCACTTTCCTGACGTCATCAAGCACTTCGCTCATGGTTTTTCGAGCCACTTCCACCAGGCCAGCGCCTTGCTGAATGTTAGTCAGCGAGTTATCAATCATTGAGCCAATTTCCTTGGCTGCCGTGGCGCTGCGCTGCGCCAGAGTGCGCACTTCGGTAGCTACCACCGCGAACCCTTTGCCCTGCTCTCCGGCGCGTGCGGCTTCTACTGCGGCATTAAGCGCCAGCAGGTTGGTTTGGAATGCAATGCCGTCGATAACCCCAACAATATCGGAGATCTTGGCGGAACTGCGCTGAATAGTACGCATGGTATCCACCACTTCGGAAACCACACCGCCGCCACGCGCCGCCGAGGCCGAGGCCTTCTGCGCCAAATCGTTTGCCTTGCGCGTGTTATCTTCGTTGTTGCTGACTGTCGAGAGGATCTGCTCCATGCTCGATGCCGTTTCATCCAGCGATGCCGCCTGCTGCTCTGTGCGACTGGAGAGATCGATATTGCCGGACGCAATTTCGCCCACGCCAATCCCGATCGCGTCAGTACCGTTACGCACCACGCGCACCATATTCTCTAACCCGTCACGCATACGCTGCGCGGCACCAAACAGCTGCGCGATCTCATTTTTGCCCTGCATTTCAAAACGAGCTCGCAGATCGCCTTGTGCAATGCGATCGAATACGCCAATGGCCTGATTCAATGGTTTGACGACCAGTTGCGTCATCACCAGCCAGGAGAGCAGCGCCAATACCAGCGCCAATACCAGCGCCAGCGTAATCGCTACCGTCAGCATAATCTCCATACGGTTAATGCTGGCGTTGGAGGCGATGTAGGCATCGTCGATGTTCTGACGCTTAAACTGCACCAGTTTCTTGGAAGCGGCATCAAAATCGGCATAGAGTGTGGTGGATTTACCCACGCGCTGGCGATATTCATCCAGATTTCCCGCTTCCAGCACGGCAAGCGCCGGGGTGATAAAGGTGGTCATCAAGGTTTCACGCTTGCTGGCAATCTCGGCGGAAATCGCTTTTTCTTGCTCCGCCTGCGGATAGGTCAAATACTCCTGCCATTTTTCATTGGCACCGTCGATTTTCCCTTTGGCGCGTTTTAATGCCACCGTTGCCGCATCCTGCGAACCGTTGCTCATCAGCGATTCATACAAGCGCAGATCGAGACGCGCGTGCAGCAGTAATTCCGAACTTTCATTCAATGCGACCAGGCCGGGCAACACCTCTTTATCCACTCTGGCGAAGGGGTGGTTCCCTGATTGGGCAGCAAACAGCCCCAGCATTCCGACAAACAGCAACAGCGCTGTCAACGATAAGACCATGATGCTGAGCGTCGTGCGGATCTTTATCTTACGAAACATACATCGTCCCTAGTGATTGTTCATCAAGAGCAAGCCAGGCAAGCGCTTCAGCGTTGAGGCGCCTGCCCGGAAGAAAAACCGCAGTTATTTATGGAAAGGAGCTTTCGCCAGGAATTCACCCAGCGCAGTGCGATAGAAACGGGCGGACATCATGGTTGCGTGGCCAATGGTTTCTGTACTAGCCGGAATCAAGAACAGTGATGCCTGTTTGACCTTCTTCAACGCCGGTTCCAGCGAGCCAATTTCCAACGGATTACGTTCATCATCCGCAGAGTTGATGACCAGCATCGGTGCCTTGATGCGTTCCAAACCGGGCATCGCGTTGTAATCCGCAGAGGAATTCCAGATATAGATGAAGTCATTGGCATCACTGGTCACAGGAGCCGCCAATCGCGCATCCACCATCTTATCCGCCAGCTCACGCGTTGGTGCTTTACTCTGGTAAGCTAGGGTGCCGCCCGTTGTGGCGATACTGAACATGATATTGGCGGTCTGCAATGCCGGTGGCTGAGTCTGATAATCACCGTTTTTCCAGGCCGGATCGCGTTTGATGGATTCGATCAACATGCGGCGCAGCATCCAGTTACGACCTGACAGCGCATTGGGTTGTGATACCATCGGCACCAGCGCATCCATCATGCCCGGGTATTTTTGCCCCCACAGCCAGGTATGCATTCCCCCCATGGAGTAGCCCATAACCAGACGCAAATGTTTGATACCCAACGCTTCCGTCACCAGTCGATATTGTGCCAGCACCATATCATCGTAGTTATATTGCGGAAATTGCGTGCGCAAACCGTCAGAAGGTTTGGAGGATTTTCCCGATCCGATACTTTCGGGAATGATAATAAAGTGTTTCGTCACATCCAGCGGTTGGCCCGGCCCAAACAGCTCACCGCCAAATCCGTCCGCCAGCAGTGCGCTCACCGGCTGGTTGGTGCAGTGCAGCAACAGCACCGCAGGCTTATTGCGGTCACCCAACATGTAATAGTGCAGACGGAGGTCGTTACGCGTTTCACCGGTATGAAAACGGAACTCGGCAGGCCGCCAGTCGCCTTCCTGAGGCTGCAAGGGTTGTGCGTAAGCGAGATGAGATAAAAACAGTAAAAACAGGCTAATCCAACCTGACAACATGCGATGGGCCATACTACTCGTCATCCATAAGGGTAAATGGATTTCAATAATAATGTGTCCCAGGTCACACCACAACATAGATTGCAGACTAACCATTAAATAACAATAATATATTGTCATAAGGTAAATTTCTGGCGCATCCTACAGAATCGAGCAATAATCATCATGTTATGATTAAATAACGTGCAAAACGGCCATATCCGTACGATAACTGTGCCTAATCCATTAGACAAGAAAAAATAAGCGGACAAAAAATCAACATAAGGGATTGAATCGTTGTGAGGCTGCGCGTGGCCAACGCCTGTTAATCCGGTATTGCACAAAAACCCCGTTCAATGCTATTACAGCGTAAGAAAATGTAATTAGCCCCTATCAGTAAGAGTAAGCACCATGACTATCGCCCTTTCCCTTTCTTTGCTGATGTGCCCCATTACCGCACAGGACAATGCTGCCATTGCGGCAGTGATCCGCCGTGTGTCTGCGGAATTTGGCCTGACGGCAGATAAGGGATATACCGTTTCTGACCCCAACCTGGATAACCTCTTTCAGTTTTATAATCAGCCGAATAGCGCTTATTGGGTCATTGGATACGACGGCGAAGTGGTCGGTGGCGGCGGTATCGCTCCCTTGCAGGAGGGGGAAGCGGACGTGTGTGAACTGCAAAAGATGTACTTTTTGCCGGTCTTGCGTGGTAAAGGGTTGGCGCGCCAACTGGCGCTGCAAGCGCTCGATTTTGCCCGCCAGAAAGTATTCCGGCGCTGCTATCTGGAAACCACCAGCACATTGACGCAGGCGATTGCTCTGTATCGCAAACTGGGGTTTGAACACATTTCGCACGCGATGGGCAACACCGGCCACGGAGACTGTGAAGTCACTATGCTCAAACAACTCTAAAACAGCATGCCGAAGGTCACTTCGGCATGCCGATGATGCCCTGAGGCATTAATGACGTTTGCCGTCATCGTCCTCATCATAAAAATCGTCGTCTTCACCGTCTTCACCATCTGGATCTTCGAAGTAAGTGCCCCACCCGTCGTAATTGACGTTGTGGCGTGCAGCTAGTTCGATTAACTGCTCGACCTGCTCATCAATCAGCTCAGCATTGAGTGCCACTTCGCTGATGGCATCGCAGCACATCAGCAGTTTGCCCTCTTCCACTTCCAACTCTTCCGCATCCGTCACTTCATAGCCCATTTTAAAGGCATCAACAGCGACCTTTTCCAACGCGTCGAAGTTTTCCGCCGAAAAGTGGTGTTCGATCGTGTACAGTGCGTCCGGATCGCTACCATCATCCAGCAGTTCTTCGATGATTAGGCGCGTTTCTTCCCGTTGTTCGTCCAGTAAATCGCGGTTTGCCATGTGTCTGTCCCCCGTTAATCTCTACGTTATTGCCGTATTCTCCCACACCCCCGACGCCCTCTCCACCATAAAGTTTGATGCCACCCCTTGAAATTGAATAATTACACATATAAAGTGAATTTTAATTCAACCAACAGCGTTGAGCCACATGGAGATAACTGCAATGAACTCGTTTCACCAGCGTCACTTCTTAAGATTAATGGATTTTACCCCGGCTGAGATCGGCGCACTGTTAAGCTTATCTGCCCAACTGAAAGCCGACAAAAAAAACGGCACAGAAAAACGCTACCTGCAAAATAAAAATATCGCACTCATCTTCGAAAAAGATTCGACCCACACTCGTTGCTCTTTCGAAGTTGCTGCATACGATCAGGGAGCACGCGTCACGTATCTCGGCCCGAGCGGTAGCCAGATCGGCCATAAAGAGTCGATGAAGGATACCGCCCGCGTACTGGGCAGAATTTATGATGGCATCCAATACCGTGGTTACGGTCAGGCGCTGGTGGAAATGCTGGCGGAGTACGCTAGTGTACCGGTGTGGAATGAGCTGACCAACGAATTCCACCCCACACAGCTGCTGGCGGACTTACTGACCATGCAGGAGCATCTGCCTGAGCGCGCTTTCAACGACATGACACTGGTCTACGCAGGCGATGCGCGCAACAACATGGGTAATACCATGCTGGAAGCCGCTGCGTTGACCGGTTTGGATCTGCGTCTGGTCGCCCCCAAAGCCTGCTGGCCTGATGCCAACCTGGTGGCCGAATGCCGAGCAGCTGCCGAGCTGACTGGCGGAAAAATCACGCTGACAGAAGATATCTCCGCAGGCGTGGCCGGTGCGGATTTCATCTACACCGATGTATGGGTTTCCATGGGAGAGGCCAAAGAGGTGTGGCAGGAGTGGATTGCGCTGCTAAAACCCTATCAGGTTAATATGGCGATGCTCGCCGCCACCGGCAACCCGCAGGTGAAATTCCTGCACTGCCTGCCCGCGTTCCATGACGATCAAACCACCACCGGCAAGCAGATGGCCGAGCAGTACGGTTTGCACGGCGGCATGGAAGTGACCGACGAGGTGTTTGAGTCAGCGCACAGCATTGTATTCGATCAGGCAGAAAACCGCATGCACACCATCAAAGCGGTGATGGTCGCCACGCTCGGCCAGGAATAAGGGCCGCGCTGTGCGCCATGCTCAGCGCCTGGCGACGGACTCTCGGATAACCAAGCGACCTTGATGATGGCAAGGCGGTGTCGGCATGGCATCGCCTTGTGACGCCGCCACCAGGCGACCAATCGCATCCTGAATCATGGCAACAATCGGCACATGCACCGTGGTTAAGGCGGGAGAAAAGTAGCACCCAATCAGCATGTCATCGAACCCCGCCAACGACATATCTTGCGGCACCCGCTTTCCGGCATCGAAAAACACCTTCGCTGCACCAATCGCCATATCGTCATTGGCCGCTAGCACACAGGTGACGTCCACATTGCGCGCCAGCAGCGTTTGGGCGGCGCGATAGCCGCTCTCCGGCGTCCAGTCCCCCTCCAGACGTAGCGCCTCATCATGTGCGATACCCGCCGCTTTCAGCGTATCAAGGAATCCGGCAAGCCGCTGTTCACCAGAAGGGGGTCCAGGCAGCCCGGCAATAAAAGCGATGCGCGTATGCCCCTGATCGAGCAGATATTGAGTCATCAGCTGACTGCTATGGTAGTGCTCGATATAGACCGCGTGATTCTGGTGATGGGGTAGCTTACGGTTAATCACGATGATCGGCGTCTCGTGCTGCTCGATCAGCGTTTCCAACTCCTCTGCCGATAAGAATTTGGGATACACAATAATGGCTTCGCAACGCAGTGCCAGCAACATACCGATGGCATTGCGCTCATCCTGCGCACTGTTTTTGCCATCCGCCAGAATCAACTGGCGCTGATGCTTTTCACTGCATGACGCTGCCTGATAGGTCATTTCCGAAAAAAACGGTCCCTGATACAGAGAGTTGGTGATCACCAAACCAATCGAGTTGGTTTTGCGGGTGGCTAACTGGTGGGCAAGCAGGTTTGGACTGAATCCGGTTTCATCGATGGCGCGAAACACGCGCTGCCGCATATCTTCACGTACCACGTTTTTGCCGTTAAGTACGCGAGATACCGTCGCTTTAGAGACGCCCGCCTTTTTCGCCACATCCAGTATCGTAACCATGTTAACTCCTTCCTTAGGGCGCGCGCAGTCACGGCGAGGCCATCATCAACTGTCAGCGAGGAGGCAGCACAACCGCGCTCCCCATCATTACGCGATAAGCACAAACCGCTGCATCGCTGAACGGGACGATATTAATATCTGTGTAGGTGATTATATATAAATATATGAAGGGAGATCAATTATCCCGATGGCGCGCCGTGCGCGGCACCGAACGTCTTCGGCGTCGCGCGCGGTAGCAAGATTACAGCACCAGTGAAGCGTCGATCTTCACGACGGCTTTGCGCACGCGTACAGGTTCACCCACGGCACACAGCGGCTTGTGCACTTCGCTCGGGAATAAGACAACAAAATCAAAATTTTGCATGAAAAAAGTTTTTTCCTGCTCACCGGCAGACAAAAATGCGATGTCTTTATCCGCCAACCAGTCCGTGTCAGGCGTACCCGCAGGCAGATTACTGAAGGTCATACCTTCAACGCCGTTGAGCACAATCTGAATATCCAGATATTTGGCATGGTATTCGGCGCGACGTTGTTCAAACGCTTCAGTGCTGTCATTGGAAACCAGCACAAACACGTTGTTGCCATCGACATCGTGCTTGCCCAGCGGAGTATCGACCGTAATGTTGGCTTTTACGTACTCGATCGCTTCGCGCTGTTTGGCAGGCAGATAAGGAACCAATTCAAGCTGGTGGATATTCCCGGTGATCATAGTAAGTCCTCTCGTGAAAAGTAAAACGTCGTTTTAGCGAACTTTATACTCCGCCATAGGCATTCCCGCTAGTCTACAGTGGCAAAAGTGCTACCTATCCCCTTTATTTTCATTGGCTGAACGCGTAAGGTTTTCTCTAAGCAACCGATTGCCAATACCTAAAAATGCGATTATTGCGCATAAATTAGCGCTTGAAATAGCAAATCGCGCGCGTATAATGCGCCACAATTTGCCAGGAGGAACCATGTGCGCTTGCATCACCACATGCTGTATTTATCACGCTGCTGACCCCTTTTTTCGTCAGCGCGCAGCCTCTTTTCCGGCAATCACCGATCGTTTAAAAAAAGCCCCTCGTTGAAGGGGCTAATGAGATGGTCACCCCCACCCTGTAGCGGTACGCTGACAGGGTGTTTTTCTTTCAGGAGAG
>NZ_PEHF01000042.1 GCF_015762685.1 Candidatus Symbiopectobacterium sp. 'North America' | reverse complement strand
AGATACCAATAAGTGCAACATTTTCCATGATGGCCTCTCCTGAAAGAAAAACACCCTGTCAGCGTACCACTACAGGGTGGGGGTGACCATCTCATTAGCCCCTGAATCAGGGGCTTTTATTTTGGTAACAAACTTATCTAAAACAGTTGTTTCCGCCTACTTCCAGTCATCCCCGCCCACCATCGTCATTCCTGCGAAGGCAGGAATCTCGCACAAGGGAAACGCGTTCTTTCTGACAGAGATCCCCGACTTTCGCCGAGGATGACGGATGCGAGTTTGTTATTTCCACCGAGGACGACGGGGCTGGCACTCTATTTCTTATTACTTTTTTACTGCGAACGGCTGCGTTTAAAACGTTTCCCAATTTTGGGGGCAGGTTTTTGCGCAGCTAATACCGGCACTGGGCTGGCGGCTACCGGTTTGCGTACCGTCACAGCTTTTGGCACTGATCCCACCGTCGCCAATTGGAAGATAGAAACGATCTGATTGAGATAACGTGCCTGCTCTTCCAGCGAAGCAGAAGCGGAAGCCGATTGTTCAACCAACGCCGCGTTCTGCTGTGTCACGCTATCCATTTCCACCACGGCCTTGCCCTACCTGGCTAATCCCTTTGCTCTGTTCGCTCGATGCAGAAGCAATCTCACCCATGATGTCCGTTACACTGGTCACCGCTTTGACGATATTCTCTATTGCGCTACCTGCCAGCGCCACCTGATCCGAGCCAATTTTGACATTATTGACGGATTCATCGATCAGCGTTTCAATCTCTTTCGCCCCCTGAGCGCTGCGCTGGGCCAGGTTACGCACCTCTCCTGCCACTACAGCAAAACATCGCCCTTGTTCGCCTGCGCGTGCGGCTTCAACGGCCGCATTCAGCGCCAGGATGTTGGTCTGGAAGGCAATGCCGTTAATCACGGAAATGATATCAGCAATTTTTTGCGAGCTGCTGCTGATCGTGCTCATGGTTTTGATCACACCGTTAACGATATCACCGCCTTCATTTGCAGTCTGCGAAGCATTCTTCGCGACCAGACTGGCCTGATTGGCGTTATCCGCATTTTGTTTCACCACTGCGCTCAACTGCTCCATGCTGGCAGCCGTTTGCTCTAACGCTGATGCCTGCTCTTCGGTACGCGATGAAAGATTGGTGTTGCCCGACGCAATTTCCCCGGCGCTGCGATAAATTTCTTCTGCACTACCGCGAATATCCGATACGGTCTTCACCCAGTTGTTCTGCATTTGCTGAACGAAAGGAGCCAACCTGCCAACACAGTTTTTCCCCATCTGCTCCAAAGGCGTATGCAAAATGCCCTCAGCCAATACTTCCAGGTGCTGCTGAATGCGCTCCAACGGACGAACCACGAACGCCGCCAGATAGCGATCGGTCAACACCACAATTACCGCGCCTATGGTCAGTGCGGCAATCAGGATACGTTTGCACCACTACACCCAACCGCTAATGCGCTTCTGTGCCTGCTCTTTCAAATCAGCGATAACCGCGTTTTATTTGTCGATAGCCGTCGTGAAATCAAGACGCAGTTCGCGATAAGCGCCACTGGAAATCTGTTGAAAGGTATCCGCACGCTCGCCTTTCAACGCCTCATACATCGGAACCATGGCCTGACTATACAGCCGATAGGAGCTTTTATAGATTTCATCTACCGTCGCGTTATTGATATTGGCGTGATCGGTCACCTTAAAAGTGTCCAGGCCCAGTTTTAAACGGGCCAACTCTTCCTCTGCCGTGCGCAATTCAGTAGCGAGTAACGTTGGGTTGTTACTGGTTTTCGCTTCAGCGGCGCGATCCAATGCGCTTTTCGCACGGTAATATTGACCGATGGCACCATTGATAATGTCGCCGTTGATTTGCTGTACGTTGGTGAGATCAATTTCATCGTTAAGCTGGCTAAGCGAGTAGAGAGCGAACGCCCGAAACACAGCCCCACAGCAAGCAAAACAGGATCAGGATAAGCAACAGGATGGTTCTTATTTTGGCATCGCGGATAAAATTCATAATATTTGCCCTGGAAAGGTAATGATTAGGGGTTCATCGGGGTGAACCAAATTCATGCTTCCTTGCGTGGAAACCGCGCAAGTCTACCTGCGGGCCGTGATTGTCCATAGTTGTGTAACGCTCAATGCGTTAAGGTTATCGACATGTTATTGATACACTTGATGGTTACGTTAAAATATTTTTATTATAATTAAAAAAACATGTAATTTAGCGGTGGGTACCAAGAGGGACAGCAGAGGGTAATACAGCATACTCGGTAACAGGCTGGCGCCTGTTACCGTTGCGTTGTCTAGAGAGCAACTTAGTCGCGAAAGAGATCGTCCCGGCAGTAGGGTTCTGTCTCACCCAGTTTGCGGGTTTTCAACAGCTTCAAAATCCAGGTGTACTGCTCCGGGTTCGGGCTGACCAATTGTTCGACTTCTTCATTCATCCGGCGTGCAATCTGGACGTCATCCGCCTCAAGTAAATCATCCATTGGAGGACGGATCACCACATCCAGTACCCCTTCTGCGGCGTTATACACCGGAAACAGCGGTACCACGGAGGCTTTACAGACCTTCATCAAACGACCGATAGCGGGTAAGGTAGCTTTGTAGGTGGCAAAAAAATCAACAAATTCGCTGTGTTCAGGACCGTGATCCTGATCGGGCAGATAATAGCCCCAGTAACCATTACGAATTGAGCTCACAAAAGGCTTGATGCCATCATTTCGGGCATGAACTCGACCATTAGTACAAAGGCGTGCGCTGTTCCACAGATAATCCACCAGCGGATTTTTTTGATTATGCATCATTGCCGCAATTTTTTGGCCTTTGGCAGAGATCAGCATGGCGGGAATATCAACGCCCCACCCATGAGGCACCAAAAAGATGATATTGCGCTCTTGCTGCTGAAGCGCTTCGACGGTTTCCCAACTGTGCCAGCGCAGTTTTTTCTGCACATAAGCCGGACCACGAACCGCCACCTCGGCCATCATCACCATCGCCTGCGGTGCGGTAGCAAACATCCTGTCGATAATCGCTTCCCGCTTCGATTCCGACAGTTCAGGAAAACAATAGAGCAGATTGATTCTGGCTCGTCTTCTCGCGCCTTTGGCAAACCGTCCTACCAGTTTGCCCAACTGTCCTAAAACCGGGTCGCGCCAGCGAGCGGGTACATAAGCGGTTGCCGCCATGGCTCCTGTGGCTAGCCAGACTCCCCAATAACGCGGTAGATAAAATTCGCGTTTAAACTCGGGGATAAACTCAGCGCTATTTTTTTTCTCTGTATTCATGCCTTAACTCTTCATATACAACATAGGGTAATGATAATTGTCCGGTCAGGTTTTGCAATCATCTTACCTATAAACGCATGACGGGTATAAATAAAACAGCCGACAGCAAGCTGTCGGCTGAAGATTAACAATGCCAGATATTAATCAAACTTGAGCAGCGGAGTCACCTCTCTGACCTGCGACAGATACTCGCGACGCTCCTGACCCGCCAACCCTTCCGAGCGCGGTAGTTTCGCCGTCAACGGGTTCACCGCTTGCTGGTTGATCCAGAACTCATAGTGCAAATGTGGGCCAGTTGAGCGTCCGGTATTGCCTGAGAGCGCAATACGATCTCCGCGTTTCACTTTCTGTCCGGGTTTCACCAGCAGGCGATTTAAGTGCATATAGCGCGTGGTATATTGGAGCCCGTGACGGATCTCAACGAAGTTGCCAGTATCCGGCCCGCGCGATGCGGCTACCACTTCACCATCCCCAACCGACAGCACCGGAGTCCCTACTGGCATGGAAAAATCCACACCACGGTGCGGCGTCACTCGCCCGGTGACCGGATTGAGACGACGCGGATTAAAATTCGAAGAGACGCGGAATTGCTTCATGGTAGGGAAACGCATGAAGCCACGGGTTAACCCTGACCCTTCCCGATCGTAGAACTTGCCGTCTGCCGCGCGGATAGCAAAGTAATCCTTATCGCCAGTGTTAAGACGAACACCGATCAATTCGCTCTGTTCACTGCGGCCATCGAGAATTTCCCGAGACAGCAATACCGAGAAATTATCGTCTTTGTGCAGTTTGCGGAAATCGAGTTGCCATTGCAGCGCCTTGATCACCGCACTGACTTCAATGTCAGTCAACCCCGCCGCTTTGGCGCTCTGCACAAAACTGCCACTCAGGCGGCCGTTGATAACGCGGTTGTGCCACTCCCCTTTCTGCATCTCAACACGTTCTTTAAAACCGTTATCACCGCGCTCGTAGATACGGGTTTCTCGGCGCGAAATCTGCCATGTCAGGCTCTGCAACTCACCGTCATCGTTGACCGCCCAGGAGAGTTGCTGCCCGATTTTGAGATTACGCAGGTCGTCGTGTTTATCAGCCAGCAGCGACACGTCAACCATATCAATGCCGTACTGGGTTAAAATACTGCTCAGCGTATCACCCGTCGACACCACATATTCATGCACACTGCTGTCATCACTGCCGGTAGTACCCAGCTCATCCGCTGGAATCGCCACTGGCGGCGTCGGTTGCTCTATGCTTTCGCTATCCATCGGCTCACTAGCCTCAGGCGCGAGCGTCTGTGGTTGCGTAACGGTTTGAATGGGTGTGAGAACAGTGTTAATCGGGGCTTCTTTGACGGTAACAGGCGTATCATCAGCGGGGGGATAGACAACAGGCCGCCAAACGGCGACAGCCAGGGTGATGACACTCAACGACCCCAGCATTATGCGATGGGGTCGCGGCAAGTTGTTATACGCTATAGCGATAGTTCGGACTATCTGCTGCACTTATCGGCATCCTCATGATCTCTTCTCCAGGCAGCGGCTATACTGATCGGACAGCTGTAACAGAAACTCGGCATAACTGTCCTTACTTAGTGCAATGTTGCTTCCCAATGGATCCAGTACGCCAGTGCGTACATCCGTACCTTTGGCAACAGCGTTGATAACCGTTGGCCTGAATTGTGGCTCAGCAAAGACACATACAGCCTTCTGCTCAACCAGTTGTGTTCGTATCTGGTGTAAACGCTGTGCACCGGGTTGAATGGCTGGGTTGATAGTGAAATAGCCTAGCGGGCTTAACCCGAAATGCTTCTCAAAATAGCCATAGGCATCGTGAAACACGAAGTAGCCCTTCCCCTTGACAGGTGCCAGCATATTAATAACTTTTTCTTCTGTCTGCGCGAGTTGATCTGTAAAATTAAGCAGATTCGCGTCTAGTTTGTCTTTCTTTTGTGGCATTAGTTCCAATAATTTTGCATGAATTGCGATTGCAGTCTGTTTTGCCATCTCCGGGGACAGCCAAATGTGCATATTGTACTCGCCGTGATGATGCCCTTCGTGGGCGTCTGCGTCATCATTTGCGCCATGGTCGTGGTGAGCATCAGCATTTCCATGCGCGTGTTCATGCTCGTGTTGATGATCGGTGTCATCATGATCTGCGGCGTCATGATGCTCGTGCTCTTCCGCTTCAGCATGCTCATCCTCGTGATGCTCACTCTCTTTTATCAGCGCGCTCTGAATGGCAGGCAAGCTTGCCAACGAAATCTGTGGTGCGGCGGAATGGGATGCCAGCGGCTTGGTTAAAAAGGCTTCCATTTCCGGCCCAACCTAAATAACCAGCTCTGCCGACTGTAAACGCTGGACATCGCTCGGGCGCAGGGCATAATCGTGAGGAGATGCGCCATCCGGCAATAGCACCTCCGTTGGCGTTACCTCATCGGCGATGGCCGCCGCGATGAACCCGAGAGGACGAACGGAAATAACGACCGCCACCTGAGCACTTTCAACAGTGATACCCGCAAAGAAACAGTGATACCCGCAAAGAATAGTGCACCCGCGACAAACAGGGCTTTCAATTTTTGTTCATTTGGCGATTTTTTCGGTGTGAAGCTGGCTGGCATCCGTGTTTTCTCATTCATTTACCGTTAATTTTGTAATATTATAACGTCACAGACACTATGCAAACTAAATTTTATGTCTACATTCGTTTCGCTCGATCGCATTTCCGTCGCCTTTGGTGAACGTAACGTGCTTAGCGACATTTCGCTAAACCTGCAATCGGGCCGCATTCTCACGCTGCTTGGGCCCAATGGCGCAGGAAAATCCACGCTGGTACGCGTGGTGCTCGGACTGCTGTCGCCCACGGCAGGCACCCTGCACAAGCAACCGAATTTACGCATTGGCTACGTGCCACAAAAACTGCATCTGGATGTTACCCTGCCCTTGGCCGTGGGTCGCTTTATGCGGTTACGTCCTGGCGTTAAGCAACAGGATATTTTGCCTGCGCTCAAGCGAGTACAGGCCGCTCGTTTGTTGGATCAACCGATGCAAAAGCTCTCGGGTGGCGAGACACAGCGGGTGTTGCTGGCACGTGCGCTACTCAATCAGCCCCAATTGCTGGTGTTGGACGAGCCGACACAGGGGGTGGATGTCAACGGACAATTGGCAGTGTACGACCTTATCAACCAGTTGCGGCAGGAGTTTAACTGCGGCGTATTGATGGTTTCGCACGGCTTGCACTTGGTGATGGCTAAAACCGACGAAGTACTGTGCCTGAATCAGCATGTGTGCTGTTCCGGTGCGCCAGAGGTCGTCTCTCTGCATCCTCAATTTCTCGCCATGTTCGGCCCGCGTGGCGCAGAGCAACTGGCGGTATATCGCCGCCACCATAATCATCGTCACGATTTAAATGGACGCATTATTTTAAAACGACAGGGCAGCAACGACGCATGATTGACATTTTGCTCCCCGGTTGGCTGGCCGGTATTTTTCTCGCATGCGCGGCGGGTCCGCTCGGTTCGCTCGTGGTCTGGCGACGTATGTCTTACTTCGGTGATACGCTGGCCCATGCCTCTCTGATGGGTGTTGCCATCGGTTTTCTGCTGGATATCAACGTCTATTACTCTGTGATTCTGGTAACACTGCTGCTGGCACTGGGATTGGTGTGGCTTGAACGACGCCCGTATCTTGCCATCGACACGCTGCTTGGCATCATGGCGCACAGCTCGCTGTCGTTAGGACTGGTGGTGGTTAGCCTGATGAACAACATTCGTGTTGATTTGATGGCCTACCTATTTGGTGATTTGCTGTCGGTAACGACGCAGGATTTGTGGTTGATTGGACCGGGCGTGCTGGTGGTGATTGCCATCATGTGCTGGCAATGGCGTTCATTGCTTTCCATGACCATCAACCAGGAGTTGGCATACGTAGACGGTGTCAATTTACAGCACACCCGTTTAATCCTGATGCTGGTAACCGCCTTGACCATCGGGCTGGCAATGAAATTTGTCGGTGCGCTGATCATCACTTCATTGCTGATCATTCCTGCCGCCACCGCGTGCCGTTTTGCGCGCACGCCGGAGCAGATGGCGGGGTTGGCGGTGGTACTGGGGATGCTCGCCGTGACCGACGGCCTGATCTTCTCCGCCTTTTACAACACCCCAGCGGGTCCTTCTGTGGTGCTCAGCGCCTCGTTTCTGTTTATGCTGAGTCTGATTCGCAAACAACCCGCCTGAAGGCGGGTCAGGTTCTATCGATACCGAAATGGCGATACGCGTGCGCGGTGGCAATACGTCCGCGCGGAGTACGCTGAATAAAGCCCTGCTGAATCAGGTAAGGCTCTAGCACATCTTCAATGGTTTCCCGCTCTTCACCAATGGCCGCCGCCAGATTATCCAGACCCACCGGCCCACCGGTAAATTTATCGATGATGGCCAGCAGCAGTTTACGATCCATATAATCGAAGCCTTCCGTGTCTACCGCCAGCATATCCAACGCCAGCCTCGCAGTTTCGGCATTGATGGCTCCACTCGATTTTACCTCTGAGTAATCACGGACCCGTCGCAGCAAACGGTTGGCAATACGTGGTGTGCCGCGAGAGCGTCGAGCCACTTCTAACGCCCCCTCATCGGTAAGATTCAGCCCAAGGCATGCCGCGCTGCGGCCGACAATATGCTGTAAATCCTCGACCTTGTAGAATTCGAGCCGTTGCACAATACCAAAACGATCGCGCAGTGGTGACGTCAAAGAGCCAGCACGGGTCGTCGCGCCAATCAGGGTAAACGGAGGAAGATCGAGTTTAATCGAACGCGCAGCGGGTCCCTCACCGATCATGATATCCAGTTGATAATCTTCCATCGCGGGATAGAGCACCTCTTCCACCACGGGCGATAATCGGTGGATTTCATCGATAAACAACACATCATGCGGTTCAAGGTTGGTCAACAGTGCGGCCAAGTCGCCGGCTTTCTCCAACACCGGGCCTGATGTGGTGCGCAGGTTCACGTTCATCTCATTGGCAACGATATTGGCGAGCGTGGTTTTTCCTAAACCGGGCGGACCAAAAATCAGCAAGTGATCCAGTGCATCACCCCGTTTACGTGCCGCCTCAATAAAGATTTCCATCTGCTCGCGCACCTGAGGCTGTCCGACGTATTCCGCCAGCATGCGCGGACGGATCGCACGGTCAATGATCTCTTCTTCAGGCATTTCTTGCTCAGAGATCAGGCGGTCGGCTTCAATCATGGCAATCCCCTTACAGTGCCGCACGCAGCGCTTCGCGGATCAGCGTCTCACAGTCCACACCGGGTCGCGCGATTTTGGATACCATCCGGCTGGCTTCCTGCGGTTTATACCCCAAAGCCACCAGCGCTGAAGCCGCTTCACTTTCCGGATCTTCTTCTGGCGCTGCGGTGGATGCTGAACTGCTGAAAGGAACATCAATGGTAGCGGGATTAAACAGGTCTCCACTCATACTCTTGAAGCGGTCTTTCATTTCTACTACCAACCGCTCTGCCGTTTTCTTTCCGACGCCCGGCAGTTTGATCAACGTAGCGATCTCTTCTCGTTCAACGGCCCTCACGAACTGCTGCGCGGACATCCCTGAGAGGATTGCCAGCGCCAGTTTCGGTCCAACGCCGTTGGTTTTAATCAACTCACGAAATAACGCACGTTCTTGCTTGTTGTTAAAACCAAACAATAACTGTGCATCTTCCCGCACTACAAACTGGGTGAAAATGACCGCTTCCTGGTTCAAATCGGGCAGTTCATAAAAGCAGGTCATCGGCATGTGGACCTCGTAGCCAACCCCGTTGACTTCGATCAGCACCTGCGGCGGTTGTTTTTCCAGAATAATGCCTCTGAGACGACCAATCACGTTGACTTTCCTTTTCGTTACGTTAAAACCTTTTTGCTAGTTTATAGCATAAAAAAGGCTGGATGAATATCCAGCCTGATGTTCAACGCAGTCGCCCGCGCACTAAATTCAACCTGTCGGGGCCGATACGTGTCAGATTCTGACTCAAATGACAGTGCGTAATGGCGATGGCGAGCGCATCGGCGGCGTCCGCCTGCGGACTTGCTGACAGCTTCAGCAAGGTACGCACCATGTGCTGCACCTGACTTTTTTCTGCCGCGCCGGTGCCGACAACCGTCTGTTTTACTTGCCGGGCAGCGTATTCAAAAATGGGTAACCCTTGATTGACACCCGCCACAATCGCCACGCCGCGCGCCTGCCCCAGTTTCAGGGCTGAATCCGCATTTTTGGCCATAAAAACTTGTTCAATCGCCAGACAATCGGGCTGAAACTGGGTGATTATCTCGCTCACCCCAGCATAAATCAGCTTCAATCGCGTAGGGAGATCGTCCACCCCGGTGCGAATACAGCCGCTGCCGACATAGCTGAGCTGAAGCCCTTGCTGGCGAATAATGCCATATCCGGTAACGCGTGAACCGGGGTCGATGCCAAGAATTAGCGCCATAGCGCACGCCCCCTGTAGACGCGTTAACCACAAGCTGCGAAAACACCATTACAGTGTTGCCGCTACCTAGTCGGAAATTTCACCGTTGTGATACACTTCCTGCACATCATCAGAGTCTTCCAGCATGTCGATCAGACGCATCAGTTTCGGTGCGGTATCGGCATCCATGTCGGCATTGGTCGACGGGATCATGAATACTTCTGCGGATTCGGATTTCAGACCAGCAGCATCCAGCGCATCTTTCACCTGACCGAAGGTTTCCCACGGCGTAAAGACGTCAATCACGCCGTCGTCGTAGGTCACGACGTCATCCGCACCGGCTTCCAGCGCCGCGTCCATCACTTGATCCTCATCCAAGCCCGGCGCATAAGAGATAACGCCTTTTTTGGTGAATAGATAGGAAACAGAACCATCGGTGCCCAGATTACCACCGCATTTGGTAAAGGCATGGCGTACTTCGGATACGGTACGGTTACGGTTGTCACTCAGACATTCCACTATCACCGCCGTGCCGCCAGGACCATAACCTTCATAAATGATGGTTTCCATGTTGTTGTCTTCATCACCACCGACACCACGCGCAATAGCACGGTTCAGGGTATCGCGCGTCATGTTGTTGGAGAGCGCTTTATCGATGGCCGCACGCAGACGCGGGTTGGAGCCTGGATCACCGCCGCCCAAACGCGCCGCTGTCACCAGTTCGCGGATAATTTTGGTAAAGATTTTGCCGCGTTTTGCATCCTGCGCCGCTTTACGATGTTTTGTGTTGGCCCACTTACTATGACCTGCCATAAAAATCTCCGAAAAAAGCCTCTTCAGGCCGGATAAATAACAAATTCTTCAATCGCCTGCCGGTTGCTCCACGATTTGGTCAGTTGCGCCGCTAACCAACGGTAGGCAAGATGCTCGGTGAGAATCACCTCGCGTTCACTCGGCAACGCCAGACAGAACCAGTGTTCCATTTTGTGCGTGATGCCAGGGGCATAGCGACGTCTCAAATGAGCAAAGAGCTCAAACTCGACACAGCGCTGACAGTCAAACAGTGATAATCCCTCAGCGGCGATATCGATGTTAACTTCTTCTTTCACTTCGCGCTGCGCGGTGAGCGCCGCAGTTTCACCTTCCTCAAGGCTGCCGGTAACCGACTGCCAAAAATCGGGATCGTCGCGACGCTGAAGCATCAGCACCCGTCCGGTATCCTGAGCATAAATAACGATCAGGGCCGAAACGGGACTCTTATAAGCCATCGGCTGTTACTCCACATCCTGCACAGGTTTTGCTTTCGTCACCACGGCAATAGACAGTTCTTCCAAGGCTGCCGGGTTGGCGTAACTCGGTGCCTCCGTCATCAGACAGGCTGCTGCGGTGGTTTTTGGGAAAGCGATCACGTCACGAATGTTTTCAGTACCGGTCAACAGCATCACCAGACGGTCCAGACCGAACGCCAGACCAGCATGCGGCGGTGTACCGTATTTCAATGCATCCAACAGGAAGCCAAATTTTTCGCGCTGTTCCTGCTCGTTGATGCCCAGAATACGGAACACCGTCTGTTGCATGGCGCTGCTGTGAATACGCACGGAACCACCACCCACTTCATAGCCGTTAAGAACCATATCGTACGCGTTAGCGATGGCGGAAACCGGGTTACTTTCCAGGGCTTCAGGCGTCATATCACGCGGTGAAGTAAACGGGTGATGCATGTCGGCCAACCCGCCTTCGCCATCGTCTTCAAACATCGGGAAGTCGATGACCCACAGCGGTTTCCAGCTTGCCAGATTGGTCAGGCCGAGATCGCGTCCCAGTTTAAGACGCAGCGCACCCAATGCATCCGTCACCACTTTCGCGCTATCTGCACCGAAGAACAGAATGTCTCCGTCTTCGGCTGCCGTGCGCTCCAAAAGCGCTGCCAGCAACGTTTCATTCAGGAATTTAGCCACCGGACTGGAAATGCCTTCGAGCCCTTTCGCCTTCTCGTTCACTTTGATATAGGCGAGACCCATGGCACCGTAGAGCTCGATAAATTTGCCGTATTCATCAATCTGTTTGCGGCTCAATTGCGCACCGCCCGGTACGCGAATCACCGCTACACGGCCTTTGGCATCGTTCGCCGGGCCGGAGAACACTTTAAAGTCGATCGTTTTAAGCAAATCGGCGACATCCACTAGTTCCAGCGGGTTACGCAGGTCAGGTTTGTCGGAGCCAAAACGGCGCATGGCTTCAGCAAACGTCATGATCGGGAAATCACCCAGATCGACGCTCAAAATCTCTTGCCAGAGCTGGCGTACCAATTTCTCCATCACTTCACGCACCTGTGGTGCCGTCATAAAGGAGGTTTCGACGTCAATCTGGGTAAATTCCGGCTGGCGATCCGCACGCAGGTCTTCATCACGGAAGCATTTTACAATCTGGTAGTAACGGTCGAAACCGGACATCATCAGCAATTGCTTGAACAACTGCGGCGATTGCGGCAGCGCATAGAATTTGCCCTTATGCACCCTGCTTGGCACCAGGTAATCACGCGCTCCTTCCGGCGTGGCTTTGGTCAGCATCGGCGTTTCAATATCCAGAAAATCTTGGCTGTTCATAAAGCGACGCACAAAGCTGGTAATACGCGCACGGGTTTTTAACCGCGTCGCCATTTCAGGGCGGCGTAAATCGAGATAGCGGTATTTTAAACGCGCTTCCTCGGTGTTGGTTTGATTGGCGTCCAGCGGCAGCGGTTCTGAGCGGTTGATAATCGTCAGCGCGGTCGCAAACACTTCCACTTCGCCCGTAGACATATCTTTATTCACCTGGCTTTCAGGGCGCGCACGCACCACGCCGGTCAGTTGAATGCAGAATTCGTTACGCAGTTCTGACGCCAAAGTGAAAGCATCCTGCCGATCGGGGTCGAAAAACACCTGGACCACGCCGTCGCGGTCACGCATATCGATAAAAATCAAACCACCCAGATCGCGGCGACGGTTAACCCAACCGCACAATGTCACTTCCTGGCCCACATGGGACGCGTTTAGTTGTCCACAATATTCAGTACGCATTACGATGTCCTTTTGAGCAATCACGCTAGAAACCATCTCAACGAGATATAATCACACCTACAACAACCACGTCTGAGAGCACCGGCCAGCCCGCATCGTCACAGTGAGCGCAAAACGCAGGCTCCATAAAACCCATCGGCGCTACAAAACACACGGGTTCCACAAACACAGCGGCGTTTCCCCACACATCCGATCACAACAGTGTTTTTTTGCGCGGAATGGTTGTTCTGGATTGCTGTTCAGTAAAAAAAGGTGGCTATTATAAAGGATATTCCCCGGAACGATAAGAGTGAAGCGGTTTCCGGGCAGTGATATGTCGCAAGAATTGTGAGAATTCCCCCTCGGTAAAAAAATGTTTTACTGTCTCTCACTCTGTTAATGGGTTGCAGAGGAATGTTTATTAGCTTACCACAATGGCAACATCCCACCTGGCACAAGTTCGGACTGCGCACGCTGGCTGACTACACGCTGTATTTCAACTGTGTGGAAGGCAACACTACGTTTTATGCGCTACCCAGCGCCGACAGCGTATTGCGTTGGCGGGACATGACCTCTGACAGTTTCCGTTTCTGTTTCAAATTTCCCGCCACCATCAGCCATCAGGCGGGGGTGCGCCACTGTGAAGAGGAAACGCGTCAGTTTTTTCATTGCCTGCAACCGCTCACCTCGCGTGTTGGACAATTCTGGTTGCAGCTTCCTGCGGCCTTTTCGCCCGAGCAACTCCCCGATTTATGGCGTTTTCTCGATACGCTGCCGCAGGAATTCAGCTACGGCGTGGAAGTTCGCCACCTTGCATTTTTTGCCAAAGGTGAGAATGAACGCCAACTGAACCAAGGGCTTGCGCAGCGCGCTATCGACAGGATCATGCTCGACAGCCACCCGGTACACCACGCGCCGCCGGATACGCCCGCCCTGCGGGAAGCCCAACGGAAAAAACCACGTTTGCCGGTTCATGCGCTGTTGACCGCACAACAACCCGCCATGCGTTTCATTGGTAATGAAGATATTGCAGACAATTTGCTCTGGTTTGCACCCTGGGTTGATAAACTGAAACTCTGGCAGGGGCATTCTCCGTATCTATTTATCCATACGCCTGACATTGGCAACGTACTCCCACTGGCACAGGCAATATGGCCGTTGTTAGAACCGGTTATCGCTGCCTGTCCGCCGCGCCCTGACTGGCCGCAACAGGACACCTTATTTTAAACAAAGATAAAACAGCAACGTATTAAAAGACTTTTTTAGCATTTTTTATTATAACTTAAGGTTTTGAAATGTTTTTTTTTAAAAGCAGACATTACAGGCGACAGTCTGACAGCAGACAGCTATCATTCTGCCAGCCGAAGTCGGTTAATATTTTCTGTCAGGCAATGTTTGCCCGACAATGGAGTGGAACATGGTAAGCGCGCTCTATGTGGTGCTTAGCGCATTGTTGCTGGTAAAACTGTCTCTCGATGTGGTGAAACTGCGTATGCAATACCGCGTAGCTTACGGAGACGGTGGTTGTTATGAATTACAGACCGCCATTCGGGTGCACGGTAATGCCTTAGAATACCTCCCCATCGGCGCTATTCTTCTGGTGCTGATGGAAATGAACGGTGCGTTGATCGTCATGATCCACCTGTGCGGTATGTTGCTGATTATTGCCCGACTCTTTCACTACGTGGGCTTGCGTCAACGTGAATTCCGCTGGCGTCGTACCGGAATGGCCGCTACCTACACTTCACTGGTATTGATGTCGCTGTTCAATCTTTACTACCTTCCCTGGGAATTGGTGCTCACGCTGTATTAACCGTGCATGTGGCTTTGGTACGTCGTACGTGCGATGGCGCGCCGTAAGGAAACAGACTTTCTTCTCGGTATTTGCTAGACTGTGTCACCTTTTTTATTAACCGCACTGTAATTTCGTGTCCATCATGCCAAATCGCGATACGCTTTTTTCTGTTCCCATTGCCCACCTCGGTGACTGGACCTTTGACGAACGCGTCGCTGAAGTCTTTCCCGATATGGTTCAGCGCTCCGTCCCCGGTTATTCGAATATAATTTCCATGATCGGCATGTTGGCCGAACGTTTCGCCAAACCCGATACCCAGATTTACGATCTGGGCTGCTCGCTGGGAGCCGCTGCGCTGTCGATGCGGCGTAATATTCAGGCCACGGGCTGCAACATTATCGCCGTTGACAACTCACCCGCGATGATTGAACGCTGTCGCCGCCACATTGATGCTTTTCGCGCTGCCACCCCCGTCCAGGTGATCGAGGCTGATATCCGCGATATTGTCATCGAGAATGCCTCCTTGGTGGTGCTCAACTTCACCTTGCAATTCCTGGCACCGGAAGAACGGCAAACGCTGTTAACGCGTATCTATCAAGGCTTGAACCCCGGTGGTGGGCTGGTGTTATCGGAGAAGTTCGGCTTTGAAGATAACAAGGTAGGTGAGCTGTTATTTAACATGCACCACGATTTCAAACGGGCAAATGGCTACAGCGAATTAGAGATCAGCCAAAAGCGTAATATGCTGGAAAACGTCATGCTGACCGATTCAGTGGAAACCCATAAATCTCGTCTGGCAAAAGCTGGATTTCAACACAGCGAAGTGTGGTTCCAGTGCTTTAATTTTGGTTCGTTACTGGCGCTAAAAGCTGAGGATAAGGCGTGATCGATTTCGGCAATTTTTATCAGCTTATTGCAAAAGGTCCATTGAGCCATTGGTTAAACACGCTGCCAGCCCAACTGAGTGCATGGCAACGGGAATCACTGCACGGCAAATTTAAACAGTGGTTCAATGCTGTTGAAGCCTTGCCTGAACTAATACCCTCGCAGCTAGATGTGCAACACAGCGTCACCGCCGCGTTACAGCCGGATCTCAGCAATGGACAGCGTGAAGGGCTGGAAGTGCGCCTGCGTCAACTGATGCCGTGGCGTAAAGGCCCCTATTCGCTTTATGGTGTTAATATTGACACCGAATGGCGTTCCGACTGGAAATGGGAGCGGCTGACGCCTCACATCAGCGCCTTACAGGGCCGTCTGGTGCTGGATGTCGGCTGCGGCAGCGGTTATCACCTGTGGCGCATGGTTGGTGCTGGTGCGCATCTGGCCGTGGGCATCGACCCGATGCAGCTTTTCGTCTGCCAATTTGAAGCCGTACGCAAACTGCTAGGTAACGATCAACGTGCGCATGTATTGCCTCTTGGTATCGAACAACAACCAGAACTCGCCGCCTTTGATACCGTGTTCTCCATGGGCGTGCTTTACCATCGCCGCTCGCCGCTCGATCATCTGTGGCAGTTGAAAAATCAGTTGGTTTCCGCCGGAGAGCTGGTGTTGGAAACGCTGGTTATCGAGGGCGATGAGAATGCCGTGCTGGTACCGGGCGAGCGTTACGCACAAATGCGCAATGTTTACTTTATTCCCTCAGCCCCGGCACTGGTCCGCTGGTTGGAAAAGTGCGGTTTTGTCGATGTGCGTATCGTCGATCATTGCGTCACTACCCTCGAGGAGCAGCGCAGAACCTCATGGATGACCACGGAATCACTGGCCGATTTTCTCGATCCTAACGATCACTGTAAAACCTGCGAAGGTTACCCCGCGCCATTGCGTGCCGTGATCGTGGCACGTAATCCGTAGCATCTCGCCCCGGCTTTATGCTGGGGTTTTACTATCTATTTATCGCAACATTTGGCCCGGGTCCAGAATCTGCTTTTTGATATTTCTGACTGCGCTTTATATTTACTTTCGGAAAATTTCATAATGCATAATCACGTTACATGAAACAAGGCGATAACCTGATATAAAAATTATTATTTTCCTCATATCATCCCCTCACTTATCAAAAGGGAGTCATCAATATGATATCGTCCACATCGAGTGCTACGCATTCGACTCACTCAATTTCTTAATCCCAGAATTCTTCACACGAAAGCACTGGGACAGAGTCAACATTGGGGCTGGTAAAAAACAAAAGTTATCTTCGATAATGCCCAATCACGCGCCTGTATTGAAAAACAAGTTCATCTTAATCTGTCAAAAGATGATATTAATAAACTGACTCAGTCAAGTGAGAGTAAAAACCCCAGTATTGGCGAGCGAGTAGGTCGAGAAATCGATCGATTCGTGCCAAAAGTTAAAAGAGAAACTGAACGTGTTGAGCAACAAGTTGAAAATGAGGTCAAACGTAGCGCGGACAAAATAGCCAAAGAAGCTAAGCATTTTTTTAGAAAGTTTTAACATTCATGAGTTGTGGAATCAATATCAGTGCTTTTGATATCACTAAGCGAACAGTAATTAACCCGGAGGTAGAAAAAGCGTCTTTATAATATTTCAGCGACATTAACCCAAGTGCGTATTGCAGCCCTCCCGCTCGCAGGATATAGTGATGGTCCGGTGTTATCTGCGCCGCCATCCGCGGAAAGGGCTGCGCTCAAGACAAGTAGGCAACCTCAAGGTTACGACTCCCCATCTGAATGCGTATAAGGTATTGGAAAGGAGTTCGTATGTCTGTACACCCGATAAGTAATTGTCACATCAGACTGGTTCAACAGCGCAAACGCGCAAAAGAACTGTTGCAACGCCTCAAAACAGGCCTTGAGCCAGAAAAATTAGTGCTACTTCATCGCCTTAATCCAACGTCCGACTTAACCCTTGCCAGCGCACAGTGGTTAATTGCGCGTGATGTAGGGTTCGACAGTTGGCCGAAGCTCAAAGCGCATGTTGATCCATAGCATTTGCCCTGCGTCATCCCCATTTCGCTGCTGATGATGAAAGCAAAACCCAGCACTGGCTTTGTGGCAATGATATTGAACACAGTCTGCGACTCGCGGGTTTTCACGGCACATTTCATAGCTATACAGACCCACTGTCTATGGGGCCCGTTCAGGACATTCCCTTTGCCGACTACCGCTCGGCTCGCTGCACTTTTATCCAGCAGGCATTTAAGTTGGACGCCGATAACGTCATCCGTCGTTTTGACAAGGAACAGGCGCAGTGGCAACGTTTGTCTGATGCTGAACATGCGGTGTTGTGGTGCGAAGCCGACCCTTACGACCAGTTGTTTCTGGTCCGCACACTCTCAACACTCGAAAACAACCACAAAAGCTCGAGCTTATCGCCGTTGACAATATACCCGGCGTGAAGCATTTTATTGGACTGGGGCAGTTATCACCCGATTTATTGGCCTGGCTCTGGACACAACGCAAGATGGTGCCTGCCGATGCGATAACACTGGCGCACCAAGCCTGGTCTGCCTGGTGCGCCCCCTCGCAGGCAGCGCTCTTTACGTTTGCTCAGCGTGAACACGCCGCATTACCTTATCTTTCGCGTTCCTTGCGCCGATTATTGCAAGAATTGCCGGGTATCAACGACGTTCTTTCTCTGACCGAACGCCTGTCATTAAACTGTATTGCGCAATCGGGCCCATCAGTCTCAGAAATATATTCAGAGAACTGATCAGCCATCGTGATCCGCTGCCTTATATGGGTGACATGATGTTCTATTCTGCCATCAGACCATTGATAACAGGTGCAAACCCATTGTTACGAATTAGCGCAGCAGCAGATACAGAAGCCCAGCAGATGGTGGAATTAATGCCGCTCGGCAAGGACATACTTCAAGGCAGCGCTTATTGGCTTGATTTTGCATCACAGCCTCGCTGGGTAGGCAGGGTTTGCCTTACCCCCCGAGAGGCACACTGGGCCGTGGACAATAATAGGCATCCAGTTTGGCGGGATTCGTAGTGTAGTTTTCAATGCAAGCAGAGTAAATAATCATCGCGGTTATCATCCACGGCCTTCTGGTCGGGGTTTGTGATGCACTGCATTGAATTTTTACAGTGGTGCGCCTTTTAAAGAAAAAATTGGTAATCATATAGTTGTTACTCGACTCGGAACTGCATGGGAAATCATACAATCTGAGTATTTCCTTTTTTTGATATCACTTACACCTCTGCATAGGAGAACATAGTAAAGGAAACTCAGTTTGTGCGGGGGATTACTATGTTCACGATTAAAAATAACGATCTTTCACATTCAGCATCGTTAATGAACACAACGCCAGCGCTGCCTACTATAAGTTCGAATAGATGTTCTCGCGTTGTGGCATCATCGCCGCGGACTGAAGAGTATTATGCTATCTGGGCTTCATGGAAAAAAAGCCTCAGCAGGTTTAGGTGAACAACGAGACGTGCCAGTAGCGCGAATGCATGACTCTCTGGAAAGAAAAAATGACTTTCTTGATCTAAGCAAATTGAATCTGAAATCATTCCTGCGCACATCAAAAAAATGAATATATCAAGAAATTTTTTATGCAATTTACCTGATAATCTACCTGAAGAACTTAGAGAACTAAACGCCAGTTGTAATACACTTACCGCGCTACCAAACAATTTATCCACACTAAATTTATCCGACAATAATTTTGATAAATTCCCCCCACGATTGCCTGCATCTATCTCGCACTTGTTTATGAAATCTAACAAACTAAATGGTGAGATTAATAACCTTCCTAATTCACTTCTCTATTTGGACTTGTACTATAATAAAATAAACGTTTTATCTGAAAACCTCCCCCCTTAATCCAACATATAAACTTAAGCCTCAATAAATTACACCAATGACCTAAATTTTAACAGAATCAATAACATTTATCGATCTACGCGTCAACGAATTACGTAGTCTACTTGATAACTTACCCAATTCCATACAGCACCTGGATTTAAGAAATAATAAATTAGATAATCTCCCTGATAACTTGCCAACTTCAATTGAACAGCTAAACTTGGGTTTTAATCGGCTTAATAAATTACAGAATAACTTACCGAATTCATTTCAATGTCTAAAACTACGGAACAATAAAATCAATAGACTGCCGGATAGATTATCCAAATCAATTAAATATATAAACCTGAAAAATAATCTATTAAGCAACCTGCCTGATAATCTTCCCGATTCCATTGAGCATCTTAACGTGAAGGGTAATCAATTAAATGCGTTACCAAGCAAGCTTCCATGTTCAATCCAACATCTGAATTTAAAAAACAATTCAATAAACCACCTTCCCAAATCCTTTCCATGCTCCATTCAATACGTAGATCTTAGAAATAATAATTTACAACACATCCCTGACAGCATCAAGTATAAAAATATAACAGTCCTAACCCAAAACAACCCATTCTGGAATACTTTCCCTTCGCAATTATTTAAAATCTGCAATAGCGTTAGTAAATACACTTTTAAATAGTTATAATAAATCTCAGCTTTAGAGCCATTTTTCATAATTGTTTTTTATATTGAATTCAACGAGGGAAGCGTAACATGAAAACCTTATATTATATTGACGAGTAAAAATCATGAATTATGTTACTAGTACCAATTTATTACATGTTACCCCGCAAATAAATAATTTTGAAACTACACATTCCTTTCAGGCAGGTAATATTTCTGAATCTACGCAAACTCAACCGAGTAAGGAGCAGTATCAAGCTATCTGGTCAACATGGGAGAACAATGCTCCTCAAGGTTGAGGAGAACTACGAAACGTCGCAATGTTGAGAATGCAAGATTGCCTTGAAAGGGGAGGCACTTCTCTTGACTTAGCTGATCTAGAGCTGAGTTCATTACCCGATATTATCCTCGTTCAGCTTATAGCGTTAAATGTTTGCAACAATAAACTTGATAAATTACCAACTCGACTGCCTGAAAACCTTCAACAATTATTCGTAATGAACAATTGCCTGACGATTTTACCCGAAACACTTCCTAAAAATCTCACTTTCTTATCACTTTATAATAATAGCCTAGTGTCATTACCTAAAAACCTACCCGAAAGCATCTCTGAATTATATCTATGCCAAAATGCCTTAAAGAAATACCCCGAAAACTTACCGCCTTCCGTAATGTATTTAGATCTAAGTAAAAATAACATCGAAGGGGCAATCACAAACTGCCCTCAGAAACTACAAAGAATAGATTTAAGTTATAATAAAATTGACAATGTCTTGTGCAAATTATCTAAAAAAACCAAATATATTGACTTAAGATATAATCAAATAAAAGAAATACCTGACAGCATCATGAATTTGTCACACAAAACCGATATTGATCTTCTTGGCAATCCTCTTTCAGTAGAAACTCTTCAGAAATTGCGCCTCACCGACCAAAATTCAGATCATTCAGGACCAATAATTGTATACTCGATGGTATAATTCAAGAAAAAACACTTCGTTGCGGGTGACTATTAAATGAATTTTCACACTCCAGGCCATAAAACACCTTATCCTCGGTGCCCAATTTGCTTGCACGTTATTAGGAGAAAATTTTGCTTATTATTTACTTTATGCCTTTTTCTCCGTTGATATAATGGGTTATAGGCAATGTATAAGAAAAAAATCTATGGTCACCCCCGCTTTTGCAACACTGATTTTCGATTGATGTTGGGCTTGCTTAAA
>NZ_PEHF01000071.1 GCF_015762685.1 Candidatus Symbiopectobacterium sp. 'North America' | reverse complement strand
GGCTGATGGCTGAAAACCCGGAAATCTCAAAAAGTGCGTGGAACTAAAACCGGTGTGCTTACAATATGGCTTGCGGTTTACAAATTTGGGACAAAACGTCCGGCGGTA
This sequence comes from Candidatus Symbiopectobacterium sp. 'North America', assembly GCF_015762685.1. Lineage (GTDB taxonomy): Bacteria > Pseudomonadota > Gammaproteobacteria > Enterobacterales > Enterobacteriaceae > Symbiopectobacterium. The sequence continues at coordinate 21,630 of NZ_PEHF01000071.1, read as the reverse complement.
TGATTGTCGATTTAACAACCCAATTTACCAATATAATTGGTTTTGTTGATGTTCCATTCCCTCCGATTCTAAATGGTCAATTTGATTGGAGTGTGTGGTATCATATTTTTGTTCCGGAGTTTTCTTTAGGGATTCCATTTTAGTTTGTATCTCATAATTGGCATGTAAACCATCCAGATTGGTTGGAAAATTTACCAGCTTGGAATTACTCAGACATGTTTGATGTTGCTTCTGATATGTATGTTAGTGATAACGTTTTGTATTATAAGTATACCCCGCTATCTAACATTCCTATGGGAGATCAAACAGAATGGGGTTGGGGTGGGCATAGGTTATGGTATGGAGTTAATTAATGAGCGCTGGAATTCAAGTTTTTAATAAAGGGAAAACAATACAAATAAGCAATGAACTTACTCCACTTTTTTTGAGAAAATCCGGGCAGATAAAGAAAGATGCGAGTTGGATTGTTGACTCAACTTCAAGGTTGCCATGCAGAACTAGAGATGCTATTGACTTATCTGCGTATACTTGTCCTTTTATTTTTTTACAGCTAGGCATATGAACGACAGAATATGCCCTATGGTTTGGGGGGATGGTAATTTATTTTTTATAAGTGGTGGAATATAAATATAGAGAACGATATACAATATTATATATTTGATATGTGGCAACCGCCTGAACGATCAACGAAAGGGGTACAGGTATGGAATTCAGTAACAAAGGATTTGATATTTGATGGTTTGGCTTGGTATTCCTTGCAAATAAAAAATATTCAATATCCCTCATGATGTCCCTGGGACAAAATGGGGAACTGATTATGCGTATGTGGTTGATACCGGATTGTCAGGGAATATTGCGGTTGGCTTTTCTTCATATAGAAGTTTTACCGTTGCTTCGTATAGCGGTGGAACCAATGCTAATGGAATATGGGGTTGGATGCTTAGGGAATGTGCGTGGTCAGTTAGTGGCACGGTGTACGTAAGCAATAACATGTCTACTGCTGATTATACGTCTTAGAATGGATATGTACCAACATTAAACCCTTATCAGCATGGCTCTAATTTATATGTTATTGATACGTCAATTCTTCCAATTAACTACAGGTGATAGATCAACGTTATAAAGTGTTGACCTTTTTTGGAGATACTATGTCTTGGTATAAAACCGGAACCATCGCTGCCACTAATGGTAGCAAAATTATTACGGGCTCAGGAACCCAATTCACTAATCCATTAAACGGTGTATCAGCAGGGCGGATATTATTATTTCCTGCTGCTGGCACTGTTCAGATTTATGAAATTGAGTCTGTGCAATCCGATACACAATTAACGCTGGTATCGGCATTTACTGGCACAACGGGAACGGGTAAAGCTTATGCCATTCCCACTTCACTGGCTGTTTCAATTGAGCAATTTGCTCACGAGTTTGCATCAACGCTTGCCTATTACCAGCAGCAGCTATCAGGATGGCAGCAGATATTAACAGGAACGGGAAACGTTACGCTCACTACGCCAGATGGGCAGGCCGTTACCGTTCGTTCTCAGCAGGATTAGGATGCTGCTCTTACTTGTAAATTGGCCAAAGGTGATTACGGTATTGGTGGTGACGGCAAAGTTGTTACGGACGCAAACGCCATCACTGAGGGGTGAATATACGGCCTTGCTGCTGGTAGCGCCAATACGCCAGAAAATGACGTGTTCAAGATTCTGCATATTGCCTACAACGTTAATAGCGCAACGCAACTAGCCTTCAATAACTCAGCTATGGAAGCAAATAGAAACTTCTGGTTCAGATATAAGCGCGGGGGTAATTGGGACACCTGGCGGCAGGTTTGGCATACCGGAAATATTTCTAAGCAAGCCGATACCTATGACGTCACCACTGGAAAGGTGTTAATAAATGGTGCCCATGGATGGCGGGAAAAAGGCAGGGCTTTTACCCGCGACGAAGCTGCAATGCTTGAATTGCTAAGGGGGCCAGCTAACGGCTGTCAAGTGTACAGGAATGACACGGGCAATGTTGCCTATGGGTTGCGGTATGCGCCGTCCCTGTTGCTCAGGGCTGGTGATTTATGGAGTTCGGTATCATTTGGTCATGAGGCTAATGTAGGAAACCCATCGTTTGGCATTAGGGCGACGATAGGTAATGAAGCAGGCACTGTTGCTACAGTCCACAATTTTTGGACTGATAGGAACCTTATTAAACAAGCTAGTTCCACGGATGCATCAGTAGGCCGAGTGCTAACGTTAGCGTCGGAGGGTGGTTCTTTCGGCCTCGGTGGCATTGCTACCCGTATGCCTGCTAATTCGAATGTAGCGGACTACCTTCGGTCGGTTCCTACTGGTTTTTATGCTGTAGCATCGACAGCGGATACAGTCGGATTACCAGCGCCCGTTGTTGTCGGGGCTGGGTACATGTTCCACCTTATGCGTTACAACACAAACCCGTTGGCCATAGTAACTGCATCTTTGATAGGTGGGGGTATGTGGCGCGGAACACTTGGCGCGACTGGAGGCATAAACTGGCTTTCTATTTGGGACAGCACAAACCTCGTAAAACAATCCAGCGAAATAGATACGACTTCCGGTGCCGTGCTTATTAACGAAGCCTTTGGTTTGGGGGCGCAAGCGAGTAAATACATTGTTGGAAGTTTAAACGACGCGACTAGAAACGGATTTTTTAGATATACAGCAGGTACAACGGGCGCTCCAAGTTCCGTCGCTGGGTTTGGGATTATGTTTGGTTTTGATACAAACACGCAGGCTCAGCTAGTATCACCCGCTGGAGAGAACGGGGTTAGATTTAGGCGTAAAGGCGGTGGTGGTTGGCTAGCGTGGACAACTCTTCTAGACCAAGAAACAGCGCAAACTGTTACGGCAATAAAAACGCATAATGCCGCAGTGGTAACAGCCAATGCAGTAGCATTCCGCGGAACGTACACGGACGGGACAGTAAGAAACTTAGCGCATATTAACGCACAAAATATCGTGCACATCGGTGACGGAGCAGCGCCTACCACTATCCACGGTAGTGCGATGCCATTAATTCAGGTTGGTGCTGGCACGGCTTATGAAATCGTCGATGCAGGAACATCACAAACAATATCTGGAGAAAAAACATTTACTGGGCGCTCAATATTTTAAAACAATGGAAGGGCTATTTATCTTGTTGACCCTAACATTGCAGCAGGAACGCTTGGTCGCAGTTTCGATATTAGCAGAACAATAACTGGTTCTGATCCGCGATTTGTGTTTGCTCAAAGAACGAATCCTGGTGTTGGTGCTGGTCAGACATATGTTGATTTACCAGTAAAGAACACCGGTAAGGTTTTGGTGACAAATAACAATGTGACTGTCGACTCAAACGGCTTCTACAAAGCCGCCTCCCCCGTCGTGAAGTTGTTTGCAGACGGCACCAGCGAACTCACCAGCGAAGCGGTCGGCATCACTACCGAACGCCTGAGCGAAGGGGTGTATCGCATTTCCGGTTGTCTGTGCCTGAATGCCGATCGCGCCTGGGGCGGTGATGAGGGCAATGAGAAGATAAAATCGGATGGCTCTATCGTTATCCGCACCTATTACCGGCCACACCCTGACGCCCCCGCGTTTGCACGCAATGAGATAGACGGCTACGCGAACGGCGACCCGATCGATATTCCGCACGACACCTTTATCTCGGTGCGAGTACAAATGCCAGAGGTTGAGGTGCAGGATGAGGTAGTTAAAACGGCGCCAAATCAGGCTGGAAACAACGTTATTTTGGAAACTTCAACGCAAGCATAAATGATACCCTAAGCCGGCCAGCAATGGCCGGTCTGACGGGGAGGAGCGCATAATCACTTAACCTGAAATTTTTTCTCACAGCGGTGATATTCGCGCTGCATGAGCCTAAAAATGTTTTTATAATCCAATAAAAATCAATAGATAAGCATTACGCTGCGCTTCCTGCCCCGCTGTTATTCCATTACGGAACTTATCATTTCAATTCGGCATTTCATAACCCTTCCTACAGCACCGTATAGTCTACTTATCCAATTTTTAACTTTGTTAAGGTGATTGTGAACTATCTCCCTTTGTTCGCTGACGTGAAGCAGCGTGTAGTGTTGGTGGTCGGCGGTGGTGAGGTAGCAACGCGCAAGATTGATTTGCTATTGCGTGCGGGCGCCGATGTACATGTGGTCGCCAAATCCCTGGCAGAACCGCTGTTGGCAAAGCACCACGCCGGTCAGGTGCACTGGTTGGCGCAGGAATTCTCCCCAGAACAGGTGGATAAAGTCTTTCTGGTGATCGCCGCTACCGATGATGTGGTGTTGAATGCGGCGGTGTCTCAAGCGGCGCAGCAGCGCTATCGCCTGGTTAATGTGGTGGACGACCAGGCCAAATGCTCGTTTATTTTTCCGTCTATTGTCGATCGCTCGCCGTTAGTGGTGGCGATTTCGTCGGGCGGACAAGCGCCGGTTTTGGCGCGTTTACTGCGCGAGAAACTCGAGGCGTTGCTCCCTGCCAGTTTGGGTTATATGGCCCGGGTTGCGGGGGAATGGCGCGATCGGGTCAAAGAGCGGTTTCATTCAATGCGTGCGCGTCGTCATTTTTGGGAGCAGCTGTTCAATAGCCCTTTTGCTGACCAGATCGCCGCTGGGCAACAGAAAGTGGCAGAAGAAACCCTGCGCCAGCAGTTGGATCAACCGCAACAGGTGCTGGGGGATGTAGCGCTGGTTGGAGCGGGGCCGGGAGACGTCGATTTGTTGACCTTTCGTGGTTTACAACTGATCCAATTGGCGGATGTGGTGCTCTATGACCATCTGGTGAGCCCGGAAGTGCTGGAACTGGTGCGCCGTGATGCGGAGAAAATCTGCGTCGGCAAGCGCGCCTCCGCGCACTCATTGCCGCAGGGGGAGATCAATCGTCTGCTGTTTACGCTGGCATCGAGCGGTAAACGTGTGGTGCGTCTGAAAGGCGGCGATCCGTTCATCTTTGGGCGCGGCGGTGAGTAAGTGCAATACCTGGCAAAAGCCGGGGTTCCCTTCCAAATCGTACCGGGGATCACGGCGGCTGCGGGCGTTACCGCCTATGCCGGTATCCCGCTTACCCACCGTGATTACGCGCAAAGCGTGCTGTTTATTACCGGGCACTGCCGTCCCGACGGCGAAGCGCTCGATTGGTCCACGCGGGCGCGTGGGCGTCAGACGCTCGCTATCTATATGGGCACGGTGAAAGCGGTGGAAATCAGCCAGCAGCTGATCGCCCATGGGCGTGCACCGGATACGCCGGTGGCGGTGATTAGCCGTGGTACGCGAGCGGATCAGTCCGTGAAAATCGGCACGCTGGCGCAGTTGGAGACCTTGGCGCATCAGGCTCCGACGCTGGCATTATTGGTGATTGGCGAGGTGGTTGCACTGCACCATCAACTCGCCTGGTTTGGTCTACAGGCGCAGGAGACCGGGCAAACCGGACGTTCTCCGCTCGTGAATTTGGCTTGAGGAAGGGTTATGGACGAGAAACGACTAACGCACCTGCGACAGCTTGAAGCGGAAAGCATACATATCATTCGCGAAGTGGCGGCAGAATTCAGTAATCCGGTGATGATGTACTCCATTGGCAAAGATTCTTCCGTATGTTGCATCTGGCGCGCAAGGCGTTCTATCCCGGCACGTTGCCGTTTCCGCAGCTGCATGTAGATACTGGGTGGAAGTTTCGCGAGATGTACACCTTCCGCGATCGCACAGCGAAAGTCTATGGCTGCGAACTGCTGGTGCACCGTAACTCCCAGGGCGAAGCGTTAGGGATTAACCCGTTTGTGCACGGCAGCGCCAAACACACCGATATCATGAAAACCGAAGGGTTGAAGCAAGCGCTGGATAAATACGGCTTTGATGCCCCGTTCGGCGGTGCACGGCGTGATGAAGAGAAATCCCGCGCCAAAGAAAAGAGCGTATCTACTCCTTCCGCGACCGTTTTCATCGCTGGGACCCGAAAAATCAGCGCCCAGAGCTGTGGCATAACTACAACGGCCAGATTAACAAAGGGGAAAGCATTCGCGTGTTCCCGCTCTCCAACTGGACGTAGCTGGATATCTGGCAATATATCTACCTGGAAAATATCGACATTGTGCCGCTCTATCTGGCCGCTCCGCGTCCGGTGCTGGAGCGTGACGGCATGTTGCTGGTGGTGGATGACGATCGTATCGATCTGCAACCGGGCGAGGTTATCGAACAGCGTATGGTGCGCTTCCGTACCCTCGGCTGTTGGCCGTTGACTGGCGCTGTGGAATCGCACGCGCAGACGCTGCCGGAAATCATTGAAGAGATGCTGATCTCGACCACCAGCGAACGGCAAGCGCGCGTCATTGACCGGGATCAGGTCGGCTCGATGGAACTGAAAAAGCGTCAAGGGTATTTCTAAGAAATAATCAAATAAATCAAAGTATTGTATAACAGATTGCCGAACAGGGTGGAGTCGAAGCCTACTTGCACGCGCAGCAGCACAAAAGTTTACTGCGCTTTCTGACCTGAGGAAGCGTGGATGACGGCAAAAGTACCTTGATTGGCCGTTTGCTGCACGATACGCGTCAGATATACGAAGATCAGCTTTCCACGTTACACAACGACAGCAAGCGGTTAGGAACACAAGGGGAGAAGCTGGATCTGGCGTTGCTGGTGGACGGTTTGCAGGCCGAGCGTCAGCAGGGCATTACCATCGATGTCGCCTACCGCTATTTCTCCACGGAAAGACGTAAATTCATTATCGCCGATACCCCCGGTCATGAGCAGTACACCCGTAACATGGCTACCGGGGCCTCGACCTGCGATCTGGCGATCCTATTGATCGATGCGCGCAAAGGCGTACTGGATCAAACCCGCCGTCATAGCTTTATTGCCACGTTGCTGGGCATTCGCCATCTCGTCGTGGCGGTGAATAAAATGGATCTGGTGGGCTATCAGCAAACGGTATTTGAGCAGTTCAAGCAGGATTACCTCGATTTTGCTCAGCAGCTACCATCATCGCTTCAGGTGACCTTCGTGCCTATCTCCGCGTTGGATGGGGATAACGTGGCGACGCCAAGCACCACCATGCCATGGTACAGAGGCCCGACGCTGCTGGACGTGCTGGAAACGGTCGACGTTACGCGCGACAGCGATACGCAGCCTATGCGTTTCCCGGTGCAGTATGTAAATCGGCCCAACCTGGATTTTCGCGGTTATGCCGGAACGCTGGCCTCCGGCGTGGTGCAGGTCGTGCAGCGCGTGAGGGTGTTGCCATCAGGCGTAACCTCCTCCGTGGCACGCATCGTGACTTTTGATGGCGATCTGCAACAGGCTCATGCGAGGGAAGCGATCACGCTGGTACTGGCTGATGAAGTGGATATCAGCCGTGGCGATTTGTTGGTGCCGTAGGCAGATGAACTGCGTGCGGTGCAGTATGTGCAGATCGATGTGGTGTGGATGGCGGAGCAACCGTTGGTGCCGGGGCACAGCTATGACATCAAAGTTGCGGGTAAGAAAATCCGCGCGCGGGTAGACAATATTCAGTATCAGGTTGAGATCAATTCACTGACGCAGCTTGTCACTGAAAGTTTGCCGTTGAACGGCATTGGTCTGGTGGATTTGACCTTTGATGAGCCGCTGCTGCTGGAGCCCTATCAGCAAAATGCCACCACGGGCGGTATGATTTTTATCGACAGACTGAGCAACATGACCGTCGGTGCCGGTCTGGTACGCGAGGCGGTTGCTCAGGTGACGCAGGAAGCGTCTGCCTACAGTGCGTTTGAGCTGGAGTTGAATGCGCTGGTGCGCCGTCACTTCCCGCATTGGGGTGCGCGCGATCTGCTGTGAGGGAAGTAGCATGGCGTTGCCTTCAGAAGAGAAGCATCACGCCGTTGATGGCAATATTCATGATGACAATATTGTCTGGCACGATCATCCAGTGGCACGCCTCGATCGGGAGCGATTGCACCGCCATCAAGGGGCCGTTATCTGGTTCACTGGCCTGTCAGGGTCAGGAAAGTCCACGCTGGCAGGGCAACTGGAACAGCGCTTACATCAACTCGGTGTCAGCACCTATTTGCTTGATGGCGACAATGTGCGCCACGGGCTGTGCCGCGATCTGGGCTTTTCTGATGACGATTGGCGCGAAAACATTCTGCGTGTGGGTGAAGTGGCCTGTCTGATGGTCGATGCCGGGCTGGTGGTGTTGACGGCGTTTATTTCGCCCCACCGAGCAGAGCGCCAGATGGTGCGCGAATCGCTGCCGGAAGGAAAGTTTATCGAAGTGTTTGTCGATACACCGTTGGCCGTATGCGAAGCGCGTGATCCTAAAGGATTGTATAAGAAAGCACGAGCCGGCACGCTGACCAATTTTACCGGTATCGATGCCGTCTATGAGCCACCGCACGCGCCTGATCTGCGCTTGGAGGGCGAACAATTAGTAACAAATTTGACCGATCAGTTATTAGATCTACTGCACAGTCGAGCTATTATCAAAGTTTGATTGGCTCTGTCAGGTGTCACCGCCTTTCGCGGTGGGGCGGAGTGTTATAGGGTAGACTATGCAGAACGTAACGCAGTTATCGGTAAGTAAGCGGCCAAGGAGGCGTGAAGATGAACGCACCTACCCGTTTATGGGAGCTATCGCCGGTTTTTCTTTCTACTGGTTGGCGTTTGTGGTGCCGATTTGGGTCTATGGCTCGAACACCACGCTGTTTTTTATGCTCTACACCTGGCCGTTTTTTTTGGCGCTGATGCCAGCCTCCGTGCTGATCGGCGTGTTTTTCAGTGTGATTTTCAAAGGCAACATGACGCTGATGGTGTTGTGTAGCGGCGCAGTGATTGTCTGTTTGTTCTGGCTGGTGTTTTTACTGATCACTGGGTGGTGAGGTGCGGCGTAAATCGCCGCTATCTGTTACCGACGTTTAACAAATGTGACTGATATCTCTTCGCGCGCACTGTTCCTCGTGTTTCTTCTCTCGTTCTGCAACAACGCCTTTACGGCTCGGGTTATCCGCTTTAAACCAAATGAACCGTACTCAGGTGCGTTAATCCACCCTGATAATATGGAGTCGAAGGCAAAGTTATGGGATGATTAGGCGGTTTTTCAGGGGGCGGGATGGGAAAGCTAACGCTGTTATTATTGATTTTGCTCGGTTGGCTGCAATATTCGCTGTGGCTGGGTAAAAATGGCATTCATGACTATGTTCGGGTTAAAGATGACGTGGCTGTCCAACAGGGCAACAACGGCAAGCTCAAAGCCCGGAACGAACAGCTGTTTGCGGAAATCGACGATCTCAACGGTGGACAAGAAGCCATTGAAGAGCGTGCGCGCAATGAGCTGGGCATGATCAAACCGGGTGAGAGCTTCTATCGTCTGGTGCCGGATCAATCTGGTCGTCGTGCGGCGACGGCGTCTTCATCTGCAAATTCTGGCGCATCCAGCTCTCTGTCGCCTTCTAACCCTATGACGTCACGTTAACCCATGTCTGAACCGCTGGTCTCCTTACCTGAGGTTGTCGCCGTTCTGCCCGCCGCCGGAAACGGCAGCAGAATGGAGTGCGACTGTCCAAAACAATATCTCACCCTCCATGGAAAAACGCTGCTGGAACATACGCTGGCTGCGCTGTTTCAGCATCCGCACATTCAGCGTGCCGTGGTGGTTGTCAGCCCCGACGACTGGCGCTTTGCCGCCTTGCCGCTGGCACAGGACCCGCGCGTCAGCGTGGTGCTCGGCGGCAAACAGCGGGCTGATTCGGTGCTGGCCGGCTTGCGCGCGGTCAGTGATGCGCCCTGGGTGTTGGTGCATGACGCCGCACGTCCGTGTTTACACCTTCAGGATCTGGATCGCTTGTTGCAGCTTATCCGGCACTGCGACGTGGGCGGCATTCTTGCTGCACCTGTGCGGGATACCATGAAGCGTAGCCAGGGTGAGGTGATTGAGCACACGGTTGATCGCCGCGATTTATGGCACGCCTTGACGCCGCAACTGTTTCCACGGTTATTATTACAAGATTGTCTGGAGCGCGCGTTACAACAAGGGGCTGTCGTGACCGATGAAGCGTCGGCACTCGAGTATTGCGGCTATCATCCACAGATTGTTGCAGGACGTGCTGATAATATTAAATTGACGCGTCCTGAGGATTTGGCGCTGGCCGAGTTCTACCTGGCTCGATTGGCACCGCCAAGCGTGTGATGTACCCTTCACCGGTTTCATGTTTCATAACCATTCGCTAATCAAGGAGAATAACCCCATGCGTATTGGTCACGGTTTTGATGTCCACAAACTGGGAGGCGAAGGCCCATTGGTGATCGGCGGGGTTCGTATTCCTTACCCTCAGGGATTGTTGGCTCATTCTGATGGGGATGTGTTGCTGCATGCGGTAACCGATGCGCTGCTCGGCGCGGCGGCGTTAGGCGATATCGGTAAACTGTTTCCCGACACCGATCCCGCCTACAAAGGCGCGGATAGCCGCGAACTGCTGTGCCAGGCGTGGCAGCGGATACAAGAAAAAGGCTATCGGCTGGGCAATCTGGATGTCACTATCATTGCGCAAGCGCCGAAAATGGCCCCGCACATTCCGCAAATGCGGGTGAATCTGGCAGAAGATCTTAACTGCCATATGAATGACGTCAACGTAAAAGCCACCAACACTGAACAGCTCGGGTTTACTGGACGTGGAGAAGGGATCGCCTGCGAGGCGGTTGCGCTGTTGGTGAAAGATGAACGGAGTGAAGTGGTCGCATGGTAATGCAGCAAGAACCCGCTATGCTCAACATGGAAAGTCTGTTCTGGCTGCATGGTGAACCGCAGGCGACAGGAACGCTCAAAGCAAGCGCCGATGATTTCCGTGTGGTGGAAGATCTGGGTTTTGCACAGGATGGCGATGGTGAACATCTGCTGGTTCAGGTACGTAAACGTGGCTGCAACACGTTGTTTGTGGCTGAAGCGTTGGCGAAATTCGCCCGTATTCCCGCGCGTGCCGTGAGTTATGCTGGCTTGAAAGACCGGCATGCGGTGACGGAGCAGTGGTTTTGCCTACATTTGCCGGGCAAAGTGTTACCCGATTTCTCCGCTTTTGCGCTTGAAGGGTGTGAAATCCTTAACAGTGCCCGTCATCGGCGCAAACTGCGTATCGGTGCGTTGCGCGGCAATCAGTTTACGCTGACGCTGCGCAATATCAGCGACCGTGCTGCCGTCGAAGCGCGGCTAGCGGCGATTGCCGAACAGGGCGTGCCGAACTATTTTGGCAGTCAGCGTTTTGGTCGCGGCGGCAACAACCTGATTCAGGCGGCACGTTGGGCCAGAGACGAGATTCGCGTTAGCGAGCGCAGTAAACGCAGCTTTTATCTGTCGGTCAGCCGTAGCGCGTTGTTCAATCTCATCGTAAGCCAACGTTTGAGTCAGGGATTGGCAACGCAAGTGCTGGCGGGTGATGCGCTGCAACTCGCCGGGCGCGGTAGTTGGTTTGTCGCAAATGAGGACGAGTTAGCGGCACTGCAAACGCGCGTTGATAAACGTGAGCTGTGCGTGACAGCACCTCTGTCCGGCGACGGCGATCCTGGCATTCAGGGTGACGCGTTGGCGTTTGAACAACGCTGCCTGATGGGGCTCGAGATGCTGCTTGGATTGCTGCGTCGTGAACGGGTGGAGGTTGCGCGCCGTGCCGCACTGCTTTATCCGCAGCAGATGTGCTGGTCCTGGCTGGATGATGCGTCGGTCACGCTGGATTTCTGGCTACCGGCAGGCAGTTTTGCCACCAGCGTTGTGCGTGAGCTCATCACGCCGCTTGAGCAGATGGATATCGCTGATTGAGATGCAGTGTCAGGTGTAGTAACGATATAGTACCTATGCAATAAGGGTGTGAGCTCACGGCAAGGGATTGCCATTATTGAGTAAAGGCATGAAGACGTTAATCACGACTGAGGCTGACGGGATAGGGTGAACAAGCGCATGCAAACGATGCTGACACTGTTGCGTCAGCAGGGCATTCATAACGAGCGATTGCTTAAGGCTATCGAGGCTGTGCCGCGTGAGCGTTTTGTCGACGAAGCCTTTGAGCATAAGGCTTATGAAAATACCGCGTTACCGATAGGCTCCGGTCAAACCATCTCTCAGCCTTATATGGTTGCCCGCATGACGGACCTGTTGCAATTGACGCCCGCATCTCGCGTACTCGAAATTGGCACCGGTTCCGGCTACCAAACGGCGGTTTTGGCGCATTTGGTAAAGCAGGTTTTTTCCGTTGAGCGTATCAAAGGGTTGCAATGGCAGGCTAAACGGCGTTTGAAGCAACTGGACCTGCACAATGTTTCCACTCGACACGGCGATGGCTGGCAAGGCTGGCCGTCACGCGGCCCGTTTGATGCCATTATTGTGACGGCGGCGGCACCTGAAATTCCGAATGCGCTGATAGCGCAATTAGATGAAGGGGGCATTATGGTGCTCCCGGTGGGAGAACAGTCGCAAACGTTGCAGCGCATACAACGCCACGGTGGAGAATTTGTGGTTAATACCATTGAAACGGTTAAATTTGTTCCACTGGTCAGAGGCGAACTAGCCTGATACCTTTGCAAGCACGTTTATGGGTATCAGTCATTTACGATTTATTTCAATAGAACTTATTTCAATACAACCCTGTCATAGTGAGAACATGTTGATATTGTTAGCATTGGATAAGTGCCAATACTGTGACGACGGGGCTGTCTTTGAGCGGTTTGATTAATGTATACCCTAAATAATTCGCGTTGCAGGAAGGCGGCAAGTGAGTGAGTCCCGATGAGCTTACTCAGGTAAGTGATTCGGGTGAGCGAGTGCAGCCAACGCATCTGCAACGTGAAGTATGACGGGTATATTGATTGAGTATTACGGTTATAGGGGAGCAAGGCGCATGGGAAGCCAAACGAGAACACTGCGTCAGATGGCGGCGTGCACGGCAATTATTCTGGGGTTGGCGGGATGTTCCAATAACGACAGCAAACCCGCCCCAATCAGCAGCGTAGGCGGTCAGGGCAATAGCAGCCGCCGCGGTGGAATGCTCCCGACTGCGCCTTCTAATATATCATCTTCCGGCGATGCGCCGATCACCACGCGCGATGGCCGCATTGTGTACAACCGTAGCTATAACGCTATTCCTAAAGGTAGCTATGGCGGCAGCACCTATACGGTAAAACGGGGTGATACGTTGTTCTACATCGCCTGGATTACCGGCAGTGATTATCGCGAGTTGGCTCAGCGCAACAATGTGCCTGAGCCTTATAGCCTGAACGTCGGGCAGGTGCTTCAGGTGAGTGACGGTTCCTCCGCGCCGGTAAGCAGCGGATCGACTGGCGGTGGACGCATGCTGGCAGGCGGTACGGGCAGCAGCAGCGGCGGTATGCTGGCACCTTCCGATGCCACGCGTGGCGGTGTGCCTCAGCCGCCGTCAATGACGCAAATTCAAACAACGCAGGTTGATTATCAGTCAACTAATGCGTATTCTGGAAATTCGTGTAAACAGAATGTAGGTAAGATGTTGCCTTCCACTGGAGCTGCTGTGACCGCCCCCGCGGCTGTTGAAAGCAGTGCTCCTGCTGTCGGCAGCTGGCGTTGGCCTACTGAGGGGAAAGTCATAGATAGTTTCTCCGCGTCGGAGGGGGGAAACAAAGGGATTGATATCGCTGGCACTCGTGGGCAACCGATCATGGCGACCGCTTCAGGGCGTGTTGTTTATGCGGGCAACGCTTTACGCGGGTACGGTAATCTGATCATCATCAAGCACGACGATGATTACCTGAGCGCCTATGCCCATAATGAAACTATGCTGGTCCGGGAACAACAAGAGGTCAAGGCGGGTCAACAGATCGCTACCATGGGTAGCACCGGAACCAGTTCAGTACGCTTGCATTTTGAAATTCGTTACAAGGGGAAATCCGTAAACCCGCAGCGTTACCTTCCGCAGCGATAAATCGGGCAGAGTATTTCGGTATTCTGCCAAGGGATCACGGGTAGGAGCCACTAATGAGCCAAAGCACGCTGAAAGTTAACGAGTTACATGATGATGCCGAGTTCGAGGAAAATGGACTTGATGTTTTTGACGAAAAGGCGCTAGCGGAGGAAGAAGCGGGGGATAATGAGGCATCCGACGATGAGTTGTTATCCCAAAGTGCAGCCCAGCGTGTGCTGGATGCTACCCAACTTTATTTAGGGGAGATTGGTTACTCTCCGCTTCTGACCGCTGAAGAAGAAGTATTTTTTGCCCGTAGAGCGCTGCGCGGTGATGTTTCATCGCGACGCCGTATGATTGAAAGTAACCTGCGGCTGGTGGTGAAAATTGCCCGTCGCTACAACAATCGCGGTCTGGCGCTGTTGGATCTCATCGAAGAAGGTAATCTTGGTTTGATCCGTGCGGTTGAGAAGTTCGATCCCGAAAGGGGTTTCCTCTTTTCAACCTATGCCACATGGTGGATTCGCCAAACGATTGAACGGGCTATCATGAACCAAACCCGCACTATTCGTCTGCCTATCCATATCGTCAAAGAATTGAACGTTTATCTGCGTACCGCGCGTGAGCTTTCGCATAAACTGGATCACGAGCCCAGTGCGGAAGAGATTGCCGAGCAGCTCGACAAACCTGTTGATGACGTAAATCGCATGTTGCGCTTGAATGAGCGTATTACATCGGTCGATACGCCATTGGGCGGGGACTCTGATAAAGCGCTGCTGGATATTCTGGCGGATGAAAAAAACAACGGACCAGAAGACACCACGCAAGACAACGATATGAAACAGAATATCGTTAAATGGTTGTTTGAACTGAACGCTAAACAGCGTGAAGTGCTGGCTCGTCGTTTTGGGCTGCTGGGGTATGAAGCGGCAACGCTTGAAGACGTTGGTCGTGAAATTGTCTTGACCCGTGAACGCGTGCGCCAAATCCAGGTGGAAGGGCTGCGCCGTTTGCGTGAAATTTTGCAAGTACAGGGGCTGGATATTGAAGAACTGTTCCGTGAATAACGAAGCAGAAACGATCGCCGTATTTGCACGTTGAGTCGACTATTTGTCAAATAAAAGAGGTGGGGAAAACCCCACCTCTTTTTTATGCTGTATTTCTACGTATTAACGAACGGTATTGGCCGACAAAAAATCAACGATCTTGCCAACCTTGATCATCTTTTTCTCACCGTCGCGACGATATTTATATTCAATCTCGTCGTTATCCAGATTGCGATCGCCAATGACGATAGTGTGCGGCACGCCAATCAATTCCATATCCGCAAACATCACACCCGGACGCTCTTTACGATCGTCGAGCAGCACATCGATGCCTTTGGCGCGCAGTTGCTGATAAATGTCTTCAGCCAGCTCTTTCACGCGGAACGATTTGTGCATGTTCATCGGCAGGATCGCCACCTGGAAGGGGGCGATGGCGTCATGCCAGATAATGCCACGATCGTCGTGGTTCTGTTCGATGGCGGCAGCCACCACGCGCGTCACCCCGATACCGTAACAGCCCATGGTCAGGATCTGGTTACGACCATCTTCACCTTGCACGCTGGCTTGCAGTGCCTGAGAGTATTTGGTGCCCAGTTGGAAGATGTGACCCACTTCGATGCCGCGTTTGATTAACAGGGTGCCTTTCCCGTCCGGGCTGGCATCGCCTTCAACCACGTTGCGGATATCTGCCACTTGTGGCAGTGCAACGTCACGCTCCCAGTTAATGCCAAAGAAGTGTTTGCCGTCCTGGTTTGCGCCAGCGCCGAAATTGCTCATTGCCGCGACGGTGCGATCGATAATCACCGGTATTGACATATTAACCGGGCCTAATGAGCCTGGGCCTGCACCAACGATGTCGCGAATCTCAGCCTCGGTTGCGAAGGTCAGCGGGCTGGCGACCTGCTCCAGTTTCTCCGCTTTCACTTCATTCAGCTCATGATCGCCACGCACCAGCAGGGCAATCAGCTTGTGGCTGCTCTCTTGTGTCGCTTTCACCAGCAGCGTTTTGACCGTTTTTTCGATCGGCAGGTTAAACTGCTCAACCAGCTCGGCGATGGTTTTGGCGTTGGGGGTATCAACCAGACGCATCTCTTCTTTCGCTTCGGCACGTCCCAGCGTGGGGGCAACGGCTTCAGCAAATTCGATATTGGCGGCGTACTCGGAGTCGGTAGAGAAAACGATGTCATCTTCGCCGCTCTGCGCCAGCACCTGGAATTCGTGTGATGCGCTGCCACCGATGGAGCCGGTGTCCGCCTGAACCGCGCGGAAGTTCAACCCCATGTGGCTAAATGCACGGCTATAGGCGTCGTACATCGCGTCATAGGTGACCTGCAACGATTCCTGAGAGGTATGGAACGAGTAGGCATCTTTCATGATGAATTCGCGAGAACGTATCACGCCGAAACGCGGGCGCACTTCATCGCGGAATTTGGTCTGGATCTGGAACAGATTCAGCGGCAGCTGCTTATAAGAGTTCAGCTCGTTGCGCACCAGATCGGTAATCACTTCTTCATGCGTGGGACCGAGAACAAACGGGCGGTCACCGCGATCGACAAAGCGCAGCAATTCCGGGCCATACTGTTCCCAGCGGCCACTCTCCTGCCACAGATCGGCGGGTTGTACCACGGGCATGGAAATCTCGATAGCACCGGCGTTGTTCATCTCTTCACGCACGATGTTTTCGACTTTCTTCAGAACCCGGTAGCCGGTCGGCAACCAAGTGTATAACCCGGAGGCCAGCTTGCGGATCATCCCAGCGCGCAGCATCAACTGATGGCTGATGACTTCCGCGTCGGCAGGCGTCTCCTTCAGGGTGGAGAGCAGATATTGGCTAGTACGCATGGTGTTTTAGTTCCGTCAGAACGCAAAGTAATAGGCACCGATGTGCCCCAAAACGAGATGCAAAGGGCCATGTAGGCCCTTAAACACGGTAAAGTGGCTTAGTGTAACAGTGACTTTCCTTCGTCAAAAGTGTGCGGCGTGAATTTTATGGCGCGCAGGCTATGGATAACGATTCAGTTTTCGCTTAGCGCAAGGCTGAGCACTTCCGTCCGCATGTCCGTTACGCGCCAGCGCACGTTGAATTCCAGCAACAGGGCGGCGTAATCACGCGAGGCTTCCCCCTTGCGGTACGCCGGGCGTGGATCCTGATTCAACACCTGGGTGATAAAACAGCGCAGATGTGGGTAAGTGGATTGATGTTGCGCCAGTTGTTGCTCTGCCAATGCAGAAAAATGCACGGGCATCGCGGTGTCGGGTGCCTGTTGCGCGAAGCCGCCGATGGCATCAGGCACGCTCTCCGCAAAGGGCAAATAGGGTTTGATATCAACCACCGGCGTGCCGTCGACCAGATCGAGGCTGCCCAACTGTAAGATAACGCTGTTGCTTGTGGTCTTTATCCCTTTCAGTCGGACCAGCGACATACCGATGGGATTCGGGCGAAACGTGGAACGTGTGGCGAAAACCCCCATACGCGCATTCCCGCCCAAGCGGGGAGGGCGCACCGTTGGTCGCCAGCCCTGCTCCATGGTGTGGTGAAAAACAAATAACACCCAAATATGGCTGAACGCTTCCAGCCCACACACCGCTTCTGGCTGGTGGTAGGGAGGCAGAAGATGCAGTTCTCCGTTGCCATCTTCAATCAGGCCGGGTTGCCGTGGCACGGCGAATTTTTCTTTATAAGGTGAACGGATAACGCCAATCTGATCGAAATGATAGGTGGTCATTGCCCAGCTTTATTGAGAAGAAATTTTCAGTGCAGTGCCTTCACAGATGGCCTGCCGATAGCAGCCTGCAACGCCACTGACGACCTGACAGTTGTGCACCAGAACCGCATTGGCGCGCATCGCTGTTGCACGCGTTTGCAGACGGCGGCGTGCATTTGCAACCGTCGCGGGCGTATCTTGCACGCTAGCCTGGCACACAGAGCCAGATACTTCGCCCATATCGCGGAACGGTTTACCCACTAACTCTTCCGCATTGTTATACAGCACGGCGGTTGCCGGACGCGGAGCCGGTTTCGCTTTGGCCGGAGCTTCGACAGCTGGTTCGATAACCGGTTGCGGTGCGGGTGCCGTTTTGGGTTGCAGCAGGGAACATCCTGTTAGTGACAGCGCTAAAAACACGAGCGGTATAGCACGCATAGCATTTCCTCTCTACTATTCTTCTTTTGAAGTGCGCTTATTGAAGCAAGCTACGACACAAATAACAAGACGGGCACCGAGGCCCGTCTTGAAATAATTGTCACTCGCGTATCGGGTGATATTACCAGCCTTTCACCGCGCCGCCGTTGAAAATCTTGTTGGCCGCTTCATAAACTTCGTCTGACTGGTAAGCCTGAACGAATTTCTTCACGTTGGCCGCGTCTTTGTTGTCTTCACGCGACACAATCAGGTTTACGTACGGAGAGTCTTTATCTTCCACGAACAGACCGTCTTTGGTCGGTGTCAGGTTAATCTGGCTGGCATAGGTGGTGTTGATGATAGCCAGTGCGATTTGATCGTCATCCAGAGAGCGTGGCAGTTGCGGTGCTTCCAGTTCGACCAGTTTCAGGTTTTTAGGGTTTTCAACCACGTCCAGCACGGTCGGCAGCAGGCCAACGTTATCTTTCAGTTTGATCAGACCCTGTTTTTGCAGCAGTAGCAGGGAGCGATCCAGGTTGGTCGGATCGTTAGGCAGTGCAATTTGCGCCCCGTTTTGCAGCTCGTCTAATGATTTAATTTTTTTAGAGTAGCCAGCGATCGGGTAGACAAAGCTGTTGCCGACAGCAACCAGTTTGTAGCCACGGTCTTTGATCTGTTGGTCCAGATAAGGCTTGTGCTGGAAGCCATTCAGGTCGATATCCCCTTTGCTCAGCGCTTCGTTCGGCAGCACGTAATCGTTAAAGGACACCAGTTCCACGGTCAGGCCATATTTGTCTTTAGCCACTTTCTGGGCAACTTCAGCAACTTGCTGTTCAGCACCCACAATAACACCGACTTTGATGTGGTTCGGGTCTTTTTCTTCTTGTCCGCAGCCTGCCAGCGCCAGTGTACCCAGTACGGCGACGGTTTTAAATTTGATTGTCATTTCCTTAACCTCTGCATATTTAACGTTTTGCGGCTTGCCGACAGCGGCATAGTCCGACGTGTAGTAAAACTTATTTATTAGTCACTGCCCGTACCGTGCGATCGCCTACGAATTGGATCAGGTAGACCAGAACAACCAGTAATATTAATACCGTATTCATGACTGTCACGTTATAACCAATGTATCCATACTGATAACCAATTTGACCTAACCCACCGGCACCGACTGCGCCCCCCATAGCAGAATAGCCTACCAGGGTGATAAGTGTGATGGTGGCGGCATTGATAAGACCGGGAAGTGCTTCTGGCAGCAGAATCTTACGAATGATCTGTAACGGTGTGGCTCCCATAGCGCGCGCCGCTTCGATCAATCCGCTGGAGATTTCCAGCAGGGCGTTTTCTACCATACGCGCGATAAACGGTGCTGCGCCTACGGTCAATGGCACAATGGCTGCCTTCAACCCGATAGAAGTGCCGACGATGGCGCGTGTGAACGGAGTCATCCACACCAGCAAAATAATGAACGGAATAGAACGGAAAATATTCACCAATGCTGACAGTGTGCGATACAGCGGCGGATTGGCAACGATCTGACCCGGACGGTTAATATAAAGCATCACGCCAACCGGCAATCCCAGCACAAAGCCAAAGAAGCCGGAAACAAATGTCATCACAACGGTTTCCCAAACGCCTTTCGCCATCAACCACATCATTTCTTCAGACATAGCCCAGCACCTCAACTTTCACATGGTGTTTCTGTAAAAACGCGATGGCGGCCACCGTGTCCTGTTCTTCGCCGTGCATCTCGGCCAACATGATGCCGAATTTGACGCCACCTGCGTAATCCATTTGCGCACTGATGATATTGTTATTGACGTTAAAGCGGCGCACGATCGTTGAAAGTAACGGCGCATCGACGGATTGACCGGTAAATTCCAGCCGTAGCAGCGGGGTGTTTTGATCGTTGTGTGGTGCAGCGATGAGTCGGGACTGGTAATCCTCGTGTATATCCAGATGCAGCGTAGACTGAATAAAGGTTTGTGCCAGAGGCGTTTTAGGGTGAGAGAATACTTCGCTAACCGTGTCCTGCTCAATCAATTGACCGCCACTGATCACGGCTACCTGATCGCAGATGCGTTTTACAACATCCATTTCATGGGTGATCAACAGGATGGTTATCCCTAAACGACGATTAATGTCTTTGAGCAATTCGAGAATGGAACGCGTAGTGGCCGGATCGAGCGCACTGGTGGCCTCGTCACACAGCAGTACCTTAGGATTGCTGGCCAGCGCGCGAGCAATCGCAACGCGCTGCTTTTGTCCGCCGGACAGATTTGCCGGGTAAGCATCGTACTTGTCCGATAACCCCACCAGTTCGAGCAATTCGTTGACGCGGCGGGTAATTTCGTTTTTTGGCGTGGTGTCCAGCTCAAGAGGCAGGGCCACGTTACCAAACACGGTACGAGACGCCAAAAGATTAAAGTGCTGGAAGATCATGCCAATCTGGCGGCGTGCCTTGGTTAACTGCGCTTCGGACAGCGCCATCAAATCCTGGTCACCAACCAATACCTCACCGTGTGTCGGGCGCTCCAGCAAATTTACACAGCGGATCAACGTACTTTTACCTGCGCCGGATGCGCCGATAACCCCATAGATCTGCCCAGCAGGGACATACAGACTGACATTGTCCAGTGCTGTGATGGTCCGGCCTTTCTGCTGGAAAATTTTTGTAATGTTAGAAAGTTTAATCATCTTTATTTATCGTAAGTGCCTATTGTGGGATAGATCAACGTCTGCCGTATGCAGAATATTGTACGGATGTTAGGGTGTCTAGACGTCTAAGTCAATTTACTTTGTCGTTATGACGCATTCTCGCAAAGTACAAAAACATGCGATACTAACACGCAAATAACGCCATCAGGAGCACATAGCAGTGGCACAAACGATTCCAGCCGTTTTTCTCGATCGCGACGGCACGATTAATGTCGATCATGGTTACGTTCATGAGATCGATCAGTTTGAGTTTATTGATGGCGTTATCGACGCGATGAGTGAACTAAAGAAGAAAGGATTTGCGCTAGTGCTGGTGACTAACCAGTCCGGTATTGCGCGCGGCATGTTCAGTGAAGATGATTTCATGCACCTGACCGAGTGGATGGATTGGTCGCTGGCCGATCGCGGGGTCGATTTGGACGGCATCTATTTCTGTCCCCACCACGCAGAACAGGGGCAAGGGGAATATCGTCAGGAGTGTGACTGCCGTAAACCCAAGCCGGGCATGTTTCTCTCAGCGCAGAGCTTCCTCAATATCGATATGGCCGCTTCTTATATGGTCGGTGATAAAGAAGAAGACATGCAGGCTGCCATTGCGGCGGGTGTCGGAACAAAAGTACTGGTGCGTACCGGCAAGCCGATTACCGAGCAAGGTGAAGTGCTGGCTGATATCGTGATTGATAGTCTGGCCGATTTGCCACGCGTTATCGAACAGCGTAAATGAGTAAAATCGGACTTATCGGGTGGAATTTGAACAAACGGAAAAAAAGATGAAAAAAGGGGTTGTGTAAATTATTGGGATCCCTATAATGCGCCTCCGTTGACACGACACGAAG
>NZ_PEHF01000048.1 GCF_015762685.1 Candidatus Symbiopectobacterium sp. 'North America' | reverse complement strand
TTTAAGCAAGCCCAACATCAATCGAAAATCAGTGTTGCAAAAGCGGGGGTGACCATAGATTTTTATCTGCCTATTGTCTATCTGCCGATAGTGACGCATGGGTTAATCCCAATGCGCTTTTGTAGTGTTTGCGGCAGACTGACACATAGCGCTCATTGCCGCCGATCACCACCTGTTCACCTTCACGCAGCGGATTGCCATGCGCGTCAAGCCGCAGCACTCTATTCGCTTTGCACCCGCAATAACAGACCGTTTTCAACTCGATCAGCTTATCCGCCCAGGCGAGCAAATACTGGCTGCCGGAGAATAATTCGCCCTGAAAATCAGTACGTAGGCCGTAACACAGCACCGGAATATCCAATTCATCGACAATGTCTGACAGTTGGTTCACCTGCTCGCGGGTTAGAAACTGACACTCATCGATTAATATACAGTGCACAGGCTGCTCATGTTGCGCATTAACCAACAAGGTAAACAAGTCAGTTTGTAAATTAAACACCAACGCTGGGGCGGAAAGTCCAATACGCGAGCTGACCCGCCCGATACCATCACGGTGGTCTATTTCAGCCGTTAAAATCAGCGTCCTCATCCCCCGTTCCTGATAGTTATAAGAGGACTGTAATAATGCGGTAGACTTTCCCGCGTTCATTGCCGAGTAATAAAAATAAAGTTGTGCCATGTTTATAACCCCAAAAGAGCGCTTTACCCGCGCAACGCGCGGCGGCGCATTGTATCATATTTTGAAATAACCAGCGTGCCCGCTTGCCTATGCTGCCCCACGCTCCATGAGAGACAACACGTCGGGATAGTGACGCCATCACCGCCACAATGGCGTCGGTAATCAACGTATATAAAGCAATCGGCAATTGCGAAAATTCCTATACATAGAAAAACATTAACTGCATGAGCGATATTTAGCGTAAATAATTAGCGTTGTATGATACAGACCAAAACGACGTGAAATCGCCCTCTTCTGAGTAAGAAAACGAGTAACTTGATTTGTGTTTATCAACGCTGACAAAAGGTAAACATTTCGGGTATAAAAAATGCTTATATCGCATCCTGTCAGTATCGACGCTAACCGTTTTAACGCAGCGTGCGGAGTAATACTCAAGTAACAGGTATTTCATTTGTTAATGATGTGCTTTTATTTACCTTGGCAGCAACGTGATATCGGTTTTAAAAACGCTATTTTTTAACAATCTTACAAATTTGACTATTGCAGAAAATAAAATAGCCATCTATTATCACCCTACATACGCCACCAATAATATTATTTGAGATTATCACAATGAGCGAAGCACTAAAGGTTCTAAACAACATCCGTACTCTGCGCGCCCAAGCGAGAGAATGCAGCCTGGATACTTTGGAAGAAATGCTGGAAAAACTGGAAGTCGTTGTCAATGAGCGTCGTGACGAAGATAATCAGGCTCAGGCAGAAATCGAAGAACGTACCCGTAAATTACAGCAATATTGTGACATGTTGATTGCTGATGGCATTGACCCGAATGAACTGTTGCAATCTTTGGGCGCAGCAAAAACGCCGGGCAAAAGCAAACGCGCTGCACGCCCGGCAAAATATCAATATACTGATGAAAACGGCGAAGCAAGAACCTGGACTGGCCAAGGCCGCACCCCTGCCGTGATCAAGAAAGCTATTGAAGAGCAAGGTAAATCTCTGGACGATTTCCTGCTGTAATTCCCAATCGGAATGGTTGTGTTTATTTAACAAAAAAACCCCGTTTAACGGGGTTTTTTATATCCATTTTTCGTGACGCCCCGCGAACCACAAGGCAAAGCGCCATCGAATCAGGTTATTTCACATCATTTTCATTAAGCCATGCGGCAAAATCATTACCCAGCGTATTGTGACGCAGGCCGTATTCTACAAATGCACGCATGTAACCCAATTTGTTTCCGCAGTCATGACTTACACCTTTAAGGTGGTACGCTTCCACGGTTTCTTTTTCCATCAACATGGTAATGGCATCCGTTAACTGGATTTCATTACCCGCTCCCGGCAGTGTTTTTTCCAGCAGAGACCAAATATCAGCCGAAAGTACATAGCGACCGACAATAGCCAAATTAGAAGGTGACTCTGACGCCTTGGGTTTTTCCACTACACCCACCATCGGTGCACTGTCGCCAGGCTGTAATGTTTGCCCTTTGCAATCAACAACACCATAGCTGCTGACTTCTTCAACCGGTTCAACCATAATTTGGCTGTGACCCGTTTCAGAAAAACGTGCCAGCATTTCACTCAGGTTGTCTTTCTTCAGATTAGATTCAAATTCATCAATGATAACGTCGGGCAAAATAACAGCGACGGGTTCATCCCCCACTAAAGGGTGTGCACACATGACAGCGTGCCCCAATCCTTTTGCCAGCCCCTGACGCACTTGCATGATGGTGACATGTTTCGGGCAAATAGACTGAACTTCTTCCAACAGTTGACGCTTAACGCGCTTTTCCAGCATCGCTTCCAGCTCAAAACTGGTATCGAAGTGGTTTTCAATGGAATTCTTGGATGAGTGTGTAACTAAAATGATTTCGTTCAAGCCTGCGGCAATACACTCATTGACGACGTATTGAATGAGCGGCTTATCAACCAGCGGCAACATTTCTTTTGGAATCGCTTTTGTTGCCGGCAGCATCCGAGTCCCTAGCCCTGCGACGGGGATGACCGCTTTTTTAACTTTTTTATTCACCGTTGACATAAAAACCTCTGATATACCGTTCAAATAATGAACTTTATTGCCGGGTTTAATTCGGGGTACACTAGCCTGCTCGGCCAGAGACAACACCCGGTAAACGCGATGGCTATGATAAAAATAAAACAACGCTTTATATAGTAGGAAATAAAAATTAATTACGAAAGCGAAGAGTATGCAACAAATTGCATGATGAACGCCTATCAGACTATTCCGTAGGCCTCATCACACTGCGCAAGCCCTCAATCTGCTGATAACATCAGTCGTAAGCGCCCACCGCGCCCCCAAACCTGACATTCAAAAGTGGCGCACTCATAGTTTAATTGGTTAAGATATGCTCCATCGAGGGTGCCGAGCGGAATACCATTGTTTAAAACCAACTGTTCCTCTCCTGCGTTCAGCATGGCATGTAAACCGGCTGAAATAAGGATGAGTCGTTGCAATCCTCGGTGATAGTAACCCACCAGCAGCGGGAAACGCCCATTAAGATTAGCCTGACGCAGCAATTGGTTGACCTGTCGCAATAACACAGGCAATTCGGGTAGACGGTGTTGCTGATTAGCCAGATACTCTTGTAACAACCCGTTAAACAGTGTGCGCAGCAGCAGAGCTGCCAGCGTGCCGTTATTGTTCACAGATTGCGTCACATCAAGACAATAGAACGCTAAATCATCATCAGACAACGCGGCAATATCCAGCACCAGCCCCGGTTGCTCCAATGACGTCAATTGGCGGTAACGCACGTTGCAACCTGCCATTTTTTGTTGCACTGGAGGCTGTAGCTGCGCCAGCAGTTTATTGACCGCATCTGGCGATTGATTGAGTGAATCCATATCCTCCATCAACTGCTCAACTTCGCTCAGTTGAGAAGTAAACATATCGGGATACATGCAGGTCATCACGGCTTCACGCAAGCGTGCATAATCGCGGATAGGTTTAAGCATCACGTCCTGCACGCCCAGGCGCAGCACTTTGGCAACATCACCCATCTGACTGGTGGCAGACACTACCAGAATGGGCGTGCGATTATCTTGCAACCTGAGCGTTTCAACGAACTCAATGCACCCC
Organism: Candidatus Symbiopectobacterium sp. 'North America'; assembly: GCF_015762685.1. GTDB lineage: Bacteria > Pseudomonadota > Gammaproteobacteria > Enterobacterales > Enterobacteriaceae > Symbiopectobacterium. The sequence goes on along the minus strand of NZ_PEHF01000048.1, from coordinate 101,309 downwards.
ATTAGCGGCATTTCCAAATCGCACACGATCAAATCAGGGCGATAGCTTTGCATTATGGCTAATGCATCCACCCCATTGACAGCTTCACGCACAGACGTACCCAGCGATGTCAGATAGCCAGCGATCACGGAACGAAATACCGCCTCATCTTCAACAATCAAAATGTGCTTATCTGTTAATGGCTGACCCATTGATGACCTCATACGTCAACTTCATGCATATTCCCTCGCGTTGTTCGGCCTAAACCCCTGCCACTCTAAACTTTTACCCTTGTTGATACTTAACAGGCGCTGCTACTCCACTAACCTGCGTCTCGGTTTACCAGCAGTTGTAATTCATCTTGCTTTTTCTCCACGGCCAGTCGCCCTGCGGCAATCGCCTCTTGCGCACGGTGAAAATCCAGCGTGGCAATTTGTGGACAATAGGGCTGCACCACCACATCAGGCGGATCGCCAGCCATACGATGCATTTTTAAACGGTTTTCCAGCACCTGAATGGAGGCCGTCATGATATCCATCGCTGAAGGTGCACGGTTGGCACGCTGACGCTGCAACCCCATGGACAAGCGCTGCCGGAGCTTGTGCTGCCAGTTGAGCCGCGTAGAATCCGCATGCGTCTCTTCAGCCATCGCGGCCACGGACAGCATGTCGTCATGTCCCAGCGTCGCGTTATGCTGCAAATCCACAGCAATCACCACGTCAGCGCCCAATGCGCGAGCAAGAGAAACCGGCACCGGGTTCACCACAGCACCATCAACCAGCCAATAGGCATTGTGTCGCACGGGCGCAAGCAACCCCGGCATACTGCATGAGGCGCGGATCGCATGGTGCAGATCGCCCTCGGTAAGCCACAGTTCTCGCGCCGTTGTCAGGTTGGTGGCCACTGCCCCGAACTTGATAGCACACTCGTCGATCTGCTGGGTACGCAAGATGTGTCGCACCTGGTTAAATACCCGATCGCCGCGCAATAACCCGCCACGCTGCCAGGAGAGATCCATCAGGCGAATCACATCCCAATGATGAAACCCACTCACCCAGCGCGCCATGGAATTCAAGCGATTGGAGGCATACGCTGCACCCACCAAGGCTCCCACCGAACAGCCCGCTACCACATCGACCACAATGCCCATTTCAGTCAATGCCTGAATGACACCAATATGTGCCCATCCTTTCGCCGCGCCCGATCCCAGCGCCAAACCAATCTTTCTTTGCTTCATGATATCCTTCTCATCTCGCTATTCATTTTAGCGCACATTGCCACTCACCGAGATTGTTAGGTAACATATCGCCACGACGTTGAGTTATTTTCACGCAAATATCGATATTTTTTAATTTTTTTTACTGTTAGTCATACATCCAGGAGTTACCGTGCTGCAAAGCTGTCCCTGCGGGAGTGGTAAGCAGTATACCGCATGCTGCCTTCCCTATCTGCAACGCACCGACATTGCACCAACACCAGAAGCATTAATGCGTTCACGCTATTGTGCTTACGTAGCCCATGATGTTGATTATCTTATCGCTACCTGGGATCCTGCGCTTCATCCTGAAAAATGGCGTGCTTCAATCACCGAAAGCGCTCAGGATACGCAGTGGCAACGATTGAATGTGCTGGTTACCAGCCCAGGACTCGATACGGATGAAGGTTATGTCGAATTCGCTGCGCGCTATACCGACACCTCGCAGCCAGAGCGCAGATCGCTGATGCGCGAGCGCTCACGCTTCCTTCGCCGCCTCGATCGCTGGTACTATGTAGACGGCGTACATCTGCAAACTGGCAGAAACGATCGCTGTCCGTGCGGTTCGGACAAAAAATACAAACAGTGCTGCCGGCGTGGATAGGCGCGTAGTGTAAGGCAAAAAATGTAACCCGGTGGCATGCTTCCCCTTATCGCGGCGATAAATCGCACGAACGAGCCGGCTTTCGGGGATGATGACAGACGATTTTGGACAGGGTTCTTATTTCCATGCAATCCCAAACGATGCAATCTCAGGCAATACAACGAAAAGTGTTGCGTACCATTTGCCCCGATGCAAAGGGGCTTATCGCAAAAATTACCAACATCTGCTACAAACACGAATTAAACATTGTGCAGAACAATGAATTTGTCGATCACCGCACCGGGCGCTTTTTCATGCGTACCGAATTAGAAGGGATATTCAATGATACTAGGCTGCTGGCCGATTTAGACGGCGCGCTGCCGGAAGGCTCCGTGCGCGAACTGAGTGATGCAGGCCGCCGCCGTATCGTGGTTCTGGTCACTAAAGAAGCGCATTGTCTGGGCGATTTGCTGATGAAGAGTGCCTACGGTGGCCTGGATGTGAAGATTGCCGCCGTGATTGGTAACCACGATACGTTGCAGACGCTGGTAGAACGTTTTGATATCCCGTTCCATCTGGTGAGCCATGAAGGGCTCTCACGAGAAGCGCATGACCAGTTGATGATTGAGCAGATTGATGCGTACAAACCGGATTACGTGGTATTGGCCAAATACATGCGCATTTTGACGCCTGCTTTTGTGCAGCACTATCCGAATCAGGTGATTAACATCCACCACTCGTTCCTGCCCGCGTTCATCGGTGCACGTCCATACAATCAGTCCTATGAGCGCGGTGTGAAGATCATCGGTGCGACCGCCCACTACGTGAACGACAACCTGGATGAGGGTCCGATCATCATGCAGGATGTGATCAACGTCGATCACACCTATACCGCCGATGATATGATGCGTGCAGGCCGCGACGTAGAGAAAAACGTGCTGAGCCGCGCTCTGTACCGTGTGCTGGCACAACGGGTTTTCGTTTACGGTAATCGCACCATTATTCTTTAAGTCGCTGTTTTTCCACTCAACGTTGAGTGGAAAACCCGCAAGGCGTGTGAAAAAACGACAAACAAACGCGTTTTTTTGCGTTCATGCTTTACAGGGGCGTCGCATTTGATATGATGCGCCCCGCTTACCAAGAAAGCGCACAATCAGTTAGGCCATGGTGGGGTTCCCGAGCGGCCAAAGGGAGCAGACTGTAAATCTGCCGTCACAGACTTCGAAGGTTCGAATCCTTCCCCCACCACCATCTCGCAGCACCCATTTCACCATCTTGTTTTCACTGTTCATTTTGCTTCCCAACTGACACCTGAATTTTCCCTGTTACCCTTATAACGCTTTTTGCTCATGGTATTTACCGTACTCTTTTTTACAGACAAAAGAGCCGGACAGCATGAACAAGGTCAGCACGGCCAGTGTAACCAGCGTCAGCTCTGCCCCCATGAATCCTAGAGAATACCCGGCCACCAGGCTACCAACACCGGCACTGATTTTCACCAACGTCCCGCTCACCGCAGAAATCCTTGCCGCCAGTTTGAGCGACATCTCCTGAAGGGTGAATACGTTACAACTGACATTCCATATCCCCCCATAATGGCTTTAAAAACAAACAGCACAAAGATCGAAACAGGATCGGTGAAAACGAGAAATCCAAAGAAAACCAGCACTAGGGCCAGGTTTACAAAGAGAACTAACTGCCTGAGCGACAATATATTAATCACTTTACGTGAAATAAAGCTGCCGATAAGACCGCCCGCCCCTAGACCAGAAAGCACCAGGCCGGTTATTTCAATTTCAAAGGCGGTATTTTGTGCTTTCAGGCTCCATATCACGGTCAGATAGAGAATCGGATGCAAAAAATTGTTAAGCGCTGTCAGAGCAACGATGACGCTAAACAGTTTATTGTCTCGCAACCAGCGAAATGCCTGTTGAATATCCGCGCCCATCGTGGAGTGAGCGGGGCTTGCTGTCTGTGGGACATCGATACGAATCAGGAACAGCAAGAACACGGCTAACAGCGAAAAGAGCAGGTTGACAGAATAGGGAAAGAAAAAATTCACGGAGATCAGATACCCACACAACGCAGGCGCAACAAGCTGAACCGCTCGGGTTCTGATCTCATAGGTTGACAAGGCCGATGTGGAGGCGTGCCCCTGAATCAGTTCCTTGATTACCACGGGCTCAGTCACTTCAGTAAGCACGGTAAATACGCCGTAAGCGAGTGAAAACGCCATAATCCACAGGAAACTTGCATCGCGCAACAAGGTGAGCAACAGGATAAATAGCGCCAAACAGAGAATGCGTCCACACTCACTACACTTTAGCACATTGATCTTATTTGATTTCTCTATGAACGGTGATGATATTATTTTGATAAAAATCACCGGACAATAAAAAGCAAACACACACCAGCTAATCTGCACAGGGTCGAGGTTGAGACTCAATGCCAGCAAAGGTAGCGTGATATGGTAAATCTCGATTCCCAGCAGTGAAAACGCAGAACTCGCGACAAAAACGTTAAAGTTGTTCTTCATATTATCCTAATAGCTGAAGACGATCAGATCCGTCCGCCACATTGTCATGAAGAAGCAACGTTACACCATTTTATTCCCGATTACGGTGCGGTTCACCACATCTCTCAGGCTTTTCCTTTCCAACTGCCCGGCGAGTAAGAAAACACCGGCAGTTGCCATGACCACCGGATCGCCGCCAGACGCAGCGAAAACCCCAAGGTAAACGACACCAGCAGATTAATATCGTGGTTGATCTGCAACGCTTTCAGTCCGAGATAAAGCAGCGCCACCAGCAGTGATACGCTGGCATAGAGCTCCTTTCTGAGCACCATCGGCGTGCGGTTACAAAAGATGTCACGCAGAATACCACCGAAGATCCCGGTGACAATCCCGGCCATAATGACCACGGTAAAGGAGTAGTTCAGCTTCTGCGCCACATTGCAGTCAATAATGGTAAAGGCGATCAGCCCCATGGCGTCAAGGATCAGGAACAGTCGATGCAGGTGATGCATGATGCGGGCAATCACGATAGTGAACAGGCCTGCACCAATTGTCAGATAGATGTAACCGGAGTGTTGCGTCCAGCCAATGGGATAGTTGCCGAGCAGGATATCACGGACGGTGCCACCGCCCAGCGCGGTGATAAAAGCGATCATCGCCACACCGAAAATATCCATGTTCCTGGGTCCGGCGGCCAATGCGCCAGACATCCCTTCTGCGGTAATTGCGATCAGATAGATGTAAGTAAGCACACAAGTTTTCCTGTGAAATGTGCCTCTCCCCCTGTCCGTTTTACCTGAGAGTTTATGCAGCTCACGCCGCTTGCCCCTTCGGTGGGTGGCTACGCCGATAAACAACGTGCACACCTCTCTCCAGTCGGCGTATCAACAAAGTGCAGTAAGGTGGCCTGAGCGATTATGGGAGTTTGCGCCTTTGGCGGGTCGCGCGTTGCGCGGTCCTCTCTCCTGCGAGCTGCGAAGTATAAGGGCTTACTATCGCTACTTCAACCTTCCGTTCGATCGGCAGACCGCGATATCATCCACCGTGCGCCTCTGGCGTGACCTTTGCCTGTTTTTTCTGATACCATCAGCGTCACAATTTCCTGACATGGCAGTGACGATGAAATTTGTTTCTTTTAATATCAATGGGCTGCGTGCCCGCTCTCACCAACTGGCCGCCATCATCGCCCAGCATCAGCCGGATATCATTGGCTTGCAGGAAACCAAAGTGCACGATGATATGTTTCCCTTCGAAGAGATACGCAAGCTCGGCTATCAGGTCTACTATTAAGGGCAAAAAGGCCATTATGGCGTCGCGTTGCTGTGTAAAGAGACACCGATTGCCGTGCGCTACGGCTTTCCCACAGATGAACCCGATGCGCAGCGACGCATCATCATGGCAGATTTCGCCACGCCCGCAGGAACGTTGACCATTATCAATGGCTATTTCCCGCAGGGAGAGAGTCGCGACCATCCGGTAAAATTCCCGGCCAAAACGCGCTTTTATGCAGACTTGCAGACCTATCTGACGCAGCATCACACCCCGGAGCAACCGCTGATTGTCATGGGGGATATCAATATCAGCCCGACGGATCTGGATATTGGCATTGGTGAAGAAAACCGTAAGCGCTGGCTGCGCACCGGTAAGTGTTCGTTTTTACCTGAAGAGCGTGAATGGATGGCGCGCTTGCTTGGATGGGGATTGGTCGATACCTTCCGCGCACTGGCACCAGATATTACCGATCGTTATTCCTGGTTTGACTACCGCTCTGCCGGTTTTGACGACAATCGCGGCCTGCGAATTGATGTGATCCTCGCCAGTCAGGCATTGGCGGCGCACTGCACGGCGAGCGATATCGATTACGACATCCGCGGCATGGAAAAACCGTCCGACCACGCGCCGATTTGGGCCACGTTCTCCGGGCTGTAACACCTTGTGATGGCAGCCGCATGCGGCTGCTCCACCTTGGAAACCGTTACTGTTTAAGCACCTGCCAGATCAGATTATTCGTCCCCAGCGTCTGCCTGTCGCGTACACACTGCAACAACACGCCTTCCGTTCTCACCACAGCGCCTTCAGTGTAATTACGATTCTCGAACACGCAGCAACGCATACAGTTGTTTTGCGGCTCTCGTCGCGTCGAACCGTTGTTATCGCCCAAAATCACACTGTGCGGTACGCCAACCACGATATCCGTATTCCCCCGCGAGGGCGTGGTAACCGCTGTGGATTGCACCCACACGGGCAGAGAGACCAGCGCGCCGACAAACAACATCACCTGTGATGATTTCATCCGTTCTGCTCCTTCGCGGCCTTTTTCGCGGTGGATTTACGTGTTTTCTTCTGCATTTTTTGTGGTGCTTGCAGCCCGCGAAACGCCGATGCGGACCGGTTCTGTCGTGCTTGTTCGATCAATCCACTCAAGGTTTGAGTGAGCGGTTGCATAAAATCCTGGTAATGGCTCTGTTTTTCACTGATCAACGTTAACGTGGCTTCCCAATTGGCGGTCATATCCGGCAACGCAGCGCTAGGTGGTAGTGCATGAATCAGCGCCCGCCCCGCTTCGCTAGCATGAATGTAACGCCCTTTTTTAAACAGAAAGCTTCGTTTAAAGAGTAGCTCAATAATGCTTGCACGCGTGGCTTCGGTACCGAGGCCATCGGTTTCACGCAATATCTTCTTCAACGTTTTGTCTTGCACAAAACGGGCAATACCGGTCATGGCGGAAAGCAACGTGGCATCGGTAAACGGACGTGGAGGCTGGGTTTGCCGCTCCACCACTTCACCTTTTTCACACAGCAGCACATCCCCTTTGGCCACCACTGGAAGCGGCAAGCCGTCGTTTTCGTCGTCGCGCTCCTTGGCCCCCAACAGCGCACGCCAGCCCGCATAGGCCAGAAAACGGGCTTTGGCAATAAATTTCCCCCCAGCGATATCGAGAGTAATAACGCATTTCCGAAACACCGCATCAGGGCAAAACTGCATCAGATACTGTCGGGCAATCAGCCCGTACACCTGACGCTCGTTCTCGCTTAGCGAGACGCTGGCGCTGCGCGCAGTGGGAATAATCGCATGGTGAGCATCGATTTTGCTGTCATCCCAGCAACGATTGCGGCGTTCAATATCGACGACCGATTGCGGCAATAACCCGGAGGCATGCACCGTAATCGCATTGATAACCGCGTGACGCCCGGCAAAATGCTCTTCAGGCAGGTAACGGCAGTCCGAACGCGGATAGGTAATCAGCTTATGGGTTTCATACAAGCGCTGGCAGGTGTCCAGCACCAGTTGTGCACTCAGGCCAAAGCGTTTCGCGGCTTCAATTTGCAATGCAGAGAGAGAATAAGGCAGCGGTGCCGTTTCCGACTCGCGCTTATCGCTGTAATCCGTGACGGTAACAGGCTGCCCTGAAATGCGCTTGACCACATGTTCAGCCAAAGAACGGTGCAGCAGACGCCCTTCTTCATCCTGATAGGGTTCACAGGATTCGCTCGGTTGCCACAGCGCCACAAAGCGTTCATCAGCAGGCGTGACAATATGCGCCTTAACCTCAAAGTAATCCTTGGAGACGAAGTTTTCGATCTCTTCATCGCGGCGCACCACCAGCCCCAGCACCGGCGTTTGCACCCGGCCGACGGAGAGCACGCCGTCATAACCGGCATTGCGCCCCAATAGCGTGTAGGCGCGGGTCATGTTTATGCCGTAGAGCCAGTCAGCGCGCGAACGCGCCAGTGCCGAGACGCACAGCGGCACAAAGTCGCGGTTATCGCGCAGGCGTTCGACCGCACGCGTCACCGCCTGCGGGTTGAGATCGTTGATCAGGCAGCGCCGCACCTGCTGGCGTTTTTCCGGTGCCAGCGCCAGATACTCCAGCACTTCATCCACCAGCAGTTGCCCTTCGCGATCCGGGTCACCGGCGTGGATCACCTCCGTCGCCTCCCCCAGCAGCGTCTTGATGGAATTCAGTTGCTTGCTCACCGACGGGCGCGGCATTAATAGCCATTTTTCGGGGACAATCGGCAGATCGGCCAACGACCAGCGCGCATAGCGGGCGTCATAGGCATCGGGCTGAGCCTGCTCGAGCAGATGTCCGACGCACCAGGTGACGACATCCTGCGAACCGCAGGCAATGTAGCCGTCGCCGCGCCGATGCGGTTTGGGCAAGACATCAGCTATCGCCCTGGCGAGGCTGGGTTTTTCAGCAATAAACAGGCGCATTATCAGAAATAACGGACAAATTTTTCCTTGTCCAACGGCACAACCGTGGTGGACGCTTTCAGTTGCGGTGTTCCCAAATAGAGAAACCCGACAATTTCATCTTGTTCTCGGCAACCGAAGGCTTCACGCACCTGTTCGTGCTCTGTCCACAGCCCACTGGGCCAGATGCCGTTGAAACCCTGAGCCAATGCTGCCATTTGCATCGCTTGCACCGCGCAGCCCGCGGAAACCACCTGCTCCCATTTAGGCACCTTGGGATTTTCTTCGCAGTGTGCGATCACAGTGATGACCATTGGAGCGCGAAACGGTACCTGACGGGCTTTATATTGTGCAGCAGTGTCCAGTCCTTCCTGTTGGGCAGCGGCGTGTAAAACGTCACTCAGGCGGGCCAACCCCTCATCCTGTGCAATCACGAAACGCCACGGTTGCAGAGTGCCGTGATCTGGCGCGCGCATACCAGCGTGAATAATGTTGGCTAACGCGTCGCCTTGCGGTGCCGGAGCAGCCAAACGCGAGGCAGAACGGTGATTGAGTAACAAGTCCAGTGCATCCATCATTTTTCTCCTGTTAACGGCCTGCATGAAAAATAGCGCCAAGCGTTGCCATCGCCTGTCATTGCGCGCCACGGTATCACAACTCGCGGTGCGTCAGTAACGGTTTTATGGCAATCCTATCATAGTGGATACCGGTAATAATGCGGCGAGATTCTGAATGTTATCGGCCTTGTTCAGTCGGTTGACCTATGATGGTGCGCAAGCACAGAACGTTTGCCTGCGCATCCAAACAGTGACCAGCAACACGCTCAATGCCGCGTCGCGATCACTCTGCGTCTTGACGCAAGTGATACACCTTTAACTGATTCCAGAAATCGAGGCCAATCAGCGTGTCATTTCCTGCACGACGAAAGGGGAACGCACCGCCTTTATTGTGCCCGATACGGATAATGCCTTGTTCTTCTTGCGCTTTTACTGGGACAATGCCGCGCATGTTCACCATACCGTCTTCGGCAATAGTGATATCAGGATCGCCCGTTTCGCGCAGGGCAAAGGCTCCTACGGGAATCCCTGATGCCGGCGACGCGATGTCCTGCTCTGTCAATGAGGCCAAATTGGTAACTTTCTGGCACGATGCACCATCATTAAATCGGCGCGGCGCAGGCAACCTGCAAAAGGTCACGGACAGCCAGATATTGTCCACTACACCACTGAGCTTTGGCCGCTTCGGTGCACAGTTTGGCCGAGACACCGCTGCGGCATAGCGCTGCCATGGTATCGGTATATTCTTGTGCTGGTGCCGCCGGGATGCCCGTCACGGTTGCGAACAGCGACTGACCCGACTTTTCCGCAGAGGCGCGCGCTTCCCAACGGCTGCACGCTGAATCAATGTGATCTTCGCACAGTTGATTTAACTGTGCGGTATCAATCTCATACATCATTTTTTTGCAGGCACGGAGGTCATTCCAACAGGTTTTACCCACTTCAGTTTTCGGCTGCGGCAGGTTGGTCAGACAAGGTTGCTCCTCCTTGAGCACATAATTGAATTTGAACATCGGATCAGTGATGGTTTTACCGTCAGCAGACACGTCCATGGTGGTGTCGACCAATTCTTTCAACGTGACCCGTTTGAGTTTACTTCCCTCTAAACGTTAATGATGTAACGTGGTCTCAGTAGCAAACGATTATTGTAGCAACTCGTGATTTAACACGCGAATCTGGCTTCTTGGCTCTTTATAAATACCACAGATCAAGCCAGAAGCCGGATCGGCCAAAGCGGGGAATGACAGAGGGGTCAATAGCAAAAGGAACAACACACGGACGTGCGTTAAAAAAGACATGGTTCACTCCATTGATAAGAATACACTTCACCTGACGACTTCAGGCAACGTGATAATTGTAAAAGTATTATTTTCCAGGGACGAGCGTTTTTTCTCTGCAATGCCGTTACTAGATTCCGCTTTTTATTATTCATCTCTGCCGCGCGCTTCAGTATTCCTCCTCCGGTTATCGCCACATCACGCCGCACGAAAAAGGTCGCCTCGTAAGCAATCGCTTTTCTTTACAAAATAGACACATTTTTATCAACGAAGGATACTAATGAAGTTGGCATTTTCCTATGCGCTCATTAGGATAGAGAGTAAGTTCGCTCTTATTAGCGTGAATGTCGCGGGGCAACCCTTTACTGCTCGCTTTGCCATCAAAAGGAACAGCGAGCAGGTATTATGTTTGGCGTTTTTGGAGATAACATGCGCACACTGTGGCGAATCTTTAGCGGACTCTTCAAGTGGACTTGGCGTCTGCTCAATTTCACCCGCGAGTTTATTCTTAACCTGTTTCTGATTGTGTTAATTCTGGGGGGTGTCGGTATTTATGTGCAGTTTAAAAATGCACCAGCCCAAACACCTCAAGGCGCGCTGCTCGTTGATCTCACCGGCGTTGTCGTCGATAAACCGACGGTCAATAATAAACTGCGTCAGTTGGGCAGAGAATTTTTTGGTGCTTCCAGCAATCGCCGTCAGGAAAATTCGCTGTTTGATATTGTTAATACGATTCGTCAGGCCAAAACCGACAGCAATATTACCGGTATGGTGCTCGATCTGAGCGATTTCGTCGGTGCCGACCAGCCCTCTCTGCAATATATCGGCAAGGCATTGCGTGAATTCCGCGACAGCGGTAAGCCCATTTTTGCGATCGGCGACAGTTACAGCCAAACGCAATACTATCTGGCCAGTTTCGCGACAAGCATTTCACTCACCCCGCAGGGTAACATTGATCTGCGCGGTTTCGCCACCAATGGCCTCTATTACAAATCGCTGTTGGAAAAGCTGGATGTAACCAGTCATGTATTCCGCGTCGGTACCTACAAATCTGCGGTAGAGCCTTTCCTGCGTGACGATATGTCCTCCGAAGCGCGCGAAGCTGATATGCGCTGGGTCGGTGGATTGTGGCAAAACTACCTGAATACGGTTGCAGTAAACCGACAAATTACACCTCAACAACTGTTCCCCGGTGCCAGCGCGATTATTGCCGGCCTTCAGGCTGTGCAAGGCGATCCGGCACGCTATGCGCGGGAAAACAAACTGGTGGACGAAGTGGCATCACGTTCGGTCATTGAACAGAAGCTGGTAAAAACCTTCGGCTGGGACACCAAAAATCAGAGCTTCAACTACACCAGCATTTACGACTACACCGAAAAACCGACCACTCAAAGCTGCGCAGAAATTGCGGTGATCTTTGCCAGTGGCGCTATTGTTGATGGTCCGGAAACCCCGGGGGTGGTCGGTGGTGATACCACGGCGGCTCAAATTCGTCAGGCCAGACTGGATCCTAAAATCAAGGCGATCGTGCTGCGCGTTAATAGTCCCGGAGGCAGCGTAACCGCTTCGGAGAAGATTCGCTCTGAGTTGATGGCAGTACGTCTGGCTGGCAAACCGATCGTGGTATCCATGGGCGGTATGGCCGCGTCCGGCGGCTACTGGATCTCCACGTCAGCTAACGCCATCATCGCCAGTTCGAGCACCCTGACGGGTTCGATTGGTATATTTGGCGTGATCACCACGTTTGAAAATACCCTTGGCGCTATCGGCGTACATACCGATGGTGTGGCAACCTCCCCGTTGGCAGATCTCAGCATCACCAAAACACTGCCGCCCGAGTTTTCTCAGATGATGCAAATCAGCATCGATCGTGGTTATAAAAACTTCGTCGATCTGGTCGCGCAATCACGTAAGAAAAGCCCGGAAGAGATTGATAAAATCGCCCAGGGGCACGTATGGACCGGTGACGACGCCAAGACCAACGGGTTGGTCGATCAGTTGGGTGACTTTGACGATGCAGTCAAAAAAGCCGCTGAACTGGCCAAGCTGGGCCAATACCAGCTCAACTGGTTTGAAGAGCAGCCAAGCCTGCTGGATATGATGCTAAACCGCGTCAACGCCGCCACCCATGCCTGGTTACCGGCCCGGCTTCAGACCATGTTACCTGCTACGGTAGCGCAGTTGGCTGAAGTGGTGCAAGCACAACCTGCCTTGTTCAATACGTTTAACGATCCGCAGCATCGCTATGCCCTTTGCATGGCCTGCGGTGAAGTGAAATAAACATCGTCACACAGGATTTTCCCTCAGCCCGGCTTATGTCGGGCTGTTTTTCATCTTTTTAATAAGAACAGCATGCAAAAGAAATCCATTTATGTCGCGTATACCGGCGGTACGATAGGTATGCAACGTTCCGCCAACGGTTGCATTCCGGTTTCGGGTCACCTGCAACAACAACTGGCTAACATGCCGGAATTTCATCGCCCGGAGATGCCAGATTTTACCATCCATGAATATGTCCCGCTGATTGATTCCTCCGACATGACCCCAGCCGATTGGCAGGCCATCGCTAAGGATATTCAACAACATTACGATGAGTATGACGGCTTCGTGATTCTGCACGGCTCCGATACCATGGCCTTCACGGCATCTGCCCTCTCCTTATGGAGAATTTGGCAAAACCGCTCATTGTTACAGGGTCACAAATTCCGTTGGCCGAATTGCGTTCTGATGGGCAAACCAACCTGCTTAATGCGCTCTATGTCGCGGCTAATCACCCGGTGAATGAAGTCAGCCTGTTTTTCAATAACAAACGGCTGCGCGGCAATCGAACCACAAAAGCCCATGCCGACGGTTTTGATGCGTTCGCCTCCCCCAACTTCCCGACGCTGCTGGAAGCCGGTATTCATATACGCCGCCTGGTGCCAGCGCAGTCGGAAACCCCCAGCGCATCGCTGATCGTACATCCGATTACCCCACAACCGATCGGTGTGATCACCGTCTATCCAGGGATTTCAGCGGATGTAGTGCGTAACTTCCTGCGCCAGCCGGTCAAGGCGCTGATATTGCGTTCTTATGGTGTGGGTAACTCCCCGCAAAGCCCAGCGCTACTGGACGAACTGCGTCAGGCATCGGAGCGGGGTATTGTGGTGGTTAACCTCACCCAGTGTATTTCCGGACGGGTGAATATGGAGGGCTACGCCACCGGCAATGCGCTGGCGCAGGCTGGCGTGATCAGTGGTTTTGATATGACAGTGGAAGCCGAGCTGACTAAACTGCATTATCTTCTGAGCCAACCTGATTTAACCCCTGATATCATTCGCCAGCTAATGCAACAAGACCTGCGCGGCGAATTGACCCAGGACGCATAACCCGGATGCTGGAGCGAGTTGCCATGAACCATACTGTCATAAACCATGCCCTGCTGTTGGTTTATTTGCAGAATGATTTTTGTCCGAACGGCGCACTGCCTGTCGCACAGGGCGATGTCACCATCGATGTTGACAACGTAGCAATAGCGGCAGCACAGAAAGCTGGGATACCCGTCATCGCCAGCCAGGACTGGCACCCGGCCAATCATCTGAGCTTCGCCGCCAATAACTCGGACGCTGTCGTGGGAGAGCGTAGTGAACTGGCCGGATTAGCGCAAACATGGTGGCCAGTGCACTGCGTACAGGGCACGCGAGGTGCGGAGTTTCACCCGCGCCTTAATCGTGAGGCGTTTGATGCGGTGATACAGAAAGGCACTCAGCATGACATTGACAGCTACAGCGCTTTTTTCAACAACGGCAAACGCGCCGCCACCACACTGGATAGCCTGTTACACCAACGTGGCATCACGCGTTTGACCATCATGGGGCTGGCAACGGACTACTGCGTAAAATTTACCGTGCTAGATGCATTGGAACTCGGGTATGACGTGCAGATCGTTGAAGAGGGCTGTCGTGGGGTGAATCTCCAACCAGATGATAGCGAAGCAACGCTGGCCGACATGGTGGTTCACGGAGCACGCCGTATTGGCCTGGCCAACTTTATCGCGGTATCAGCACACCATCCCGTATAACACCGAGCCCCAGTGCATTGAGGAGCCTCGGTTACTGGCGTTCTCGCTGAATCAGGTTGTCGATGGCAAACGCCTGCTTCAGCTCTTGCTTACTTTTCATCACCAACTCTCCGTCGGTATTGATGGTCATGTGTTCCGCATCGACATTGTGGCGTGATTGCCATAACATCACCAGTTGCAGGCAATTTTCTTTTTGCTCCGGCGTCAATGGCACGCCATCAGGTCATTTTCCCAGTTCCACGGCGGTTGCCAGGCGTTGGTATATATCAGGCGTCAGCGCCGTCACAACGTAATCAAGCTGTTTGTCAAGCATCGTCGTTGCCATCCTGTCATTGCTATTTGCCATTGCTATTTTCATCAAAACCCAGCAGGCTGAAACGTTTTAGCTACAGTTATTATTCTTAACCGTCAACCATCCACTTTCTCACCGTCGCTGCCATCGATAAAGCTTAACGAGGCCGAGTTAACACAGTAACGCTCGCCGGTGGTTTGCGGACCATCGGGGAACACATGCCCCAAATGGGCATCGCATTTACCGCAGCGAATTTCGATACGGTGCATGTTATGCGAAAAATCTTCCAGATAGCGGATTGCGCCCTTCGCCACGGGCCGATCAAAGCTGGGCCAACCGCATCCAGAGTCATATTTGTTGTCGGAGTAAAACAGCGCTCTTTGGCAGCACAGGCAGTGATATACCCCAGTGCGTTTATTATGCAACAGTTTGCCTGAATAGGCAGGCTCAGTGCCGCACTGCTGCGTCACGTATTGTTGCATCTCCGTCAACGTTCCCTTGCCTGCCATTGCAGACGTTGAAGCTGGCTTATCCATGATTGTCTCGTCACATTTTTGTTTGACATGACTTAGTTTAACAAGAATTAACATCCTCATAACGTTTTTTTCCGACTAAAATGATGAGTAACCGACCAAGCCCCTAGCAATTGTGATACCCATCACATTTATCGGGCCTGCGGGCTTTATATTGGTGCAAACGCTCCCATTTAAGGGAAAGATGTTCCTAAGTTTCATTACGACGCTTTTTCGTGCAACCTTTGTGCATCAGATTTGACTTGCCGCAACTATTGACACGATTCCGCTTGACGCTCAGCAAGGTTTTTGTAATTTTACAACCAACCTTTATTCACTAACCATTATTCACAAACCATAGCTGGTGGAATATATGACGATCAAAGTAGGTATCAACGGTTTTGGCCGCATCGGCCGCATTGTTTTCCGTGCTGCTCAGAAACGTTCTGACATTGAGATCGTTGCAATCAACGACCTGTTGGACGCTGACTACATGGCTTACATGCTGAAATACGACTCAACTCACGGCCGTTTTGACGGCACCGTTGAAGTGAAAGGCGGTCAGCTGATTGTTAACGGCAAAAAAATCCGCGTTACCGCAGAAAGAGATCCGGCTAACCTGAAGTGGGACGAAGTTGGTGTTGACGTGGTTGCAGAAGCAACCGGTATCTTCCTGACTGACGAAACTGCACGTAAGCACATCACCGCTGGCGCGAAAAAAGTGGTTCTGACTGGCCCGTCCAAAGACAACACCCCGATGTTCGTTCGTGGTGCCAACTTTGACAAATATGCCGGACAAGATATCGTTTCCAACGCATCTTGCACCACTAACTGCCTGGCACCGCTGGCAAAAGTGATCAACGACAACTTCGGCATCATCGAAGGTCTGATGACCACTGTTCACGCCACTACTGCTACCCAGAAAACTGTTGATGGCCCGTCTCACAAAGACTGGCGCGGCGGCCGCGGCGCATGTCAGAACATCATCCCGTCCTCTACTGGCGCAGCCAAGGCTGTAGGTAAAGTTCTGCCAGAACTGAACGGTAAACTGACCGGTATGGCGTTCCGTGTTCCGACCCCGAACGTTTCTGTGGTTGACCTGACTGTTCGTCTGGAAAAAGCAGCAACTTACGAAGAAATCAAGAAAGCCATCAAAGCCGCTTATGAAGGTGAGCTGAAAGGCGTTCTGGGCTACGTTGAAGATGACGTGGTTTCCACCGATTTCAACGGCGAAATTCTGACGTCTGTGTTCGATGCCAAAGCTGGTATCGCGCTGAACGACAACTTTGTGAAACTGGTTTCCTGGTATGACAACGAAACCGGCTACTCCAACAAAGTACTGGACCTGATCGCCCACATCTCCAAATAAGGCGACGGTGCGATAAGCGATGCAAGGGGCGACATGATGTCGCCCTTTTTATTAGCGGCGTTCCGCCATGATGCAAACACGAAATACAAATAAAACAAGATAACATCATGAACGATAAAAATTTTTTACTTCTCATCAAATCTGAAATTTCATTCACGCTCAGTCAACGCCAGGTAGACCAACTGCCAGTTATTGTCGTTGATCATCCGCAGGTATGCGCAGCCGTCACGCGGCAAGGCGCCCATCTGCTGCACTGGCAGCCTCAAGGGGAAGCCCCCGTGCTGTGGTTGAGCGACAACACGCCGTTCGCAGAAGGCGTCGCCATCCGCGGTGGTGTACCGATCTGCTTCCCGTGGTTTGGCCCATTCGCGGAACCTAACCACGGTTTTGCCCGTTTACTGCCGTGGGAATTCACCGCGCACCGTGAAGTGCCGACGGCGTTGAATTGACCTTCACCCTGCGTGATACGCCGGAGACGCTGGCAAGCTGGCCACACGCTTTTACGCTGACCGCACGCTATAAACTGGGTAAAACCTGCACAATCGAGTTAGAAGCGCAGGGTGATTACAGCATCACCAGCGCCCTGCACACCTACTTCCAGATTGGTGACATTGACCATATCCGCGTTAGCGGTTTGTGCGATACCTTTATCGATAAGGTCAATCAAGGCAAGTTGACGACGCAAGGTGGCGATCTGACGTTCACTGAACGCACCGACCGCATCTATACGCATCCAGAAGCAGTGAGCAACATCGTGGACCCAACGCTGAAACGCACTATCGACGTGCACCACACGCACCACAGCGATGCGGTTTCCTGGAACCCGGCGGCGGAACTGTCTAAAACCATCGCCGACATGCCGGATGACGGTTATAAAACCTTTGTCTGCGTGGAAACGGCTCGTGTGACTCAGCCGTTTGTTGCCACCCCCGCCGCACCAGCGCGTTTGACCACGGTGATTAGCGTAAAACATTGATCAGCGAAACGGGGTTGCCTCGATAGATCCGAAATCGCCGCTCGCAGGCTTGCGGGCGGCGCTAACCACATAGCGCTAACCCGTAATACTTAACTGCCCTATCCCTCTACACAACATCCAACGGCTGCTTACTGGTCGGTGCGGGAAAAGCGGCATCCAGCGCAGCGATATCACCACTATCCAATTCCAACGTGAGCGCGCGTGCGTTTTCTTCAACGTGGGCTACCGAACTCGCTTTCGGAATCGCAATCACGCCGGGTTGTCGCAATACCCATGCTAGCATAATTTGTGCGGACGTCGCCTGGTATTTGTCCGCCATGCGCATTATCACCGGATGAGAAAACAGGTTGCGGCGCAGCGTACCTGCTTGTGCTAATGGACAGTAAGCCATCACCAGCACAGCGCGTGCCTGACACCAGGGCAGCAAATCAAACTCGATACCGCGCGAAGCAACGTGATAAAGCACCTGATTAGTCATGCAGCGCTCACCGCCTGACAAGGACCAGAGTTCATTCATGTCCGCCACGTCCAAATTGGACACACCCCACTGACGAGTCTTGCCTGCCTGTTGCAGCGCTTCCATCGCCGTGATGGTCTCTTCCAACGGGATACCGCCGCGCCAGTGCAGCAGGTATAAATCCAACACTTCGGTTTGCAACCGTTTCAGGCTGCGTTCACAGGCTTCAATCGCACGCGTGCCGCCCGCATTGTGGGGATAAACCTTGGAGACCAGAAATGCTTCGTCGCGCCGCCCGCGCAGTGCTGCACCCACCACGCTCTCCACACCGCCGTCGGCGTACATTTCTGCGGTATCGATAAGCCTAAGTCCGAGATCAAGCCCCGCCTGCAAGGCTTTTATTTAACGTGCCTTCTCACTGGCCGCTTCCCCCATAAACCACGTGCCCTGCCCAACAGCGGGCAGCGTTGAACCATCAGGAAATCGAATCTGTCGGGTTGCCATCGCTATCCTCCTTGCATCCTGTTTAATACCATAGCTGAGCCGTCGCGCGCCCTAAACGTGCAAATGGGGTGAAATCACCCCATTATTGTGCGGCACTTGCCCTGTTTTAGCGCATCAGGTGTTAGAAGCGATAGCTCACACCCGCGCCAAACACCATGTTATAGCTGCGATCGACCATCGGGCTCTCTTTCACTTCATCCGCCAGGCGCACATAGCGTCCGGTGGCCCATGCGCTCCAGCTATCGTTGATACGGTAGTTGGTGCTCAACTCGGCGTACGGCGACCAGTCACCATCCGGACTGTAAGCCCCTAACCCTGAGCGGGATGCTTCTTTGCCACTGATACCAAAGTAATAGAGGTTGAGTCTTTCGCTGCTCCAGGTCACACCGACGCCCGGCGTCAATGACCAGTCACCCAATTCGAAGCGATACAGGTAGGTGTTGTCCCACAGATAACCGTCGCTGTAGCCCAGAGTATCGGCCACCACAGAGGTGCGCAAAATCCCCCAGGACGCGGAGTGAGAATAGGCCAGACCCGCCATCAGCGTGCCACGGCGCTTATCCAGTTGCTTCATCTGCGCATCGTCGTTATCACTCGGTTTGAATCCCAGCGGAGAATAGAGTGCCGTTACCGACAGGCGGTTTTGTCCGTCATTCCACAGGTAATACCCCCCGCCCAGCCCGCGAAAATAAAAGTTGTCACTTTCATAGGTCACCATTGGCACCGGATACAGTGCGTTATCGCCCCCGCGATACGGGCTGATGGAACCTAAGACCCCTGCTCCCAATGAGAAATCCGCCGCAACTGCCGTTGTTGCCGCCAGCGACCCTGCCAACAGCAAAGAGGTATAAATCACAGATGATTTTTTCATAACGTTATTATTCCTATTACTGATATGAATTATCAAAATCGTATTTTGTTCATATCAATCATAATCGTTAAATGTGCAAACCGCATGGCATTAAACCACATGCTGCACCTATCGTCGTTCCAGATGAGCCAAAGGCATGAATGCCCAGTGGCTACCGCTATTGTAGCGGCATACTTCGCAGAGTGAGTTATTGAAATATCTTAAAAAGATGTTTTCACCAATGAGGAAATTTTGCAGATGCCAACTACGCTTAATGACAGGGAGATGAATGTTCCTGAGTTCGCGGGTTAGCGTAAGCGCGTTCACCAGCCTTCCGACCTCACCCTGTGTGGGTGAAGGAAAACGCGCCTTGTCAGTGTAATAACATCCACACTGCTGCGAATTTGGCATAAGGGTTGCTGTATTCAGGGAAATCATCTGCCAGAGGGCTACACATCTATGACCGCATAAATAACGCCGCACATTATTTAACAGGCTCTCTAAATCTGTGCTAATCGACGAAGGACGGGCATCGCTATGAACATATTTGATCATTACCGTCAGCGTTATGACGCTGCCAAGGACGAAGAATTCACGTTGCAGGAATTTCTTAACATCTGTCAGCAGGATCGCAGTGCCTATGCGAGTGCTGCCGAACGATTGTTAATAGCGATCGGTAAACCTGTGATGGTAGAAACTGCCCATGAGTATCGCCTTTCCCGTTTATTCTCCAACCGGGTGATTGCACGGTATCCGGCCTTTGAAGAGTTCTACGGCATGGAAGATGCCATAGAGCAGATTGTCGCTTACCTGAAACACGCCGCTCAAGGGCTGGAAGAGAAGAAACAGATCCTCTACCTGCTCGGTCCGTTGGGCGGCGGGAAATCGTCGCTGGCTGAGCGGCTAAAAGCTTTAATGCAACGCGTGCCAATTTATGTGCTGAGCGCCAACGGTGAGCGTAGCCCGGTCAACGACCACCCACTGTGCCTGTTCAACCCGCAGGAAGATGCTGAGATTCTTGAAAAAGAGTACGCGGTACCACGCCGTTATCTGGGCACGATCATGTAGCCCTGGGCAGCCAAACGCCTGCGCGATTTCGGCGGTGACATCACCAAATTCAAAGTTATCAAAGTGTGGCCTTCCATTCTGGCGCAGGTCGCGATCGCCAAAACCGAACCGGGCGACGAAAACAATCAGGATATCTCCGCGCTGGTCGGGAAAGTGGATATCAGCAAACTGGAGCATTTTGCCCAAAACGATCCTGATGCCTACGGCTATTCCGGCGCGCTGTGCCGTGCCAACCAGGGCATCATGGAATTTGTGGAAATGTTCAAAGCCCCGATCAAAGTCCTGCATCCCCTGTTGACCGCCACACAGGAAGGAAATTATAACGGCACCGAAGGCATTGCCGCCCTGCCGTTCAACGGTATCATTCTGGCCTACTCTAACGAATCAGAATGGGTGCAATTCCGCAATAACAAAAACAACGAAGCCTTTTTGGACCGCGTGTACATCGTTAAGGTGCCCTACTGCCTGCGCGTCTCTGAAGAGGTGAAGATTTACGAAAAACTGGTCGATCACAGCGAGTTGTCACACGTCCCCTGCGCGCCCGGCACTCTTCTCAATCTTTTCACGCCTGAAGGATCCGGAAAACTCCAGCATCCACTCCAAAATGCGCGTGTACGATGGGGAAAGCCTGAAAGATACCGATCCCAAGGCAAAATCCTATCAGGAGTACCGTGATTACGCGGGCATCGATGAAGGGATGAGCGGTTTGTCCACCCGTTTCGCCTTCAAGATCCTCTCGCGCGTGTTCAACTTCGACCACAGTGAAGTTGCCGCCAACCCGGTGCACCTGTTCTACGTACTGGAACAGCAAGTCGAACGTGAGCAGTTCCCGCAAGAAGCGGCGGAAAAATATGTCGAGCACCTGAAAGGCTATCTGATCCCCAAATACGCCGAATTTATCGGCAAAGAGATTCAGACCGCCTACCTGGAGTCCTACTCCGAGTACGGGCAAAACATTTTCGATCGCTATGTCACTTACGCGGATTTCTGGATTTAGGATCAAGAGTATCGCGATTCGGACACCGGTCAACTGTTTGACAGGGAATCGCTGAATGCCGAACTGGAGAAAATCGAGAAACCAGCTGGCATCAGCAACCCCAAAGATTTCCGTAACGAAATCGTCAACTTTGTGCTGCGCGCACGCGCCAGCTACAGTGGCCACAACCCGAACTGGACCAGTTACGAAAAACTGCACACTGTGATTGAGAAGAAAATGTTCTTCAATACGGAAGAGCTGTTACCGGTGATTTCGTTCAACACCAAAACCTCGACAGATGAGCAGAAAAAACATGACGACTTTGTCGATCGTATGATGTAGAAAGGCTACACCCGCAATCAGGTACGCTTGCTGTGCGAATGGTATCTGCGTGTCAGGAAATCATCATAACGTACGGGCAGCTTGGCGACGTCATGCGGGGAAATCATGGCCTATTTCATTGATCGACGGCTGAACGGCAAGAACAAAAGCCTGGTGAACCGCCAGCGCTTTTTACGCCGCTATAAGTCGCAAATAAAACAGTCGATTTCCGAGGCCATCAACAAGCGTTCGGTAACCTACATAGACAGCGGGGAGTCTGTATCGATCCCTCAGGGCGACATTAGCGAACCGATGTTCCATCAGGGGCGCGGCGGGAAGCGGCATCGCGTCCACCCCGGCAACGACCATTTTGTTACCAACGATCGCATCGAGCAGGTGGCGGCAGCGGTGGCGGCCAGGGCAACGCCAGTAAAGATGGCGAAGGCCAGGACGAGTTTGTGTTTCAAATCTCCAAGGATGAATATCTCGATCTGCTGTTCGAGGATCTGGCGCTGCCTAACCTGAAAAAGACCCAGCAGCACCAAATGAACGAGTACAAAACGCACCGTGCGGGTTACACCGCTAACGGTGTGCCCGCCAACATCAGCGTGG
Source organism: Candidatus Symbiopectobacterium sp. 'North America' (assembly GCF_015762685.1). Classification (GTDB taxonomy): domain Bacteria; phylum Pseudomonadota; class Gammaproteobacteria; order Enterobacterales; family Enterobacteriaceae; genus Symbiopectobacterium. The sequence goes on along the minus strand of NZ_PEHF01000048.1, from coordinate 78,949 downwards.
TACGCTCGCTGCAAAACTCTCTGGCGCGGCGTATGGCCATGACGACAGGGAAACGACGCGAACTGCACCAACTCGAGGAAGATCTGGCAGAGCTCGAGCACACCGAGCCAGCCCAATTGCTCGAAGAGGATCGGTTACGTCACGAGATTGCGGCGCTGCGCGAGAAGATTGCGCGCGTGCCCTTTATCGATACTTTCGACCTGCGTTTCAAGAACTATGAACGCCGGGCCGAACCGTCCAGTCAGGCAATGATGTTTTGCCTGATGAACGTTTCCGGCTCGATAGATCAGGCCACCAAGGACATGGCGAAACGTTTTTATATTTTACTCTATTTGTTTTTGAGCCGGAATTATAAGAACGTGGACGTGGTTTACATTCGCCACCATACTCAAGCCAAAAAGGTCGATGAACAGGAGTTTTTCTACTCACAGGAGACTGGCGGCACCATTGTGTCCAGCGCATTGAAGCTGATGGAGGAAGTGGTTAAAGCGCGCTATAACCCGTCACAGTGGAATATTTATGCGGCGCAAGCCTCCGATGGCGATAATTGGGCCGATGACTCACCGCTGTGTCACGATATTCTGGCTAACCAGCTGTTGCCCTTTGTGCGTTACTACAGCTACATCGAAATCACGCGTCGCTCACACCAAACCCTGTGGCGCGAGTATGAAGCGCTGCGTGATGCCTACCCCAATTTTGCGATGCAACATATTCGCGATCAGGACGATATTTACCCGGTATTTCGCGAATTGTTCCGCAAGCAAACCGTTAACAGTTAACCGCTCAATCTTCCGCCAGCCTTCGCGCTGGCGGAAACCAGCCCCGTATCAATTCGCGTCAAAGCGCGGCGTAGATTCTGGCAAAGTCGAATCTTCTTCACCCAGCGCACGTTGCAGCATTACCGTGTCCAGCCAGCGTCCGTGTTTTAACCCTACGCTTGCCAGCGTTCCTACCAGTGAGAAACCGGCCTGACGGTGTAAATGCAGCGAACCCTCGTTTTCACTGTTACCCACAATCGCGATCAACTGGCGAAAACCGCGTTGCTCCGCCCACTCAATAGCGTGGGCAAGGAGCGCTTTTCCCACCCCCTGCTGCTGGCATTGCGGATCAACATAGATCGAATCTTCAAGCGTATACTGGTAAGCCTTGCGCTCACGGTAGCGTGACAGATAACAATACCCGGTTATGCGGCCATTTTTACTGGCGACAAACCAGGGAAGACTGGCATCGAGGTTTTTCTTCAATCGGGCGCGCATCTCGTTGATATCCGGTGGCTCTGTTTCAAACGATGCAGTCCCATGGATAACGTGATGGGCATAAATTTTCTGAATAGCGCTAATGTGTTGTTCTTCTGCTGCAATAATGTCCACGGTTTCACTCCCACAATAAACCGATCACAGGCTACGTGAAATCCGCCAAGGCTGATACCCACCTACATGAATAAACCGTATAGCACCAATGAAAGACCGTGGCGTTACGCCTTTTCATCTGAACGCGCACACTAAATGTTACGTTATATTATATCATGTGATACATTATAATGTAACTTTACTGCACCACAGGGATCTGCCTGCATGGCGTTGCTGACCGTCAACAACCTCACTCTCCCCCTTAATGGCATAACAAAACTCGACAACATCAGTTTTTCCCTGCATCCCGGTGTGCGTGTCGCACTCCTCGGAGCATCGGGTTCTGGAAAATCGCTTAATGCACGCGCCCTGTTAGGGCTGCCCCTTGCAGGCTCGACGATGAGTGGTGACATTCATTTTTCTGGGCAAAATAGAGTAGCACAGCAACCGCGCATTGCCGCCATTTTCCAGGATACCTCGGCGGCGCTGCATCCGCTGATCGGCGTCGGAAAACAGTTGGTACTGACGCTGCGCGCTAGCGGCGCAACATCCGCGCGCGCCGCATGGAAGGCGGGAGTCAGGTTACTGGCTACCGTCGGATTTTCTCAGCCAGAGCACATCGCCTATCGCTATCCCGATGAGCTTTCTGGCGGGCAACGTCAGCGGGTCTGTATCGCGCTGGCACTCGCCAGTCAAAGCGCTTTGTTGATTGCGGATGAACCCACCACCGCACTGGACGTCATCACCCAGGCTCAGGTGTTACAAGCGCTAAAAGCCTATACCAGCCGTGCACCTGAACGCGCCTTGCTGTTTATTACCCACGATATCGCCGTGGCCGCTGCGCTTTGCCAGCGGGCGTTGATTCTGTACGATGGCAAGATCGTTGAACAAGGCACCATCGATGCGCTAGTGCGTCACCCGCAACACCCTTACACCGTTGCGCTGATGACGACTGCACGTCAACAGCGTCAGCAGGTATCTCAGAACACGTTAGCACTGCGGGGTAAGGTAAGATGTGTGCTTCTGCATTGCACGGAGCCACAGCGCCCCCTTTTCTGGCGATGCGTCAGGTAACACATCGGTATCCGCTACCAGGCACACGCTTCTGGCAAGCCACGCCGTATCATTGCGCAATAGAAAACATGACACTGTCACTTAACAAAGGTGAGCATGTTGGCTTAGTCGGTGCATCGGGTGCCGGAAAATCAACGCTGCTGAAGATTTTATTGGGATTAGAAACGCCCTATTCAGGAAGTGTGAGCTGTCAGGGCCGTCCCGTTCTTCCAGCTTCCACCGCTGCAATGCGCTGGTATCGTCAGTTGGTACAGTATGTTCCCCAAGACCCCGCCTCCACGCTGGCCCCCCATAAAACCGTAGCGCAGTCTATTGCCGAGCCACTGCATTTTTTAGGCTATGGCGCACCGTCGATATCGGCATTGCAACGCGCCCTTGACGATGTCGCCTTGCCAGCATCACTGCTGCACCAACACGTGGGAACACTTTCTGGTGGGCAAGCACAGTGGGTAGCCATTGCGCGTGCTCTGGCCTTGCGACCGGCTTTCCTGATCGCTGATGAACCAGTAAACGGTTTGGATTTACCGTTACGCGAGCAGATAACGGCATTATTTGACCAACTCGCCCAGCACTACGATATGGGAATGCTATTGGTCTCCCATGATATCTCCACCGTGGCGACCCTGTGCCAACGCCTATTGGTCATGCATGAGGGGCAAATTATCGAGGATAGGCCGTGTAACGCGTTGCTCTCCACGCCTGCCCATCCTCATACGCGGGCGCTGCTGGCAGCCATCCCGACACACCCTGATTATTATTGCTAATTTTTCCCTTTAAGGACGCTGTTATGTTGTTAGTCTATCGTCGAATCTTCCCTTTACTGTTGGTCGTTGGCAGTGCCGGACTTACTGGCTGCTTTGGCAGCGAAGAAAAAACCACACCGGAAGTTCCCTGCGATCGTATTCGCATCGCGATGCTGCAACCTCCCCGTGCGGGCCTGACCCCCCTCAGCGATGACGCCTTTAAGCTTTAGCGGTGGAGCACCAGCGAAACGCTGATCGCGCTGGATGAGAATGGTGATGCACAGCCAGCGCTGGCGACGTCCTGGCAGTCGATAAACGACACCACCTGGCGCTTCACCCTGCGTCCCGATGTGCATTTCCACGACGGTGAACCGCTGGCCCCGGCCGCCGTGGTCAATGCACTCAGTGCGGCGACGCGTGCCGCCCCCAAGCCGTGCATTCTGGATGGCGTTACGTTACACATCAGTGCTGACGGCGACAACGCGGTGCGGGTAACTACCGCAACCCCCGATCCCTTGTTGCCCCAGCGGCTCTCTAGCCCACAATTGGCTATCCTTTCACCCAATGCGTATCAGGAAGGCCGCGTTGACCCGATCCGCCACGGCAGTGGCCCCTTTGTGTTAACCGTCGTTCAGGGCACCAGTCACGCTACCCTTGAGCGCTTTGATGGCTACTGGGGCACGCCTGCGCAAGCTTCAGGTCTTGATGTTGATTTCGTTCCAGACGGAACAGCTCGCGCCGCCGCGCTGCGAAGCGGCAGCGCGGATATTGTGGAAGCCGTGCCGGTGGCGCAAGCGCCCTTGATCGATCCGGCGCTGATCCATGAGGTGCCTATGCCGCGCACTAATACCCTGTATCTCAACACCCGCCTCGGCCCACTGCGTGATGCCGGACTGCGTGCCGCTGTACGCGACGCCGTTCAGCGGGACATGCTGGTAAAGAACGTGTATGAGAACCGGGCGGATATCGCCCGCGGGTTGCTCGGCCCGGCGCTGCGCCATGCGGTAGACCAGCCGACCCCCGCACGCCATCCACAGGGAGAGGTTATCAAACTGGCTACCTTCAGTGATCGTTCGGAGCTACCGGAAGTTGCCGTTTATCTGGCACAACAGTTAACTGCAGCCGGGTTTACCGTTCAACAAGAAGTGCGTGAATATGCCCAGATTGAAGCCGATGCGTTAGCCGGAAAGTTTGATGCCTTTATCCTGTAGTGCGCCACGGTGCTGGATTCCGGCGATCCGGTAGCTTATATCTACAGCGATTTCAGTTGCAAAGGGTCGTTTAATCTCTCTCAGCTGTGCGACCCAGCTGTCGATGAGGCGTTGCTCACCGCGACCGCTATACCCGCCGGAGAAGTGCGGCGTAAGGCAATCATGGCAGCCGAACAGCGTATTCTCTCCACAGATGCGGCGATCCCCTTGCTGCACGAACGGGTGATTCAGGGCGAAGCGACTGGTGTACGTCAGGCAGCACGCGATCCGCGTGAACGGATGCTGGTTACGCCACAAACACACATCACCGGGCAGATGCACCAACCATGATCGCATCTCCCCTACGCCTCGTAGCAGTTATCACTCCGCTGATATCCCGTGCCCTGAGCGCCTTTGCGGTCATCGCGCTCATTGGTTTGTTGCCGTGGCTTTCCGGCAGCGATCCCGCGCTCAGCGTACTACGCGCCAAATCCGCCGAACAAGAGGCAACCCCCGAGGCGTTGCAGGCCATTCGCAGCCAACTCGGTCTCGACCAAGGCCCGATAGCGCTGCTGTGGCAATGGTGGCGCGGTATATTACAGGGGATGCCGGGCACTCCTGGATCTCTGGCAAGCCAATATTGCCCGCCATGTTAGACGCGGCCGGCGTATCACTGACGCTGATGGGGGCGGCATTAACGCTGGCCATACTGGTTGCTACGCTGCTGTGCGTTTCCACGCTGCGCACTGGGCTGAGTGGTAAGGCGGACAGCAGCCACGGTGCTTGGGCGATGGCGTTCATTACCTTGCCAGAATATTTGCTGGCGTCCCTGCTGCTGATGGTCGGGGCAGTCTGGCTGCCGCTGTTTCCTCCGTATGGCTGGCACAGCATACAGCATATGGTGCTGCCTGCGCTATCGTTGGGGCTGCCCGCAGGGGGATTACTGGCACGCTTGCTGGCGGATGCACTGCGCAGCACCTTCGCCGAGCCGTGGCTTATCACCTGGCGCGTGGCGGGCGTGAGCCAATTTGATTGCGCCATTGCGGTTCTGCGGCGCGCACTGCCTGCGTTACTGCCACAGATTGGCTTGATCACCGTAGGGCTGACGGGGGGGCAGTGGCGGTAGAAAAGATCTTTGCTATCCCCGGTTTGAGGCGTGCCACGCTTGGGGCCTCAGCTGCACAGGATCTGCCCGCCCTACAATGCGGCGTTCTACTGTTATTGTTGATTGCAACACTGAGCGGTAATCTTGGCAACCTGCTACGCCAGTTGATACTGGGACGTGCACTGCGCAGCGGATCCTTGCCCGCCCCAAGCATCAGCCCAACGAGGCGTCCGCATTATGCCTTCCCAATGACGATTGCACTGGCGTTGGTACTGCTGATCGCGATCGGACTGACCCGCGATCCGCTGGCATCGGATTTCCTTCGCTTACAACCCCCCAGCCTCGCGTTGCCGTTGGGCGCAGATGCCACCGGGCGCGATCTGCTGGCACGCGTGGCGCACGGTGCGTTTGCCACGCTTATCACCGCCACCGGCGTCAGCGCTGCCTGTTTGCTTCTCGGTATTCTGTTTGGACTTTTCCCGCGCCTGTTTATTGGTCCGATGGAGATAGCCAATGCGTTACCACCGATGATGGCGGGCCTTATCGTTGTAGCCCTGACCGGGCCCTCTACCTATGGTGCAGCACTGGCGGTGATGCTGGTAAGTTGGGCACCACTGGCAGCGCATACTGCCGCACTGGTTGAAGAGATACTTGCGCGTCCTTACGTGCGCATCACCCCACTGCTGGGGGTTGGGCGCTGGCATCGCTTCACGGGCTATGTGCTGCCTGCGCTGGTTGGCCCCGTCACGCGTCACGCCTTAGTGCGTTTTCCCGGTATCACCCTGGCATTGACGACGTTAGGTTTTCTCGGATTGGGACAACAACCGCCATACCCTGAATGGGGACGGATTGTCGCTGAAGGCATGCCGTATATTGAACGCGCTCCCTGGGCGGTACTGACCCCGGTTACCACGCTGATGCTGCTGGCAATGTTGGCGGTCTCATTGGGGCAAATGACTCATAGTGCAAAAGGTTTAAAGTGACAGCGTCACTAAAAATCACTGACCAGACAAACTGTCGATGGATGTGGCACTACGATCACCCCCAGCGTAAGCCACCGGATCGCCGCAAAACACCAAAAAACGCTTCTATCGTGGTAAAGCACGCCCATTGTGTCGTACCATTCGCTACAGTGTGGTTATGTAACCCGCCTTTCCTGACGATGACCAAAGGCAAGCACTACATTATTCATTCACTTGCCAGGGAACGGAATTCACCTTGCCATGACCATACAAAGATTTGTGCTGTTGTTATTTATGCTAGTGCTGCTCGGCCCATTAGCCATCGATCTTTACCTTCCGGTGATCCCTGCCATCTCACAAGGTCTGAACAGCGATAACGCGACCATTCAATCAACCATTTCTTTGTTTATCATGATTATGGGATGGGGACAATTGGTGGCTGGTCCTCTGGTTGACCGCATAGGACGCCGCCTAATGGCACTGATCGGGACCGTGATTTACATTGTGGGTGCCATCACGGCAGCGCTGGCGACCAGTAGGTCGGTGTTTATTGCTTCCCGCGTACTGCAAAGCGTTGCCGTGTGTTGCACCGACGTGGTGGTGTTTAGCGCCGTGCGTGACCGGTTAAACGGTGATGATGCCGCACGCACTTTCGGTTTTCTTAACGGTACATTGAATATCATGCCTGCTCTGGCGCCATTTTTTGGCGGCTTACTGTCCGCCGCATTCGGTTGGCGAGCCTGCTTCTGGTTTTTGACGCTATATGCCAGCGTGGTTTTGCTGCTCACCCTGCGCTATCTGCCAGAAACCCGCCCGGCTGACACCCTGCGCCTGCCGGGTTTGCCCATCAAACAATACGCGCGAATCCTTTTTACCCCTCGCTTCATCGGCTTTGCTGGCTGCAATGCGGGCATTATGGGGATGGCCCTGACCTATCTGTCAGTGGCATCAGTGGTCTTGATGGTACATGGCGGTTTGTCACCGTTACAGTTCCCACTGGTGTTCGGCGCAAACGGCTTTTGGGTGATGGCAATGAGCCTGCTGGCGACACGCGCGATCGTAAAAATTGGCCGCCCCGCTTGCCTGACGATCAGCGTGATATTGATTGATAGCGGTTTTTTGTTACTGTGCGCCATCATCCTGTGGCTGCCCGAGGCGCTACAGGCACGTTGGTGGATCTTTATGGCTCCGGTGGTGGTGGCGTTTGCTGGCCTGGCGTTTGCCATCGGCCCAGCCACCAGCTATGCACTGGAACCTTATGCGAATGAAGCGGGTACGGCATCGGCGCTGGTAGGATTCGTGCAAATGGCAGGCGGTGCGTGTGTTGGGCTGGCGGTGATGGCGCTACCCCTCTTACCACAGAGCACGCTGGCGCTTGCCATGCTGTGCGCGACGCTGTTGGCGCTGCGCGCCCAGCGTTTAAGCGCAAAGACGCGCGGCACGATTAGGGCGCTCAGTTGCTCGCAGCGAGCGCTGCGATCGTGCGCGACAACCCGGTAGATTTACGCGCTGGCGTAACGAAATATCGACAAATCGTCATGGCCAATGTCAGGCGTCTTACCAGAAATGATATCCGCCAGCAGTTGCCCTGAACCGCACGCTATCGTCCAACCTAAGGTACCGTGTCCTGTATTAAGATAAAGATTGGCGAGCGGTGAACGGCCTACCAGCGGCGTGCCATCAGGTGTCATCGGGCGCAACCCGGTCCAGAACGTCGCCTGCTCTACCGGCCCAGCATCAGGGTAAAGATCGCGAACCACCATTTCCAACGTTTCTCGGCGTTTAGGGTTGAGGGCTGTGTCAAAGTCAACGATTTCTGCCATGCCTCCAACACGAATACGACGGTCGAAGCGCGTCACGGCCACTTTAAACGTCTCATCAAGCATCGTTGAAACCGGTGCGGCAGCGTTAATGAATAGCCTTTCAGGGGATAGACCGGCAGGTGCATCCACTGACGTACCAACGCCGTCGAGTAGGAACAGCAGGCCACCACATAGGCACCAGCGGTTACTGTTTGCCCATTACAGCGCACCTCAGTGACGCGATCGCCAGCCACCTGCAACTGTTCGACGGATTCGCCAAAACGAAAAACCACACCCGCCGCCTGCGCCATTTCAGCCAGGCGCTGAGTAAACAGTTGGCAGTCGCCCGTTTCATCATGGGGTAAACGCAGCCCACCGCTGAGCTTATGCGCCACCGAAGCGAGCGCAGGCTCCACGGTCACCAGTTCCTGCGAGGTCAACAACTGGTACGGCACGCCAGCATCACGCAGAACGGCAATGTCGCGGCTGGCATTGTCATACTTCTGCTCGCTGCGAAACAGTTGCAGCGTCCCGCCCTGGCGTCATTCGTACTGAATCGACGTGTGCGAGCGCAGTGCCTGTAAACAGTCAAGGCTGTATTCTGCCAAGCGCACTATACGTGCCTTGTTGACCTGATAATGCGCGGAATCGCAGTTCATCAGCATCTGCCACATCCAACGCAACTGGTCACTGGAGCAATCGGGCCAGATAGCTAACGGCGCATGGCGCTGGAATAGCCACTTTATGGCTTTCAAGGGGATGCCGGGCGCGGCCCAAGGCACTGAATAACCGGGGGGAAATTTGCCCAGCGTTGCCCGCACTGGTTTCCAAGGCCGGTGCAGGCTGTCGGTCAACGACCGTGACGTCATGCCCTGCCTGACACAAATACCACGCCGTGCTGACGCCAATAACGCCACTGCCTAAAATTACAACCCGCATGTTGACTTATCTCCGTGATAACTCGCCATTTGCCGCGCAATATGCTGCCTGAATCGCCACTACCCAAAATAAAAAGCTAATGTAACACGTGATTTACCGTTGTCACGCTTGGCTAACATACTATTTATCTATTATTACGCAGATGAAGTGCCGTTTTATGCTGCTGTTTTCGCCGCAATCTTTTCTGCCAAACACTGGTTTTCACGGCACTTTTATCAGAGTGAGCTACGATTAATAGAGTCTGCACGAAAGCGTGTAGAAGGCACTGTGGGGGCGCGCTGATGGTGACAAAAACAAAGACTCGAGTACCGCAAGCTGAGACACGTTTGAATGATGGACCAGACTGGACGTTCGATTTGCTGCAAACCTACCTTGAGGAGATTGATCAGGTGACGAAGCACTATCGCCTCGAAACCTACCCACATCAAATCGAGGTCATCACCTCTGAGCAAATGATGGATGCCTATTCGAGCATCGGCATGCCCATCAATTATTTCCATTGGTCTTTTGGTAAGCGGTTTATCGAAACCGAACAGCGCTATAAGCACGGTCAGCAAGGGCTGGCCTATGAGATCGTTATCAACTCCGATCCCTGTATCGCCTATCTTATGGAAGAAAACACCATCACTATGCAAGCCTTGGTGATGGCCCAGGCCTGTTATGGTCACAACTCCTTTTTTAAAGGTAACTATTTGTTTCGAAGTTGGACCGATACAGGCTCCATCGTTGACTACCTGATTTTTGCCCGTCAATACATCGCCCAATGCGAAGAGCGTTATGGTGTAGAAGAGGTCGAGCAACTGCTTGACTCCTGCCATGCGCTGATGAATTACGGTGTCGATCGCTACAAACGCCCGCAAAAGATTTCGCTGGAAGAGGAAAAACTGCGTCAGAAAAGCCGTGAGTCCTATTTGCAAAGTCAGGTCAATGAACTGTGGCGCACCCTGCCACGTCGCGATCCCGAGGTTTCGCTCGAAGCGGCGCGTCGTTTCCCGCGCGAGCCGCAGGAAAATATTCTCTATTTTATGGAGAAGAATGCGCCGTTACTGGAACCCTGGCAGCACGAAGTACTGCGCATTGTGCGTAAGGTCAGTCAATATTTTTACCCACAAAAACAGACTCAGGTCATGAACGAGGGCTGGGCAACGTTTTGGCACTACACCATTCTCAATCATCTCTACGATGAAGGGAAAGTGACCGAGCGCTTTATGATGGAGTTCCTGCACAGCCACACCAATGTGGTCTATCAGACTCCGTACAACAGCCCTTATTACAATGGCATTAACCCTTATGCGCTCGGGTTCGCCATGTTTCAGGATATCAAGCGTATTTGCCAGATACCAACGGAAGAGGACCGCTACTGGTTCCCTGATATAGCAGGCAAGGACTGGCTGGAAACTCTGCATTTCGCCATGCAAAACTTCAAGGACGAAAGCTTTATCAGCCAGTTCTTGTCACCCAAGGTGATGCGCGATTTCCGGCTATTTACCGTGCTGGATGATGACCATAACAATTATCTGGAAATTGCCGCGATCCACGATGAGGAAGGCTACCGGATGATCCGTCAGGAGCTGTCCGAGCAGTATAACCTCAGCAATCAGGAGCCAAATATTCAGGTCTGGAATGTGGATCTGCGCGGTAACCGCTCGCTGACGCTGCGCTATGTTCCTCACCACCGCGCACCGCTCGACAAGAGCAGCCACGATGTGATGAAACATGTACACCGACTGTGGGGATTTGATGTTTATCTGAAGCAACAGAATGCAGATGGCAGCGTAGAGTTGGTTGAACGCTGTCCCCCGCGTAATCCAGGGGTCAACTGAAGCCCATGTCACGTGTCGCGCTCACACAGTGCGCGACACGTGGCGGCGTTAATTAGCGACGAACCTCAGCAATATCGCGCGGGATCTGGTTTTGCATGCTGTGCCAGATAGCACCGCTCTCTTTTCCGTAGCTACGCACCGCATCCATCACACGCTCGTGTTGCCCTTCTTTCGCGATTGTTTCCAGACAAGCATAAAAATCAATAGCCAGCTTACGCGCATCCGGGTTGGAGAAGTAGTAACGCCCAACCCGCATATACAGCCCTTTCAGCCCGTTAAGGATTAATCCATAAATCGGGTTGCCAGAAACAAACGCCAATCCGCGGAAAACAGCATAATCCAGTTGCGCAAAGGCATCGGCGTTATCTTCGACACTGGCACGCTGTATTAATACTTCCTGACTCTTATCAGGGTGTTGACGCAGGGCGGTACGAATAAAGATCGCAGCAATGTTGGTGCGCACGGCCAGCAGATTATCAATCAGTTGCGGCACGCTGTCATGATCGAGTCGTGCCAGCGTTTCCAGGATATTTAGCCCTGATGTTTCCCAAAAATTATTAATTTTCGTGGGTTTACCATGCTGAATCGTCAGCCAGCCATCACGAGCCAGGCGCTGTAACACCTCGCGTAACGTGGTACGGGTTACCCCGATCAGCTCCGATAATTCACGTTCCGCAGGTAAGATAGAACCGGGAGGAAAACGATTATTCCAAATGCTTTCGATAATATATTCTTCCGCGAATCCAGCAGGACTTTGCGCCTTGATAACCATATGTGTGATGTTCCATTGCGATATAAAAGCGGACTCATCATACCAGAGCAGTCCGCTATCACATAGCGTGGCAGGGAGACAAAAACAGAATTCCGACAGAAACTGTGACACTTCACAAGCTGATTTATTTAAAAGTCACCGCATTGGGCTTAGTATTGACCACATCGTTTACCGTCAGTGAACGGTAAATCAGATCTTACACCGTTAGACAATAAGGGAACCGCAAAGAAAATGACGAACATGTCGATAAGACGCGCACTGCAAAATAATTTTCTGGGGCAATGCCCGGGTTGGTATAAATTAACCCTGCTGGGTTTCCTCATCCTCAATCCTCTGGTGTTTTTTTGGGTAAGCCCTTTTTTAGCGGGCTGGTTACTGGTCGCCGAGTTTATTTTCGCTTTGGGCATTGCCCTGAAATGCTACCCGCTTCAACCTGGCGGGTTACTGGCTCTGCAAGCGGTGTTTATCGGCATGACAAGTCTAGAGCAGATCTGGCATGAGGTTTCTCGCAATATTCCCGTCATCACGCTGCTGATGTTTATGGTTGCGGGTATCTATTTATGAAGACGCTGCTACTGTTCGTGTTCACGCGACTGTTGCTGCGTATCCGATCCAAGACCTTGCTTTCACTCGCCTTCTTTCTGGCGGCTGCATTTCTGTCGGCTTTTCTGGATGCCTTGACCGTCATTGCTGTGGTGATTGGCGTCGCCACCGGGTTTTACGATATTTACCACCGGTACATTACCGAGTTGGATCAACAGGCCGGGTCCATCACCAATGAGCATGCACAAACGTTGGAACAATTTCGCGCCTTTCTACGCAGTCTGTTGATGCACGCGGGCGTGGGCACGGCCCTCGGCGGCGTGATGACCATGGTGGGTGAACCACAAAACCTGATTATTGCCAAAACTGCTGGCTGGGATTTTGCCAGCTTTTTCTTGCGTATGTCTGCGGTTACCGTCCCAGTCTTCCTGTGCGGTATTGCTACCTGCATTCTGGTAGAGCGTGTAAAAATTTGCGGATACGGTGCCACACTGCCGGACACTGTGCGTCAGGTACTGGAGGATTACGGACGTAAGACGAGTGCCGAACGAGCACCGCAAGAACGCGTTATGCTATGGATTCAGGGCGTTATTGGCATCTGGTTGATTGCAGCCTTGGCGTTTCATCTTGCGGAAGTGGGTTTAATCGGACTGAGCGTTATTATTCTGGTTACGTCGTTTTGCGGCATCACCGAAGAACACGCCATTGGCAAAGCTTTTCAGGATGCGATGCCTTTTACGGCACTGCTTACCGTGTTCTTCGCCATCGTCGCGGTGATTATTGACCAGCAACTGTTCACACCGCTGATTCAGTTTGTGCTTCAGGGTTCGGCGCAAAACCAGCTTACGCTGTTTTATCTGTTTAACGGCCTGCTCTCTTCTATTTCCGACAATGTGTTCGTCGGCTCTATTTATATCAACGAGGCGCATCAGGCCTTTGTACAAGGCCGCATCTCACAGAAGCAGTTTGAGCTGTTGGCGGTAGCGATCAATACAGGTACTAACCTGCCTTAAGTCGCAACGCCCAATGGACAGGCCGCCTTTCTCTTTTTGCTAACTTCGGCCCTGGCCCCGCTCATTCGGCTTTCTTATGGCAAAATGGTGGTTATGGCACTGCCCTATACGATAGTAATGACGCTGGTAGGCTGGCTATGCGTTGCATTCGCGTTAGTGCCTGCAACAGAACTGCTTACTGAATGGCAGTGGATAGCGCTACTAAAACTGTAAACACAGACGCATCGCTACGCACAACTATCGAGTATAGTGAACGGGTTACAACGCTTAGCCGTAGCGTGCTATCTGTCAAAGGATGGCAATCGCAGAAATGATATATAAATAGAGTATCAAATAAATAGATTGTTACGTTTTGCTCAGTGAAATGATGGCGGCATTGCCTGTACCGTCTTTGCCGCCAAATCGATCATTTTTTTAGCATGGAATATTCGTTATGTTGCGATTTCTTAACCGCTGCTCACGTGGGCGCGGTGCCTGGCTGTTAATGGCTTTGACGGCGTTTGCCTTTGAATTGGTCGCACTTTATTTTCAGCATGTCATGTTGCTCAAACCTTGTGTGCTCTGTATTTACCAGCGTAGCGCACTGTTCGGCGTGATGGGAGCCGGGTTGCTGGGTGCTATCGCCCCTGCAACGCTGCTGCGCTATCCAGCAATTTTCCTATGGATCTACAGCACTGTCGAAGGATTAAAGCTCGCCTGGGAGCACACCAATGTCATGCTGCATCCTTCACCGTTTGCTGTGTGTGATTTCTTTGTCAACTTCCCGTCATGGCTGCCGCTGGACAAATGGCTGCCCTCGGTCTTCGTCGCCTCTGGTGACTGTGCAGAGCGCCAATGGCAGTTCCTGTCACTGGTCATGCCGCAGTGGATGTTGGTCATTTTTGGTGCGTTTCTGGTGATGGGTGTACTGGTGCTGATTGCCCAGCAGTTCAAGCCTAAACGTCGCAATCTGTTTAGCCGCTAATCCTGTTGTTGCCAGATGGCCTGCGCCATCTGGCAACACAATAGCCTAAGATCGCGTCGGCCGTGTGCGACCTCAGTGGTGAAGCGAGAGGTCTAGCGGATACCTGACACCTTTATACGATGCGTCCAACGCCACAACGCGTACATGCCGATTGCAAATAAACCATATTTCATCGCGATCGTTTGCCAGTATGTAATAGGCATCTGAGGTTTCAGAAGGATTAAAGCACCCCAGCACACGGTACGCCGTCCCCACCGAAAATCCTCTTTGCAGCGGTAGCGGTCGAGGGCCATTGTCCAACTCATGAATTCGTAGATATAACCCTTGTTCTAACCAAAGCATCACGCCTCACTCACCGTTAATAACATAAACTGAAAATGTAGTTAACGCTCGCGCATACCAGCAAGTTTACTAGGATAAATTAACGCTACACTGGCTGCATTAGCGCGCACGGTCGCGTCGATTCAGGTTAGGCAGCAACATGTACACGTAATACCGTAATTCCTATTATTTGATATCATGCATCCCCCTTATAGGAGAACATAATAAAAATAATTCACTTAAAAGAGTAATTAATATGTTTACTATAAAAGATGACAACTATTCATGTTCAGCAGCGCTGATAAATGCAGCATCAGTGATGCCTACCACACATTCAAGCGTATCTACTCAAACTATAACACTACCTTAAAATCCTGAAGAATATCATACTGTTTGGTCAGCATGGGAGAAAAATGCCCCACATGGCGAAGAAGAAAAAAGAGATATCTCAGTTGTAAGAATGCAAGATTGTTTGGAAAGAAATGCTGTCTCCCTTAACTTAAGTAAACTCAATCTCAGTTCGCTACCAGATTTTATTTCCGAGCACATTGCGGAGTTACACTTAGACAAAAACAAAATTGATTGGTTACCTGAAAACTTACCAAAAAATCTTCACAAATTATACGCACATGACAATAAGTTGACCACGTTACCTAGAAATATTCCAGAGACGCTATCCGAGCTTTTCTTAGCTAATAATGTTATAAAAGAATTTCCACAGAATCTACCCCCCTATATATCAAAATTGGATATCAGTGATAACGGAATGGAAGGTCAAGTTAGTAACGTGCCCACGTCCCTAGTGTATTTAGATTTAAGTGAAAATGCATTAAAGGGTTTATCAACGCGCTTACCACACTCCATAAAATACATCTCATTAAATGATAACAAAATAGTTAAACTACCAAAAAAACTGCCGACATTTATTCAGTATATAAACCTAAAAAAAATTGGTTAGAGTCGCTGCAAAAAAATATTTTTGACATGTCGAAAGACACAGAGATTCATCTCAACCAAAATCCTTTATCTGTAAAAACCATACTGAAACTGAATAAAACCGTCAATAAAACTAACCATATCGGCCCTAAGTTTTTTTATTAAAAACACATAAAAATCAGCAATCTTTTACTTTCTTCGAATAACACCTTTAACTACCTTAGATAGTAGAGTGAATCATGATACCAGCCAGTAGCAGTAATCCCCAGCATTCGGTTTTACAATCAGACCCCACGCAGTCTATTGATCCCATTTATTCAGGTCACACATCTCAAATTACATCAATTCCGCCTAGCAAAAACCAGTACCATACCATCTGGTCAGCATAGGAGAAAGGCGCAGCGCAAGGAGAAGGGGAACAAAGGGACATTGCGGTGGTAAGAATGCAAGATTGTTTGGAAATAAATGCTAACGCCCTTGACTTGAGCAACCTTAACCTCAGCTCAATGCCCGATATTCTCCCTGAACACATTACAGTACTTACCTTAAATAATAATAAAATTGCCTGGTTACCTAAACACTTACCAACAAACCTTCGGCAACTGCATGCTTGTAATAATGAAATCTATCGTCTACCCACTCATTTTCCTGAAGACCTGTCTGACTTGATTTTGTCTGGTAACAGCTTAAAAGCGTTTCCGGAAAACTTACCGTTGTCGATTACACGGCTAGACGTTAGTTACAATCAGATAGAAGTTGAGGTTAGAATCCTTCCTGCCAACCTTCACCACATAGATCTAAGCAACAATAAAATTGATATAATACCAGATGAATTACCAAAACTTTCTCAGAATCTAAATTTAAACAATAACAAACTGAAATCAAGATCCTGCGAATTCCCTGACTCCATTTAATACCTTAACCTCGGACACAATTAATTAATCACTTTACCTGACTATTTACCAAAAAGTATTAAATATTTGGATTTGAGCAATAACAACTTACAAACATTACTGGCATGCATTACATGGTTACCGAGAAACACGGTAATCCATATTGAAAAAAATCCGCTCAACGAACAAACGATACAGAGATTACAACGTGTTCTACACAACCCCAACTGCTATATATTTATTTGATTTTTTTATGTATGAGCACGCACAGGCTTTAATAACATTTTTCCTTTAATAACCGCTCTACACTATTTTTCATCTGACTGCCACGCCTTTGGCGACGTTCCGGCAGTGGTTAGATTTACAGGAAAAGAAAAAGCCCACCGAAGTGAGCCTAAATGTAAACTTGACCTCAGTTGCTTACTTTGGCAGAGCCCATGTCTGCGCAAAAGAACCCGTGCAGCTTTGCAATTTAAGTTGTTTATCAAGTCCCACTGACGTCAGGCATCTTTTTGTCTCAATATTTTTAACGTGGGTAGGTCCCGCGGTCAGCGCATCCCAATGCTGAGCGGGATCCTTAAGATCGCATCGCTTAACCACAGGGCCAATCCCGTTATCAGCCAGGCACCAATCCTGACTGAGTTCAATGATATTGAAGGTCGTAGTAATGGGTGCAGTTTTTGATGCCTCGGGGCACGGTAACAGGGTGGGAACATCATTTTCCCCCTGAACTACACAATTACGGCCTCTGGCGATACTCACAAAACCGTTAACCGTCGTGGCGTTCAGCGTAATGACAGACGCCTGAGCAAGATCCTGCTCACTGACTGTGTTCTTGCCCGCTCCCATCAATGATGTTGAACTGGCCATTAGAGCAAGAACAACGGCTAACCGGCTGCATACCTTTGCGTTTTTCATACTATTCCTCGTGTCGATTCAATAGTCTTGATACCACAGCGCCATCCTGACGCTGGCCTAGCTCGCCAGGTCTTAGATTGAGAAAGATACTTCATTCACCACAACGACAAGTCACTGAACCACGAATTACTGCCCGTAATTAGAATCATGCGCCATAGGATTCAGGCAGGGGAAATGTAGCCCGAAGACAGAAACGCTAAAACCGGCACTGCTGTCGGGTTTTCGTATCGGACCATACGATTCAAAAATGAAATTTACCAACGAAAATACGATGAGCCCTCATATCCCGTATCCCAATCAGGTCGTTCTCCTGACATGATGGCCGCCCATTGCGATTTAGTTAGCTTTTCGTATTGACCAGGCATTACCCCGGAAGATCGATTGATACGGGATTTATTCGGATCAAAATTTTCGACAGCGCATCCAGAAACCATCATCGTTATTATCAAGAAAAAAATATGGTTCCTTATGACATAGTTCTTATTTCTCACGGCGGTAGTCGGATCATTATATGAACTGACATAATAAGCAAACCCACCTCTCAACTCCTGCAACGTCTGCCTATAACGGAGTGTGGCAAAGAAGCCACTACGTTCACACAAGCGGTGATTCAGACATTGAAAAGCCAGAGGGCTTATACGGGATGGGTAAACAGCGTCAGAATGATGTCCACCTGCGTGAGTTTGTCAGAATACGCACCGATCGTTTTATGTCGCGGCTGACGGCGAGGAATGGTAAAGTAAGCGATGGGTAAGCCCCAGGCTCTCTCAGTGAAGCAGGGAACGAGATTTCAAAACGTGCCGGAATCCTTCACCGCAGCGCAAATGATATGCAGCGTTTACAGGAATTGGAGATTGTTAATAACAACAATCAAAAACGCAGCACAACAATACTTACCGCGCCCACTCCGGTTTATTCAGGATATGATCCTGCCAATCGACAACCTCAGTTTCACACACCGCAATGTGACGCACGGAGATGCGTTCACTGTGCATCAGCGCTTTGTTACCTGATCGCAGCGGATGCCAGTCGGGTAGGCCCTTGCCTTCGTCAATCAATCGATAAGCGCAGGTAGCGGGCAACCAGTCGAATGAGAGCAGGTTTTCCCGCGTTAGTTTGATGCAATCCGGCTTATACTCAAATCGCCTCTCATAGTTGCGGCATTGGCAGGTTTTGATGTTTAACTGATTACAGGCGACGTTGGTGAAGTAGAGTTCTTCCGTGTCTTCATCAATGAGTTTATGCAAACAGCACTGACCGCAGCCATCACACAGAGACTCCCACTCTTGATCGGACATTTCAGACAAGGTTTTTTGCTGCCAAAAATCACGTTCGCTCATGCACAGTATCTCATCAATCTTTATGTTATCTGGCAACGCACAAATGCCCCGCCAACCACACCTGCAACGTGCAGGAGGGGTATACCCTAAATAATTCGAGTTGCAGGACAAAACGTTTACGTTTTGAACAGCGCTTGCGCTGGCCCTTTAGGGCGAGGCTCATTTATGAGTCTCGTAACGCAGCAAGTGAGGAAACCCGATGAGCTTACTCAAGTAAGTGATTCGGGTGAGTGAGCGTAGCCAACGCATTTGCAACTTAAAGTATGACGGGTATATAACGGATTTAGAGAGGTGAAGCAAGCTCTTTACCCGTTCCCAACGGGAACGGGTCAGAGAAAGATCAGATAATCCGCGTGGAGAGACTGCGATCGTTGATGGTGATGGTCAGCATATCGCCGGATACAATCGGGCCAACGCCTGCTGGGGTTCCGGTCAGGATCACATCACCCCCGCGCAGCGTGAAAAAGCGGCTCATATAAGCAATCAATGGCATAATGGGCGTGATCATATCGCGCGTGTTGCCCTGTTGGCGGATTTAATCATTCACTTTCACGCCTAAATCCGTCTGCTGCGGATCGCCAAACTCGACGACGGGAATAAACCCCGAAATCGGGCAAGCGCCATCAAACCCTTTGGCCTTTTCCCATGGGCGACCGGCCTTTTTGCATTCGGACTGAATGTCACGCAGCGTCAAATCCAGCACGACACCGTAACCGGCAATCGCGCGCGCCACGCGCTCTTCATTCGCCTGCTTAAGCGGCGTGCCAATCAGCACCGCCAATTCAACTTCGTGATGCACCGAGCCCAGGTTTTTCGGAATAGCCACCGGTTGGCGCAGATCGCATAGTGCGGTCTCAGGTTTGATAAATAGCACGGGTTCAGGGGCGACCGAGTTTCCCATTTCTTTGATGTGGTCTGCGTAGTTACTGCCGACACAAACCACTTTATTTACCGGGAAATCGAGCAGTGCGCCCTGCCAGTCTCTGTGTTGGTTCATGGATATCTCCTGCCCTGTCAGTTGAAAATCACGCTCAGATACCCAGTACATCAGGTAAACAGGTAGGTATCCATTTACGCCAGGGCGTTTATTTATACGTCTCTGCGCCGATAAAACAAGCCTATAGGCGGTAATGCGGAAAAATATAAGTAAAGAATTCAACGCCAGATCATACTTTTTAAGCGCCGTTAGGCACGAGCACGACGCCTGAGCGACGCAATTAGGTGCGACAACCGGTTAAGAAAAAACCGAATTTTCATCCCAAACACGGCGCCACATTATTTGCTGACGTTGTGATGAACAGATAACAAATTCTCAGGAGGCGGCGGTATTTGCAGATAAAAACCTTCGTCCTTAAGCGCCTGCTTTACTTTTTCAATGTCGGCTGACGCTAATTTTTTGCTGCCATCAAGCGGTAATTGCATCACCAACTGCGGAGTGCCAAAACTTTTCATCAGCGCTTCCGGCACGCGGGAAAAATCGTCTTTTTTATCAACATAGAGGTAGGTTTGATCGCGTTTGGCGCTTCGATAGATCACACAAAACATTTTTTTACTCGATTAGATGGGAATGTCATCTTGCCTATATATAATTGTGACTATAACATGCTTACAGCACTCTGGAATATCATGTTACCATGCAAATCTAGGGATTTAACAGGCTGAAACAGAGTCAGGATAGATGTCACAAACGCCAATTGAGTTAAAAGGCAGCAATTTTACCTTATCGGTTGTTCATTTGTATGAGTCGCAACCCGAGGTAATTATTAAAGCATTACAGGAAAAGATCGAGCAGGCTCCCGCATTTTTAAAAAATGCACCTGTGGTTATTAATGTTGCCGCCCTGACGGACGAAATAGACTGGTTATCTATCCAGCACGCTATTATTTCTACAGGATTACACGTGGTGGGTGTGAGCGGATGTAAGGACGAGGTACTTAAAAAAGCCATTATCAAGGCGAGATTGCCGCTGTTAAATGAAGGCAAGTCGCCGCTTCGGGCACCTGAACCTATTCCCGTTTCACCTGCAATAGCCAAAACCAAAGTGATTACCGCGCCGGTTCGTTCCGGCCAGCAGATTTATGCCAGAGAGGGCGACTTAATCGTACTGAGCAGCGTCAGCGCAGGTGCAGAAGTGATCGCCGATGGCAATATCCATATTTACGGCATGATGCGGGGACGAGCGCTGGCGGGCGTCTCGGGTGATGTGCAGAGCCAAATCTTCTGTACGCATCTTGCAGCCGAACTGGTATCCATCGCCGGGCTCTACTGGCTCAGTGACAAGATCCCAGCGGCCCATTTCGGGAAGGCCGTGCGTCTGAAGCTCGACCAACTCGCAAACGATTTAACCATACAACCTCTAGACTAAGCCCTTTAACAAGGAACTATTTATGGCACGCATTATTGTTGTTACATCGGGTAAAGGGGGCGTTGGTAAGACTACTTCAAGCGCGGCCATTGCTACCGGTTTAGCCCAGAAAGGTAAAAAGACGGTTGTTATCGACTTCGATATTGGGCTGCGTAACCTCGATCTCATCATGGGATGCGAGCGCCGCGTGGTCTACGATTTCGTCAATGTGATTCAAGGAGATGCCACGCTGAATCAGGCATTAATCAAAGATAAGCGCACGGAAAATCTCTATATCCTGCCCGCGTCACAAACCCGCGACAAAGATGCGCTGACGTGCGAAAGCGTGGAAAAAGTGTTGGATACGCTGGCAGAAATGGAGTTTGATTTTATCATCTGTGACTCCCCGGCCGGGATTGAAACGGGTGCATTGATGGCGCTCTATTTTGCCGACGAAGCCATTATTACCACCAACCCGGAAGTGTCATCGGTGCGCGACTCTGACCGCATTCTTGGTATCCTCGCTTCCAAATCACGCCGGGCCGAACGTGGTCAGGATGCGATTAAAGAGCACCTGCTGCTCACCCGTTACAATCCAGGCCGCGTTAGCCGCGGTGATATGTTAAGCATGGAAGATGTACTGGAGATCCTTCGTATTTCGCTGGTTGGAGTTATCCCCGAAGATCAGTCCGTACTGCGTGCATCAAACCAGGGGGAACCGGTGATCCTTGATATCGCTTCCGACGCAGGAAAAGCCTACGCTGACACCGTCGATCGCTTGCTGGGTGAAGATCGTCCCTATCGTTTCATTGAGGAAGAGAAAAAGAGTTTTCTTAAACGCCTTTTTGGGGGATAAATTATGGCCTTACTCGACTTCTTTCTGTCCCGCAAAAAAAACACCGCGAATATTGCCAAGGATCGGCTGCAAATTATCGTTTCGGAACGCCGCCGTGGCGACAGTGAGCCACATTATTTGCCACAGTTAAAGCGGGATATTTTGGCGGTGATCTGTAAATACGTACAGATTGACCCGGAAATGGTGACGGTTCAGTTGGAGCAAAAAGGGGATGATATCTCCGTGCTTGAACTTAACGTCACCCTGCCAGAACCGGAAGAACCCGCTAAATGAGTCCAAGGAATTAAATAACCCCCGCACCATGTGGGGGTTATTCTGCTATTACCCTTCGCGAGTCAACAAATCGCGTAGCGGCGCAGCGAACAGTTCGGCTCTCCAGCCGTTCAACATTTCAGGTACCGAGCCCTCCTGAGCAAACAGCTTCCAATGCCAATTCAACAAGCGGTTGATCTGACGACGTGATGCCAGTAACTCAGCAGAAAGTCCGCTACGTTCACTCACCTGCGTCACCAGAGTTTTGATGTCTTTAAACACGCGCTTATAGCCCGGGTAATCGATCAGGTTCACGATCGGCGCGGGGTACTGGGATTCCGGCAGCGCATTGGCTTGGGCGACAATATCGAGCAGTGTTTTACCATGATAACGGATTTCCGGGCCGCTCAGCCCAAGTGCACTCAACTCGCCCAACGAGGACGGCATGCAGCGCGCCACCTGAAGCAAATTTTCTTCCCGTACCACAAAGTTGACTGAGCTGTCGCGCTGGCGCGCCAGATTCAGCCGCCACTGAGCAAGCAGTTGCAGGCAAGCCAGTTGCTTACCACGCAGTTGCCAGGCGTTACCAAATTCACGATAGGCAAGTTCCGGCGCGAGGATATCCTGTTTACACTGACACAGTAACCGGCATTCATACAACGCCGCGTCCAGCCATCCGGCTTCACGCGTTTCGGCTACAATCTTCTCAACCATCGGCAACAGATAGAAGACATCTGCGGCGGCATAGTCACACTGTTTCTCAGTCAACGGACGAACCAGCCAGTCGGTACGCGATTCAGTCTTATCCAACATCACACCTTGATAATCTGCCACTAATGCAGCAAATCCATACGACAAGGGCTTACCGAGAAAGGCAGCCAAAATCTGTGTATCGATAAACGGATGCGGCAACACGCCAAACGCATTAAGAAACACCTCAAGATCTTCACTGCTGGCGTGCAGGAACTTGGTCACCTGCGCATCCTGCAACAGCGCCACAAACGGCTGCCACGCACTGATAGTGAGGGGATCGATCAGAGAGAGGGTTTCACCGTCAAAAAGCTGGATAAGACCCAACTGCGGATAATAGGTGCGAGTGCGGACAAATTCGGTATCCAGCGCGACCTGCGTGTGCTGACGCGCCTGCTGACAAACCTGTTCCAGGCCATTGTTGTCGCTGATTAACTGATAATTCAAAACGTGTTCTCTTGTTTTTAACTGTCGGCTACTGCAAAAACAACGCCGGTATAACCGGCGTTGTTAACCTTTTGCTATGATAACCTGTCTTGCTGCGATCTGGCAGACGTTTTATTGATAAATCAGGAAACCTTTGCGACACCTTCATCGGGTGACTTTTGTTTGCCATTGTCGGCACGTAACTCGCGCCGCAGAATTTTTCCCACATTGGATTTCGGCAATTCTTTCACAAACTCCACCAGTTTTGGCACTTTGTAGGCGGTCAGATTACGGCAGCAATGGCTGATCAATTCATCTTTGCTCAGGCTGCTGTTACGGGCCACAACGTAGGCTTTAACCGCTTCACCGCTCAGCTCGCTTTCCACACCGATCACCGCCGCCTCGGACACTTTTGGATGGTGCGCAATCACTTCCTCAATTTCTGTCGGATAAACGTTAAACCCCGACACCAGAATCATGTCTTTTTTGCGATCAATCACGCGCAGAAACCCCTCTTCATCTGCCGTGACAATATCGCCGGTCGCCAGCCACCCCTCTTTCAGCACCTCTTGGGTCGCGGCCGATTGCTGCCAGTAGCCTAGCATCACCTGCGGACCTTTCACCCACAGTTCACCCGATTCGCCCGGCGCCACATCTTGCCCCTCGTCATCCACGATGCGCACATCGGTGGACGGCACCGGCAGACCGATGCTGCCGATGTAGTATTTTAAATCATAGGGGTTGCCCGCCACCAGCGGTGAGCTTTCCGTCAGGCCGTAGCCTTCCAGCAGGTGTTTTCCCGTCAACTTTTCCCACCGCTCCGCCACCGATTGCTGCACCGAGGCGCCGCCCCCCACCGACAAACGCAGCGTAGAAAAATCCAGCTCATGGAAGGCCTTGTTATTCAGCAGCGCGTTAAACAAGGTGTTAACACCCGTGACCGCCGTAAACGGGTATTTACCGAGTTCTTTCACCACCGCCGGAATATCACGCGGATTGGTGATCAGCAGGTTCTGCCCACCCAGTTCAACAAACAGCAGGCAGTTTACCGTCAACGCAAAGATGTGGTAGAGCGGCAGCATGGTGACCACCAATTCATGGCGCTCTTGCAACACCGGACCATAAGCAGCTTTCGCCTGTGCCAGGTTCGCCTGCATATTCCGGTGTGTCAGCATCGCGCCTTTCGACAACCCGGTGGTACCGCCGGTGTATTGCAAAAATGCCAGATCGGCATTCACGATTTGTGGTTTGATATACTGAAGTCGCCGTCCTTGTTGCAGAGCACTGCGAAACGAGATGGCATCCGGCAGATGGTATTTCGGCACCAGACGCTTGTTGACCAGCGTCCCTTTCGCGGTGGAGAGTTGATCGCCCATGCGCGTCAAGATCACATGTTTAACGTCGGTATTATACACCACCTTTTCCAGCGTATGCGCGAAGTTGGACACAATGACAATGGCGGTTGCGCCGCTGTCTTTCAACTGGTGTTCCAGTTCACGCGGCGTATAAAGAGGATTGACGTTAACCACCACCAGGCCGGCGCGCAAAATGCCAAACAACGCGACCGGATATTGCAACAGGTTCGGCATCATCAGTGCCACACGATCGCCCTTTTACAGATGGAGCTGGTTTTGCAAATAAGCGGCAAACGCGCGGCTACGCTCTTCCAACTTGCGGAAAGTCATTACCTCACCCATGTTAATAAATGCGGGCAGGTCTGCATATCGGGCAACCGCATTTTCAAAAAGATCGACCAACGACGTATAGTTATCCGGATTAATTTCGGCGGGCACGTTTGCCGGATAACGCGTTAACCAGATTTTCTCCAAAGTATCACTCCCAAGGTATTTTTTTAGTGGCATGATGATTCTCCCACCGCTCGTTTAATTAACATTATTTTAACTCGGCTTACCAGTTGCTGCTGAGACAATATCGAGGTTGAGAGTTCGATCACGCCTTATTGTTAATCATATGTATCAAAAAAATGAGGCGACCTGCGTCGCCTCGTTGTTCTGCGTTTTTCCGCGAGAGAAAAACCGTCATTTATTGTGTCACGATGGTCTCGATACGTGCCGGGCCCCAGTCATTGCCAAAGCCCCAACCCCGCCGGTAACGCCAATCCCACCCCCACGGATCGGCCGCGCCGGGCGGCAAGATGACCTGCTGCGTTTCATTCCAGCGTTGATAACCCGTCACATTGATCACCACAAAGCGATAAGGCCTGCTGCCTATCTGACCTTGCTCCATCTCCACGACCGAACCCACTAACGTCACCAGTCGCCCCTGAAAATCGAGAGGTTCAAGGAAGCCTTTGACATTGGCAATAAATCGCCCTTCCGAAACGCTCTTCAACTGGGGCCGCGCCCAGCGATCCAGCGGCAGGCTGACAATCACCAGTCGGGTTTTGTCATTTTCGTTATGCACGGCCACAACGCGACCGCCGAGACGCGCCTCCTGGCCCAAGGCCATCTGGGGCATCAACTTGATTTGCGACAAACGGTCGTACGGTCTTTCTGAACTGCTCTGGATGGATTCAGGAATCGAGGAGCAGCCTGCCAGCAAGAGTGCCAGCGCCGCGAACGTCACCTGTTTTGACCAATAAGAAATCGCCATAATACTGATCCCTTTGCCATTACCTACTCATTAGAGTAGGCAGTAATGCAATAAGTTGCGCGGTTATCAGGCGCGACCGGGTAATTTTTTCCAGGTGACATTGTTGCGCAGATAACGCGGCAAGGCATCGGCAACGGCGACCGCGTTACCTGACTGCCACTGATGGCACGCCAGCGGCAGCATATCCTGCGCCTGTGGCAGCAGCATATCGCCCGGCGTCAGAACTATCTCCGCGTGGGCAGCCAGTGTCGGATACGCCTCCCACCCGGTTCCAACGGTCGCCCAGTCACCGCGCAGCAATAGGGTACGCTCCAGTACCTGCTGTGGCGTCAGCACGGCTTCATGTTCGTCGCCCTGCCAGTTGCCATCAACATCACGCTGATATTCGGCCCAATAGACCTCCCCCATGCGGGCGTCAATCGCCGCCAGCACGCGCGTTGCCCCCGTGCGACGCCAGGCTCCTTGCGCCATCGTGGCGAGCGTGGAGATACCCAGCATCGGCAAATCTGCGCCTAACGCCAGCCCCTGAGCAATACCAATACCGATTCGTACACCGGTAAAACTGCCGGGGCCTTGGCCAAATGCCAGCGCATCCAGACTGTTCAACGCCACACCGGTTTCAGCCAGCACCTGTTGCACCATCGGCAACACGCGTTGGGTATGCTCACGGGGACATACTTCATACAGGGAGAAAATTTGACCATCATTCCAGAGTGCAACGGAACAGGCTTCCGTCGCAGTATCAAGCGCTAAAATTCGCGTAGACATGCCGACCTCAGGCAGGGAAACAAAATAACGAGGCCTAGAATAGCACACCGCGAATGGAATTACTCCGAGGCATCACACCGCCTCGGTGCGGGAAAGAAAACGGATCGCTTGCGCCAGATCGCGCGTGCGGGCTGCGGGCGGCAGACTTTGCAGAAAGGTTTTACCGTAAGGACGCATCACCAGACGGTTATCGCAGATAACGATAACGCCGCGATCGTCCACATCGCGAATCAAACGCCCCACCCCTTGTTTCAGGGTGATGACCGCATCGGGCAGTTGTACCTCGTCAAACGGATCGCCGCCGCGCAGGCGGCAATCTTCGATACGCGCTTTCAGCAACGGGTCATCTGGCGAGGTAAACGGCAGTTTATCGATAATCACACAAGAGAGCGCATCACCGCGTACATCCACCCCTTCCCAGAAGCTGCTGGTCGCCACCAGCAACGCATTCCCCGCAGAGACAAACTGCGCTAACAGTTGCGCCTTGCTGGTTTCGCCCTGAAGCAACACGGGCAGTGTAAGTGAGGCGCGGAACTCTGCGGCCAGATCGCGCATCATTTGGTGCGAGGTACACAACATAAAGCAACGGCCGCGATTCGCCTCAATGAGTGGACGCAACTGAGTGGCCAACCGTTGTGCCGCACCGCGTTGCTGCATCTCCGGCAGAAAACGCGGCACGCAAAGCAGCGTCTGCTGCGCATAATTAAACGGGCTCGGCAGCAGCATGGATTGGGCATGGCCCAATCCCAAACGCTCGGTAAAGTGTTCGACCCGGTCATTGACTGACAGCGTCGCCGAGGTAAATATCCACGCGGCCTTCTTCTCTTGCATCAGCTCACGAAAACGGTCTGCCACGGAGAGTGGGGTCAGCGCCAGCACAAAGTGCCGCGCATTACATTCATACCAATAACTGTAACCGGCCTGTTGCACGTCCTGTAGCCGCTTGAGACGAGCGCGATACAGGGTAGCGCGTTCAAAGGCTGCATCCAGCAGCGCCGAGCGCCCGAGCGACAGTTTGGCAACGTCATAGCAGAGTTCAAGCGCATCATCAAGCAACAGCAGCGCGCGTTGCAGCGAGGGCTGCGCCAGCACATCACGCAGGTTGCCGCGAAAACCGGGCTCCCCCAGTGCCAGCCGAAAATCCTGTGTGCTTTGCGATAAGAGATCGGCGGATTTTTGCAGTTGAGCCGCATCGCGCACTTCGGTGCGATACGCGATAATGATATCTTTCTCCAGATCGAGCAATTGACAGCTGGTGAGCTGCTGACCAAAGTAGTGGCTGGCGATATCGGGGATCTGATGCGCTTCATCGAAAATAACCACATCGCTATCCGGGATCAGCTCAGCAAACCCGCTCTCTTTGACCACCATATCGGCCAGATAGAGGTGATGGTTAACCACTACGACATCGGATTCCATCGCCTTACGCCGCGCTTTGACCACGAAGCATTTTTTATAATGCGGGCAATCGCTCCCCAGACAGTTGTCATTGGTGCTGGTGACTAACGGCCACACCGCGCTATCCTCCGCCACGTCGGTGCAGGTACTGATGTCACCGTCCATCGTGGCCGATGACCATCCCCGCAAACGTACCAGTTCGCTCAACGCTTCACCGCTCAGATCGCCACCAGCCAGTGATTGTTGCTCCAGCCGCTCGATACACAGATAGTTCGATCGGCCTTTGAGCAACGCGACCTGCCCGGCGTAACCCAAGGCGGTGGCGATGCGCGGCAAATCACGTGAAAAAAGCTGGTCCTGAAGGGCTTTCGAACCCGTGGAGACAATGACCTTGCGTTCGGAACGCAGCGCCGGAACCAAATAAGCATAGGTTTTGCCGGTCCCGGTGCCCGCTTCCACCACCAGCGCGTGTTGTTCGACAATGGCACGCTCTACCACAGCAGCCATATCGCGCTGAGGTTCACGCGGTTTAAAACCGTCAATGGCTCGCGCCAGGGGGCCTTCGGGAGAAAAATCGTCCTGTACGGAATGTTTTGTCACACACGCTCTCTATTTGTCACTGCCCAATTGCCACAACCAAAACTGGAAGGGATGCGGTGAAGCCATTGCCCAATTATGCCCTGTGTCTGCCCCGGCAGCCACCCTGCATCGCGATCGCATCGCCTCACCCTGCAGAATCATGGTAGGCTGCAAAACAATTTTTATCTTTTAGGATTGATACAGGGAGACATCCAATGACAGACATTATCAGAATTCAACCAGAAGCCCGCTGGTCTGATGCCGTAATTCATAACAGCACCCTTTACTACACTAGCGTGCCGGAGAATCTGGATGCCGATGCCGAGGCGCAAACCGAAAGCACCCTGGCACAGCTTGATGCCATCCAGAGTCAGAATGGTTCAGACAAAACGCGTCTGCTGGATGTGACGATTTTCCTTGCTGACGCAGCAGACTTTAGCGCCATAAATGCCGCCTGGGATGCCTGGGTGGTGGCAGGCCAGGCACCGGTACGCTGTACTGTAGAAGCGCGTCTGATGAACCCGAAATATAAAGTGGAAATCAAGGCCATCGCCGCGCTGTAGTGCATTCTGAAAGGCGTGCGCTAAGCGCCTGTGTTAGGGCTTAATCATCCTCGTCACTTCTATGTTGCCGCCGTAAATCAGCGGCAACCAGTGCGATGGCCTCTCCGCTGCTCATACCTTGCACCATCAGCGATTGAATACGTTCAACCGCATCTTGCTGCTGCGAGTGGGTTAAAGGGGGCATATCATTAAACATTCAGTCAGCTTCCTTATACGCCGTAAGCGAATTGTGCTAGGCTGACGCACTCGCGTGGCCTATAAACACGCATCATAACGCTAATGACGATATTAATCAGCACCTGCACGATGACATAACACCGATGGATTCTCGTTTACCTGATTTTCACAGACTGCCTTATCAGCCGGATGCGCAGCTGCATCTGTTTGCCTGCTTTTCTCATCAACCATGGGCCATGCTGCTGCACTCCGGTTTTGCCGATCACCAACACAACCGTTTCGATATCATGGTGGCCGACCCCTTAGCAACGTTAACCACTCAGGACGATGAGACGCTCATCACGCGCGCGGAGGGCACAGAGCGATCCACGCAAGATCCCTTCTTGTTGGTGCGCCAAGCGATGACGCGAGCCGGAATCACCGCGCACACGCATCCCGATATGCCTTTTCAAGGCGGTGCGTTTGGCCTGTTTGGTTACGATCTCGGACTACGTATCGAAAAACTGCCGTCACAGGCAAAGCAAGATATCCACCTGCCGGACATGGCGGTGGGCATCTACGACTGGGCGCTGATCGCCGACCACCAGCAGCAGACGCTTACGCTGGTGACCTATGACAACCATGAGGCGCGGCTGGCCTGGTTATCCGCGCCGCCAAATGTGACTTCCCTTGGCGATTTCCAACTGACTACCCCGTGGCAGTCCAATATGACACGGGAAGAGTACGGCATCCGCTTCCAACACATTCAAGCCTATCTGCGCGCGGGGGATTGCTATCAGGTCAACCTGGCACAGCGCTTCAGCGCAGGTTATCGCGCTGATGAATGGCAGGCTTTTCTCTCGCTCTCTGATGCCAATCGGGCCCCGTTTTCTGCGTTTAGCCGCTTGCCGGAGCATTGCATCATCAGTGTATCGCCAGAGCGTTTCTTGCAGTTACAAAACCAGCGCATTGAAACACGCCCCATCAAGGGGACGCTGCCGATCCACAGGAAGATGCGCGCCGGGTCGCGGCGCTTGCTGCCTCGCAGAAAGATCGGGCAGAGAATTTAATGATCGTCGATCTGCTGAGTAATGATATTGGTCGCGTTACCGTACCCGGCAGCGTGCGGGTGCCTGCTCTGTTTCACGTTGAGCCGTTTCCGGCAGTGCACCATCTGGTCAGTACCATCGAAGCAAGGCTACCGGAAAACAGCCATGCCACGGATTTGCTGCGCGCTTGTTTTCCCGGTGGATCCATCACCGGTGCGCCCAAAATTCGCGCTATGGAGATTATCGAAGAGCTGGAACCGCATCGCCGCAACGCCTATTGTGGCAGCATTGGTTATATCAGCGTCTGTGGCACCATGGATACCAGCATTACCATTCGCACTCTGATTGCAGAACAGGGGCAGCTTCACTGCTGGGCGGGCGGTGGTATCGTGGCAGACAGCCAGGAACAGGCGGAATACCAGGAAACCCTGGATAAACTGGGCCGAACTCTTCCTCTTCTGAACGTGGCGCACAGGTTATGAGTACAGTAATTCAGCTAGTTACCTTTCCATTCCCCCCGCTGACTGACGATTTGTCGAACTTCGTCACGCGCTTTCAGTTGCAGCGTGCACCGCAGGCCAAACCGGTGCGCCAAGTGCGTAAAGCGGCTGTGCTGGTGCCGATTGTGTGCCACACCGATGCCCCGGCGCTGTTGCTGACCCGGCGCGCCAGCACGCTGCGTAAGCATGCCGGGCAAGTTGCCTTCCCCGGCGGTGCCGCAGACAGTAGCGACGCCAGCCTCATCGCCACGGCATTGCTCGAAGCCCAAGAGGAAGTGTCTATTGCCCCTGAGGTCGTGAAGGTGTTAGGCACCCTGCCGCCACTGGACAGTGTCAGCGGCTTTCAGGTCACGCCCGTGGTTGGGCTGTTACCGGCCAATATTCGCGTTGTGCCCAATGCGGATGAGGTGGCAGAACTGTTTGAAATGCCGTTGACCGATGCGTTTTCGCTGGCGCGCTATTATCCACTGGATATTGAGCGACAGCGCCAAACGCACCGCGTTTATCTGTCCTGGTATCGGCAGCAGTTTGTCTGGGGGCTGACTGCCGCCATCATTCGCCAGCTTGCGCTTCAAGTCTCCGCCTCAACAGACTGAAATATAGCATTTTATTCTGATGATCCCCTGTGTGGACATTAGCCATACATAAGATGATCCCCTGCGTGGACATTAGCCATACATAAACAGGGGTATTTCTATTCCCCTGATTATCCATGGCAAACGCAAGGGTGATACGGATCTACTATAAGTTATCTTCACCTGGCGCATAAGATTTTTTCATGTGAAAAGCACACTCCTGCCATATAAACCCCACTATAATAGCGCGATTCAAGGAATATTATTCTAAATCTGCGCTTTTGAGGAGCTTTCGCGTGATAAGCGTTTTCGACATGTTCAAGATCGGTATTGGCCCTTCAAGCTCTCATACGGTTGGACCGATGAAAGCCGGTAAGCAATTTGTCGATGATTTGATTGAGCTGGGTAAACTTGGCGATGTTACCCGCATCGCCGTTGACGTCTATGGCTCGCTCTCCATGACCGGGAAAGGTCACCATACCGACATCGCCATCATTATGGGACTGGCGGGCAACATGCCCGATACCATCGCCATCGATGCCATTCCGGGATTTATCCGCGACGTGGAACAGCGCGAACGCTTGCTGCTGGCAAACGGTCAGCATGAAGTGGATTTTCCACTGCACGGCGGCATGAATTTTCGCAGTGAAAATCTCTCCCTGCACGAGAATGGCATGACGATTACCGCTTTTGGCGGCGACCTCCCTCTGTATCGCAACACCTATTACTCCATCGGCGGTGGATTTATCGTTGATGAAGCCCACTTTGGACAAAACAGCGCAGGGGCCGTTCAGGTACCGTTTCCCTTCCACTCGGCAAAAGAGATGCTGGTGCACTGTAAACAGCACGGTCTGTCTCTTTCCGGGTTGGTGATGCGCAATGAGTTGGCGCTACACAGCCGGGATGAGATTGAGCGCTACTTCGCTGATGTATGGCAAACCATGCATGCCTGCATCGAGCGCGGTATCAATACCGAAGGGGTGTTGCCCGGCCCGCTGCGCGTGCCGCGTCGCGCCTCGGCGCTGCGTCGTATTCTGGGTGCCTCAGGCAAACACTCCAACGACCCAATGGATGTGGTCGATTGGGTTAACATGTTTGCCCTCGCCGTGAATGAAGAAAACGCCGCTGGCAGCCGCGTCGTAACCGCGCCGACCAACGGTGCTTGCGGGATCGTTCCGGCGGTATTGGCTTATTACGATCATTTTATTGAGCCGATCACCACCGACATTGCCCTGCGTTACTTCCTCGCTGCCGGAGCGATTGGCATACTGTACAAGATGAATGCCTCGATCTCCGGGGCAGAAGTTGGCTGTCAGGGTGAAGTCGGCGTGGCCTGCTCCATGGCGGCAGCAGGCCTGGCTGAATTACTCGGTGCCAGTCCGGAGCAAGTGTGTGTTGCCGCTGAAATTGGTATGGAGCACAACCTCGGTCTCACTTGCGATCCTGTCGCAGGTCAGGTTCAGGTACCGTGCATTGAGCGCAATGCCATCGCCTCGGTGAAAGCCATCAATGCAACACGCATGGCCATGCGGCGCACCAGTGAACCGCGCGTATCGCTCGATAAAGTGATTGAAACCATGTACGAAACCGGCAAAGACATGAATGCCAAATACCGCGAAACCTCGCGTGGTGGTTTGGCCGTGAAAGTACAATGTGATTAACAGCGCATACGCCGACCTCCGTCATTCCCGCGAAAGCGGGAATCTCTTGCCGAAGAAACGCGCTTTTTCTCACAGAGATCCCCGGCTTTCGCCGAGGATGACGAGGAAAAAGTTACAGTGTCAGTAGCAAATATTACTCTTCTTCATCCGCATAAGGATCGGCCAAACGCGTCACCCGCACCAGTTCGATACGGTATTCCGATACGGCCATGATCTCAAAGCGGAAGTGATGCAGTTCAATCACCTCGCCCACCTTGGGAATTTCATTGCTGTGTGCCAGCAACAACCCCGCCAACGACGCATATTCTTCTTTCGGATCGACCAGTTCATGGCTGTCCAGCACCTGTTGCAACGTGTGCAAATCGGTGCCGCCTTTCACCAACCAGCCACCCTCTTCAACCACGATATCCGGCGTTTCATCTTCATCCGGGAATTCACCGGCAATCGCTTCCAGAATATCCAACGGCGTCACCAGCCCCTGTACCACACCAAACTCGTTGGTGACGACAACCAGGCTGCCCTTGGCACGGCGCAGTACCGGTAACAGATTGATGGCATCCAGCGTATCCGGCACCACCAGCGGCGGTGTGGCAGCAGCAAAGCTCTCCACATCTACACCGTTATCCAGCGCCACCAGCAATTCTTTGGCACGCACCACACCGACCAACTCATCCAGAGAACCACGGCAAACCGGGAACAGGCTGTGCGGCGTATCCAGTAATTGCACGCGAATATCGTCAATCGAGCGTTCACTGTCCACCCAGGAGATCTCAGTACGCGGCGTCATCACACTGCGCAGCGAGCGCGATGCCAGCGTTAATACACCGCTGATCATGTAGCGTTCTTCTTCTGCGAAGGTTTCCATGGCGGGAGATGCCGGTTTGGCTTCTTCATCGTCCCTGGCTTTACGCGCGCCCATCAGACGCAGGATCGCTTCGGCAGTCCGCTCGCGCATCGGGCGTCGCGACTGGTGCTTGATGAAATTGCGGCGCGCAATCTGGTTAAACAGCTCAATGAGAATCGAGAAACCGATCGCAGCGTACAGGTAACCTTTCGGAATGTGAAAACCAAAACCTTCCGCCATCAAGCTCAAACCGATCATCAGCAAGAAGCTAAGGCAGAGTACCACCACCGTCGGGTGGGCATTGACAAAGTTCATGAGAGGCTTGGATGCCAGCAGCATCACCACCATCGCAATCACCACCGCCGTCATCATCACGCCGATATGGTTAACCATACCGACAGCCGTGATCACCGCATCCAGTGAGAAGACGGCATCCAGCACCACAATCTGTGCGACAACCGCCCAGAAGCTGGCGTGAACCTTGGGCCCGTTATGCTCATGCGGCCGATTTTCCAGCCGTTCATGCAGCTCCGTAGTGGCTTTGAATAACAAAAATAGCCCCCCCGCCAGCAAGATCATATCGCGCGCGGAGAAACCGTAACCAGCGATAGTGATCAGTGGGTTGGTCAGTTTCACCATCCATGAAATCAGAGACAGCAGCCCCAGACGCATCAAGAGCGCCAGCGAGAGGCCAATAACACGGGCCTTGTCGCGCTGCTTCGGCGGCAACTTATCCGCCAGAATGGCGATGAACACCAGGTTATCGATGCCCAGAACGATTTCCAATACTACCAGCGTCAACAGGCCCGCCCAGATTGAGGGATCTAGCAAAAATTCCATGTCAGACTCCAGAAATGGTGCAAGCAGACAGCATCAACACCGTCGGTGTGATGTGGCGCAGCATAGGGGAAACAGCAAGAGAAAAAATACCGCCCTGGCGGCTATCGATAAGTGGGTGATCTATCAGGTCAGCCCCAGAAACAGCACCGGCGCAGGCCGGCTGGGTAAGAAAGGATTGTCGGTGACGGTCCATATAGAGTGGGTCGAAACCCTGTGCTCCTAAGCAATTAAACAGGGAGCTACTCTAGCAGGTTGTTTCGAATTTTTACAAAGATTTCTTTGCTACCAAAAAACGCAATGCACAACGTTTCTTAACATGCCCGTGATATTATTCTCAATCACATAACAAACGACGTTTTAACCAGCAAATACGTGAGTAACGTCACACTATTTATTTTTTCAGTGGGTAAAATAAATCGGACATTACACCCATGATGGGGAGCCTGAATCGTTTCATAGCATATAACGCTACAGCGCATGCTTTTTATTCTTTTGTGATTCTTGAGTAAAAACTTGCGTTCATACTGATATCACTTCGGTTAATTGTCTTCCCCTTAACCGGATGCATTGAGTACCTTAAAGAGAATGAGGAGGTAGCAAGTGAGTATTGCAATTATGTTGTGCACTCACGGATCCACCGCCGGGCCGCTGCTGAAAACAGCGGAAATGATTCTGGGTGAACAAAGTAACGTTGCCTGGATTGATTTCGTTCCCGGTGAAAATGCGGAAACGTTAATTGAGAAATATCAGGCTAAGCTCGAAACGTTGGATACGTCGCTTGGCGTGCTGTTTCTTGTTGATACCTGGGGCGGTAGCCCGTTCAATGCCGCCAGCCGTCTGGTCACGGATAAGGCCAACCATGACGTGATTGCCGGGGTGAATATCCCGATGCTGGCAGAAACGTTTATGGCGCGCGACGATAACCCTAGCTTCGAGGAGTTGATCGCTATCGCGCTTGAAGCGGGTCGCGCAGGCGTGAAAGCGATGAAAGCCGCTGAACCGACGCCTGCCGACAAACCGGTAGCTAAAGCCGTTGCCCCCGCCCAGGTTGGCCCTGGTGGGCATATGAAGATTGGCCTCGCGCGTATTGATGACCGCTTGATTCACGGTCAGGTAGCAACCCGCTGGACCAAAGAGACCAATGTCAGCCGCATTATCGTCGTAAGTGACGAAGTTGCCGCCGATAACGTGCGCAAAACGCTGTTGACACAGGTTGCCCCTCCCGGTGTAACTGCCCACGTGGTAGACGTTGCCAAAGCGATTCGGGTGTATGAAAACCCAAAATACGCCAACGACCGCGTGATGCTGTTGTTCACCAATCCCACCGATGTGCAGCGTCTGGTTGAGAATGGCGTTGAAATCACCTCCGTGAACATCGGCGGCATGGCGTATCGTCAAGGTAAAACCCAGGTGAATAACGCCGTCTCCATTGATGCCAAGGATATCGAAGCCTTCAAGGCGTTGGATGCGCGCGGCATTGAACTGGAAGTCAGAAAGGTATCCACCGATTCTAAACTTAAAATGATGGATCTGATTGCCAAGGTAAATAACTAACGACAATAGCATTGCCGCACTATGGCACGTTAATGCTGTGTCTCGACTATGTTTATTTTGACCATATTTACTCAGACAGTTTTCTCATAGGAGAAGTACAATGGAGATAACAACACTTCAACTTGTGCTGATATTTCTCGTCTCATGCGTCTCCGGGATGGGGTCTATTCTTGATGAATTTCAGTTTCACCGCCCTCTGGTCGCCTGTACGTTGATTGGTGCCGTGCTCGGTGATTTGCAAACCGGAATCATCATCGGTGGTACCCTGGAAATGATCGCGCTGGGATGGATGAATATCGGTGCTGCTGTAGCACCTGATGCTGCACTCGCGTCCATCATCTCTACCATTCTGGTTATCGCCGGTGGTCAGGGCGTTGGTGCCGGTATTGCGCTGGCCATCCCGCTTGCCGCCGCAGGTCAGGTATTGACCATTATCGTTCGTACCATCACCGTGGCCTTCCAACACGCCGCTGACAGCGCAGCGGAACGCGGTAATTTAAACGCCATCAGTTGGATTCATGTCTCCGCCCTGCTGTTGCAGGCAATGCGTATCGCCATTCCGGCGCTGATTGTGGCCGTGTCCGTCGGTACGGAAGCCGTCCACACACTGCTGAACTCCATCCCGGAGGTGGTAACCAACGGGTTGAATATCGCAGGTGGTATGATCGTAGTGGTTGGTTATGCAATGGTTATCAACATGATGCGTGCTGGCTACCTCATGCCGTTCTTCTATCTTGGCTTCGTAACTGCCGCCTTCACCCAGTTCAACCTGGTTGCGCTGGGGGTTATTGGTATCGTCATGGCGATCATGTACATCCAGTTAAGCCCGAAATACAACAAGGCGCAGGGGCAACTCGCCACCGCATCGGGCAACAACGATCTTGATAACGAACTGGACTAACAGGGGTGAGAGAAATGGTTGATTCAACGCAAGAGAAAAAACTGACGCCCAGTGATATCCGTGCGGTGTTTATTCGCTCCAACCTGTTTCAGGGATCGTGGAACTTCGAGCGTATGCAGGGACTGGGATTCTGTTTTTCCATGGTGCCAGTCATTCGACGTCTGTACCCGGAAAACTCGGAAGAGCGTAAACAAGCTATCAAACGCCATCTTGAGTTTTTTAACACGCAACCTTTCGTGGCCGCACCAGTCCTGGGTGTCACCATGGCGATGGAAGAACAGCGTGCAAACGGCGCTCCGATTGATGACGGCGCGATCAACGGTCTGAAAGTCGGTCTGATGGGACCCTTGGCTGGTGTCGGCGACCCGATTTTCTGGGGAACCGCCCGTCCGGTATTTGCCGCATTGGGTGCGTGTATTGCCATGAGTGGCAGCCTGCTTGGCCCCATTTTGTTCTTCGTGCTGTTTAACCTGGTACGTTTGCTAGTGCGCTACTACGGCGTTGCTTACGGTTACCGTAAAGGTATTGATATCGTCAGTGACATGTGTGGCGGCTTCCTGCAAAAGATGACCGAGGGGGCATCTATCCTCGGCCTATTTGTCATGGGGGCGTTAGTTAACAAGTGGACCCATGTAAACATTCCCATGGTGGTTTCGCGCGTCACCAATCAGAACGGTGAAACGACGGTCACCACGGTGCAATCGATCCTCGATCAGTTGATGCCTGGGTTGGTACCGCTGCTGCTGACGTTCGGCTGTATGTGGTTGTTACGGCGTAAAGTGAATGCTCTGTGGTTGATTATCGGCTTCTTTGCTATTGGTATCTTTGGCTACTGGATTGGGCTGCTGGGCGTTTAACACCGACAGCACTCAGCAGCGGCAATGGGCGATGCGTGTACCGCTCATCGTCAGCGAGCCTGTGTAAACTACCGGACGCGCCGTGACTCACGCCGCGTCCTTTATTTTTCGCCCTATAACTCGTTTAGCTCAACGCAAAGACTCAGGAGCATACTATGTCAACAACGGATATTGTGATGATCGTCGTTATTGCGCTTATGTTGGAGTATGCCATTTTTGATGAATTTATCCAACCACAGCGTCAGGGAGGTACCCTGTTGCGGGTGCCGTTGCGTCGCACCAATCGGCTGGATACGCTGATTTTCATCGGTCTTATCGGCATTCTTATCTATGAGAATATCATTCATAACGGTACGGTATTAACTACCACGTTATTACTATCTCTGGTGGCAATGTCCCTATATCTCTCTTATATTCGCCGCCCAAAATTATTATTCAAGGCAACCGGTTTTATCTATGCCAACATTTTTATTCCTTATACCCGTATTCGTAACATGAATTTATCCGAAGACGGCATACTTGTGGTCGATTTGGAAAAGCGTCGTTTACTGATAAACGTACAACAATTAGACGACCTTGAAAAAACATATAAATTTATGATTGAAAATCAATAATATAAGTAAATCGTTTTTTAATATACCCAGTTCATTCATTAAGTTCCCACACGATGGCTGATTATATTTAACCCTGTTAACCCTGTTACTATTTTGTGAACTCAATACCCCATATGATAATAAAAATAATTATCAATTATATTTAAAGCAATAATAAAGAAATCCCTGCTTTTTATCGGTTGTTTCACGCGTAAATATTATGGTAAGGTTGCGCCGTCATTTGGGGAGTAGCCAATTTCTGAATATCAGTTTCAGAAATGCCCGTATCAACATACTCGTTTTATACCACAAGATTGCCAGTACCTACGTCATGCAGAAGCGGATATACGGCAGCAGGTATAGTAAAAACGTGGTGCGGGCAGCAGTGATGCAGGCGAGACCATAGACACATGTCCCCTATTTAGGTTGGGAAGGCGACATGTGGATATGAAGAACCGCCCAGCCGAGGCTATTGCTATGAATCTTTCTGCTACGCTTATTCTTGCTTTTGGCATGTCCATGGATGCCTTTGCGGCTTCCATCGGTAAAGGTGCCGTCCTGCACAAACCACGCTTTCGCGACGCGATTCGCACCGGATTAATCTTTGGGCTGATCGAAGCCATTACCCCGCTTATAGGTTGGGCGCTGGGTTTCTTCGCCAGCCAATATATCATTGAGTGGGATCATTGGGTGGCTTTCACGCTGTTGGTCATCCTCGGTGGGCACATGATTATGCAAGGCATAAGCAGCGCGCATAACGAGGACGATGAACCGGTGCGCCGCCATACGCTGTTTGCCCTGGTTTGTACCGCCATCGCCACCAGTCTCGATGCTATGGCCATCGGTGTAGGTCTGGCCTTCTTGCAGGTCAATATCTTTCATACCGTGATGGTTATCGGCTGCGCCACCATGATTATGGTGACATTGGGTATGATGATTGGCCACTACATCGGTCCGCTGATGGGGAAAAAAGCTGAAATTTTTGGCGGTGTGGTGTTGATTGGTATTGGCAGCAATATTCTCTACGAACACCTGTTCAGCGTTGCCTGATTAGCACACGTTAATAAAAAGGGAGCCTACGCTCCCTTTTTTAATGCGACTCAACATCTCTCTGATGAAAGCGGATAATGAAATCCGTCTCACACGCAAAGCGCTCGGTATCCAACAGTTGCTGTTTAACCGCTTGCGTCGCGCGCCAGGCAAAGGGCGTCATTTGCAACAATGCCGCTGCCTCATCACCGCCCAAGGACATTTCCATACGCCATCGAGTGCTCTGCTTGCAGCGTAAAACCCGGCAGCACCTCTGCTTTTATCGGGTGCAGCATGACAGCATCATAGACCTGGGCCTTAAGCTGGTACAAATGACGCGGACCGGGAGAAACGGTGATCACCCATCCCTGCGCTTTTACGGTTCTAGCCAACTCTTCGGCGTCACAGGGCGCATAAATTTTCAGTATTCCATTCAGCGTGGCATCCCCGAACGGTAAACGTCGGCTTGAGGCAACGCAAAATTTAACCGTCGTATAGCGTTTTGCGGCCCGCTGAATAGCGACCTTAGAGATATCCAGGCCGAAAATCTGAACTGCCGGTAACGCGTCCGCCAAAGCCCCGGTGTAATACCCTTCACCACAACCAATATCCAGCAGTGCCTGCGCCTGTGAGACGAGCACGCGATGGATGTGTTGCAATAGCGCAGCCTGTAACGACCAATAATGACCTGCATCCAGAAAAAGGCGACGGTCACGCATCATCTCTGCGTTGTCACCAGGCATTTTGGAGCGCTTAAATTGCACCGGTAAAAGATTGACGTAGCCTTCTCTGGCGCGATCAAAATGATGCGTACCGCATGACCATTGGCGATCGTTAGCCTGTAACGGCTGATGGCAGAGCGGGCATTGATAAAACATGGACATATTTTCCTACAGAGCGATAAAAACACGTGCGGATAGGCGGCAATGAGAAAGGCAGACAACAAAAAACCCACACCATGGCGGGTTTTGCACCGGAAACGGTAATTACAGCGCGGTTACGTTAACAGCAGAAGGACCTTTCTGGCCGTCTTGAATTTCGAACTCTACGCTCTGGCCTTCAGCCAGCGTTTTAAAACCGGTACCTTGAATTGCAGAGAAGTGAACAAACACGTCTTTGCTGCCGTCAGCAGGCGTAATGAAACCAAAACCTTTGGACTCATTGAACCACTTAACCTGACCTTTAATCTTTGCCATTTTACACATTTCCTTTAATTGTTTAAACTGCCCAAAGGCGTTATACAGACAAACCAAAGTCGTTACTGCTTTGAGGCACCAAGATAAGGATCGGCAGACAAGTAGTTCGCAACGCTAACGGTTGTATCATTAACTTCCTTACTGAAAATGCCACTCATATACAGAACTGTACCTCGTTTCACCCAGATGCGTTATTACACACTCTGAAAACGATGGCAAGCCATTTTTCTTCAGTCGCAGAGGTGCCGCACAAAATAAGGCTTCATCCCCTGTAACAGCAGCATAAAACACGCCATCGGCATCACAAACAGCTCGAACATAACTCACTGAATATCCGTGGTTTTATTTATTAACTCGTAAAATGTAACTTGTTAGGAATCCTTGCTACCGTTAAGGCGCGTTTACCATAGCAAAATGTTATAAATTTAGAACTTATTTACGATAAGAAAATAAAAGGAGTGGTTTCTTATTATTATGCTACCGGGAGGAAAATGCATCCTATGACACAGATTCCTCCCGCCAGGATCCATTAATACTCTTGAACCATTATGCCAACTAATAACGCCAGTACTACCAAGAGAATGATGCTGGCCATCTTCCAGCGCCTTTCTGATTTTTCTCCCATTGCGAATACCCTCCCAACATTGCATACTTCCATTGCACACTTTTTGGTATATCGGCCGATCAACAATTTTTTTTATGCATGTTGTGCCGCCAGAGAGCATTTAGCTTCCAACGAAAAAACATCATAAACACAGCAGCAACAGTTAGACTTCATTCGTTACGTTAAGTAAGATTTGTTAACCAGAATCACGATTTTACAACAAGGCAATGTTCAGGATATGCAGGGATCGCTCAAAAGCACACGGCAGTGGATAAACACAGGGTATCAGCGTCGCAGTTATCGCAAGAGACGCTTGACTTAAATACGATTGAGAATTATTTTCATATAATAATTAACCATCGCGACTTGTAAGGATATGTCTATGCGTTTCTTTCAGGCCTTCACCCCTTCTCGAATTATAAACCTTACCCTACCTCTGGCGCTCTTCGCCGCATTCACTCTCGCTTCACCAGCGAATGCCAAAGACAAACTCAAGGTGGTAACCACCTTTACCATTATTCAGGATATCGCGCAGAACATCGCGGGAGAGGCGGCTATCGTTGAGTCGATAACCAAGCCGGGCGCAGAGATCCATGACTACCAGCCCACACCGCGGGATATCGTTAAGGCGCAGTCCGCAGATCTTATCTTGTGGAACGGTTTGAATCTGGAACGCTGGTTTAGTCGCTTCTTTGAAAATATTAAAGATGTCCCGGCGGTTACGGTGACGGAAGGGATAACGCCACTGCCTATCCGTGAAGGGGCCTATAACGGCAACCCGAGCCCACATGCCTGGATGTCCCCCAGCTACGCCTTAATTTATGTCGAGAACATTCGTAAGGGGCTGGTGCAATACGATCCGGATAACGCGGAGATCTATAATCGTAATGCTAAAGCCTATGCGGAAAAAATCACCGCACTGGATGCCCCCCTGCGTGAACGTTTGGCGAGGATTCCAGATGCACAGCGGTGGCTCGTCACCAGCGAAGGGGCCTTTAGTTACCTCACCACCGATTATCAATTCAACGAAGTCTATCTGTGGCCGATCAATGCTGATGAGCAGGGTTCGCCCCAGCAAGTGCGCCGCGTGATCGATACCGTGCGTGAAAAACACATCCCGGTGGTGTTTAGTGAAAGCACTATTTCTGATAAACCGGCTAAGCAGGTCAGTAAAGAAACCGGCGCGAAATATGGCGGCGTGTTGTATGTTGACTCATTGTCTAATGAAAAGGGTCCGGTTCCCACCTACCTGGATCTGCTGCAAACCACGGTGAACACCATCGCCGAAGGATTCAACCAATGAGTCGTACACCTGAATTAGCCCTCACCGTCGACGATGTCTCTGTGACGTACAGCAATGGCCACCAGGCGATTCGAAACGCGTCATTTTCACTGAGCGGCGGCACGATCTGCGCTCTGGTCGGGGTCAACGGCAGCGGTAAATCCACCCTATTCAAAAGCATCATGGGGCTGGTGAAACCCTCTTCGGGCCAGGTCCGTCTTAACGGTGAAGCTATCAGTGAGGCATTGAAAAAAAATCTCATCGCCTATGTGCCGCAAACGGAAGAGGTTGACTGGAATTTTCCCGTGCTAGTTTCCGACGTGGTGATGATGGGGCGCTACGGCAAAATGAACTTTTTGCGCATCCCGCGCCAGCAAGATCGTGACGTGATAAACGATGCCATGGCCCGTGTCAGCATGAGTGCACTGAGTCAACGCCAAATCGGTGAACTCTCCGGCGGTCAAAAAAAGCGGGTTTTCCTGGCGCGGGCGCTGGCGCAACAAGGGTGTGTGCTGCTGTTGGATGAACCCTTTACCGGCGTTGATGTGAAAACCGAAAACGCCATTATCGATCTGCTGCGCACCTTGCGCGACGAGGGACATTTGATTTTGGTAGCAACCCACAACCTCAGCAGCGTACCTGAATTTTGCGACAGTGTGATTCTGGTCAACCGTACCGTGCTGGCAGCCGGCCCCACTGCGGCCACCTTCACCCAGAGTAATCTGGAGAAAACCTTTGGCGGCGTACTGCACCACATTAATCTCGGTGGCGAGCACCTGCATGACGACGACGACGCCCGAACCGTCACAGTATTGACCGATGACGAACGCCCTGCCGTCTTCTATGGCTCACCCCCCAGCGACAGACCGGCATTCCGCTCCCGGCAAGAGGATAACTAACGTAGATGTTTGAACTTTTGTTGCAACCGTTCCATTACAACTACATGGTGAAGGCGATTTGGGTAAGTGCCATCGTGGGCGGTGTCTGTGCCTTTCTTTCCGCTTACCTGATGTTCAAAGGCTGGTCACTGATGGGCGATGCCCTCTCCCACTCAGTGGTGCCCGGCGTCGCGGGAGCCTACGCACTGGGGTTGCCCTATGCGGCAGGCGCTTTTTTTACCGGAATGCTGGCCGCCTTGGCCATGACGCTTATCCGTCACATCACACGTTTGCGTGAAGATGCCATTATCGGCTTTATCTTTTCCACTTTTTTTGCCGCCGGGTTGCTCATCATCTCCCTTAACCCCACCTCGGTTAATGTACAGTCGATTATTTTTGGCAATATCCTCAGCATTGCCGATGAGGACGTGCTTCAGGTCGAAATTATCATCGGCATCACTTTCATCATCATGTGCGTGCTATGGAAAGATCTGTTGGCGGTGTTTTTTGATGAGAACCACGCCCGTTCCATCGGTTTATCGCCATTGAAACTCAAAATCCTGTTTTTTACTCTGCTCAGCGCCTGCACTGTCGCCGCGCTGCAAACCGTAGGCGCTATTTTGGTAATTGCTATGGTGATCACGCCGGGGGCTACCGCTTACCTGTTAACCGACCGCTTTGGCAGACTGATTGTGATTGCCATTGGACTCGGTGCCATCAGCAGCGCATTAGGCGCCTATCTCAGTTTTTATCTTGATGGCGCAACGGGAGGAGTGATTGTCACGTTGCAAACGCTGATTTTCCTGCTGGCGTTT
The DNA here is from genome assembly GCF_015762685.1 of Candidatus Symbiopectobacterium sp. 'North America'. GTDB lineage: Bacteria > Pseudomonadota > Gammaproteobacteria > Enterobacterales > Enterobacteriaceae > Symbiopectobacterium. Next base: position 34,379 of record NZ_PEHF01000048.1, on the reverse strand, counting down.
CTGTTTGCCCCGAAACATGGCTTGCTGGCAACACGGCGCGCGCGCCACCGTGCGACAGAAGGAGATCTGTCATGAGCCTGCTGTTTGATTGGATTTTGGAGCCGCTTGCCTATCCGTTCATGCAACGCGCACTGCTGGCCGCCGTCGTCACGGGTGTCGTGTGTGCGGTGCTCTCCTGCTATCTGGTGCTTAAAGGCTGGTCCTTAATGGGGGATGCCATCTCCCATGCCGTACTGCCCGGCATTGTTGTGGCATTTTTGCTCGGTATTCCCTTTGCGGTGGGCGCATTTGCTTCTGGCGTGCTGTGCGCGCTTGCCACCGGTTATCTGAAAGAGCATAGCCGTGTCAAAGAAGATACCGTGATGGGTATCGTTTTCTCTGGCATGTTCGCCCTCGGGCTGGTCATGTTTGCTCGGGTAGATTCCGACCAACATCTGTCGCATATTCTTTTTGGTAATGTGTTAGGGATCACCGCACAGGAGTTGACGCAAATCCTGCTGATTGCCGGTGTTACGCTGGTGATTGTCATGCTCAAACGCCGTGACCTGATGCTGTATTGCTTTGATCCGCACCATGCCCGCGTGATTGGCCTGCCAGTCAAATGGCTCCACTACGGCCTGCTTTGCCTACTGGCGATGACGATCGTTGCCTCGCTGCAAGCCGTTGGGGTAATTTTGGTCATCGCCATGCTTATCGCCCCCGGTATCGTCGCGTTTATGGTGTGTAAAACCTTCGATGGTATGCTGATCGTTGCCACCTGCGTGTCGGTGTTTTCCTGCGTTACCGGTACGCTGATCAGTTTTTATCTGGATGGTGACACGGGGCCCTGTATTGTGTTGGTGCAAGCGCTGTTCTTCGCCCTGGCCTTGACCATTCATCAGGTTCGTACCCGACGTCAGCGTACCGCGCAGACTGCGTTGTCTTAAGACGATAGCGCGTTTTTTAGCCCGCTGCTGACGATTCAGGCTATACTGCTCTAGGTTTCAGACACAGCGGGGATTGCCCATGCTGCGCGACAGCTTCAGGTTTACTGATAAGGAATACGCTAAGGTAACAATCTCTACGTAACATCATCAACGGGGGGTGGCGCTATGTGGCAAGCAATCGGCAAGCTATTGGATGAACATCTTGGAACCGCTGATATCTTCGAGTACCAGGCGTGTGAAGCTGGCGAGATGCACACCGTTTGGCAGGTCAAATACGGGGAGTATGATGTTTTCGTAAAGAGCGATATCCGTGAGATGTTGCCCAAATTCACCGCTGAAGCCGATCAGCTTGCGCTGCTGGCACGCAGTCGTACCGTGCGTGTTCCTGCTGTGTATGGCGTCGGCAGTTCGCGGGACCACAGCTTCCTGCTGATGGAATACCTCGCCCCCAAACCGCTGGACGCTCACAGTGTCTGGTGCCTCGGAGAGCAACTAGCACATCTGCATCAGTGGAGCGACCAGCCTCAGTTTGGCCTGGATTTTGACAATGACCTCTCAACCACGCCACAACCTAATAGCTGGCAGCGGCGTTGGGCCACGTTCTTTGCTGAACAGCGAATTGGCTGGCAGTTACAGTTGGCAGCCGAAAAAGGGATGTACTTCGGCGATATCGATTCGTTGATTATGCAGGTGGAATCGCAACTGGCCGGACATCAACCCCAACCCTCGTTGCTGCACGGCGACCTTTGGCCCGATAACTGCGCCAGTTATCACGATGGCAGTTTCCTGTTCGATCCTGCCAGCTATTGGGGAGACAGAGAGTGTGATTTGGCGATGTTACCCCTCACCCCCTCGCTGCCGCGGCAAATCTATGACGGTTACCAAAACGTCTGGCCGCTGGATAAAGGCTTTATCGAACGCCAGCCGCTCTACCAAATCTATTATCTGCTCAATCGAGCAAATCTGTTTGGCGGGCAGCACATTATTGTGGCGCAACACGCTATTGAGCAGCAGTTGACCACTTAAATCACGCCGCCCTTGCGCATGATGGCGAAAGGGCGGCAACAGCTATCACACAGGAACACCCAGCAGGGGCAAAACCAGGTAACCGGCAACGGCGGTAATGATCGGCATAATATAAAGCGGGAAATATTGCAGAAAAATGGTGTGGTGTGGCACTTCTGCTCGTGACGCCAGTTCTTCACGGGTTCGTCCCTCACTCTCTTTCATTTTCTCCAGAATCACCTGATCCTCAATGCCTTCACGCACCGCCTGCGCCTGCCGCGACATGCGCGCGCCGCTCACTTGCAGCGCCAGCCCGACAAAAATCAGCAAATAGATAATCCAGAACATGATACTGGCCGCGGCGAAGGGCCGGGAGAAATCCGGCATCGGCGAGTTGTACCAAAAAAGGTTAATAAACGGCGTGTTAAAACGCGTCATGTCGATCATCAGGTGCAGGAAATCCAGAAGTACCGCATCAATGCCCTGCTTTTTTTGCGTATATTGATAGACATAGTTCGCCAGCGAAATGCAAGTTGATAGCAGAGCCGGGATAAAAAGGATCCATCCTGCAATGCGTTTTATAATTGCAATAAGACCCGCCTGTTGGTACGTCATGAGTTCCCCTTATAAATGACGCGATAAAATAGCCTTCACCTGGCACGATCGACGGCAAGGTAGTGGGCAGGCAACGCCGAAACAGAAGCCGCTGGCATATCCCATTACATTATAACCATAATTACCGTTGATAGGTAGTGCAGGCCCCCTTACACGTCGTCCCATGACACTGAAAACTGTGGTAGCCTGCCAGTGACACCGCTGAAATGAACGGCCCGGAAGCGGCCAACTCAGCTAAATGGCCTCTTTTTACCTGACAGGAGACGTAAATGTCTGTAGCCAACACGCCTCGTGCCGCCTTGTTTGATATGGACGGCTTGCTGATCGATTCAGAACCTTTATGGGAGCAGGCTGAGGTAGAAGTGATTGCGGTATTAGGGGTGGATACCTCTGTGCGCGATACCCTGCCCGACTTGTTAGGCTTGCGTATCGATCTGGTGGTTGACCTGTGGTATCAGCATGCCCCCTGGACAACCCCCAGCCGCAGTGAAGTGGTCAAGCGTATTATCGCCCGCACCCTTGAACTGGTGGATGAAAGCCGCCCGCTTTTGCCCGGCGTGGAACACGCCTTACAGTTGTGTCGTGAACAGGGTTTTCGCATTGGACTGGCACCCGCCTCTCCACTGTTTATGTTGCAACACGTATTGCACACCTTTGGCCTGACACACTATTTCGATGCGCTGGCCTCTGCGGAATCACTGCCTTTCAGTAAACCTCACCCACAGGTCTATTTAAACGCGGCGCAGGCGCTGGATATTTCACCGCTACGCTGCGTCACACTGGAAGACTCAGTCAACGGCATGATTGCCACCAAAGCCGCGCGTATGCGCTCCATCGTGGTACCAAGCAATGCGCATGCTCAGGATCCACGTTGGGTACTGGCTGACAAAAAGTTGAATTCACTGCAAGCGTTAACGCTGGAAGATTTGACTGGAAACTGACGGGACTGACAGAGCGCATAAACCAGCCAAGTGTCTGGCCGGTTTACCACGCGTTACAGCGGCAGCGCTTAGAGGAAATCGGCGCGTTTAGGATTGAAGGTATCAATCAGGATGCTGCCATCTTCCAATGACACCACACCGTGCATTTCATTCTTAACGGCCAAATAGGCATCGCCCGCTTTCAGAATGTGTTTTTCTCCTTCAATCACCACTTCAAAGCTGCCAGGAGCAACGTAGGCGATCTGATCGTGAATATAGTGCTTATGCGGCGTGCCGATAGCACCTTTATCAAAATGCACCAACACCATCATCAGGTTGTCAGTCCAGGTCATGATTTTGCGTTTAATACCGCCGCCCAGTTCTTCCCACGGGGTTTCATCATCAATAAAGTAGCGTTTCATGGTCACTCCCTCCTATTCATTGTTATGGCCTATTTCTCAACGGGATGCGGGTAGGCACAGCATACGGATTGAGCCATTCTAGTAACATTCGTTACGAACGAAACTGAAAAGGTGTAAAAACATGACGGCCCTCAATAAATAAAAAAATATTTCACTTTTATTAAACTAATATACCATAAGATTCACGCTTTTCCAAACATGAAAGCACCGGGCGCGCACCGGAACAGGCCAGGTTGTCACTGCCACGCATCCTGACCTGTTTTGCCCGGCGCTTTCGTTCTCCCGACAGTGGACAAGCGCAAAGGTAGCGTACCAAGAACCAGTAGCAGCAAGCAGACCTGGCTAGCAGCATCCCGGTTCTTTACTACACTTCTCTGGTTTCACCAATGAAAGCAATACGGTAGCAATTTCTGGCCGATAGCACGCTGACAAGCTCAAACATTTTTTTAACAGATAACGCGAAACGTTCCAACAATGCGTTTTATTTAATATATTTCAATTAGTTATCTAAAGTAAGACGGCGCACACCTTGCTAAAACCGCCTTCTTAAAAAAATCAAAATAACGCTCCGACTTTGATCACACTTTCGAGATTGCGTGCATGACGAGTGGGCAAATAGCGCAATATAATCAATCGAAATAGTGTTTCTATTTATAAGGAACTGCAACACAGTTCGATAAAAAGGGGCTCGATGAGTATTTTTACGACTTTACGCACCAGCCCTGAAACGACACTCAACGAATGGTTAGCCGCCTTGGATAACCATATCACTCGCGTATCGCAGGCCGCCCAAAGTCTTAAAAATCCTTCGCCCCTGCGGGCAGATGGCTTCGATATAACCACGCAAGAACCCGTAGTGTGGAAATTCCCGGATGGTCATGATGCGCCTATCGCGAATTTCGCCAGCCAACAAAACTGGTTGAGAACATTAAGCGCCATGAGCGTTATTACCGGTGATGCCCGCTATCAGCAGCAGGCAGCGGATTACACCGACTATTTCTTAAAACATTATGTCGATGATAACAGCGGCCTGTTCTATTGGGGCGAACACCGTTTTATCAATCTGGATACGTTGGGCAGTGAAGGGCCGGAATCCAAAGCCATGGTGCATGAATTAAAACACCATCTGCCCTATTACTCGTTTTTGCACCGCGTCGACGCAGAAAAGACGTTGAACTATTTGCAGGGTTTCTGGAATGCCCATGTTGAAGATTGGCAGCAACTGGATCTTGGCCGTCATGGTGATTACGCCAAAACGCGCGATCCACAGGTCTTTGAGCACACACGCCACGATATGGTTGACCCTGCTCTCTGGCCAGAACTGCCGTTGACCAAAGGATTGACCTTCGTCAACGCGGGCACCGACCTCATTTACGCCGCCTTCGCTTACGCGCACTTTGCCGGCGATGTGTCAGCGGCGGCATGGGGTAAACATTTATATCGCCAGTATGTGTTGGCACGTAATCCTGAAACCGGGATGCCGGTGTATCAGTTCAGTTCGCCGCTGCAAAGACAGCCTGTGCCTGAAGATGATAACCAAACACAATCCTGGTTTGGCGACCACGCACAGCGTCAATTTGGTCCGGAATTTGGCGTTATCGCCAAAGAGGCTGATGTCTTGTTCCGCGACATGCGCCCGTTATTGATTGATAACTCTTTGGCAATGTTGGATATTCTTCGCCAGCAGCCCGATAGCGACATTATGGCCTGGGTGATTTCAGGCTTAAAAAATTACTACCAGTACGCTTATGACGTGGTCAGCAACACGCTGCGACCGATGTGGAACAACGGCCAGGATATGACTGGCTTTGTATTCCCGCGTGATGGTTATTACGGCAAGAAAGGCACCAAATTAGCCCCCTTAGCACTCGAAGGTGATTATTTGCTTCCGCTGGTACGTGCTTATAGCTTGAGCGGTGACGACGAGCTGTACGCCCTGATTGAGACAATGGCAACGCGCGGCGAGCAAGATGGCTTGGAAAACAGCGCAACGCCTTTCCTGTTGGTTGCTTTGACGGAACTGGCGGAAAAAACGCAGTCCCCAGTATGGGCAGAACGCGCTTGGCGCGTAGCGGAAACCTTATTCAAACAGCACTTTCATCATGGTTTGTTTGTTCGTTCGGTACAACATCGTTATTTACGCTTGGATGATCCTATTCCGCTGGCATTACTGACGTTTGTTGCTGCTTGTCACGGTAAACGTGACGCGGTACCGGCACTTTTAACGCAGGGTGGATACGTCCACGGTGATTTTCGCTTTAATGGGGAAAACAGAATTGTTTATGACGTGGAATTAATTTATCCAGAGTTATTAACACATTGATTTTTATTTTAATGGTTCTCAATTACTAAGTAGGTAAGCATTATGAATGAAAACAAAAGGATGGGGCTAGCCTATATCTCCCCTTATATAATAGGGTTGATAGTTTTTACCGCTTTCCCCTTTATTTCATCGTTTGTGCTCAGTTTTACTGAATATGACCTGATGAATCCACCTGAGTTTACGGGTTTGGAAAACTATCATCGGATGTTCCTGGAAGATGACCTCTTCTGGAAATCCCTGTGGGTTACCTTTGCCTATGTATTCCTGACCATTCCGTTGAAATTGATTTTCGCACTGCTGATTGCATTTGTGCTCAATTTCAAATTGCGTGGTATCGGTTTCTTCCGTACTGCTTACTATGTACCGTCTATTCTCGGTAGTAGCGTAGGCATTGCCGTACTGTGGCGTGCTCTGTTCGCCATCGACGGTCTGTTGAACAGCTTCCTGGCCGTGTTCGGTTTTGACGCTATCAACTGGCTGGGTGAGCCTTCACTGGCGCTGATGTCGGTAACGCTGTTGCGCGTATGGCAGTTCGGTTCCGCGATGGTTATCTTCCTCGCCGCGTTGCAGAACGTACCGCAGTCTCAGTACGAAGCTGCAATGATCGATGGTGCGTCTAAATGGCAGATGTTCCTGAAAGTAACTGTACCGTTGATTACGCCGGTTATTTTCTTCAACTTTATCATGCAGACCAAACAGGCGTTCCAGGAATTCACCGCACCGTACGTTATTACCGGCGGTGGCCCGACCCACTACACCTACCTGTTCTCGCTATATATCTACGATACGGCGTTCAAGTATTTCGATATGGGTTACGGTGCAGCGTTGGCATGGGTACTGTTCCTGGTAGTTGCTGTGTTCGCATCAATATCGTTTAAATCGTCTAAATACTGGGTGTTCTACTCCGCCGATAAAGGAGGAAAAAATGGCTGATATCTATTCCAATCTGTCATCGGCGCAAGCCCTCGCAGAAGCAGAAGTTCGTCGTACTTTACGTAAAGAGAAAATCACTGCGGCAATTCGTTACACGATTTTGCTGTTTGTCGGTCTGTTGATGCTTTATCCACTGGCGTGGATGTTATCTGCATCGTTCAAACCGAACCATGAAATCTTTACCACGCTGGGACTGTGGCCTGAGCACGCCACCAGTAACGGTTTCGTTAACGGCTGGAAAACCGATACGGAATACAACTTCGGTCATTACATGTTGAAAACGTTCAAGTTTGTAATCCCGAAAGTGATCCTGACCATTATCTCCTCGGTTATCGTGGCTTACGGCTTTGCCCGCTTCGAGATTCCTTGGAAAAACTTCTGGTTTGCGACCCTGATCGCTACCATGCTGCTGCCCAGCACCGTACTGTTGATTCCTCAGTACATCATGTTCAGTAAAATGGGCATGCTGAACAGTTACATGCCGTTGTACTTGCCTTGCGCATTTGCAACCCAAGGGTTCTTCGTCTTCATGTTGATTCAGTTCCTGCGCGGTGTACCACGTGATATGGAAGAAGCAGCACAGATTGACGGCTGTAACTCCTGGCAGGTGCTGTGGTATGTGGTTACGCCGATTCTGAAACCGGCCATCATTTCTGTCGCATTGTTCCAGTTCATGTGGTCTATGAACGACTTTATCGGCCCGCTGATCTATGTCTACAGCGTGGATAAATACCCGATTGCGTTGGCTCTGAAAATGTCCATCGACGTAACAGAAGGAGCACCTTGGAACGAAATCTTAGCAATGGCAAGTATTTCGATCCTGCCATCCATCATCATTTTCTTCTTGGCACAGCGCTACTTTGTTCAGGGCGTGACCAGCAGCGGAATTAAAGGTTAATAAAGGATTTATCATGGCTGAAGTAGTTTTCAACAAACTGGAAAAAGTATATTCCAACGGTTTCAAAGCAGTTCACGGTATCGACCTGACCATCAAAGACGGTGAGTTTATGGTTATCGTTGGGCCGTCTGGCTGTGCCAAGTCCACTACCCTGCGTATGCTGGCAGGTCTGGAAACCATCAGTGGCGGTGAAGTTCGCATCGGCGAGCGCATCGTTAACAACCTGGTACCGAAAGATCGCGGTATCGCGATGGTGTTCCAGAACTATGCGCTCTATCCGCACATGACAGTGCGCGAAAACCTGGCATTCGGTCTGAAACTGGCAAAATTGCCGAAAGAGAAGATTGAAGAACAGGTTAACGAAGCGGCCAAAATTCTGGAACTGGAAGACCTGATGGATCGTCTGCCGCGTCAGCTGTCCGGTGGTCAGGCACAGCGTGTGGCAGTAGGCTGCGCTATCGTGAAAAAACCGGACGTGTTCCTGTTTGACGAACCATTGTCCAACCTGGATGCCAAACTGCGTGCTTCCATGCGTATCCGTATTTCTGACCTGCACAAACAGCTGAAGAAAAGAGGCAAACCGGCAACCAGCGTCTACGTTACTCACGACCAGACCGAAGCCATGACCATGGGCGACCGTATCTGCGTCATGAAACTGGGTCACATCATGCAGGTGGATACGCCGGATAACCTGTATCACTATCCGAAAAACATGTTCGTGGCAGGCTTTATCGGCGTGCCAGAAATGAACATCAAACCGGGCAAACTGGTTGAAACTAACGGTCAGATTGCTCTGCTCGTAGGTGGTTACACCCTGCCCCTGAACGCGGCACAGCAGGATAAAGTTCGCTCTCATCTGACACAGGATATCTTCTTCAGCGTTCGCCCTGAATATGTCTCTGTCTCCGATACAGCGTTTGAAGACAACCACTCTGTCGGCGAGCTGGTGCGCGTAGAGAACATGGGTCATGAATTCTTTATGTACATAAAGGTTGATGGCTTTGAGATAACCAGTCGTATTCCTTCTGAGGAAGCGCGATTGATTATTAAGAATGGCCTGAACCGTCAGGTGTTCTTTAAGTTTGATATGGATAAATGCCATATCTTTGATGCAAAAACAGAACATCTCTCTTTAACAGAAGTAGTTACCAATGAAAAAAGCGATCCTACACACGTTGATAGCCTCATCTCTGGCATTGCTGGCGCATCAATCTTTCGCAGCGGATAACGTTGAACTGCGTATGTCCTGGTGGGGCGGCAATGGCCGTCACCAACAGACGCTGAAAGCGATTGAAGATTTCCAGAAGGCAAATCCGAACATCACCGTTAAAGCAGAATACACCGGTTGGGACGGCCACCTGGCACGTTTGACCACACAGATCACCGGTAACACCGAGCCTGACGTGATGCAGACCAACTGGAACTGGCTGCCGATTTTCTCTAAAAACGGTGAAGGTTTCTACGATCTGAACAAACAGAAAGGGGTTATCGATCTGGCTCAGTTCGAACAAAAAGAACTGAACAACACCACCGTTGACGGAAAACTGAACGGTATTCCGATCTCTATTACTGCACGTGTGTTCTACTTCAACACTGATACCTGGGCAAAAGCTGGCCTGGAATACCCAAAAACTTGGGATGAGCTGTTGAACGCCGGTAAAGTGTTCAAAGAAAAACTGGGCAACCAGTACTTCCCGGTTATTCTGGAGCACCAGGATACCCTGGCACTGCTGAACTCTTACATTGTACAGAAGTACGGCATTCCTGCTATCGACGTGAAAACCCAGAAATTCGCGTACAACGATGCGCAGTGGGCTGACTTCTTCAGCATGTACAAAAAACTGGTTGATAGCCACGTTATGCCTGACATGAAGTACTACGCTTCTTTCGGCAAGAGCAACATGTATGAAATGAAGCCGTGGATCACAGGCGAATGGGCAGGTACTTACATGTGGAACTCCACCATTACCAAGTACTCTGATAACCTGCAACCGCCTGCCAAGCTTACCCTGGGTAACTACCCGATGCTGCCAGGTGCTAAAGACGCAGGTCTGTTCTTCAAACCGGCTCAGATGCTCTCTATCGGTAAATCGTCTAAACACCCGAAAGAAGCAGCAATGCTGATCAACTTCCTGCTGAACAGCAAAGAAGGTGTTCAAGCGCTGGGTCTGGAACGTGGCGTACCGTTGAGCAAGGCAGCAGTAGCACAGCTGCGTAGCGATGGCGTTATCAAAGATGATTCCAACGCGGTCGCTGGTTTGAATCAGGCATTGGCATTACCGCACGAAATCGGGGTGTCTCCGTACTTCGATGACCCGCAAATCGTAGCCCTGTTTGGTGATACCATTCAGTCTATCGACTACGGCCAGAAAACTGTTGATGAAGCGTCTAAATACTTCCAGCGTCAGTCTGAACGTATTTTGAAACGTGCAATGAAGTAATAGTGTCTATGTAATATACACCTTAAATCCCTGTCATCCTGCATGGCAGGGATTTTTCATTTTAATTGAAGCATACTTTATTTCCCCGCCGATCAATCTCACATTTTGAAACCATATTTTACTTTTTTAATAAATCCGATCCGGATCACAAAATAGAATTTGAGAATAAATAAAATAGAACTTGTTCCAATAAGCACAAATGCGTCTTTTAGCATAAATATTATTACTCGATGGGAAATAATAAAATGAAATTAAAATTATTAGCTCTGGCCGTGACTTCGATCGTTAGCGTCAACGCAATGGCTGTTACGATTGACTATCGTCATGAAATGCAAGATACCAAAGATGCTGGTCATAAAGACCGTCTGTTAATGTCTCACCGTTTTGCCAATGGTTTTGGCTTGTCTTTGGAAAGCAAATGGAAAAATGGTGAACCTTCTAAAAATACCACACCAAACAAACCATTCCATGAATCAGTAAGTAACGATACCGAAGTCGTTGCTAGCTATGTTTATAAATTTAATAAAACCTGGTCTTTAGAGCCTGGTTTTACAATGGCAAGTAGCTCCAGCAATAACGAGTACAAACCTTATCTTCGTGCGAAAGTCAAAATCACTGACGACCTGTCATATTCTTTCCGCTATCGCCCATACTACAAGCGTATGAGCAATAATATTGGTCAAGCAGGTAAGCAGACTTCTGAGAGCGGTTATAACCTGACGGGTGTTTTGAGCTACAGCTTCCTGAAAAATTGGCAAATTGATTACGAAATGGATTATAAAAAATCCAACCAGTATCAAAACTTCCAGTTTGATAAAGATACCTGGAAACTGGAGCACGACGTAAAACTGTCCTACAAATGGGATAAAAACTGGAAACCGTATACCGCTATCGGTAACGTTATTCAGGATGGCACTTCCGATCACCGTCAAACGCGTTTCCGCGTAGGTGTTCAATATAGCTTCTAATCGTGATTAACGATTAAAAGTTAGGCAAATGCAGTTCAGGGATATTCAGGTTAACAAAGTGTGATAGCGTTCCGGAATATCCCTTTTTTACGTCTTAGCCGTTAGCCGTACAGCAGTAATTTTAGCATTGCGATAGTTAGCTTTAGTTTATGTATTCTGTGTCTGAATTACCCTCTTCGTGTATGAACGTTATTTCTTGATATATATTTTGTAGTTTTTAGGGTGTTCGTTTTCTCTCCGATGTGATGAATACCCTTTTTTTTCCTCTCAAACTCTCCATGCTAATTTACCCCTTCCCTAATGACTTTGTTGCGAGTAATAGACTATGATTTCGCGTTCCCTTATTGCTGGAGCCTTATTAGTGTCAATGTCTGGAATCAGTTTTGCCAACACCACGTTTCCTGTCTGGCCACAGGGGGGGGAAGCACCGGGGGCGGCAACGTCATCGGCCAAACCCGAGGTGGTTGAACGCAGTAAAGATCCGGCGATGCGCGATCGCGCGGCCACTGGAATAAGAGCCCCGGAACTTACTGTGTATGCGCCAGAAAAACCTAATGGCGTGGGGATTTTGGTCACCCCAGGCGGCTCATATCAACGCGTGGTGCTGGATAAAGAAGGCAGCGATCTGGCCCCCTATTTCAACGCTCAAGGTTATACCTTGTTCGTGATGACCTACCGTATGCCGGGAGAAGGCCACAAAGAAGGGGTCGATGCACCGCTGGCAGATGCACAGCGCGCATTGCGTACGTTGCGGGCACAGGCAGCCAACTGGAAGCTCAATCCACAGCGCATCGGTGTGATGGGATTCTCCGCTGGCGTGCACGTGGCAGCCAGACTGGGCACCCAATTTGACCGCGCGGTAACGCCACCGCAGGATGATATCGACCGTCTTAGTGCGCGACCTGACTTTATGGTACTGATGTATCCGGTGATTTCCATGCGCGATGATATCGGCCACACCGGCTCGCGCAAACAGTTGCTGGGTCAGCACTCTGACGAAGCGGGTATTGTGCGCTACTCACCGGACCAGCATGTCAATGCGCAAACCCCACCGACCTTTTTAGTGCATGCCGTCGATGACCCGTCAGTATCCGTTGAGAACAGCATGGTGATGTTTTCTGCACTGAAGGCGAAGCATATTCCGGTGGAAATGCACCTGTTTGAAAAAGGCAAACACGGTTTTGGCATTCGCGGCACCACAGGGTTGCCGGTCGCCGTTTGGCCGCAATTAGTTGATGCCTGGCTAAGCGCATTGCCTGTTGACAGCGCCAGCAGCAAGAAATAACCGCAAGACATAAATAGTTACGCAGTCACAACTTCCGCAGCGGGGAATATTTCTCTATACTGGATAAAATAACATTTCACTGAGAAACCCCATGACTGCGGAAGGACATCTGCTATTCTCCGTCGCCTGCGCTATTTTTGCCAAAAATGCAGAACTCACGCCTGCGCTGGCGAACGGAGACTGGTGGCATATCATTCCGGGTGCGCTGCTGACGGCGTTGCTGCCAGATATCGACCACCCTAAATCCGTATTGGGGCAAGGGTTACGCTGGATCTCTGGGCCTGTTGCCCGCGCCTTTGGGCACCGCGGTTTCACCCACAGCTTGCTGGCCATTGTGGCGGTCATTTGTTTTATCCGTCTGCAATTACCTGCCGATTGGCCCATCCCGACCGATGCCTACCACGCCATGCTGATTGGCTATCTCAGCCATATCATGGCCGACATGTTAACCTCAGCCGGAGTACCCTTGCTGTGGCCCTGCCGTTGGCGCTTTCGTTTGCCGCTGATCAACGGCCAGAAAGGCAACCAGCTAGAACGGGTACTCTGTCTGGCACTGATTGGCTTTTCGCTGTACCACACACCGCGCGCAGGTGCTTGTTACGGCTACGAGCAGGTCTGTCGCTGGTATGACTCGGCCCGCAGTCAATTCAGCCAGTTGCTCCGCTAGTGCTTTTCCTTATCACCGGGAACGCTATGCGATTTGAGTAAAAGATACGCCAGATTGGTATAACGGAAGCCATAAGGAGCTGTTATCCTAGCGCCCGTTTTTATTTTTAGGGAGGAGACATTATGTCTGTTGCGCTATTGGCTAATATTATCGTTTTTTTGGCGTTGATCGCCCTGCTGGCTTATGCAAACCGTAACCCGACGTGGAGTCTGGCGAAAAAGGTTCTGCTTGGTCTGGTTATCGGTGTGCTGTTCGGCTTCGCGCTGCATCTGGTGTATGGCGGCAACAATCCGATCATCAAGGCTTCTGTTGCCTGGTTTAACATCGTGGGTAACGGTTACGTTCAACTGTTACAAATGATTGTTATGCCGCTGGTTTTCGTTTCAATTCTGAATTCGGTTGCCAAGCTGCACAATGTTTCATCATTAGGAAAAATCAGCGTACTTACTCTGGGTACCCTGCTGTTAACCACTCTGATCGCAGCGCTGATCGGCGTGTTGATTACCCTACTGTTTGGCCTTAGCGCTTCAGGGCTGGTGCAAGGGGCAAAGGAAACCGCGCTTCTCAGCGCGATCGAGAGTAATTACGCGGGCAAAGTCTCCGAACTCAATGTGCCGCAATTGATTCTGTCTTTTATCCCGAAAAAACCGTTCGCAGAGCTTACTGGCGCGAACCCCACGTCAATTATCAGTACAGTGATTTTCGCCGCTCTGCTCGGTATTGCGGCGCTGCAACTACATCGCGATGATGCGGCCAAGGGTGAACGCGTCTTGGCGGCGATCGATACGCTGCAATCCTGGGTGATGAAGTTGGTTCGCCTGGTGATGAAACTGACGCCCTACGGTGTGTTGGCGCTGATGACCAAAATGGTCGCAACGTCGAATTTGCAGGATATCATCAAGCTGGGTAGTTTTGTCGTCGCCTCCTATCTGGGCCTTAGCATCATGTTTGTGGTTCATGGGATGCTGTTAGCCTCAACGGGTATCAACCCACTGCGTTTTTTTCGCAAAATTGCCCCAGTGCTGAGCTTTGCATTTACCAGCCGTTCGAGCGCAGCCACCATTCCGCTCAGCATAGAGGCACAAACGCGCCGCATCGGCGTGCCGGAATCCATCGCCAGCTTTGCTGGCCTCCTTTGATACCAGCATTGGACAAAATGGCTGTGCCGGGCTCTATCCTGCCATGCTCGCGGTGATGGTTGCCCCCACCGTCGGTATCAATCCGCTGGACCCGGTGTGGATTGCCACGCTGGTGGGCATCGTGACCATCAGTTCTGCCGGCGTCGCGGGCGTAGGCGGTGGTGCGACCTTCGCTGCACTGATCGTTCTGCCCACCATGGGATTGCCGGTAACGTTGGTGGCACTGCTAATCTCTATCGAGCCATTGATTGATATGGGACGTACTGCGCTCAATGTGAGCGGTTCAATGACTGCGGGTACGGTGACCAGACAGTTACTGAGACAAACCGACAAGTCGCGTTTTGCGGCCGACGATGAGTTCGTGTTAAACGCATCCCACACCTGATACCCAGGTAAACGCATGGCGTCATAAAAAAATCGGCGCTCTACCCTGCCGGTTTTTGTTTATGCAGACGGTTACACGCGTAAAACGCGATTACCGTTGGGGATTGGTGTCATAGGCCTCGCAGCTTTGGAAGCCCTTGTTCAACACTTGCCCACGGTCGTTGAAACTCACAAAATAGTTCTGCGCCGTACCATCACGATTTTTCAACAGGTAGTTAAAGCAGGTCCCTCTGGCGTTTTTCAACCGTACTTCTGATGCAGGCGCGCCGGCAATTTGCAGCACTTGCTGTTTGGTCTGTCCGGTCTTCACCTCTTTAACCACCGGCTCGGTAAAACTACTTTCTGCACGATTATAGGCTGAACACCCAGAGAGAAGGAGAGCCCCCGCAGCACCAAGACATATCAGTAGTTGATTATTTTTCATGTTATTACCTCATTCATTAATGGGTCACTGACAAGACTAGATGGCTCGCGGCAATTTTTCAAATCGACATTCGACCCCATTTTATTGCCTCGCTGACCTTTTTTGCGCCAATAAAAGTAAATATACGCGCGCACTGCTTGTCCTTTTTCTTCACGACGATTAGCTTTACACTCTAACCATCAAGCTAATTATTTCGCAGTATCAACAGGTTCAGGAAGGGGGCCACCATGTCATTGCAGCAAGAGATCATCCAGGCACTCGGTGTTAAGCCTACTGTCTATCCCGATGCCGAGATTCGCATCAGCGTTGATTTTTTAAAGAATTATCTTAAGGCCAATCCCTTCATCCGTTCGTTAGTACTGGGGATCAGCGGCGGGCAAGATTCTACGCTGACCGGCAAACTGTGCCAGACTGCCATCAATGAGCTACGTAGCGAAGCTGGCGATATGCGTTATCAGTTTATCGCTGTACGCTTGCCGTATGGCATTCAGGCGGATGAGGCCGATTGCCAGGATGCCATCGACTTCATCCAACCGGACAGCGTGTTAACGGTGAATATCAAGCCCGCCGTCGAATCGAGTGAAGCCACCCTGGCTGCTATCGGCGTAACGCTGTCCGATTTTGTCAAAGGCAATGAAAAAGCTCGTGAGCGTATGAAAGCGCAATACAGCATTGCGGGCATGAACTCGGGTCTGGTGGTCGGCACCGACCACGCAGCAGAAGCCGTCACGGGTTTCTTTACCAAATACGGGGACGGTGGCACGGATATCAATCCTATTTTTCGTTTAAATAAACGGCAAGGGAAAGCGCTGCTGAAGGTACTCGGCTGTCCTCAGCACCTGTACACTAAAGCCCCTACCGCCGATCTGGAAGAGAACCGCCCTTCTTTACCTGATGAAACCGCCCTTGGCGTCACCTATAACGAAATCGATGACTATCTGGAAGGAAAAACGCTCGACGCCGATCGCGCCGCAATTATCGAAAACTGGTATAAAAAGACCGAACACAAACGCCGTCCTCCGGTTACTATATTTGACGATTTCTGGCACTGATAGGCAGACAGTAGACGCTGCGCGGATGTCGGAAACGGCATCCGTTTGCTTTTGGAACAATGATAATCAACATGGATATGACCCCACAACGCGCCACGCTGGCAGGCCTGTTAGCCATTCTGCTCTGGAGTACTTCTGTCGGCTTGTTACGCAGTTTAACCGAAGCCCTCGGCCCTGTCGGCGGGGCGGCGATGATATACAGCACCTGTACGCTCTGTCTGGTTCTGTTCTCCGGATTCCCGTCTTTGCGCGGTTTTTCCAAAGGCTATTTGTTCGGCGGTGGATTGCTTTTCGTCTGTTACGAAATCTTCTTGTCGCTCTCCATCGGCTTTGCCGCGAATCGCGTACAGGCGATGGAGATGGGCATGATCAATTACCTTTGGCCAAGTTTCACGCTCTTGTTCGCGGTGTTTATCAACCAACAAAAAAGCAGCCTTGGGCTATGGATTGGGGTCGCGCTCGCGCTGGTGGGCATCGTCTGGATGATGAAGGGCGAAAGCCACTGGTCGCCATTAGTGATGTGGCAAAACATTCTGACCTACCCGCTGGCCTACGGCCTGGCCTTCGCTGCCGCCATTTCCTGGGCGCTGTATTGCAATATCACCAAGCGCCTTGCGCGGGGGAAAAGCGGCAATACCTTGTTCTTCTTCGCCGTCAGCGTGGTGCTGTGGATTCAATACGCGGCCTCAGCCAGGCCGCCGATGGCGTTTTCACTCACGACCGGGCTGGAATTGCTGTTTATGGGAGCATCTACAGCCGTCGCCTATTCTGCCTGGAATACTGGTATTCAGCGCGGCAATATGACATTGCTCGCGACCGCATCTTATTTCACGCCGGTGTTCTCTACGCTGCTGGCCGCACTCTGGCTACATACGGTGCCTGATTTGGCCTTTTGGCAGGGTGTAACCATGATCACGCTGGGTTCTTTGGTCTGTTGGTGGGCCACACTAAAGACACAAAAACAGTAGGGTTTTATCGCACTCCCTTCAGTGGACAATTCCTGTTATAGTGCGTTTCACATTTATTTAACTCATTTCATCATATTGTATGTTAAAGCGTTTTTTTGCTTACTATGCCCCATACAAGGGGCTGTTTGTTCTTGATTTTGGCTGTGCCATCATCGCCGATTTACTCGAGCTTGGTTTCCCGATGGCCATCAAGGCGTTCATCGACAAGCTGTTACCGGCTCAGGACTGGTCACTCATTTTACTCGCCTCTGTGGCTTTGCTGCTGGTCTACTTGCTCAATACCGCGCTAATGGCGATCGTCAATTACTGGGGACATGCACTGGGCGTTGGGATCGAAACCGATATGCGTCGTCAGGCTTTTGAACATCTGCAAAACCTGCCGTTCCGCTATTTCGATAATATGAAAACCGGGCATATCATTACCCATGTAACCAAAGATCTTGAAGAAGTCGGCGAAGTAGCCCACCACGGGCCGGAAGATTTGTTCCTTGCCATCATGACCTTTATTGGTGCCTTTATCCTGATGGCTACCGTGCATCTTCCTTTGGCGATGATTACCGTAGTCATTGTGCCGTTCATGACCTACCTGGTCAGTCGCTACGGTGCGCAGATGACCGACACCTGGCGACGTCTGTTCGGTCAGGTCGGGAACTTTAATGCGCGCATTGAAGAGAGCATTGGCGGTATTCGCGTGGTGAAGGCATTTGCCAATGAGTCTCATGAAAAAGCGCTGTTCGCCCAGGACAATGAGAACTATCGCACCATCAAACTGCAAGCTTACCGCATCATGACCACCAGCCTGACACTGAGTTATCTCAGCACACGCTTGATCCAACTGATCATCATGCTGGCGGGCATATGGTATGTGATTCAAGGAGAACTCTCCTACGGTGGCTTTATTGGTTTCCTGCTGCTGATTGAAGTGTTCTTCCGTCCGGTTGCCAAGATAACTTCCGTATTGGAGAGCTATCCGAAGGGGATTGCCGGGTTTAAGCGCTTCACCCAATTGATTGATACGGTGCCTGATATCAAGGATGCCCCCGATGCCCGTGCGGTCACGCACCTAAAAGGTGATATCCGTTTCGATCACGTTAGTTTTGGTTACACCCCAGAAAGACCCACGCTGCATGACATCACCCTCTCTATTCACGCAGGAGAAACCGTGGCATTCGTTGGTCCGTCAGGCGCAGGGAAAACCACGCTGTGTTCTCTGTTACCGCGTTTTTACGACTTAAACGCGGATGCTATTACCATCGATGGGATTGATATCCGAAACATGACGCAAGCGTCATTACGCCATCAGATCGGTATCGTGCAACAGGATGTCTTTTTGTTTGGTGGCACCATCCGGGAAAACATCGCTTACGGTAAAGCGATGAAGAAGTGATGCACGCCGCTCAGCGCGCCAAGCTCGATGAACTGATCGCCACCTTGCCAGACGGATTGAATACCGTTGTCGGTGAACGTGGGGTGAAACTCTCCGGGGGGCAAAAACAGCGTTTATCTATCGCGCGGATTTTCCTTAAAAATCGACCTATTCTGATTTTGGACGAGGCCACCTCCGCGTTAGATACGGCAACTTAACAGGCTATACAGCAATCGCTAAGCGAGCCATCAAGCGGACGTACTACGCTGGTGATCGCACACCGCCTGGCGACTATCCAGAACGCCGATCGTATCGTGGTGGTGGATGAGGGACGGATTATTGAGCAAGGCAGTCATCAGGCGCTGCTCGATAACAGGCCCGTCTGCATCAGGCCCAGTTTGGTCAGGGGTAACTGCTTCATCGCTATGCTGTAATCTCCAGGCGAGAGCGTGGTCTCTCGCCGTTTTCCTGCCTACTCCCTTTTTTCCCCGCTTTTTTGACATTCATGGTGTCCCACTCAATTAAATGCATTTAAAATACATTAATTGAAATGACCGGATGAGAGGCCAACCGTGGCACGAAAACCGATGGGAAAATATCGTCTGCGAGAACTGCGCACCGTTCTGCTGATGATAGATCTGTATGAAAAGCATCATCCCACAGCGGTGGCGGACGGCGATCGCTACCAGCAACTTTCTGCATATGCCACCAACCGCCTTGAACGCTGTCAGTTTGGCGAAGAGAAGCCGGCCTGTAAGCATTGCCCAATCCATTGCTATCAACCGGCCAAGCGCGAACAGATTCGCGCCATTATGCGCTGGTCGGGACCGCGCATGTTATTGCACCACCCTATCCTGGCGATACGCCATCTAATTGATGACCACCGCCCTGTACCTGCACATACACCACGGCAGGCCTCCACGACACGGGTGCATCAATCGCAGAATGCTAACCCCGATCAAGGCATAAAAAAGGCCGCTAACGCGGCCTTTTTGTGAATTGCATGTAAGAACTACTCTTTGGGAGAGGCGTTCTCGACTCTGCTTTTGAGCTTTTGCCCTGGGCGGAAGGTGACCACCCGGCGCGCCGTAATCGGAATATCTTCACCCGTTTTAGGGTTACGTCCCGGCCGTTGGTTCTTGTCGCGCAGATCGAAATTACCAAACCCCGATAATTTTACCTGCTCACCATTTTCCAGAGCACGGCGAACGTCTTCAAAAAAAAGTTCGACGAGTTCTTTGGCATCCCGTTTACTCAGCCCGAGCTTTTCAAACAGGCATTCTGACATTTCAGCTTTAGTAAGCGCCATAGGTTCAATCCCTCAAGGATGCTTGGAATCGCTGTTTTAGTGCCTCTACGCATTGTGATACGGTAGCGGCAATATCCTCTTCTGCCAGTGTACGAGAGGTATCTTGCAATACCAGACTGATCGCCAGGCTTTTATACCCTTCTTCCACGCCTTTTCCTCGGTACACGTCAAACAAGTTTACGCCAACTAACTGATTTGCCCCAACTTTCTTACATTCTGACAAAACTTCGCCTGCCGAAACGTTTTCTGCTACCACAACCGCGATATCACGACGGTTCGACGGGTAGCGAGAAATTTCGCTCGCGTCAGGAACCACGCGGTCTGCGACCTTGTTCCAGCTCAATTCGAACACCACAGTACGGCCATTCAGATCCAGTTTACGTTCCAGCCCCGGATGGATTACGCCAATGAAACCAACCGGTTCCCCTGCCAGATAAATCGCTGCGCTCTGGCCCGGATGCAACGCCGGATGCGATTCGGCTTTGAACTCAATTTCCGAAAGTTTACCTGTCAGTGACAGCAGCGCTTCCAAATCGCCTTTAAGATCATAGAAGTCAACCGTCTGACGCGCCAGATCCCAATGTTCATCATAGCGATTCCCGGTAATCACGCCAGCTAGCATAAGATCCTGACGAATACCGAGTTTATCCTGACTATCAGGAACGAATCTTAAACCGCTTTCAAAGAGGCGCAGGCGGCTCTGCTGGCGATTTTGGTTATACACCACAGCCCCGAGCAAGCCGCTCCACAGCGACAGACGCATTGCTGACATTTCGGTGGAAATCGGGCTTGGCAGAATCAGCGCTTCTTCACCGGGATGAATCAGCGATTGCACTTTAGGATCGACAAAGCTATAGGTAATCGCTTCCTGATAGCCGCGGTCAACCAGCAGTGTTTTCACGCGCTTGAGCGAAAGCGCCGCTTCACGGTGCGACGTCATGGTGAGCGGCGCATAGGTCGGGATATTGGGAATATTGTCATAGCCGTAAACACGGGCAACCTCTTCCACCAGATCCTCTTCAATCTCCATGTCAAAACGCCAGCTCGGAGCTACGGCGGTCCAGCCTGCATCGGTGCGTGCCACGCTGCAACCAAGGCGAGTCAGGATATCGCTCACTTGTTCGTCTGAGACAACATGCCCAATCAAACGGTCCAGCTTTTCTCTGCGCTGCGTAATCGTTGCACGGGCAGGTAAATGAGCGTCATTGGTCACATCAATCACCGGCCCGGCATTACCACCACAAATACTCAGCAGCAGTTGGGTCGCACGTTCCATCGCTTTGTATTGCAACGCAGGATCGACGCCGCGTTCGTAACGGTGTGAGGCATCGGTATGCAAGCCGTGACGGCGGGCACGCCCGGTGATTGCTAGCGGATTGAAATAGGCACACTCAAGCAGCACGTTACGGGTTTCACCGCTAACCCCAGAGTGTTCACCGCCGAAAATACCGCCCATTGCCAGCGCTTTGCTATGATCGGCAATCACCAGAGTGTCAGCACTCAACGTTGCTTCATTGCCATCCAACAGCGTCAGGGTTTCACCTTCCTGCGCCAGACGCACCACGATACCGCCGTCCAGACGATCCAGATCGAAAGCGTGCATCGGCTGCCCCAACTCCAGCAGCACGTAGTTAGTCACATCCACCACGGCATCGATTGAGCGGATACCGCAACGACGCAGCTTCTCGCGCATCCACAGCGGCGTTGCCGCCTTCACATCAATACCTTGTACCACGCGTCCCAGATAACGCGGGCAAGCGTCAGACGCCTCTACGCGGATTGGGAAAGTATCGGAAACCGTTGCGGCGACCGGTGTAATGTCCGGTGCCGTCAGCGGCAGTTGGTTCAGCACTGCAACATCACGGGCTACTCCAATGATACTCAAGCAGTCGGCACGGTTAGGCGTCACGCTGATTTCGATGGCGTTATCATCCAGCCCGAGATAGGCACGGATGTCAGTGCCGATCGGCGCATCGTGCGGCAATTCGATAATGCCGCTTTGGTCTTCAGAAATGCCCAGTTCGGAGAACGAGCACAGCATCCCTTCAGAAGGTTCACTGCGCAGCTTGGCGGACTTGATTTTGAAATCGCCCGGCAGCACGGCACCAATGGTTGCAACAGCAACGCGCAGCCCCTGACGGCAGTTGGGTGCGCCACACACGATATCCAGCAGACGTTCACCGCCTACGTTAACTTTGGTAACGCGCAGCTTATCGGCATTGGGATGCTGGCCGCATTCAACGACTTCGCCCACCACCACACCATGAAACACCCCCGCAACTGCCTCAACGCCATCCACTTCCAGGCCGGCCATGGTAATTTGTTCTGACAGTTCGTCACTGCTGATCGCCGGGTTGACCCACTCGCGCAGCCAATGTTCACTGAATTTCATAATACTGTACCCGCCTTACTTAAACTGTTTGAGGAAGCGAAGATCGTTTTCGAAGAATGCGCGCAAATCGGTTACGCCATAGCGCAACATGGTCAGACGCTCCATCCCCATACCAAACGCGAAACCTGAGTACACTTCCGGATCGATACCCACATTACGTAATACGTTAGAGTGCACCATGCCGCAGCCCAGCACTTCAAGCCATTTGCCGTTTTTACCCATCACATCCACTTCTGCGGACGGTTCAGTAAACGGGAAATAGGACGGGCGGAAACGTACCTGCAAATCTTCTTCGAAGAAGTTACGCAGGAAATCGTGCAAAGTGCCTTTCAGGTTGGTAAAGCTGATGTTTTTATCCACGATCAGCCCTTCCATTTGATGGAACATCGGCGTATGGGTTTGGTCGTAGTCGTTACGATAGACGCGGCCTGGCGCGATGATGCGGATCGGCGGCTGCTGTTTTTCCATGGTGCGAATTTGCACCCCCGACGTTTGGGTACGCAGTAAACGCGTAGCATCAAACCAGAAGGTATCATGATCGGCACGCGCGGGGTGGTGCCCCGGAATATTCAACGCATCGAAGTTGTAATAGGCATCTTCGATTTCCGGCCCAGTGGCTACCGAGAAACCCAACTCACCGAAGAAGGTTTCGATACGATCGATGGTACGTGTGACCGGATGCAAACTGCCGTTTTCCATAGTGCGCCCCGGCAGGGAAACATCGATGGTTTCTTCTGCCAGACGGGCGTTCAGCACTGCCGACTCCAACGTTTGTTTGCGGACGTTCAGCGCTTCTTGCACATCCTGCTTCGCCTGGTTGATGACCGTACCCGCCGCAGGGCGTTCGTCTGCGGGCAAATCGCGTAGCGATGTCATTTGCAGGGTTAAATGCCCTTTTTTGCCCAGGTATTCGACACGCACATTATCCAGCGTCGCAATATCCTGAGCCGCGTCTATGGCTGTTCTGGCATTCGCTACCAGCTCTGCGAGATGTGGCATTGCATTCCTCTTCTTCTGCCTGTATGACTAGTTATCATGATTAGAACCAAACGCAAACAAAAAAGCCTCCCGGCGGGAGGCTTCAAGCGCTATTTTTCGTTTCTTTTCTTACGCGCAAAGCCTCCTGAGATCAGGTGCTAAAGTAAAAAAAGAAACGGAAAATAGCAGTAGTCATACTTGCGTTACCTTAATGTCAATACGCTTGCGCGTCACCAGTGTCGATGTTTATCGCCAATAGCCTATCGGCGGACACGTTTACGGTAAAAATGTTACTACAAACAGCACTGTCTTATTGGAAATCGACGCGAATCAAAAGTCAATCACAACCGTTATGGATATCGCTCAATGTGACAGAAAGGACACACTGGCGTCTCCTTAAACGAAAAGAGGGAGCAACGCTCCCTCTTTCCACTGGCTTACGCCAGGGCTGCTTTCGCTTTTTCAACCAGTGCAGAGAATGCCACTTTGTCGAATACGGCGATATCAGCCAGGATCTTACGGTCGATTTCAACAGAGGCTTTTTTCAGGTCGTTGATGAATTTGCTGTAAGACAAGCCATTTTGGCGAGCTGCTGCATTGATACGTGCAATCCACAGCTGGCGGAATTGACGTTTACGTTGACGACGGTCGCGGTAAGCGTACTGACCAGCTTTGATTACTGCCTGGAAGGCAACACGATAAACGCGCGAACGGGCACCGTAGTAACCTTTCGCTTGTTTCAGAATTTTCTTGTGACGTGCACGAGCAACCACACCACGTTTTACGCGAGCCATATGCTCTCTCCTAAAGTCTTATTCTTGATTCAAAAAGGTCACTTATGCGTACGGCAGACATGCGACAACCAGGCCCAGATCTCCTTTGGAGACCATGCCCTTCGGACGCAGATGACGTTTACGCTTAGTCGCTTTTTTGGTCAGAATATGACGCAGGTTAGCATGCTTACGCTTAAAACCACCTTTGGCGGCCTTTTTAAAGCGTTTAGCGGCGCCACGTACTGTTTTGATTTTTGGCATGTTAATTTCCACTTCGCATTGTTGATATAATGAATCAGCTAAGGCGAACAAAACCCGCGCGATGCGGACACCGCACGGGTTCTATTACTTGAATGCCTTACTGTTTCTTCTTCGGTGCAAGCACCATGATCATCTGACGGCCTTCGATCTTCGTAGGGAAAGATTCGACCACTGCCAGTTCACTCAGATCGTCACGAACGCGGTTAAGCACTTCGATACCAATCTGTTGGTGCGCCATTTCACGTCCACGAAAACGCAGGGTGATTTTGGCCTTCTCACCGTCTTCCAGAAAGCGAACCAGGTTGCGTAGTTTGACCTGATAGTCGCCATCATCAGTACCAGGACGGAATTTGATTTCCTTAACCTGGATAACTTTTTGTTTCTTCTTCTGTTCCTTGGTGGCCTTACTCTTCTCGTAGAGGAACTTGCCGTAATCCATGATTCGGCAAACCGGCGGCTCGGCGTTAGGACTGATTTCAACTAAATCAACACCTGCTTCCTCGGCTTTCTCTAACGCTTCATTCAGACTGACAATGCCAATCTGCTCGCCATCGACGCCCGTTAGGCGTACCTCTTGCGCGCGAATTTCTCTATTGATGCGATTAGGACGCGCCGGTTGAACTCGTTTTCCGCCTTTTATACCTTATTCCTCCAACTGATGAAGACTACGGCTGCGAATTTCTTGTTGCAGCTGCTTGATCACTTCGTTAACGTCGATGCTTCCCAAATCTTTGCCGCGACGGGTGCGAACGGCCACTTTGCCCGCATCCACCTCTTTATCACCGCAAACAAGCATATAGGGAACACGTCGTAAAGTGTGCTCGCGGATTCTAAAGCCTATTTTCTCATTTCTCAAGTCCGCTTTTACACGAATACCTGCATCTTGCAGTTTTCGCGTCAATTCACTGACATATTCGGACTGTCCATCGGTGATATTCATCACCACAGCTTGCACCGGCGCCAACCAGGTTGGGAAGAATCCGGCGAACTCCTCGGTAAGAATACCGATGAAGCGCTCCATGGAGCCCAATATGGCGCGGTGAATCATCACCGGCACCTGACGCTCGTTGCTTTCGCCCACATAAGAGGCGTTTAAACAGCCCGGCAGTGAAAAGTCGAGCTGCACCGTACCACATTGCCAGGCGCGCTCCAAACAATCGTGCAAAGTAAATTCAATTTTCGGACCATAGAACGCCCCTTCACCCGGCTGATAATCAAACGGAATCCCGTTTTCCGTCAGCGCAGCCGCCAAATCGTGCTCAGCGCGATCCCACATATCATCGCTACCGATGCACTTTTCAGGGCGGGTGGAAAGCTTAACAACGATTTTTTCAAAGCCGAAGGTGCTGTACATGTCGTACACCATCTTGATACAGCTATTCACTTCTGCACGAACCTGTTCTTCGGTACAGAAGATATGGGCGTCATCCTGCGTAAATCCGCGTACGCGCATCAACCCGTGCAGCGAGCCTGACGGTTCGTTGCGGTGACAACTGCCGAATTCGGCCATGCGCAGCGGCAAATCGCGGTAAGATTTTAACCCCTGATTGAAAATCTGCACATGCCCCGGGCAGTTCATCGGCTTGATGCAATATTCCCGGTTCTCTGACGAGGTGGTGAACATGGCTTCTTTGTAGTTTTCCCAGTGCCCGGTTTTTTCCCACAGCACGCGGTCCATCATAAAGGGCCCTTTCACTTCCTGATACTGGTACTCTTTGAGCTTCATGCGCACAAAAGCTTCCAGTTCACGGAATACTGTCCAGCCATCGTTGTGCCAGAACACAATGCCTGGCGCTTCTTCCTGCATATGGTACAGGTCGAGCTGTTTGCCAATTTTTCGGTGATCGCGCTTGGCGGCTTCTTCCAGACGCTGCAAATAGGCACCCAACTGTTTCTTGTCCGCCCAGGCCGTACCGTAGATACGCTGCAACATCTTGTTTTTGCTATCGCCACGCCAATAAGCACCCGAGGTTTTCTGCAATTTAAAATGATGGCAGAAACACATATTGGGCACATGCGGATCTCGACACATGTCGATGTATTCTTCGTGGTTATACAAACTGGGACGATCGTCGTGGCTGATGTTTTCATCCAGAATGGCGACCTTATAGGTCTCGCCACGCGCGGCGAAGACATCACGCGCTTCCTGCCAACTGACCTTTTTCTTGATAACGTCGTAATCTTTGTCGGCCAGTTCATGCATGCGCTTTTCAAGCAGATCGATATCTTCCTGCGTCAGCGTGCGATCTAAATCAACGTCATAGTAAAAACCATTATCGATGAACGGGCCGATCGCCATTTTGGTATCCGGCCACAGTTGCTTGATGGCGTGTCCCAACAGATGCGCACAAGAGTGGCGCAGGATCTCCAGCCCCTCTTGATCCTTGGCGGTAATAATCGCCAATTGAGCATCAGAGTCGATCAGATCGCTGGCATCCACCAGTTCACCGTTAACGCGGCCCGCGATACAGGCTTTAGCCAGACCCGGACCAATATCCAGTGCCACATCAAAAGGAGAAACGGCACGATCGTATTGACGCTGACTTCCATCAGGAAGCGTAATAACAGGCATTCTAGTTCCCTTATTCGCAGTGGTGACCCACACGAAAGATCACATACGAAAATGAATTTATATAGTTTTCAAAACATTGTGTAACCATCTAACCAACCGTCGTTAAATTGGTACACCTGGCACAAAATCAAAATCCCACGAAGCGTGGGATTGGTGACAAACTTCATGCTACCACCATTAGCAGTGATGAACCAGTCACTTACAACGTCCGTTAGCGCGTCAAATAACCGCTATTTTCCCACTTATCATAACGTGTTTGTCTTACCGGTCACATATTGCCCTACAATTATAATGGTTATGACCTCGTTTTGTTAAGCAGAACACTTTATTTAACTAAAGTCAGCGGTACTCTTCATCCACTATTGGTGCCTGAAATTGGCCCCAACAGACAGATTACTTTATACATTTACGCACAAATACACTGATAAGAATACTGAGGATGAAACCATGAAAATGAAGTTCATACCCATTGTTGTGGCAAGCCTTTTCGCTGTGGGTGTTCACGCTGCCGATGGTGCCATCAAAGACGGGACATACCGCGCTGAAACCGTTAATTTCGATGATAAAGGGTGGAAACCGTTTGTAGAAGTGACCTACAAAGACGGGAAAATCGCTGCCGTAAAATTTGACTACAACAGCCAAAAAGACGGTCATCTGAAAACCACTGATGTGGAATACAATAAGAAGATGAAAGCCGCAACAGGTGCGAACCCAGAAGAGTATACAGTCAAATTGGCTCAAGGATTGGTTGAAAAACAAAATCCGGAAAACGTTGATGGTGTAACTGGTGCCACCCACTCCAGCGAAGATTTTGTCGTGCTGGCGAATGCGGCAATTGCCAATGCAAAAGCAGGCAAGACCGACGTAGCGAAAGTCGAATAATACCTCACTGCACTTCATCGCCGGCGTCGACATGATGACACCGGCGATGAGAAGAAAATCAGCTTAATCCTGCTATTCTTTCACGCCATGCGCCAGCATTTCTGCCGCTTTACGACGCTGAGACAGGTAAAAACCCAACCAGATAACGCCCACCCAAACCGGGATTAACAACACAGAAATCCGGATACCTGGGGTCATTAGCATGATGACCAGAATGGCTGCCAGGAAAAGCAAACACAGGTAGTTGCCATATGGATAGAAAATCGCCTTGAAGTGGGTCACTACGCCACGCTGGTCCATCGCGCGGCGAAAACGCAGATGCGCCACACAAATCATGATCCAGTTAATCACCAGAGTTGAGACTACCAGCGCCATCAGAAGCTCGAAGGCCTTACCTGGCATCACATAGTTAATCAGCACACCAATCGAGGTCGCCAGCGCAGAAAGCGCAATGGAACGCACCGGTACACCGCGCCCATTGACGCGAGACAACCAGCGCGGCGCATTCCCCTGCGTCGCAAGACCAAATAACATGCGGCTGTTGCAGTAGACTCCGCTGTTGTATACCGACAACGCCGCAGTCAACACCACCAGATTCAGCACATTGGCGATAGCGTTGCTGTCCAGCGCATGGAAAATCATCACAAACGGGCTGCCGCCGCTGACCACGTTCTGCCATGGGTAAAGCGACAGCAGGATATAGAGCGAGCCAATATAAAAGATCAGAATGCGGTAGACGACCTGATTAGTCGCTTGTGGGATGGAACGCTTAGGTTCGGCTGCCTCAGCGGCAGTGATCCCGACCAGTTCCAATCCACCGAAAGAGAACATGATCACCGCCATCGCCATCACCAGGCTATTGACGCCGTGCGGGAAAAAACCGCCATGTTGCCACAGGTTGCGTACCGTAGCCTGCTCTCCACCCTGCCCGCTTAACAGTAACCAGGCACCAAATCCAATCATGCCAAGGATCGCCAGGACTTTGATGATGGCGAACCAGAATTCGGTTTCACCATATACTTTCACATTCACCAGGTTGATGGCATTGATCAGTATAAAAAATACCGCCGCCGATACCCACGTGGGCACATCAGGCCACCAATATTGAATGTAGATCCCGACGGCAGTGAGTTCAGCCATGCCCACCAGGATAAACATTGCCCAGTAGTTCCAACCTGCGAGGAAACCGGCAAAGCTGCCCCAATATTTATAGGCAAAGTGGCTGAACGACCCTGCAACCGGCTCTTCAACTACCATTTCGCCCAACTGGCGCATGATCAGGAAAGCAATAATGCCTGCGACACCGTATCCCAACAGTACAGAAGGTCCCGCCATCTGAATGGTCTGCGAGATCCCTAAAAACAGCCCCGTCCCTATCGCACCGCCTAAGGCGATTAGTTGAATATGGCGATTATTTAATCCCCGTTTTAATACCAGCTCACTCTCTACCGCCATGTTGTATTCACTTTTCCATTTGCTGTTTTTGATTATTGTACGCACGTCATCACGTTGGTTACGTGCGCTATGTAGAAGCAATGCAGGCGAGCACCCAAGCTATTGCAATCAGCCTTAGCGCTCGGGAATAACGTTGAACGCATCAAATTCGGGTGCGGGTGCGGCCGATGGGTGCAACACTGTTTCAGGCTCAGATGGCGTAACATCCGCAGTGGCAGGCGCTAACGATTGAAGCAACGCGGTTTGAATACGTTGCTGTTCCAAAATTTCTTGCAACAAGCGGATCTTTTCATTGGCACGGACACTGGCGCGATTAACAAAAAACCATACCAGAGAGGCAAACAGCACCATCAACATGATAAAAACAATCTGTAAAATATTCACAACAACCCCAACTCATACTCTCAACCCAAGCATATCCGGGTCATACTATCACTTCGTAGCCGCCCACGCCTATTACATCCTGCTCATGAACCCTCTTTCAGCCGAGACTGCCTGATAGCGGCAAGCGATTGGATCTGTTTTCCTTCAGCATCGAAGTTATCCTGTGCCAGCCAATCGAGAAAATACAGTTTGCGTTGTGGCCATTCGGTATCCAACAGCGAAAACCAGGCAGTGTCACGCGTCCGTCCTTTATAAATGACAGCCTGACGGAAAACCCCCTCAAAGGTAAACCCCAAACGCAGAGCGGCACGCCGCGACGGTGCATTCAGGCTATCGCACTTCCACTCGTAGCGACGATAGCGCAGTTGTTCGAAGACATAGCCCATCAGCAAAAAATGCGCTTCTGTCGCAAGTGGCGTGCGCTTTAATGCAGAGGAAAAAGCGACAGAACCGACTTCGATAACGCCGTGATTCACATCAACGCGCATCAACGAGAATGTACCCACCGCGTTATCGGTGCGTGTGTCGATAACCACATAAGATTGAGTATCCTGCCGCTGTTCTACCGCGGTCAGATAAGCACGGTACTCATCCTTGTCACGAAACGGGCCGACAAACATATAGATCCAATCGCGGCCATCCGGCGCGTCGGCGTAGGCGGCATAAAGCGCATCGGCATGCCGTGCCACACTTAATGGTTCAAGCCGACAAAAACACCCGGTGAGCGTGATACGCCCTGGGAACGCCCGCACTGACCATATAGGAAGCACTTCGCCGACAGGTTGCCCATAGCGGTTCACATGCTCAGCCATTATTCTCATCCTCTAGATGTTAAAAAACCCACCGTCAGGCAGGCTTTTTGAGAAGCAATCGTGTGTTCAGCGAAAGACGATTCAGAACGGATAGTCGTGATACCCCATCTGCTCGGAGATGTTTTTTGCTGCGTGATGCAACATGGCAACATATTCGTGCATGCTCTCTTCAGCAAAGCGAATGGTAGGGAATGAAATACTCAATCCGGCAATCACCACGCCGAAACGGTCAAAGACGGGCACAGCAATGCAGCGCAAGCCCTCTTCCTGTTCTTCCTTATCTTCCCCATACCCTTGCTGGCGTACGGTATCGAGCAGAGGCAACAACTCATCAGCGCTACCCACCGTATGCAGCGTGCTACGGGTAAATTCCACTTTACTCAGAATTTCAACCACTTCGTCACGATCGCGCCATGCCAGCAACACTTTACCAATGGCGGTACTGTGCAGCGGGTTGCGACGACCAATGCGGGAATACATGCGCAGGTTGTACATGGAATCGATCTTGTGAATATAAACGATACCATCTTCATTCAACGCACCGAGGTGGATAGTTTCTTTCGTCAGCGCGGACAATTCGCGCATCTGAATATCCGCACTACGAATCAAATCTACGTTTTGCAACGCCTTGGCGCCCAGTTCGAAAAACTTAAGCGTTAACGAATACTTCTCGGATTCGCCTTCCTGCGCGACATATCCCAAGGACTTCATCGTCTGCAAAAATCGGTACACTGTACTTTTAGACATCATGACGCGCTGAGAGAGTTCCGTAATACCGATCTCTCTTTCATCACCTAATGCCTGCAAAATACCAAAAACTTTCAAAACGGACGACACGGAATCGGGCTGTTTATCTAAATCTGCAATAGCCATTTTTTTGGGTACCCTACTCAGTTTTTTGTTTTAAAAAAATAGAACAATGGTTTTAGTATAAAGAGAACACGCTGATTATAGCAATGGAACAATAACGATAATCAAGGGACTTACTTATTATTAAAGTTATTATACCCGTCACACTTCACATTACGGTGGCGTTAGCGACGCTCGCTTGCCCGAATCACTTATCCCTATAAGCTTTTCGAACCTCACTCGTTTGCTGACGACCTTACTGCAACACGAAATATTCAGGGCTTATTCTATTCGTCACCGGGAACACAGTGACGAATAGAAGAAACTCCATTCCGTTGCCGGGATGGGGTTTTGGGGTTACTTCCAAACTGAATCAGGTACGGCGGCAAGATAAAGGGCTGGTTTGCCATCCACATCCGAGGTAAACAGGATGCGTTTATTGTCCGGCGTAAAGGACGGATGCGGGTGCGTTACCTGACGATCGCCTCCCAATACTTTCCACGAGGTGTTGTGCTGTGCAACGCGGTGTTCTTTGCCGGTTTGCAGGTTAAACACATACAGGAACGGATCGTTTTCGATTTTGTAACCACCGTCATCTTGTACATCGACCGGTGCATCGGAACCATCACCAACCAAGAGTGTACCGTTATAGTTACTCATCAGGTGAGAACATGGCGGCATAACGCGCAGTTGCGTATCTTCCA
The DNA here is from genome assembly GCF_015762685.1 of Candidatus Symbiopectobacterium sp. 'North America'. GTDB lineage: Bacteria > Pseudomonadota > Gammaproteobacteria > Enterobacterales > Enterobacteriaceae > Symbiopectobacterium. Next base: position 2,272 of record NZ_PEHF01000048.1, on the reverse strand, counting down.
ACGTAACCGGGTTGATGCTGCGGATATAACGGTTGGTGTCATCTTTCAGGTAAGACACATAGATCATGGCAGAGCCATCCTGTACCCAGAATTCGTGCGTGCAGCTTTCACCTTCCGCATGCTCTTTGACTTTACGCATGTTGCTGCCGTCTTCATTGATGAACCACATACGGGCATCAACCAAGTCATGGGGACCTTCATGGCAGAACGCGACAGTGTTGTCGTCGCCAGGGCGATAGATCGGGTGACCCAGCCAGCCTTTTTCTTGCAGAATGGTCTGCGCTTCGCCGGTTTTCAGATCGATACGGATCAGGCGACAGCACGGATTGGTGAAATAGAACTCCTGGAATTTTTTCCAGTCGGTCAGCGGCTGCCAGTCTTCTTTCTTGATCTCAATCCCCACCATCTTGGTGCAATCGGAGTTGGCAACCCAGGTACCGTAACCTACCCACTCATCCGGTACTTGATAAATCGTGGTTTCTTCCAGCGTGTTCAGATCAACGCGCATCAGGTTGCGAGTGTTCTTCACATAGTACAGCGCATCATCTTCAGGAGACATGAAACCACCGAAGGTGTTGTCGCCCTTGCCTTCCGTCAGCAGTGTCGCTTCCTGCGTGTTCAGATCCAGCAGGTAGTAGTTCCAGGGGCCATAGAATGCGCCACCGAACAACAGTTTGCTTCCATCATTGGAGAAGCACTTCTGGTAGAAATAGTTGCGATGGCAAATAACATCGGGAGGAGTTAAACGCACCACTTCGGTGCCGGTTGCTGCGTCTTGGTAGGTATGAAACGAGACGGGAATCTTTTTGCCTTTGGCCATCGTAAATCCTTAGAACATATCGAAAAGAATACGGCTAGCACCAGCAGATGACACAAGTCTTGCGACTCACCGCCACCCTGATGCGATAGATCTGTAGTACCAGTATTATAGAAACAATATTTCATTTTTCCGTGATCACGGTTTTATTTTATGAAACATTCTCCTGATTTTCATCCCCTGTTTTCCCAGTAAAAAAGGAATTTATGCTATCAAGACAGAGGTATAGAGGATAACACGTTATTGCGGACAGGGAGCCCGTAATGGACTCCCTGTTGTGGAATGGTTTGTTTTTGTGGAAGTTTTATTTCAGATAAGCGCCGCTGCGCAACGCTTCAATGCGCTTATCCAACGGCGGGTGCGACATAAATAACTCGCTGAAAGATTTTGATTTACCGTTGATACAAAACGCCATCATGCTGCCTTCTTCCTGCGGTTCGTAGCTGGTTTTCAAACGCTGCAACGCGGCAATCATCTTCTCACGGCCCACCAGTTTCGCCGATCCGGCATCCGCATGGAACTCGCGGTAGCGCGAGAACCACATGGTGATGATGCTCGCCAGAATACCAAACACCAATTCCAGCACCGTTGCCACGGTAAAATAGACCAGCGGGTTACCGTTACTGCTTTCACCGTCGTCGCGGTTGCCAGAAAGGAAACCGGATGCCACCTGCGCGATCAAGCGCGAGGTAAAGATAACAAAGGTGTTCACTATGCCTTGAATCAGCGTCATGGTAACCATATCACCGTTCGCCACGTGGCTGATTTCATGGGCAATGACCGCCTCTGCTTCATCACGGCTCATGTTTTGCAGCAAACCGGTGCTTACTGCCACCAGCGACGCATCGCGTCGTGCCCCCGTCGCGAAGGCATTGATATCGGGCGCGTGATAAATAGCGACCTGCGGCATCGCAATGCCAGCCTGCTGCGATTGTACCCGCACGGTTTCAAGCAACCAACGCTCGGTTTCATTACGCGGTTGTTCGATCACTTCACCGCCCACCGAGCGTAGCGCCATCCATTTGGACATCAGCAGTGAAACGAACGCACCACCAAAGCCAAACAGGCCAGCCATGATCATAAGCCCCTGGACACTGCTGGATCGAATTCCCGTCAGGCTGATAACCAGCCCAAATACCAACATCACCGCCAGGTTGGTGATCAGGAAAAGCGCAATACGCATCATAACAGTCTGATTTCCTCTCTAAAGGGATTAACATTGTTCACAACACGATGGTATGGGTTATCACGCCGTTTTCAAGCATTCTTAATCTTCCTATCGCTAAAACGACATAACTTTACATTTTGCAACAACTTGACCCACCGCGACACGCAGCACACTCGTTCGGCCTATCATCGCACCAGAGTCATACCCGCGAAACCGCACTATAAAAATCTATGGTCACCCCCGTTTTTGCAACACTGATTTTCGATTGATGTTGGGCTTGCTTAAAT
>NZ_PEHF01000079.1 GCF_015762685.1 Candidatus Symbiopectobacterium sp. 'North America' | reverse complement strand
GTCTGGGCGAAGACGGCCCGACGCACCAGCCGGTAGAGCAACTGGCGAGCCTGCGCGTGACGCTGAACATGAGCACCTGGCGTCCGGCGGAAAAACTGTTCGAGGTGTTTGGCTTTACGGTGGATAACGTGGTGGCAAAAGCCAGCACGCTGCTGAAATAAGCCTCAGACTGCGGATAAAACCACTTCGTGCCTTTGTCATCCTCGGCGAAAGCCGGGGATCTCGGTGAGAATGAACGCGTTTCGCCTGTCAGAGATTCCCGCCTGCGCGGGAATGACGGTGGGGGCGGTGGGAATGACGGTTTAGGCAGGTTTGTCATCAACTTCAACGGCGTCTGATAGACGCCGTTTTTTTATGCCTCATTTACTTCCCCAGTTGCCGGGAGATATGGGCGGCGGTACGGCACAGCGGATCGATAATCCATTGTAGCTTTGCCGGATCGATATCCAGCACCGTGCCAACCGCACTGATGGCGGCAATGACCTGTCCGCTGCTGTCGGTTATCGGCGCGGCAAGGCAGCGAATATTGACGATATCTTCTTCATTATCAAACGCCCATCCCTGTTGACGTACACTGATGAGATGCTGGCGATAGGCTTCTGGCGAGGTGAGCGTGCTGGCAGTTTTCGTTTGCCAACTGATATGGCTGAGCTTTTTTTCTAAAGCCTGTTCCGGTAACCAGGCAAGCAACACCTTGCCCAGCGAGGAGCTGTGTAGTGAAAGGCGTTTTCCAACCCAGGTGTTGACCTGGATGCTGCTGTTGCCTTCAACCTTCAAAAGATAAACCGCTTCGCTCCCTTCCATCACGCCCAGATGGCACGTCAACTGAAGCTCATGTGCTAAGGCTTTCAACGCGGGCAGGGCAAATTCTTCAATGCGTCGTTGATTTGCTGCGATGGTGCCAAGTTCAAACAGCTTCAGCCCCAGAATATATCCCCCCTGCACCGGTTGCTGCTGTAAGGCACCCAGTTGGCACAGCGTGGTTACCAGATGGTGGCAACTGCTGCTGGGAAGTCCCAGTCGGTCTTTTATCGCTGTCAGGTTAAGCCCCGGTTCCTTGGCAATCAGATTGAGTATCGCAAACCCTTTGGTTAACGCCGGTGCGGTGGATTTTGTCGCGAGAGAAAGAGCATCTCTAGCGTCAACAGGTGCGTTTGCATCTGGGTTGTCAGTTGCATTTTTCTCAACGATTTGAGACGTCACGCAGGTTTCTGGCTTTTTTTTCATCTTGTGCACCTTATTCTTGACCACTATACTGACTTTAAATTCCATATATAAAAAAATATTTCCATATGTGGAAAATATAGCGAACGGATAGGATGCTGTCAACACATTAGATAGCGCTTGTTACAAGCTGTCAGCCGTTCGCTACAGAAAGTGATATCGGGATACCGTTTTTTTAGATCCAAGGTGATGCTCAGCCAGGGTTTACACCAGTGAAAGCAATTAATAACTACGGAGTCGTTATGAAAAAGTATGCCTTAGTGGGGACAGGGGGCCGCTCCGGTCTGTTCCTGACCGCAATAGCGCGTGATTACCGTCAGGAAGGTCGTCTGGTCGCCTTTTGCGACAGCAACCAAACGCGAATGGATTATGCCAACGCCATGATCGGCGAGTTTGAGCATCAGTCCGTGCCAACGTACAAGGCGGATGAATTCGATAAAATGATCGCGGAAACGCGTCCTGATTTTGTCATCGTCACTTCCATCGACCGCACGCACCATCACTATATTGTACGCGCCATGGAACTGGGCTGTGATGTTATCAGTGAAAAACCCATGACCATTGATGAAGAGAAGTGTCAGGAAATTATCGATGCCGTCGCGCACACCGGGCGCAGCCTGCGCGTTACCTTTAACTACCGTTATGAACCACACCACAGCAAGATTCTTGAGTTGATTGCCGCCAACATTATCGGTGAAGTCTATTCCGTGCATTTTGAATGGCTGCTGAATACCGAGCACGGCGCAGATTATTTCCGCCGCTGGCACCGCAACAAACGTAACAGCGGCGGCCTGTTAGTCCATAAATCCACGCACCATTTCGATCTGGTCAATTTCTGGCTCAACTCTGAACCGGAAACCGTCTATGCACAGGGCGATTTGCGTTTTTACGGCAAAGCCAATGCGGAAGAACGCGGCGTGACCGAGTTTTATAACCGCTCCCATGGTAGCGAGGCGGCGGCCAACGACCCCTTTGCCTTGCTCATGAAAGACAGCAAGCAACTGACGTCGCTGTACCTCAACGCCGAGCATGAAGATGGTTATTACCGTGATAAGAGCGTGTTTGACGATGGCATTAATATCGAAGATACGCTTGGCGTGATCGTACGTTACAAAAGCAAAGCCATCATGACCTACTCGCTGAATGCTTATCTGCCGTGAGAAGGGCTGAACGTGGTGTTTAACGGCAGCCGTGGTCGTATCGAGATGAAGCTGGTCGAAAAATCCTACGTTAACGGCGGCAGCAAAAAATCAGACGAAGGCGCACTGCGTGGTTGTGAAATCAAAGTGTTCCCGATGTTTGACGAGCCGTACGTGGTGCCCGTGGTGCAAGGCATTGGCGGACACGGCGGCGGTGATAATGTGATGCTGCGCGATCTGTTTGGTATCTCGGAACCCGACCCGCTGAACCGTGCTGCGGATTATCAGGATGGCGCACTTTCCATTTTGACGGGTATCGCTGCCAACCGCTCTTTGCGTACTGAATTGCCGGTGCGGATTAACGATCTGGCGGTAAAACTGCCACCGCGTAAATAGGTGGTTATTTAACATGATTGGCCGTCTGTCGGGATGGCCAATATTACACTGGGGAATATATCGGAGGAAATGGATAGCCAATTATACCCGTCATACTTCAAGTTGCATGTGCGTTGGCGGCACTCGCTCACCCGAATCACTTACTTATGTAAGCGCATCGGGATTCGCTCCCTTGCCGCCTTCCTGCAACTCGAATTATTTAGGGTATAGCGATTTTAAGAACAGATCTTTATCCGCACCCTACACGCAGTGACTCCTAATAAGTCTTCGTCATATGACTCTGCGGATAAATGCCTGACATTGCCAATACGTATCAATGATGGAGAATGATATAAATGAAAATGAAAAAGCTCCTGCGTTATTCCGCTTTATTGATGATGTTGTCGCCAGGGCTGAGCCATGCTGACACTGAAATGCGTTTTTCATGGTGGGGAGGGAACCAACGCCATGAAGCGACGCGCGCCACCATCGAACAGTATAAAGTGCAACATCCTACCGTCACGATAAAAGCAGAGTCAAGCAGATGGGATGGTTATCTTTCCCGCGTCAGTACTCAGCTAGCGGGCTCAACAGAGCCTGATGTGATGCAGATTAACTGGAACTGGTTAGAGCTTTTCTCCAAAAATGGTGAAGGGTTTTACGATCTGAATAAATTGTCTCAGTACATAGATCTGAGTCAGTTTACCGATCAGGGCAAAAATCTGGTAACGCGCGGCGGAAAACTGAACGGTATTCCTATCGCGCTAACCGCCCGTTTAATGTATTACAACGCCAACGTCTGGCAGCAGGCTGGGTTGGAATATCCGCAAACCTGGGATGATATCCTGAAAGCCGGTCCGGTATTTAAAAGCAAACTGGGGGATGAATACTATCCGTTCTTCCTCGGCGCGGTGGATACCTCGATTCTGACCTTCCTCAATTCGTACATGGTGCAGAAATACAATATCGCCATGATCGATGAAGAGAAAAAGCAGTTTAATTACACCCCGGAACAGTGGCTGGAATTCTTCGGCTTGTATAAAAAGCTGGTGGATAATCACGTTATTCCTTCCATGAAGTATTTTACCGCCTTCGGTAAGGCCAACGCCTGGGAGATCCGCCCGTGGCTGAAAGGTAAACTGGGTGGAACCTACATCTGGACCACAGAAGGCACTTACGCCGACAGCCTCAAAGAGCCGTCACAGTTAGTGCTGGGGCCGTACCCGATGCTGCCGGGGGCTAAAGATTCCGGTTTGTTCTTTAAACCTTCACAGGTTTTCTCTATCGGGAATAGCACCAAAAACCCAGAAGAAGCGGCCAAGTTCATTAACTACATGCTTAACGACCCTGCCGGTATCAAAACCATGGGGCTGCAACGCGTTATTCCGCTGATCAAAATCGCTGTAGCGACGTTGGAAAAAGAGGGCATCTTGAAAAGCGGTGATATTCAGGCTCAGTCATTGGAGCAAGTGAATAAACTGACTGGCGATGTGAAAGTCTCCTCTTATTTTGAGAACCAAAAACTGCTGTCCGTATTCCTGGATTATTTCCAGCAATATGATTATTGAAAACTGTCTATTGAAGACGTAGCTACCGGTTTTCCGAAAGCAGGTGAGCGTGTACTGAAAAGAATCATCTGATGGTATTTGATAAAATCTGACAGAAAACACCGATTTTCTGCAAAAAAATAACGCCGGGTGTATGCAGCATCCACGCCCGGCGACAAGAGTATCTTTTTAATTTGTTACGCACGTTCCCGCTGATATGAGTCAATCAGCGGGGATATTCAATACCAGGGCTTTTATTTGTGACAGGGTGAGTAACCTTACCCTGTTACATCTCAATAGGTAAGTACCCATGAATGAAAACAAGCTATTGGGTCTGGCCTATGTCTCACCCTATATTATAGGGCTGTTGATATTTACGGCATTCCCCTTTGTCTCATCGTTTGTACTGAGCTTTACTGAATATGATTTAATGAATCCGCCGGTATTTAACGGGGTGGAAAATTACCGTTATATGCTAACGGAAGACGTATTATTCTGGAAATCCATGGGCGTAACCTTTGCCTATGTTTTTCTGACCATTCCGTTGAAACTGGCGTTTGCATTAGGCATTGCGTTCGTTCTTAACTTCAAACTGCGCGGCATCGGTTTTTTTCGTACCGCCTATTATATTCCGTCGATTCTCAGCAGCAGCGTGGCGATTGCCGTGCTGTGGCGCGCCCTGTTTGCCATTGATGGACTGTTAAATAGCTTCCTTGGCATTCTCGGCATTGAAGCGGTGAACTGGCTGGGCGAACCGTCGCTGGCGCTGATGTCGGTGACCTTATTGCGCGTCTGGCAGTTTGGCTCCGCGATGGTGATTTTCCTGGCCGCATTGCAAAACGTGCCGCAATCCCAGTATGAGGCGGCGATGATTGACGGTGCCACCAAATGGCAGATGTTCATCAAAGTGACCGTGCCGCTGATTACGCCGGTGATCTTCTTTAACTTTATTATGCAGACCACTCAGGCGTTCCAGGAGTTTACCGCGCCCTATGTGATTACCGGCGGTGGACCCACCCACTATACTTACTTGTTCTGGCTCTATATCTATGATACCGCGTTTAAATATTTCGATATGGGCTACGGCGCGGCGTTGGCGTGGGTACTGTTCCTGGTTGTCGCTATCTTTGCGTCGGTGGCGTTTAAATCATCGAAATACTGGGTGTTCTACTCTGCCGATAAAGGGGGCAAAAATGGCTGATTTACCTCAGGGCCACACGGGCGTGTCGTCCGCTGAAGCGATTGCCGCGGCAGAAGTACGCCGGACGTTACACCGTGAAAAATTCAATGCCAGTATCCGTTACACCATTTTGCTGATTGTCGGTCTGCTGATGCTTTATCCGCTGGTATGGATGTTCTCGGCCTCCTTTAAGCCGAACCATGAGATCTTTACCACGTTGGGGCTGTGGCCGGAGAATCCGACCAGTGACGGTTTTGTGCGAGGATGGAAAACCGGCACTGAATATAATTTTGGCCATTACATGCTGAATACCTTCAAGTATGTAATCCCGAAAGTGATACTGACCATGATTTCCTCCACCATCGTGGCCTATGGTTTTGCCCGCTTTGAAATTCCGTGGAAGAACTTTTGGTTTGCCACGCTGATCACCACCATGTTGCTGCACAGCACCGTGTTGTTGATTCCGCAATACATCATGTTCCGTGAAATGGGCATGCTGAACAGCTACATGCCGCTCTATATTCCGCTGGCCTTTGCCACGCAGGGGTTCTTTGTCTTCATGCTGATCCAGTTCCTGCGCGGTGTGCCGCGTGATATGGAAGAAGCCGCCCAGATCGATGGCTGCAACTCCTTAAGAGGGGGCCGCCGTGCTTGCGAGCCGCCCGGTACATCCTGAATTACGGGCGCATCCAGATTTACCCGACGATACGCGCTTATGGGCGGCCTTGCAGGCGGTCAGTGGCGGAACCTGGGCGGGCTGTATATATGATACCGACAAGATCCTTGAGGTTATCAATGCCGGTTTGAAAGCGTTAAAAGAGAATAACAGCGATTAATTTTTAGTTTTAATTCCGGCGGCCAACTGCGCGCCCACCCTCATTATAGCGATAATATTCATTTTCCACATACGGAAAAAAGGTGGTGACTTATGTTTAAAACACTTGCGGGTGTTATTCCTCCGGTTCCAACAATTCTTGATGCGAAAGGTCAATTTGATCCGGAAGGCATGGGAATATTAATTGAAAGATTAATTGACTCAGCCATAAACGGTTTTTTATTTTTGGGGAGTGCGGGAGAGTTTGCCAATTTCTCCCAGGAGCAACGCAAAGCGATTGCTGAATTTTGCGTAGCAAAAGTTAATGGGCGAAAACCAGTTATTATCGGTACCGCATCTTGTTCGACGGCGGAGGCCATTGCATTAACGCAACACGCATCAGATATTAGTGCGGATGCGGTGATGATTGTGAATCCCTATTATGCACTGATGTCCGATGAACGCCTTTATAATCATTACAAGTCTATTGCTGATGCGGTGGCTATTCCGCAGTTATTATATAACTTCCCGGCATTAACCGGACAAAACCTGTCCGTAGAGTTAATTGGTCGTTTGGCAGACAGCTGCGCCAATATTGTGGGCATCAAAGATACCGTTGATTGCATGAGCCATATTCGCCAGGTGATCACGGAAGTGAAAGGCCGTCATCCTAATTTTCTGGTGTTCTGCGGCTTTGATGAATACGCCCTCGATACGCTGCTGCTCAGCGGTGATGGCGTGATTCCCTCCACCTCCAATTTTGCACCGGAAATCACCTGCGGTATCTATCAGGCATTTTTGGATAAAGATATGGTTGCGGTGCAAGCGCTGCTGCGCCGCCTGGCCGTGCTGTCGAAGATCTATACCCTGGAAGTGCCTTTTACCGGCCTGATAAAAGAAGCGATTCGCCTCACCGGTTCGTCAATTTCTGCCGCCGTGTCCGCTCCCGCGAAGCCGCCCAACCCGGAAATGAAACAGCACCTAATCGCGCTGCTGCGTGAGGCTAATATCGCCATTGGGGAATAATTTCCCCACGTTACAGAGACGTTGCTGCTAAGCGCGTCTCTGTAGCCCAACCTTCAGGAAGAAACCCATGCTGGATAAATCAGTCATCACCACAAAACTCGCCGCGTTGTATCAGGAGATCATTGCCATCCGTGAGGATGATGCCTATCTTAAATCCATCGGTGCCTACGGTTCAGATATGTCTATCGAACTGTGGGACTGGTCGCAAGGCGTCGGATTATATGGCATTTGGCGCTTGTACCAGGCGACCGGGGATCAGACCTATGTCGACTACCTGAGCGCCTGGTTTGAACGCCATCAGGCTGAGGCGGCAGTAAAGAATGTCAACCACGTCGCGCCGATGCTGACGCTGGTGTCGCTGCTGAAACAGCAGGAAAATGCGCAGTGGCGCGCGCTGGTGAATGAATACGGCGAGTGGATTGATCAGGGCCTGCTGCGTACCGAAATGGGGGAATTCGCCCACACCACGGCTATGCGCAATAACGAAGGGCAATTGTGGGTCGATACCCTGTTTATGAGCGGCCTGTTCCACGTTAAGGCCGGACAACTGCTCAACAAGCCTGCCTATTGCGAAGAAGCCATCTATCAGTTCATGTTGCATACGCAATTTTTAAGCGATCCCGTCAGCGGCCTGTGGCGGCACGGCTGGCATTTCACAGAAAAACACCACTTTGCCGGAGCGTTATGGGGGCGGGGCAATGGCTGGGCGGCGATAACGGCGGTTGAACTGCTGGAATTAACGCGAGCAAACCACTCTGCGTCGTCGCGTTTTATTGAACAGAACTTCCTGCGCCAGAGCGAAGCGTTGTTAAGCGCTCAGGCGGAAAACGGCATGTGGCACACGCTGCTCAACGATCCGCACAGTTATCAGGAGTCGTCAGCCACGGCGGCGATCGCCTACGCTTTTCTGAAAGGGTTTCGACTCGGCATTCTCGATAGCCGCTTTGCTGATGCTGGTGTTAACGCTATTGCTGCGCTGCTGGAGCGCATCGATCAACAAGGGCAACTGGCGGAAGTCTCTTCCGATACACCGGTATTTATGACATTGCCAGAATATACCGATGTGCCGATTCGCCAGCGCTCCTATGGGCAATCATTGGCAATGCTGGCGTTGGCAGAAATGTTGCGCCACCCTAATCTCTTGGGCACTAAGCCCGTCTGATACACCGGTTTGCATGGCAAGACACCGTTTCTTGCCATGCTGATTCAGCCCTTTTCTTTGAACTGCGTCACTGTTATGCAAGCGCTCTGGCCGAGATATTTCTTTTGATGAAAATTTGCATTATGCTGGCTGAAGCGTTTCAGTTGGCGTAATTAGGGCGATTGATCCCGAATAGCGGTGAATTTATCCCGCAGATGGATCGTCAAGGGAGGGGCGTTGCCCGAGAATAGTCTTACTTAACAGTTTATTCCGCTGTTGGTACTGATTATTCTATACCCTAAATAATTCATGTTGCAGGAAGGCGGCAAGTGAGTGAATCCCGATGATCTTACTCAGGTAAGTGATTCGGGTGACAAATCTGCCGGGAGCAGGTTTGAACGCCGCGTGCGGCGGCCTCGTAAGAGGTGAGGCCCAGGGATGGGCCGAATAACGAACGCAGCCAACACACCTGCAACGTGAAGTATGACGGGCATATGCCCTACATAATTCGAGTGTTCAGCTTGATACAGAGAATGCGATGACAATTCGTATTGCGATAAACGGTTTTGGTCGTATTGGCCGCAGCGTGTTACGGGCACTGTACGAATCCGGACGTCGGGCCGATATTAGCGTGGTGGCGATCAACGAGCTGGCGAGCGCGGAAGGTATGGCGCACCTGCTTAAATATGACACCAGCCATGGACGCTTTGCCTGGGATGTACGCCAGGAATGTGACCAGCTCTACGTGGGTGATGACGCCATTCTGCTATTGCATCAGCGTGAAATTGAGGGGCTGCCTTGGCGAGAGCTGGGTGTCGACGTGGTGCTTGATTGCAGCGGCGTCTATGGCAGCCGTGCGCACGGCGAAGCACATCTGGCCGCCGGCGCCAAGAAGGTGCTGTTTTCTCACCCCGGTGCCAATGATATTGATGCCACCGTGGTGTTTGGCGTCAATCACGATACGTTGAAGCCAGAACACCACATTGTGTCTAACGCCTCCTGTACCACCAACTGCATTATCCCCATTATTAAATTGCTGGATGAATCGTTCGGCATTGAAAGCGGCACAGTCACCACCATCCACTCTTCGATGAACGATCAGCCGGTGATTGACGCGTACCACAGCGATTTGCGCCGCACCCGCGCGGCCAGCCAGTCCATCATTCCGGTGGATACCAAACTGGCGGCAGGCATTACGCGCATCTTCCCGCAGTTTACTGACCGTTTTGAAGCGATTTCGGTACGCGTGCCAACCATCAATGTCACTGCCATTGATTTGAGCGTAACGGTAAGGCAAGCAGTAAATGTTAATGAAATCAATAATATTTTTCAAAAATCAGCGCATGGAGCATTTCGTGGTATAGTTGACTATACGGAATTACCTTTAGTTTCAGCTGATTTTAATCACGATCCGCACAGTGCCATTGTCGACGGTACGCAGACGCGGGTCAGTGGATCGCATCTGATAAAAACGCTGGTCTGGTGCGACAACGAATGGGGCTTCGCCAATCGCATGCTGGATACGACACGCGCGATGGCAGCCTACGGTTTTTAGTTATATGTAATTGAATTTCGAGGAATTTTAATCTCGATCACACAACTTTATAAGAGAATCAACAAGAGGATTCACCATGTCTGTAATTAAGATGACCGATCTGGATCTGGCGGGTAAACGCGTACTGATTCGTGCGGATCTGAACGTGCCGGTTAAAGAAGGTAAACTGACGTCTGATGCGCGTATCCGTGCGTCGTTGCCGACCATTGAAATTGCCCTGAAACAAGGTGCGCGTGTCATGGTGACTTCCCACCTGGGACGCCCGACCGAAGGGGAATACAACGAAGAATTCTCCCTGCTGCCGGTTGTTAACTATCTGAAAGATAAAATTTCTTCTCCAGTTCGTCTGGCGAAGGATTATCTGGATGGCGTTGATGTTGCCGAAGGCGAGTTGGTGGTTCTGGAAAACGTTCGTTTCAACAAAGGCGAGAAGAAAGACGACGAAGAGCTGTCGAAGAAATACGCAGCGCTGTGTGACGTGTTCGTCATGGATGCCTTTGGTACGGCGCACCGCGCTCAGGCTTCTACCCACGGGGTAGGCAAGTTTGCTGATATCGCCTGTGCAGGCCCGCTGCTGGCAGACGAACTGGAAGCGTTGGGTAAAGCACTGAGCAACCCAGAGCGTCCGATGGTGGCTATCGTCGGTGGTTCTAAAGTGTCTACCAAACTGACCGTGTTGGGTTCATTGTCCAAAATCGCTGACCAACTGATCGTCGGCGGCGGCATCGCCAACACCTTCGTGGCGGCACAGGGTCACAACGTGGGCAAATCGCTGTACGAAGCGGATCTGATCCCTGAAGCGAAAAAACTGCTGGAAACCTGCGATATTCCGGTACTGAGCGACGTGCGCGTGGCGACGGAATTCTCCGAAACCGCAACCTTGAAGTCTGTTACTGCCATCAAAGATGATGAACAGATTCTGGACCTGGGTGATGTCTCCGCTGAGCGTCTGGCCGATATTCTGAAAAATGCCAAGACTATCCTGTGGAACGGCCCGGTTGGCGTGTTCGAATTCCCGAACTTTCGCAAAGGGACTGAAATCATCGCTCAGGCGATTGCAGACAGCGAAGCGTTCTCCATCGCCGGTGGTGGCGATACGCTGGCCGCGATTGACCTGTTCGGTATTGCAGACAAGATTTCTTATATTTCTACCGGCGGCGGTGCCTTCCTGGAGTTCGTGGAAGGCAAAAAACTGCCTGCGGTAGTCATGTTGGAAGAGCGTGCTAAGCATTAATGCCGCTTTGCCGGGGGTGTCACCCGGCAACCCGTTGCTCCCTCGTCGAGTGGGCAACGGTGGGGTCGGACGCTATGCGTCCGGCCCGTAGTAAATTATCTCAACCCTCCACGGCCAACGAGACGGGACACGTAACATGTCTAAAATTTTTGATTTCGTAAAACCTGGTGTCATCACTGGCGATGACGTTCAGAAAGTTTTCGCAGTAGCAAAGGAAAATGGCTTTGCTCTGCCCGCAGTCAACTGCGTCGGTACTGACTCCGTCAATGCGGTGCTGGAAGCGGCAGCGAAAGTTCGCGCACCGGTTATCGTTCAGTTCTCTAACGGGGGGGCCGCGTTCACAGCGGGTAAAGGCCTGAAAGCGAAAGGTCAGAAAGCCGCTATCCTCGGTGCCATCTCTGGCGCACAACACGTTCACCTGATGGCTGAACACTACGGCATTCCTGTTATCCTGCACACTGACCACTGTGCGAAAAAACTGCTGCCTTGGTTGGATGGCCTGCTGGACGCTGGTGAAAAACACTTTGCCGCAACCGGCAAACCGCGGTTCTCCTCCCACATGATCGACCTGTCGGAAGAGTCTCTGGAAGAGAACATCGAGATTTGCAGCGAATACCTCAAGCGCATGGCAAAAATCAACATGACGCTGGAAATCGAACTGGGTTGCACCGGCGGTGAAGAAGATGGCGTGGACAATAGCCACCTTGATAACTCCGCACTCTACACCCAGCCGGAAGACGTGGCTTACGCCTACGAAAAATTGCATGCCATCAGCCCGCGTTTCACCATCGCGGCATCGTTCGGTAACGTGCATGGCGTATACAAACCGGGTAACGTGCAACTGACGCCAAAAATCCTGCACAATTCGCAGGAATATGTCTCCAAGAAATTCAACCTGCCGCACAATAGCCTGGACTTAGTGTTCCACGGCGGTTCCGGCTCTACGGCAGAAGAGATCGCCGAAGCGGTGAGCTACGGTGTGATCAAAATGAACATCGACACCGACACCCAATGGGCAACCTGGGAAGGCGTGCTGGCGTATTACAAAAAGAACGAAGGCTACCTGCAAGGGCAGTTGGGTAACCCGGAAGGCGCAGACAAGCCGAACAAGAAGTACTACGATCCGCGCGTTTGGCTAAGTGCTGGCCAGGCAACCATGGTTGCTCGTTTAGAAAAAGCGTTTAAAGAACTGAAAGCGATCGACGTACTGTAATCTATATTAATAAGTGCATTGATAAGCAATGAATGAAAATAAGAGGCTCCTTTTATCAGGAGCCTTAATTTTTTCTGGCCCGCTTTGCGGCCATTTTGGGTGTGAACCATCCCTTTCAAAGGGTGAAATGCAAAAAAGGGGAGAGTGCAAATGGAAGAACTGGATGTAACCGAAAGCCTGAGCCGTATGGGGCAATGGGTGGTCAATAATGAGGTTCTGCTGATTCAGTATGCGGTGAACGTGGTGGCTGCCATTATCATTTTGCTCATCGGCTTGCTGGTGGCGCGTGTGGTATCTAACGTTATCAGCAGAGTGATGGTGGCGCGGGGCATTGATACCACCGTGGCGGATTTTCTCGCCGCATTGGTGCGTTACGGGATTATTGCCTTTACGCTGATTGCAGTATTGAGCCGCATTGGCGTGCAAACCGCATCGGTGATTGCGGTACTGGGTACCGCTGGTTTAGCGGTGGGTTTGGCGCTGCAAGGCTCGCTGTCAAACTTCGCGGCGGGTGTTCTGCTGGTGATGTTCCGCCCGTTCCGTACCGGTGAGTTTGTCGATCTGGGCGGGGTTTCTGGCACGGTGACGCAGGTGCAGATCTTCTCCACAACGATGCGCACTCCAGATGGTAAAATCATCGTTGTTCCCAATGGGAAAATCATTGCCGGAAACATCATTAACAGCAGTCGTGAGCCGGACAGACGCACCGAAATTATCGTTGGTGTGGCCTATGATGCTGATATTGACCAAGTCAAAACGGTGCTGGGGGATATCGTCGTGGCTGATAAGCGCATCCAGCATGAGCGTGGCGTCACCATCCGTTTGAATGAAATGGCCGCGTCATCACTGAATTTTGTCGTATGGGTCTGGACGACCAACGGTGATGCCATGGCGGTGAAATGGGATCTGTTAGAAAGTTTTAAACGGGCATTGGATGAGCATCAGATCGGCATTCCCTATCCGCAAATGGATGTGCATTTGCATCAACCCCCGTCAACATCAACGAAGGCGTAATTCTAGTTAGTCCTTTTTAGGCATCCGGTGCTAAGCACACGGATGCCTAAACGCTTTCACTCGAAAAGCAAAAAAACAGCCAGCGTATCGACCTACCCTAACCGTTGTTATTGGTTGATATGTGTCGCGTTATGAAACTTGATAAAACCCTGTATCCTCACACCGTGGCGATCGCGATTTTTGCCATCTCACTGTTGTACACCGGGAATCGGCTTTTTTCCGCGCAAAGCCAGGCCGTGATGGTCATTGAGACGTTTCAATCCTTATGGCTGCTGTTTTGTGCGCTGTTCACCTGGTGCTATATCAGGCCATTGCGACGTGAGACTGCTGCGAAATCCTTTTGGCTCTGGAGCATCAGTTGGTGGATCTTATTGTTTGGCAGGGGGATCAGTTGGGGACGGAATTATTTCCCGGATGAGCCTAAGCTCTACTTTCGCATTATCTCCATCGTGTTGATTGGCGTGACGGCCTGTGCGCTGCTGTTGCCTGTGATTCGTCGAGAGGTTATTCGCCGTTTCCGGCAAGAAAGCCTGCCGATGTGGGATATCCTATTGTTGGTACTCTATTTCGTTATCGTCGATACCATCGAACATCACCGCTTATTTGCGTTTCTCTTTGTCTACGACACCGCGCGTACGGATTTGCTGGAAGAGCTGTTTGAACTGCCCTTTATGTTTTCGCTGTTTGCCATTGCGTTCCTACTGCAACGTAATGAAAAGCAGACCGGAACCAAAACAGTGTCAATTTCACATTCTGCATTGCATGATATTCGAAATTAGATTTTCTAATGAATAATTAGAATCTTCAATTTCAGTTAATGAAAAAACCACCATACACTCCCTTAAATTGTTCATTCGGGAGAGTGTAGGGAACCATATTTGGTATGTATTGGCAGGGATTTTTTCTGGGTGCGGCGATGATTTTGCCTCTGGGGCCGCAAAACGCTTACGTGATGAATCAGGGGATTCGGCGTCAGTATCATCTGATGATTGCCCTGCTGTGCGCATTGAGCGATGTCATTTTGATCTGCGCCGGCATTTTTGGCGGTAGCGCGCTGCTGAGTCAGTCATCGCTGTTGCTGTTACTGATCACCTGGGGAGGCGTTGCGTTTCTGCTTTGGTATGGCTGGGGCGCGTTTAACGTGGTCTTCAAGCGTCAGCTCGACGTGGTGAGCGTGGATATCGTACGGCAAAGTCGCTGGCGCGTTATCGCTACGGTGTTGGCTGTCACCTGGCTGAATCCGCACGTGTATCTGGATACTTTTGTCGTGCAAGGCAGCATTGGCGGGCAAATGGCACCCGATGCGCGCAGTTGGTTTGCCTTGGGATCCATTACTGCTTCTTTCCTGTGGTTCTTTGCATTGGCGTTGCTGGCATCCTGGCTGGCACCGTGGCTGAACACACCAAAAGCACAGCGCGTGATTAATGCCTTTGTTGGCGTCATCATGTGGAGTATTGCGCTGCAACTCGCACATTCTGGTATGCAATAGTGTTGTAAGTTGACGTTTTTTTACGGTATTCCGGAATTCATCTATAGTTAAGCCAAGCCAGTCTGTGCACTATATTTATCAATAACACCATGTTTATCTATAGCCGTAGGCGTATTCATCGCACAGGCGCGCAGCCGTCATCGTCGCGTGCAACGGCGCACTAGTAAATGGAATCAGGAGAAACGACACTGTGAAGCTAAAAGTACTGGCGATAGCCGCCCTGTTAGGATTAAGTACGCTTCCACTGTCCGGTCAGGCCGCTGAATTGCCGAACGGACCGCACATCGTGACATCGGGCAAAGCGAGCGTGGATGCCACGCCCGATATTGCAAATCTGGCGATTGAGGTCAGCGTTTCATCGAAAGACGTGGCTGATGCTAAAAAGCAGGTGGACGACCGCGTGGCGCAATATTTTGCCTATCTGGAAAAACACGGTATTGAGAGAAAAGATATCAGCGCCGCCAACCTGCGTACCCATCCTGAATACGATTTTCTGAAAGATGGTCGTTCTGAACTGAAAGGGTATCGTGCGGTGCGTCAGGTGGCGGTAACCGTACGCCAACTGGATCAGCTAAACGCCTTACTGGACGGTGCGCTGCGCGCGGGGTTGACGGAAATCCGCAGCGTGGAGTTGGGAGTTGCCAACCCGGAGGGCTATCGCGAGCAGGCTCGTCAGCGGGCAATCGAAACGGCGACCAGCCAGGCGAAAGCATTGGCAATCGGATTCAACGCCAAGCTGGGACCGATTTACAGCATCCGCTATCAGGTTGCCAACTATCAGCCCGTTCCCATGGCCCGGATGTTTAAAGCGGCGGGCGTCGCGGCAGAGGCCGATGTGGCGCAAACTTACGAGCAGCAAAGCATCCAGTTTGACGATTAGGTTGACGTAGTGTTCAAACTGCAACCTAATCAGTAACGACTGACTAACGCGCGTCAGGACTGGCGCAATACGCGATGCCCATGCGAGAGCAGGGCATCCGTCACCTTTCTCATCATCCGACTTTCTGGCACGAAGCGGTGCCAATAAAGCATACGGCGCTGAAACAGGCCCGGCGTCAGATCGACCAGCTCGCTGTTTGCCAATTCTCTCTCGATTTGCAGGTGCGGGATCATACAGCAGGTGGTGCCCTGTCGTGCAAGTTGTACGAACGCTTCTGACGAGTTAACGATATGGCAGGGAACGCTGCCGGGCGAGAGATCGAAATTCTGCTGCAAAAATGCCTGATGCATATCATCCAGATGGTCAAAGGCAACCGCAGGGGCGCGCAGCAACGCGGAACGGGTCACGCCGTTCGGGAAGTAGCGTGCGGCAAAATCTGGTGAGGCAACAAACAGATAGTCTAACGCACCGAGCTTATCCACCAGACAACTCGGCAACGGCTGCGGCTGGATACTGACGGCACCGACCACTTCACCACGGCGCAAGCGTTCTTGCGTGCGGGTTTCATCTTCCACTTGCAGGTTGAGACGAATGGGGGAATCGACCAACACTGGTTGCAACGCAGGTAACAGCCAGGTTGCCAAACTGTCGGCGTTGACCGCCAGCGACAGCAACAGCGGGATATCGCTGCTGGCATCGTTGCCCAGCCACTCTTCTTCCAGCAACTCCACTTGGTGCAACAGCGCCAGCAGTTTTTGTCCTTGTTCGGTGGGACGCGGTGGTATGGTTCTGACCAACAGTGGCTGTCCGAACAGGTTCTCCAACTGCTTGATGCGTTGTGAAACGGCGGATTGAGTGATGCACAATTTTTGCGCGGCGCGTTCAAATCCGCGCTCACGGATGACGGCATCCAGAGCCTGAAGTGTGCGATAGTCCAGTCGTTTCATGAAGGTGCCATTTCCTATGGATAAAACTTGGTCTTTGCACTATGCCACATTTTTCCGACGGAACACGCTAAAAATTTGTCCCATTTCACACTGATGGCCGAAAATAATCGAAGGACGCGCGGCGATTGGCGTCGTTTTCGGTGGCGCTTGCTCTATAATACGCCTCTCTCTTCTCACTGTAATTTGCAGGCACGATACAGACCATGACACAAGATGAACTGAAAAAGGCAGTCGGCTGGGCCGCGTTGGATTATGTCCGCACGGATACTATTGTTGGGGTGGGGACGGGCTCAACGGCAGCGCACTTCATTGACGCGCTGGGTTCCATCAAACACCAGATTAAAGGCGCAGTATCCAGCTCTGTGGCGTCTACCGAAAAGTTGAAAAGCTTAGGAATTACGGTGTTCGACAGCAACGAGGTTGATGAACTGGATATCTATGTGGACGGTGCTGATGAGATCAACCCGCACATGCAAATGATTAAAGGCGGTGGCGCTGCGCTGACGCGTGAGAAGATCATTGCTGCCATCGCGCGTCAGTTTATCTGTATTGTCGATGCCTCCAAACAGGTGGATATTCTGGGCACATTCCCGCTGCCGGTGGAAGTGATCCCCATGGCCCGTGCGTACGTGGCGCGTGAGCTGGTGAAACTGGGCGGCCAGCCGGTCTATCGTCAGGGCGTAGTCATCGACAACGGCAACGTCATTCTGGATGTGCACAACCTCGATATCTCAGATGCCATTGCCGTAGAAAACCGTATCAATGGGATTGCGGGTGTGGTGACCGTCGGTCTGTTTGCCAACCGTGGCGCTGACGTTGCGTTGGTCGGTACCGCGGACGGTGTAAAAACCCTGAAGTAATTTCTCCCCTGCGCGTCGGACGTTGGCATTGAAGGTGCTAACGTCCGATTTTTTTGCTTAAAAACCCCACCGTTGTTAAAGTCTCACTTTTGGTACTTAATATCACTTTTTCTTATTTTGTTCCCTTGGCATCTGGCAAGGTGACGCGTTATCCCTATTTTTTACTGTAAAAGGGAGTTTGTGACGCCGTTGGCAGCATCGGGGAAGCAATCGATTGTCTTGCTGCTGGCGTAATTTTTGTTATGTTGGCAGAGGCTGTTTGGCAAATGGGTTCATTGGCATCTGAAGTCTGAAAATAAGGTCGGGAAATGGCAAAGGTATTACTGGAAAAAGACAAGATTAAATTCCTCCTGGTGGAAGGGGTTCACCACAGCGCGTTGAAAAATCTGCGCGCAGCGGGTTACACCAACATTGAATACCATAAAGGTGCGTTGGATACGGAAGCGTTGAAAGCCTCCATCCTTGACGCGCATTTCGTCGGTTTGCGTTCCCGTACTCATCTGACGGAAGAAGTGTTTGCTGCCGCAGAAAAGCTGGTTGCCGTGGGCTGTTTTTGCATCGGTACCAATCAGGTTGAATTGCCTTCTGCCACCAAGCGCGGCATCCCGGTGTTCAACGCTCCCTCCTCCAATACCCGCAGCGTAGCGGAACTGGTGATTGGCGAAATGCTGCTGTTGCTGCGCGGCGTTCCTACTGCCAATGCCAAAGCGCACCGTGGTGTGTGGCACAAGCAGGCTGTGGGCTCATTTGAAGCGCGCGGCAAAAAACTGGGCATCATTGGCTACGGCCACATTGGCACCCAGTTGGGTATCCTGGCCGAAAGCCTGGGGATGCATGTTTACTTTTACGACATCGAGAGCAAACTGCCGTTAGGTAATGCTCAGCAGGTGCGTCATCTGTCCGAATTGCTGAACATGAGCGACGTGGTTAGCCTGCACGTACCGGAAACGGCGAGCACCCAGAACATGATGGGCGCAGATGAGCTGGCGCTGATGAAGCCGGGTTCTATCCTGATCAACGCTTCGCGCGGTACGGTCGTCGATATCCCTGCTCTGTGTGAAGTACTGCGTAGCCAACACATTGCCGGTGCTGCGATTGACGTATTCCCGCAAGAACCAGCCACCAATACTGACCCGTTTGTGTCTCCGCTGCTGGAGTTTGACAACGTGCTGCTGACGCCGCACATTGGCGGTTACACTCAGGAAGCGCAGGAGAACATCGATACGGAAGTGGCTGGTAAACTGGCGAAGTACTCAGACAACGGTTCGACGCTGTCCGCGGTTAACTTCCCGGAAGTTTCCCTGCCGGTGCAGAGCGATCGCGCTCGTTTGCTGCACATTCACGAAAATCGCCCGGGCGAACTGACGGCCATCAACACCATTTTTGCCGAGCAAGGTATCAACATTGCTGCCCAATATCTGCAAACCAGCGCAGCGGCGGCGGCCCAGTCAAGGGATACCGGTTTATGCGCCACAATCCATGCATCAATGAGTTGATGCGAGCTCTTGCTGCCAGCGCGTGTGATATCGCCGGCATACCACAATTCATCGCCCACCTGAAAACCGCTGGCGCGATCGCCAATGGCAAGTACGGTACCACTGGCATCCCAGCCTAACACGCGTGGCTCAGCCAATTCGTTTTTCCGCAAACCGGCATGGACTTTGGTATCGACAGGATTGATGGATACCGCTTTTACCTCAACCAGCAGATCGTATGGGCCAGGTTGCGGCTGCTCTTGGGTAATGGCGATAAAACGTTCGGGATGTTGTGGGTCAACGGCAATAGCATGTACGGTCATGATCTGTTACTCATTGTTTCGATGAGAAAAGTGTAGAACGAACTCATCGTGCTGATAAGATGGACAATCATTAACGAAGTGTTTGTTATAGGCGAACAGTTATGTTTAAACCTTCCATGTTCAGGCAGTGGCAAGATATGGCTCTGTTTGCGCTAGTAGCCGAATGTGGCAGTGTGACACAGGCCGCGCTCAAGGCTGGCATGGCCAAATCCAGCCTCAATTTGCGTATCAGTCAGCTCGAACAGCAGCTTGGGTTACGGCTGCTAAACCGCACTACGCGCAAGATCAGCCTGACGTTTGCTGGCGAGCGCTATCTGATGCCAGTGAGCGGGCCGATCTCGCTATTCAACATTTACGTGATAATCCGAGCGGGCGGCTTCGCATCACCAGCCCGGCTGGTTTCGGTGCCACGCTGCTGGCGCGCTTGACCACCGAGTTTCAGCGCCGCTTTCCCGCCGTATCTCTGGAAATTGCCATCTCTGACACGCTGGTGGATTTAGTCGATGAAGGGTTTGACGTGGCCTTTCGCACCGGCAAGCCGCTGGATTCGTCTCTGATTGGCAGACCGTTGGGTGTGACGCCGCGTTATCTGGTGGCATCGCCGCACTATCTGGCGGGCCACCCGGCATTGGTGCATCCGCAGCAGCTTCAGTCTCACCAATGCATTGCCCATCGTGCCTGGGCGGAGTGGTCATTGCAGCGCTGCAGTGAGGATTATCGCTGGCTGCTTCCGCTGACGCACACCACGGACAATCTGCTGTATGCCCGTGAATGTGCGATGGCGGGCGCGGGCATTACCCTGTTGCCCGCGTTTCTTGTCGATGGAGTCGATCTGTCCCGACCATTGGTGCGCGTGTTGCCTGAATGGCGTGCAGAACCTAATGAACTCTATTTGGTTTATCCCAGCAGGAAACTTAATTCTCCCGCAATGGCCTGCTTTATCGAATTTGTGCTGCAACATGATGCGCTGGCGGAATATGTCACGCCGACCACACCTTTATCCTGATAATGTGACGCGTTATATAATATGAAAACATATTTCTTATTTTTAGAAAAACAACGCCACTTTATTTGAAGTGTGATTATGATCACGACTTCAAGATGGATGTTTTCACGCCATTGCCGATAAAACATGAATCTGACGATGTTTTTTTAGCAACGCCAATGCTGTTCATGATGCATTGCGGAAGGGATATCCATACCAGCCGTTGTCGAAGTGAGAATAACAGTCATGTCCGAGTTAAAAGGAAATTCAGCTTATATCAACAACATCAGACTTGTTACGCTATTTATTAGTCTGTTAACGATTATTTTATTACTGTTCGCTATCTCCATCGGTACGGCGAGTTATTTTCTTAAACAGAGTAATGATGCATTAGATCGGGCTAACCTGGTTTCTGATGTGCGTGCTGGCATCAGCAGCAGCATGGATCAGTTGCGCGTTGGTGATGCAGAGGGTTATAAAAGCGCACTGACACTGGCGGAAAACCGGGTAAAAAGCTCACAAAAACGCTTCGATGAATATCTGGCCCGGCCGGATAAATTCAACGCGCCCGCTGAATTGGATGATGAGCTCGCCGTTAACTACGCGGCATACCGCGATAAGGCGGTCAAACTGATCATCCAGGCGGCGAAGCGAGGCGAATTTGAAGAAGTCATTTCACTGGAAAGCGATGAAGCGCGCAAACTGGACGAGAACTACGCGCAATCGGTGCGTAAAGCGGTGCGTTATCTGACGGATAACGCTACGCAAATCAACCAGCACGCCGAGGCCAATTCGCGCCGGGGCTTTATGCTGATGGCGCTCTCTTTTGTGGCTTCCATTGTGATGGCTGCGATCATCTACGTGATTATCCGCAATGCATTACTGGCTCCGCTGGATCGGTTGGTGACGCGCATTCAACGTATTGCCGCCGGGGATTTAACCCAAAGTGCTAGTGAGATGGGGCGTAACGAAATTGGTATTCTGAGACAGAATGTCCAGAATATGCAGGCAGCATTGGCAGAAACGGTTAGTGTGGTGCTCGAAGGGGCAACGGCGATTCATCTGGGGGCCACGGAAATTTCTGCGGGTAACATCGATCTATCCTCACGCACGGAGCAGCAGGCCGCCGCGCTAGAAGAGACGGCCGCCAGTATGGAACAACTGACGGCTACGGTGAAACAAAACTCCGATAACGCCCACCATGCCAGCCAACTGGCGAAAAATGCCTCAACCAAAGCGGAGAAGGGCGATGATATCGTGAATAACGTGGTGACCACCATGAGCGATATTTCTACCAGTCGGACATTACTTCCGTCATGCTTTCCAGACCAACATTCTGGCGCTGAATGCCGCCGTTGAAGCCGCCCGTGCCGGTGAGCAAGGGCGCGGGTTTGCCGTGGTGGCCGGTGAAGTGCGCAGCGCAGTGCACAGGCGGCAAAAGAGATCGAATCCCTGATTGGTGAGTCCGGTCTCCTGGTTGATACCGGCGCGCATCTGGTGTCACAGGCGGGAGAAACCATGGGGGAGATCGTTCAGGCGGTCACCAGCGTGACTGACATCATGGGGGAAATCGCCTCCGCGTCTGATGAACAGAGCCGAGGCATCAGCAAGGTGAGTCAGGCGGTGTCGGAAATGGATAGTGCAGTGCAGCAGAATGCAGCGTTGGTGCAGGAGGCCTATGCGGCGGCGGTATCGCTGGAGGATCAGGCCGGGCGTTTAACGCAGGCGGTTGCGGTATTCCAGATAGTTTCGTCAGTGCCCACCCGCGCGCTGGCAGCCTCGACGGGCGCTGCTGCGCCAACGTCAGTGCAGAGCAACCCTGCGTTGCCTGCGGCAGGCACAAAACGGGTCAAGCCGGATGACAATCAGAATTGGGAAACCTTTTGATCGCGATTGAGCGGCAATCACTATAAAAATCTATAGTCACCCCCCGTTTTTGCAACACTGATTTTCGATTGATGTTGGGCTTGCTTAAATCTATCCGGCGTCTTTATGG
>NZ_PEHF01000102.1 GCF_015762685.1 Candidatus Symbiopectobacterium sp. 'North America' | reverse complement strand
AATCAGGGGTTTTGCACTATGTAAAATGATTCGCAGCTTTAGAGCGGCTTGGGGTATGGTTGAACTTGAAACAGCTTTTCGTTTAATCTCTTGCGGGCATTATTATGTAGAAATCGAATGTACCTGAACTGCTTAAAACGGCATTCAGTCGCCCTAGCTCGATTTTCTCGCAAGTAGCGTCCTTGAACACCACCCCGAGCTATAGCATTCATAGCAATAGAATGATACCACTCACCATCCAGCTCATAGAACGTTGATTCATGACTGCCTATATAGTCGAAATTGCTCGCTTGATACACAACTCCCTGCTTACCACAGCACTCATCTGCAAACAATTGCACCCACTGAACACAAGGAAGCAGAAGTTTAATTGTTTTTAATGCGTAACTTATGGCTCGGGACTCTGAGTTTTTAGGCATACTGTCATGCAACCAGAGTCTATTTAGCTCCATATACTCCTTATTTCCTGTTCCAGTGACAACGCGACCACCGGAACTGGGGTTTAATGCGTAGCCCCACTGCATAATGCCAACCAACTCTCGCTCCGAAAACACACCTAAATGAAGATAGGAATTATTAACAAAACGCTTGCTATAGTGCTTGCTTGATACGATGACTCTTGCTAACCAACACGGTACTGTTTCGACTCTGAGCTCTCGAGAACCATAACCGACAATGGTTCCGTTATCGGTGATGATTTCCGGTTTTGTTAATATGCGAGATGCTTTTTTATACATTAGGTGTCCATTCTTACCTTTATGATCGATTTTACAGATCAATAATTATTTATTGATTTGTTCCATCGATCATTTGACCACCCAATATCATTGCTCATCCATCTGAAAGGGTTCAGTGAATAATGGTTATTACTCAATTACCTAAGGCATGATAGCAAACGTCAATTGCTGCACCCGAGCCGCAAGGGCTCCAAGTATTCCACGCTACAGAAAACCCTGCTTTTGATAAACCTCGGACGCGCAGCACCCACCCATTCACTTTTGCCCCTCCGTTCTCTTGGATGAAAATGAGAGGTGGTGCTGTAAAAGCTATTGGGAAAACAACGTCAAGCGGCCCACCCAAGGTGAGATTGAAACGCGAAAAAATCTCAATTTTCCCGTCTGCAAACCTTCTCCAGTAGTAACCGGTACCCGAACCCGTTTCTACAATTGCTACTAAGCCGAGGTTTTCTGCAGATAAATTGATGTCGCCAGTACCATCAAACAAAACCCCATTAATTTTTCGAGGTGTCGCTAATTTTCCCGCTGCTGCTGCCGTTCCTGCTGCAATCGCCGCTTTAACGTGTGCAGTTGTCGCTAGCTGCGTGTTATTGGTTGCTGCGGCAGCAGTCGGGGCTGTGGGCGCTCCTGTAAATGCAGGGGATGCCAGCGAGGCTTTTGTTGCGGCCAGCGCTGCGACAAACGCGGTTGTCGCAATCTGCGTTGAGTTCGTGCCTGCGGCTGCGGTCGGGGCTGTTGGTGCCCCGGTTAGCGCAGGTGAAGCCAGTGGCGCTTTGGCCGCCAAAGCTGCATTCATCGTCGCCCAGAGCGGCGGCCAGTTCGTTTAACGTATCAAGCGCACTGGGTGATGAATCAACGAGGGCAGCAACGGCTGCTTTTACAAACGCCGTGGTGGCGAGTTGCTTATCATTAGAGGTTTGTGCCGCCGTTGGAGCAGTCGGCTTGCCAGACAACGTCGAGTTTGCCAGCGGTGCATAGTCAGCAGCTACCAATTTAACGTGTCCGGTTGTCGCTAATTTTGTGCTGTTATCGGCTTTAGGTTGCGTGGGAGCCGTAGGATTACCCGTGAGAACTGGACTGGCATTTAACGCGAATGTCTTTTTTAATGCTGCCAGCAATTGATCGCTTTTCCCGGCATCGGTCGCAATACCCGCATCGGTCATAATAGCAATAATTTCAGCCTGCGCATTTCTGATTGCAGCCTGAACATTATTCATAAATAACGCGGTGACAATGGTTCCCAGCTCTCCCGTTAACGGATTGCCATCATGAAAAACATTATCAGGCGATTCAATGGGGGGCATAAGGTTTTGCATGATTAACTATCCTGATACGAAAAATAACAGAATGTATGAGCGGGTTTTAAATCGTTAAAGACCGATTCAATAACGGTGTCGCCAAACTCCATTAAGCGTTCGCCGACAGCCGATAAACCCGTTCTGAAATAATATTTTTTGGCCGATACGCCAAACACATTCACACGCCACGTCCATATGGCGTCATGCACCATCAGGCGTTCACCGCAGCGGCTGGTGCCGGTTCTGAACGGATGCAGTTCATCAATGGTGATGGCATACCCCAACCGGGATGCCAGCCGGATAAAATAGGGAATACTCAGCCCGCTGGTTTCAGCAATTTTTATCAGTACATTTCCCAGGCGCTGCTGGTAATTACTGTCCGGTGTTGGCGTAATATCGAGAACGCGCTCCCTGTCAGTCAGCAGGCTTTGTGCATAAATGGGTGTGATGCCCCCTAAGACACGGTCGGATAGCTGTTGTGCCGTATCCAGTGCAGCCCCTTCCGCTGCCAGTTCGGCGGCAAGACGAGGCTGTGTCGTGTCATAGGCAACAGGCGGAAGCAGTAACCCTAGCAGTGTTTTGGCACTCATAATGGCACCACCCTGATATTTCCGGCGTGTATCCATTCAATCTTATTTTCATTAGTGATCGGATAAACGTTACCTGCCGGGAGTGTGATATTGCGATCAACCACCCCGGACACCTGCGAAATAATCATTTCTGCCTGGCTATGAATAAACGGGTCGCCGGGAGCCAGTGTTTTGATATAATCAGTCAGCGCGGTAATAATGGCGGCGGTGGCATCAGCAAGCGAAATACCATTTAATAAAACCCCGACGGTAATATCGATATTTTTAATGGTGGGGCCGAGTACCATTGTATTTTTTGCCGTTACCGGGCGAACGTCATCAATATAGGCTTGCACCGCGCTAATGATGTCAGCAGACGGCAGGCCATCCGCTGATGTGATCACCACATCCACCGTCCCCAGCCCACGACGCAACGGGTAGACATAAGCCGAGGTCACACCGGTCACACTCAGCGCCCAGCGTTTATAGTCATATTTATTGCCACCGGCGGGCGGACGCCTGATCAACTCAAGCAGACGGGCCAGTATTTCGGCATCCGTCTCCCTGTCGGTTCCGCCCGCCATCACACTGACCGTGACGGTGCTGTCAAAACCAAACGGCGCACTGGCGAATGTCCCTACTACTGTGGCCGTCGTGTTGCCTGCTGCACCGCTGGTTGATGCCACAGCAGGAATAACCACCGTGCCATCCGCGCCGACCTTTCCTGCCGCCGTCGTCGTATAGGACAGGCTGCCGACAGTGATAACCAGCCCTGCCGTTGCAGGTGCGCCCACATTACCGGTTGCAGTGATGGTGCCGGTGGCCGTCGTCGCCGCTTTACGTGAAATATCACGTAACCGACAGTGCATTTCGAGGAACTCGGTGTCGGCGGTGTCGGGGAAAATCTGCCGGACAATCCAGCCTTGATGCTGATACACAGCGGTGGCGACGCTGGCAACCGACGAGGCCCGGACATAATAATCGCTATCCTTGCCGATATCGGCATCGGGTAACAGGTTACGGATATCACGTAATATCCGGGTGCGGGTTTCCTCGAAGGTGGGGGTGATGTGCGGCATCAGCTCACCCTCACCAGATGTTTAAAGGTCTGCTTTTGTCCCGTGGCATCAACAACGTCAATCAGCAGAATGGCCCAGCCAGGGTTCCCGGCAGAGACTGAGACTGAAACCGACGTGGCGCGCTTATCATCAATCAGCGGTTGCAACGCCTCTTCAGCGTATTGCTGAGCCAGTTTGTACACGCGCGAAACGTCTTTTTCCCGCGCAAGCAGCTGCAGTCGGGAGCCCAGCAAGGGGTCAGCCACCATGAGCCTAATGGCGTTACAAGGTGCAGGTAAACGGAATTGGCTAATGTCGTTGTCGTCGTTCCGGTGTAGTCGCCGGTTGTCGGGTTCAGTAAATTATCCATGCCGCCAGAATGGCAGCATGGATACAAGGGAGGCAGTGGAAGGGGTTCAGTGGTTAAGAGGGGTTTGCCGGGCCAGTCTTGCCGCCCGAGTCGCCATTATGGCCGTGGTACGTCAAGCTAATCTTACCCGCTATGACATCGCCGTCTGTCGAATAATTGCCACCGGTTTGCGTGACATTACCCGTAAACGAGGCACCGCTGCCGCCGCTGATAGCCATACCTTCCTTGCCGGTGATTTTGTCCTGAGCAGTGACCTGCTCGCTGGCCGTGACCATCGGTGTATTAAAATCGGCTTTTTCTTCGGCGTTGACAACAAATTGTTTGCAGTTAACCCAGAACTCATCGCAGTCCGTTTCTATCAGACGCCCGCGCTTAAGCACAATTTTAGCGCCTTCATCGGTATAGAGCGCCACTTCGCCAGACTTGAGCGCCTGCAAGCGATAGGCGGCGTGCTCTGTCGCAATCACGATGCTGTGTGACGTTCGCCCGCCCAGCGGTAATACGATTGCCATCGTTCCCGGCAACGGGTTTGAGGTAAAGCCGTAGTGCTGAAACAGTTCACTGTCCTGCAAGGACTCTCCGGCCAGCCCTTTAGCCTGGAAGGTCTGCAACGGGCCATTGCTGTTTACCCGCGTTAAACGGGTTCGAAATGCAAGGCGAATACGGTTTAACGCCCCGTTAATACGCCTTTCAATATCAGGCCACATCGACAATTTCTGTTTCTCCTTTGCCTTTGCGTTGTTTTTTCTTTTTCGTATAGGCGTCGGGTATCCAGACACCATCCTCTTTGAGCCTGAGCGTGGTGGTTGTGCCGCTCGGGCGGCCACCGTTAAACTCGCGCCCCATCAGAAAATACACCGCATCAATGCTGTGGTACTCGCTGATAACGTGAATGCGCTGCCCTGGCTCCCATAACACACTGTCCGAGGTACGGTGTCCGTGGACAATGGCCGTCAGGCTGTAACCGGATAAACGCGCGTCTGACAGTGCCTTGCGGGCGCGGTAGTTGATTTGTTCCTGGTTGTCCGCATCACCCACGACCATCACCTGGGGTCTGTAGTAACTGACCGTCGGGTCTTTTACCACCGCTTTCATACCGTGCTGGCCGGTCTCGGCGACGCCGGTACTCAGTTCAATGTCGCTGTCTGCATCATCCCCCACGTCGATGATCGCAGATTGCTTCGTGGACGAGTGCGCGTGGCTTTGGGCTAATACCGTCAACTCTGAAAAGGATTTATCTATCGAACTGGCATCGGACAACGACAGCACGTTATTGCCCTTACCATCCAGACGCATGATGAGTGATGCCACCGGAGGTTTGGTGTAATCCGGGCCACCAATGACCAGCGTCCCGTCCGGTGCGAACCACGGCCACAGACCACGCGCAGCACAGGCTCGCAGCAGCATGTCCCAGGCGCGTTAGCCAGGCTCTGCACTGATTTTGTCGCTGCGGATCGTTCCCTCGGACTCAATGAGGATCTTCGTGATACCCAGCGGGCGCACGATTTGCGCCACCACGTCCAGCAGCTCCATCTGGCGTGTGGTGAGTATCGGTGCCGCGCAATCGACCAGCACAGCCGCGCTGTCACGCCCTGAGAGCGACAGTGTGACACCGCCACGCGCCACGGCGCGCTGAACGCCGTCAATACGCCCGGTCAGCACAGTATCATCGCCCACCTTGACCATGACTGGCGCTCCGCGTACCACGTCAGCCGGAAATTTCCCCTCGGGCAGTCCCAGGCTAACGCTCCAGGCATCAGCAGGGATCAGGAAGTCGGAATCAATCTGGTAACGTGACCAGTCGCCGTGCTGTTTACCGTTGATGATAACGGACACTGCTGCCTTATCGGTGGCGGGATTATTCTGCGTAGACATTCAGTTCGTCCCCCATCGCCAGGTTATTCGGGTCACGTAATTGCGGGTTGAGGCGTTGCAGCTCTGCCGCGCGGGAATAGTCCCCGAACCAGCGGTGAGCCATAAGGTGAAGGTTGCCTAGCGCAGTGACGGTTTTCTGCATCAGTTGGGGTTTTTCGTTGATCACCGCTTCGGCCAGCGCCTGCACCGCCGCCGCGACAGTCGCCAACTGATTGATAACCGGTTCATAGGACAATCCCAGAGGCTGAGCACTGCTGCTGATTTCGTCCATCGCCGGTGCGTAGGTTGTCCGGGTGATATTGATGGCGTCCTGTATCATCTGCCGCGTTTCGTTGGCGACCTTCTCGATATCGACTGGTGTTAATACCGCTGAGAGCGCACTATCACTGAGAATGGCACTGGCTTCATCAACGGCCTCCAGTGCCACGGCCACAGCGACAATCGTTATCAGTTCGACAATATCACCCGCGACAAGATTCTGAGGCATATCAACCGGCGTATCGATACGCCCGCTCACCAGATTAACCGGCATGGCCTGGACGGTCTGCAACGCTGAATAAGCGCTCGTCCAGTCAGCCATGATGACGGTGGGAGCGGCGGTGTAATTGGCGGTGGCAATCTGCTGCTGAGTCACTGCCGTTGATACACTGCCCGTGGTTGCCGATACGGCTGTATTTCCGGATGTGCTGCCACTAGAAGTGCCTCCCCCGGACGCGTTGCTGCCGGACGATGACGCCCCGGCCAATAAGGCACCACCGCCGCTGTTGACATAGGTTGCGTGCAGAGAGCTTTTAGATGCGCCCATTTTTAACGACAGCGCGGAGCGCAGGTCGCTGAAAAAAGCCGAGGGTGAATTGATAAAGTCAGTGGTGCCGCTGATAAACCCGCTTATGTCACTGCGGAATATGGTTGTCATGTTGAGGGAGGTTGTTGCCAGACCGCGCACCTTATTCATCATTTTACGCGCCGTGCGCAACGGCTGTGTGATGTTCTCCATCAGGGTATTGGCACTGTCTATCGCGGCCTGTACCTGGTTAAAAATCTCGTCTGCTTTGGATAACGGGGAGTCTTTGACGAAAAACGGGTTGCCGGTTTTTGACTGCACAAACTGAAGATCCAGCGTGCAATAATCCACATACTCGGCATCATGATTGACCTGTAACACGCTGACCAGCATGTTTGGCATTGAACCAAAAATCGGGTGTATCAACTCGGCTGCACCAGGCTTTCTTAATGTTTCAAGCAGCGACTGGAGACGTGACTCGTAATCATCACCCCAGATGACCGCCTGGATCTGCGAACTGTGCGGCTTGAGGCCTAAATCCTGAATATCCGCGCTGTCCTTATTGGGGTATTCGTGCTGGGCCATGTCACGCTGCGCACTGTCGCGGGCATTGATCACATCAAATTTAACGCCTCGGAAAGAGGCATACTGTAACGAATCTTCCCAGGACATTATTGGTACGCTCCATTTGAACCGCGCGTGGCCTGCTGGCTGTTAATTTCATTGGCGGTTTCTGCCAGGACACGGCCATCCACCTCAAGGCGGATCGTTGCCTGGATCGGCCGCTCGGGTTGTTTGGGCTGAATCGGTGCAGGCATGGGGCGCATCCAGTCAGGCAGACCGAGCACGGCAGGCGGCAGACCATTGCCGATATTGGTTGGCTTGCTCCACCAGGTTGAACTGTCATCTTTTTTATCGGTTGATACTGTAAGCTGTTCGACACGAACATCAGGAGCGGGACGAATAACCGTGCCATTATCCGCTGACGTGCCAGGAACGGGCGGCGGACGAATGCCGGTGTCCTGGTTCAGCAGCGGAAACGTTGTGGGCGCAGCAGTGACATAACCGGGAACCCCATAGCTTTCCGGGCTGGGGATATTTATAGCGCGGGGTTTATTCCACCATGCCTTGATTTCGTCCCAGGCATCCAGTGCGCCAGGCTGCGCCCGCAGAGAATCCTGTAGCCGCTCGGTATCGTTCGCATACTGATTCGTCGACAGGCGCTGGCGAGCGTCGTTATCACCGCGCTCAACCTGCACCAGTGGTGCATCCTGCGTTGCCTGATAGACGGAAAGCGGGACTAAGGCTTTTCCGGCGATACGACCTAATCGCCCCCACAAATTAGGCATACGTGTTCCAGGGGGCGTCACTGTCGGCGCGTTAGTGCCTGGAGGAACGGGAGGTGGATTGATACCAGAGGTCGCGGTGGGCGGGCCATATAAAATTTTCCAGGCTGCCAGCAACCCACCGATGGTATAGGCACCTGCGCCTAATGCCGTGATCGCCGTTGTAGCACCAGACAGCGCAGTT
The DNA here is from genome assembly GCF_015762685.1 of Candidatus Symbiopectobacterium sp. 'North America'. Taxonomy (GTDB): domain Bacteria; phylum Pseudomonadota; class Gammaproteobacteria; order Enterobacterales; family Enterobacteriaceae; genus Symbiopectobacterium. The sequence goes on along the minus strand of NZ_PEHF01000102.1, from coordinate 16,763 downwards.
GTTAACTCTGGGTATTTTTGGGCGTAGCTGGTCAGCTTAGAAACCAAGTCGCCGTACCAGTCACCCAACGGTTTTGCGGCGTCTTGTTCTGAAAAAAGTTTCTCTGATTCAAATTGCTGTGATTTGTACGCCGATGTCGATGCTATGACTGCAAACGAATCAGCCCCCGCGCCTGTCGCGTTTTTCGTACCGGTAATTTGTTCTTTGATAAAGTCTTTTTTGAGAATACTTGTTTTTAACGCCATCCCAGCCTGCTGGTCGGCCACAATCTTTGACGTGATGGATGAGATCACCAAATCAAGTGATGCAAGAATGTCCTTTTCTTTATCAGTACCTTTGTATTTCTGAGCCGCCGTGCGTAACTTTTGCACACGCTTATCCGATAAAACAATGCCGTCCACCGCTCCCGTGAATGCATCAGTTGCGCCCCTGCAAACGCTTCTCAGCCATATAGTCGGTATAGCCTACTGTACGGCCATCCTTCATGCGGAACTTGTAGCCTTTCAGGGCATTTTGCGTGTCGGCATTGGTGTATTTATCCAGCAAGTTGTTAACATTTATTGATGCTGCACTGTTATCTCCTGCTGTCTCCGCGTTAGCCTGAAGCATCGCCAGCAGTTTATCCAGATCCCCCAGACCGGACATACCTACAGAGTTAGCTTTAGTCATCGTCATCGTCAACGACAACGACAACGACAACGACAACGAGCGGGCCATATCTGCCAGCTCATATTTCCCGTTTTCACCAGAGCGAATGGCTTTGTCGTAAACCGCAGGCAGATCTTCAGCTTTAATCCCAAAATTTTTAATTGCACCGATACCAATCTTTGCCAGGTCTTCCGGGTAGCGCCCGATGCAGTGGCGTATTTCATGATGTCGGGCAGCATTTTTATCGCAGCATCTTCATCCAGACCACCCGCAAAGAGAGCCCTCAGCGTCGTTTGTGCCGCTTCCGGTGTTCCACCGCCATAACGAACAGCTTTCCTTATTGTGTTGTTAATCACAGGTATTTTCTTAATGCGCTCATCAGGGGATAGAGAGTTGTATGCGGTATTCGCAATCTCCGCATTTTTACTTTCAAACGCCATCTGCCGTTGAACGGGGTCTTTGATCACCATTGTTGCAGCGGTCACACCACCCGCCACCGTCATTACACCAGAGCCAACCGCACGCAACTTGTCCATGCGGTTCATGGATTGAGTGGCACCGCTTAACTCCATGCGTAACCGACTGACGCGGTCTGTCATCGCACTAAAAGCCTGTGATTGCTCGCTGGCTGACATTACCCCCATACGTGTAAGACGGCTGTACGCGGCGATGGTCTGCTGGATCTCACGCTGGATCTCGCGCTCGGAACTGATACCGAGCGCGGAGCGGGCGCTGTTGGCGCGTTTAAACTCTTCGCTCAACGCGCGGGATGCCCGGATGCCTTGCTGGCTGTTCTGCTGCTGGGATTTCGCCAGTTCATCACCGGTTTTTTCCGCCGCTTTGGTCTGTGCGACCGCATCCTGTATCGCTTTGCGCAGCACCTTTGAACCGGTATCGCGGGCGGCCAGTGTCAAAGCAAGTTGAAGATTGCGGGCCATTGATTATCTTCTCCCTTTCTTGTTGGCTTTTCTGGGGCGTTTTTGGCGCATTGACTTCACGCGGCGGGTTGTCTGCTCCCCAACTGACGGGGTTTTACCGTGCAACCGGGCCAGTGCCTGGATATAGCCGTCCAGTTCTGAACGGCTCATTACCTCTATTTGCTGTCGGGTGATGCCGTATTTTCCGAGGGCGAGGACGACGCTGCGGTATCCGGCGAGGGCGCTCTCAATGCCATCAGCTTTTTTTTAAGGGCTGAGATTTGCGCGTCGATGAGGTCAAAATCATCATCGGACAACTGTTCAAGCAGTAACTCTGTCGTCACCTTTTCTGCATCGATACCCTCAATCGTCACCACCCGCGCCAGAATACCGACGCGGTAGTGCATCCCTGAGGCGGCACCGTCCGTGGTGCCTTTTTCATCCTGAGTTTCTTCCAGGGCTGCGATGGTATCGCCCACCACTGGCAGACGAACGCTGAACGCAAAATGACGTTTACCGTCCAGCTCGACGCCATACAGCAATGAACTTTGTTCCGTCACCATTATTCCTCCACCCGACGCAGTGCCTGAAACGTGATATCACGCTTGCCTTCGTTATCGACCGTATACTGCGCACCGACACTGGGTAGTGTACGCATCCCAAAACGACACTTTTTTACCGCCACTGCCGGAGAGCGGGTACTGGGTGATTTTCACGCCTTCCATGCCCTCCCAGTCCAGATCGCCGCTCAGGGGGATCACCACCGAGACCGTAACCTGATATTCCCGAATACCGCGCGAAAACTCTTTCGAGCGCCCGGTCTTGTTCATCGTCTTGACCGGTTTACGCCCGGTCTGCGTGTCTTCCTTCAAGTCGGTACACTCGATTTCCTCGCCGTTGATCTCAACGATAATTGCGCCGACATACTCTTCTAAGGCCATGCTATGGGCTCCTTACAGCAACAGGTCGATACGACCGGCGAAAATATGCAACCCGTTCACAACATCAGCCGGAATGCGGCCATTAAGTCGGTTGCTATCCTGCGAATCCCGCTCGATGATGAGTGCCGCTTTGTTCGCATGATCTCCAGCTCTTCGAGCTTGTAGAGCACATCCAGCAGCTCGCTGCGCACCCGGTCAGGGGTGCGGGAACTCAGCTTGTCGCGCGGGAAACGCAACGCGATACGCTCACGACACGCCTTGCGCACATAGTCGAGGGTACGAATGGTGGTGATTCCAGCAGCGATACATCATCAACGCCATCGGCGTTCTTGGTGTAGGTTCTGATTGCCCGGACAATCTGCACCGTGTCACCGGAACCGACTTCAAACGGCGTCAGGCCGTTATACAGGGCATTCTCCTGCTCATTACGCCCCGGACGATCCGCAAGCGCGGTCACATCCAGCGTGCTCATTGCCAGCGTGTTTAACGGACGGGCGGGGTCTTCTTCGCTGGCGATGACGGCGGCATACGCTGCCGCAATCTGCGCCGATGTTTTCACCGAGCCGTTATGCCAGCCCACGGTGATACGGCCATTGTTGATGCTGGCCACAAGCGTTGTGCCGGTGGACAGGGATTTGGGCCATCCCGCCACGCCGATAGCACCGCGCTGCTCAAGCGGGCCGCTCACGTTGTCCAGGTGCGTGCGCAGGGCCGTTAACGCCGCCGACGTGGCGTAAGGGCTGACTACGATGTTATGACCGGCTGCAAACACTGCCGCCAGGGCGGGCGCAATATCCGGGTCGATACCGCCACCGCTCATCGCGGCCACCGTGATGCCGGTGGCTGTGCTACCGGCACTCAGCTTGATATCGTTACCCGCTGCCCCCTTGTTTTTGGCCGTCAGCATGACAACGCCTGCCGCCACCGCAGCCGTGACCGGCAGCGCGGTTTTTTGTGCGATGGCGGTATTCAACGCTGCAGCCACCGTGGCCACCGTGTCGTTAGCAGAGATCGCCACATCAACGCGCACCGTCCCCACCCACAGACTGAGTGCCCCCGAGGCCGTCGCCGTGCCGGTGACAGTGACTTTGCCGCTGGCGGCGGTCGCCACGCTGTCATCGCTGATCCCGATAATCTGCAACTGCAAATAGCTGTTACAGCCAATCGCCTCGGTAGCCATCAGGTGCGCCATCGAACCACGTCCGAACAGGGTAGCGGCCTCTTCATCAGAGAACACATTGACCGCCTGAAGCGGTGTTGCGCTTCCGCTTTCCAGCATCAACACGTTTTGCTGATTGCCGGACAACGTGCGCACAGCCAGGCGGGTATTGAACTCAAAGTATTTCCCTAGCTTGCGAATGCTGCTGCCGATTTGGTAAAACTCAATGTTAGGACTTGCCACTATTCACCCCCCCATCGTCAACGGTGATTTCTGCCGCCTTGCCTTTCTTTGCCACCGTGGTGGCTTCATCATCAGGGACGATCAGCAAATCACCGGCACTCACCTGGCGCAGGTAGTAGGCCGAACGCGCCACCGTGACGACCTCATCCGGGCCGATATAACGGTGCAGATTATCTTCTTGCGGCACCTGAACACCTGGTGCCGCCTTAACCTTGATTGTCATGATGAATAATGTCCTCTGCATCCGGGTTAGCCGGAGTCTGTGGAATGTCATAGCTCAAACGCGTGCTTAACCAGGGCGGATCATCGGGGCTGGTTTCACCGCGATAGCCGTTAAAATACTGTCCGGGTGGAATGCGGACGGGCCGTCAAACGGGTATTTGCCGTTCTCCAGTGCGGTTTCAAACCACTTTGTGTCGAACTCGCAGGCAAAAACCGACAGCGCCTGGTGTTCCAGGTGGGTGTTAAACAGCGAGCGCACCCGCCCAGGCATCAAAAAATCAACCTTCAGCCCGAATTCAGCAAGGTCTTGCCCAGACAACAACCGTCGCACCGCACCGACCATGCGGTAGGTGCCCACTTTATGGAAGTTTGCACCGCCGTGCTGCGAGGCTTCTTCACTGCGGACACTGTACTCACCGACGATCATCACAAACCGCCCGACAACCTCATACTTGCGTTTGCCGATATTAGCGTTTTTGGTGTTCTGGATGCCACCGAACGTCACCCATATGGCAGGCAGGGCGCGGGCGACTTCTCCCGGTTCGCCGTCCAGTTCGCCGCCGTAAGAGCACACGTTCGCAGCCATGCTGCCCTTGCCCTTTTTAAGACGCGCGATCATGGCATTTTCAATATCGCGGATAATCAAAATGCACCTCCCCCGGTGGCGTTCCGGTCAAATGCGCGACCCGATGACTGAAAACGTGCACCGGAACTGGTCTGCTGAACTACCTGGCCGTCTGACGTTCGCCCCAATTCGTGACGACCATCTGCAACACGCTCCAGATAACGCACCGCATCCTCATAGCGCTCCCGGATTTGCTCCGTCACCTGCGTACCCGCACCACACAAGAAATAACGGGCCATATCACAGCAACGTCCCACCAATACACCCGGCGTATCCGGCCACGGCACCGGATAGCGACCGACAAGATAGCTGTCGATTTCAGCACTGGCTCGGGCCAACGCGCCAGACAGCACCTCATCATCCATATCCCCGGTGTACTTACGGTCGGTGAGCTTGATGCATTCCAACTCACCAAACGCCTGAACCATATCGTCACGGGTCACGTACATTATTTTTTCACCTTCGCCGTGTCAGTCGCCGCCAACTGCGCCTGGAGCGCATCACGCTCGGTGGTCAGCGTCGCGTTGCTTTCTTTCAGTGCATGGAATTCACCGGAGAGGGCATCGAGGCGCTCGTTAAGCGATGTAATCTGCTCGACGTACTTCACGGTATTGGCCTCAAGCGTTGCAATAATGTAGCCGCGTGCCTCAGCCAGCACGGCTTCTGCGTCAACATCAGTCCCGGCATCACCACTGACGCGAACGACGATCAACTGCAGCTCTTGCTCCAGCGTCGCCAGCTCTGCGGCGGTAAAATGGTTATCGGTGTATGTCTGGTTTTGGCGCTGTGCGCCATACCGCAGCAACGGAAACCGTCAGTACGGGCAGTGATTTGGATCGGCATTATGCGGCCTCCCCGGTGGAGCCATACGCCATCTGCCAGAACGCGCAACCACCGTTGGCGCGGGCTTCTGCACCAAAACGGAACTTCTTACGCATAAAGAAGTTGTCGTTGTTGTAGTCCGTCTGTTCGACGAAATTCGGCTTTTTACGCTCCTGGTAAATAATGGGTTTCACAGGCTTGCTGATATCGAACAGGAACCACTCGGTATCGGTTTTCAGTTCGGGGACGACCAATACTTCCGCCGTGCCTTTGTACGGGTTCGGAGTGTTATCTGGGAAGCGGTCGGCAGTCATCAGGTAGTTGGCCTCATCCTCCAGGGTGGGCGGAACAACCAGCAGACCGGGCAGGATTTTGAGCGACGCACCTTCCTCATCCTTCATGCTGCGCAGGGCTTTACGTGCTGCACCATAACTGGCCTGTGCGGCGGCAAGACTGGCAGTGGACAGCTTTTTCGTGCCCTTGTTCGACACAGACTTCCCTTTGACGGGATGGTCAGTATCAAAGAACGGCTGGCCGTCATAACATAGGTTGGTAAAGCCATCGCTGACCAGCGCAAACACAATGTCGGCGGGCAGTTCTGCGGCAGACTGGCCCGCTGACTGCGCCTGGATGGCGTAGCCCATCAATTGATCGTCTTCGATATCGTTGCGATCAACTTCGACGGTGGCTTCCCAGTCCTTGTTGCGGATGGTGTAATTAAACGCGGCCAGCGATTTAATGACCTTGTCGCCCACCCATTCACGCATTTTGGGAAAGCGCGACAACCAGGAGTAATCGTTCTCCTTACCCGTTGACGGCACGACCATCGCCACCTTTTTCCAGTCAGACGGCGTTTGGGTAAACGCATTCTGAAAGGTGGTTTTCAGGTTAACGAAAATCGCTTTAACAACTTTTACATTCACTAACACGGTATTTCTCCTTAAATCAGAACCCAGACGCCATCGCTGCCGACAGCCTGAACCTTCCCGGCAACCGGGCGGGCATCGGCATTGCTGGTCTTGGCGACGGTCTGGCTGTCTACGACATAGCAGTCTTTGCAGACGTCAGCCTGTGTCACTGCATCCGCGCCGTGATTGGCAAACTGCCATGCCCGGCCACGTCGTAACAATGCATCCACGCTGCCATTGGCACCCACGCTGTTATCCACCCAGTCGTCACTGACGCCAAGGGTGATTTGTGCCGCAGTGGCTGTCGCGGGAACGGCATACCCGCCCGCATTGGCGGCGATGATATGCCCGCCAAAAATCTCTGTTGCCGCCGCGACAGGAACGGAGAACAGCAGCCCGTCACGCTGAGGCGTATTGCGATCACTCATTGCCTTCTCCTTTTATGAACTTGGTGACGTCAGCCGGATTAACGCCCATCATGGCGCAGATAGCGACATCCACTTCCTCGTCGTCCGGGCTGGTGTCGGTTTTGGGTTTAACGCCTGCGGGCGGCTGGCCCCCGGTCTGGATGGTGGTCAGCGCGGCGATTTTGGGCGCTTTGTCCAGTAAGGTTTTAAGGCTGTCCGGGGAGGATTGAGCCAGGGATTCCGCCCAGGCTTTTTGCGCCGGAAGCAAACAGCCATCCGACAGCGCGGCGGCAATAAGCTCCGCACTTTGTTGTTGCGCCAGCGCCGCGACGTTGCTGTTTGCGGTTTCCAGCGCCTGGGCGACGGATTGCTGCATCACCTCAACCGGCACCCATTTGGCCGGATCGGGACTGGCAATCTGCGCGGTGAGCGCGGCGACGTTTGCGGCATCCTCCGTTAGCTTTTCAATCAGATTGAACGGGGTGGCAGACAGTGTCTGAAAGGATGCCGCTGCCGTTCCGGCGCTTGCTGAGGCCAGTTGATCAATGAGCTTATTCAGCTCGGCGGTAATGTCTTCTGCGGTTGCTGTGATCGGTAAATTCAGCATCCAGCGTAGACGCTCCAGTAATTCGTCCATAATGTCCTCTTGGGTTGATGATGTGACGGCCAGAAGTGAGGCTGCGGCAAGCATGATCTCATCCATTCCGTCAACAGCGGGGGTGTTGGTGAGCGCGGCGTGCAGGAGCTGCAAGACGCGGCCTGATTTGTCGTAAGAAAAAACCGGGGAAATAAAACGGTAGGCACCTTCGGCGATCATCTTCGCGGCGCTGTCTGTCCAGGTAACATCGACCGCAAACAGACCGTCACCCTCACGCCACTCCAGCGTTTTGAACCATCCCGCCGCAGGTGCAGGCAAGCTGTTCTTGGCCGCACGCAGAGTCTGGTGTTCAAAGTCAATAACGTAAGGGGTTTGCTGTGCGTTAGCTGCCGCGATCAATGCCTGTGCCACCTCGGCAGTCATTATCCAGGCGTCGCACTCGGCGGGACGGCCATCACGCGCCCGGAACTCACCAGCGGGGAACAACTGGATGACGCCGAGAGAGGCTTTATTGATTTCTGCCGACAGGGCGGCGACAGGTGATCAGTGGAAGAGGTTCAGTGGGTATATAAAGAGGCTTGTTTTTATCTTGCCACGCCAAACGGGGTTATGACAATCGGTGTAACCCCTTTTAAACCCCGTTTAAATCGCGTTGTAAGCCCCTTAACGGTGTAAGGGGCGGTTAGCGTATGGCGTGACACCCAAAATCCGCGCTGTGGCGCTTTTATGAAAGACAGGGCGTTAACCGTCGATGACGCGTTGCAGATAGTTCTGCGCAGTGTTTTCCATACTGTCCACATCAGACTCGGTCAGGTGCAGGAACGGACGCGCGGGGATGGTGATTTTGTACTCGCCGATGGTATTCCACTGCGAAAAATTGGATTTGGATTTTTTCACGAACCGATTGCCGACGCTGCCGTCTTTGTGCTGTTTGTAGTAAGCCCGCTGGCTGCGGGCGGGCATATTGATGGTGCCGCCCTCTTGGTGGATGCGGGCATACACTACATTTGTGCCGACGGTAGCGCTGTCGTTGTCGTGATACTCGCTAATGCTACTGGCAAGCCGCCCGCGCTTTTGCAGAATTTTACCGCCCTGGCGTGTCCGGGCATAACGCGGACTCCAGCTCGCCCAGGCAGGGCGGCCTTGCTGGGCAAAGTTTTCCTCGACCGCGTCATGCATGGCCGCTGCCAGTTCGCGCATCAGCGGCTGGCGCTGTTCCAGGCGGTTAATCAGTTCGCCCAGGCCGTGCTCAAAGTCACTAATGTCATATTTGATTTCGTAGCTACCGCTCATAAATTACCCGGTGTATACTGAAAGTGCGGTGGATGGAGAGTTGTTTCCAATGGGTAACGGTTGCGGCTACGCCTTGAGCGTTTGAGCATGATCCGGTTCGAGTCCGGCGCTGTTCATCCCACCGCTTAATCAAGACTGCCCCACAGCACTTCGTTAATCCCTTTGTTTCTCAGTGATTCATCATTCGCCAGGATTTTCCCTGTTCGTATCAGATTGGTTTTTATCCGCTCTTTCTTTCCACCTTCTGTCGGTCGGGCCTTTAGCTCGCGGTCAATGAACACAACCAGCTTGCCGGACGTATCGGGCAAATCCAGCACATAGGTTAAGGCCGCATCGGCTTTCTGTGTGTTGTAGAGAATGGCTTTAGGATTGAGGATAAACTCAGTCAGGCGCTGCCATAGCGACTCAGGAAGCTGAGCGTCTTTGCTGTCACGTAGGGCGTGCAACAGGTTCTCATCGGTCAGTGTGATCACCGCTGATTCCACCGCCACCCCTTTCTCGAAAAGCCGATCAACCACCTGCGGCGGCAGTGCGCCGACGTGCCGGAGCTGGCCGCGTGCCTGTTTGTTCAGCAGTGTGTTATTAACGAATGTGTTAACATCGGTTGAAACGGCATTTAACAGCGTCTCGTTACCCAGCGTCTGACGAACGGCTAGCGATGCCAACTGCGGCTCGGCGACGGCGGAGCGCTCAAGCAGCCGCTGACCGAGGGCGGCAAGATATCCCTGGCCGGGGTTGTGACCAAACCCCGCATCCGGCGTATACAACTGGCCGTTCCACTTGATCGCACTAACCATGCGCGAGTCATTCGGCCCCCACGCCTGTTCGACCTCGACGATCTCGCTGTGTTGGACAGTCACTCCGCGCTTATCCACGTCGGCCTGAGATAACGCGCAAACGCGGCAACGGCAGTGATAACCATCAGGCGGATACATAAATTGCCAGACCGGGTCATCAATCCTTGCGGTGTAGCCATGTAACGCGGCATGGCTTGGGCGAATGTGGGTGTCCATGATCCCCACGCGCTGCAAGTAGGGGCGAAAGTCTGCGTTAGCGAGCTGCTCCTCGTAACGGCCCGCGTTATACGCCGCCTGCATATTGGTTTCAAAGATAAGGTGCGCAGACGGCGCGGGGTGAGTTTTTTCCCTTCAAGCACGCCGTCTTCATCGGCTTTCAGTCCCGTACCCAACCAGCCCTTTTGCGCAAGAACGGGATGTAACCGACGCCTGAACTGCTCCAGCGTTTCACCATTTTTCAGCGCGGTATTGAGACCTCCCCGGATATCCTCTAACACATCCTGCTTGAGAATACCGGCAACTGTGAACGCCGTGGCGTGGGCGTGGGCTTCAACGTCATGCCAGTTAAAACCAATGGCGTACCCCTTCGACTCAAAATAGCGGATCGCTTCTTCGGGTTTCAGACCAATGGCATACGCCAGATTGACGTCGCCGGGGTTAGCTGTCGGCATTCAGTCGCCCCCACACATCCGCGACAAACAGCGCCTGTTTCAGCAACTGCTGGAGCTGTGCGTCATCAAGCAAGGGATAGCTGGCCGCGATGATATCCAGCGCATCGTCCGGCGTTTGTCCCTGCTGTAACGCCGTGACCAGTGGCGCAATCAACGCCTGCATGGCATCGTTGATCGCTTCCGGCGTTGAGCGGGCGCTGTCGAGTGCCACCTGTGCCGGGTCACTGATCTCCCCAGGCACCGTGCTGAGTGCCGCAAAAGAGCGATATGGGGAGACGGATAATTCGGCCAGCGGTGCCGGTGTCGGCGCACCTTCGAGCACCGGCTCATCATTCTGCGGCACAGGGATACCGACTTTTTTGTGTATCCATGACAGCGGGATGGTTTTCATTCCGGCCTGGACAAGCGTAGACACGCCGGTCGAGAACGAACCAATATCCTCTAATTCGCTGGTATCGAACACGAACTTAGGCAACCGGCGGCGACTGACCTGGTAGCCGTTAATAGATAAGAGCATATGTATCATGCCCTGGAAGAACCCGTGCAACTGCTTTGCGTCGGCGACCAGAATATCGTGCCGCACTTCGTTGTGGACGTTGCCCAGGGCGTTGGTTGAGGTTTTGCTGTCTGCCTGGCTGGTGAGCGTTCCCCCGAGTACCGCTTTTGAGACCGTGCGTTCGCACCAGTCGATCATCGCCATAAACGGATCGAGTTGCCCGTCGGCAGCGGCTTCAAACGAGATTTCACTACCCTGCGGGATAATACCGGCGGCATTGTGGCCGAGTGTCACCAGTGCGTGCAACAGCGCGTTTTTTTGTTCGTCAGATGAGCCTTCCATGTACTTGCCAACGCGGGCGGGCAAGCCGTAAATCTCCAGGAACTCGGCAAAATCACGCACGCTGTAGTTCTTAAACAGGTACGGCCAGACCAGCACGCGATATAACCCGGACTGTGCAACATAGCCTGATTTGGCATTGTGGGTGTGCACCAGCCAGCCGAACGGCCACAGTTCGGCACCGTTCATGCTGCCATCTGACAGGCGCACCGTGTCATCAATCTCGGGGTTAGTACAGAACCAGCGATGTGGGCGCAACGCTATTCTGTCGGGCAACCAGATATTCCCCTCAAACTCCCAGTGCTCAATTTCCTGTGCGGAGAAACCGTGGCCGATGGCTTCCGCCGCGTTGAGGATAATGTCCTCAAAATTGGGAATATCATCCATCCACTCGGTGATCATCGCCGTGAGGTTTTTCTCTTCGGCTGTTGCGTTGCGCGGTGGTTCGATACTCCAGTCCAGCCCCAGCAGGGCATTCTTGCGCTTGGACATCTCAGAAAAGATATGCCCGTCCTTCTCAATCATGTCCTCAAACAAATCCGCCTGAGCGGATAAATCCCCGCGCTCTGCGGGCTTTTCAGCACTTCGCGATTAAGCGGGCGGCCAAACTGATCCACAATCTGAGCCATAAACTACCAGTCTCCAGAGCCAAAACGACTTCCCCGGTCATCAGAATAACGGGGAGCAGGGGTAAATGAAAATGCGCCAAATCCAGACACGGCCAGCGCCCACAACATATGTAAGGCATCCGGGCCATCGTCATGGTCAGCCATAGGGAAGTGCCGCAACTGGTCAATCAGCGTTGTCTGGCTGGAATGCAGCCGTATCAGGCCGTTTGCCATATGTGGCTGCAAGGACTCGATGCGCAGCAGCTTGTCGCTGTGCGGAGTGACCGCGCGTGCAGGCACAGGGATGCCCGCCGCCGCACTGCGTTTTACGAGTTCGGTGCGCAGGAACTCCTGAAACTGTACGGCCTCAACGGACCACACCAGACAGCCGTAAATACACTGTAATTCGATAACATCAGAAATAATCTTGTCGGGCAGGCGCTTACGGATAGCAGCCTCCACCACATCCAGAATGCCGGTGTGACGGTTAAAGCCGCCGACCATCAGTGCGGACGGGCCACGACTGGAGCCGGCTTTGCTGAGACTGGGGTCACACGCGCCATAGAAGATCCACTCATTGAGCCGGTTTACCCAGAACGTAATACAGTGGGCAAAGGGCGCATCTTCACCGCTGACCGGGTCATTCTGGTACTCGGAATCAAAGGTACTGTGACCGTCGCGGGCGCGGATCAACATCAGCGTCAATATCGGACGTGCAGACCAGGACACCACCGCGCCCTCGTCCATTTCGAGCTTGTGGTTCTGGTAAAACGCGTTCGCCATCCATTCGCCGTTACTGTCGTTATTGCGCAGGATCTCTTCCCATTCGTCCCACAACGACATATTGACCGGCCACTGGATAACGGCTTTAAAGCGTGCCGCTTTCCACAGGGGATTTTTCAGGGTGCGCGACAGGACGGAATCGTAATGCAGGATGGTGCCGATATAGATAACGTCGAACTTAGCGCCCGCACCACCGAGCGGCAGGATGGTTTTTTTCAGCCAGTTATCCAGCTTGTCGCGCTGCTCCGGGCTGCGCACTTGCTCGTCGTTTTCGATATCATCCAGCACCACCAAATCAGGGCGGTAAGAGCCGTGGCGCAGACCGCGCAGCTTTTTACCGCTGCCCGCGACCTGCACCTTGATATCGTTGTGCGTAACAATGGTTCCGGCCTGCCAGACACGGCCACCGCCTGCCACCTCGGGGAAATCCATGTCAATGCGGGGTTAAACGCCAACTCGGCCTTGATGGCTTCCAGCATCGGGTAAGCCTGATCAATGGAGTCCATCACGATGACCAGGTAATGCTTGAAGCCACAGATGATGTACCACAGCGAGAACAACTGACTGACCAGCGTTGATTTTGCCTCGCCACGCGGCGCGGCTATCGCATCATTTTCGCCTTTGGTACTGGCGATAATCTCCGGCAAGCGCGTAAACAGGTACTTATGCAGTTCGCTCTTGTCTTTGTGGCGCACATAGTGCGGGAAGTAATGCTCGACAAAATAGCCATACCCGCTGACCGGGTCGAATACGCGGGCACGTCGCTCAGCAATGGCCGCCGCAGACGGATCAAAGCCGACACATTCGGCCTCGATAGTCCGGCGTAGCGTTGCCGCCAGTTCTTCCAGCTCTTTGGCAAAGTCTTTGGCTGTGAGCTTTTTAGTCACCCTAAACCCCTGTAAAAAATGAGACCTCTCTGATAGGGTTCAAACGTGAATTATCACCATGCTAAAGAGGGCTTATATGTCTGTTAAAACAACACTCACTATTGACCAGAAGATCCAAATAGCCGAAATAGCGAAAGAATTGACGAATACCATCCTGAATAATGGTCGGCTTGCGGTTCGAAGTATCCTTCCAGAACTGCGTTCAGAAGACCTTCAGACCGTTTATAAGGCGGTCTATAAGATGGTTGCTGATAGCGTCATTGAAGATTAACCTGAGTTCGTCGAATAGCCTTCGCGGCTTCATCCGGGCCACAAAGGCTATTTACTGCATTCAGCAGCGCGTCGTGAAAATCAGGGTGGTACATTCGTCTTCTGAAAATTCCGCGCACATTACGTCCATAATGCGTTTTCTTAATTGCTCACGCGCTTTCACTGGTTCGTATATTTCCACTGTTTAATCCCCGCTTAATGCCGCGTTAATCTCGTTGATAATGCGCCTTTCGGCCTCATTGGTCGATTCACCCTAGCCCACCAACAGCTCATACTTGACGCCATCCGCCCACACAAAAACACTGTCGTGATAGCCGCGCTCTATGCGGGCAACACTGCTGACCATCACGACATTTTCATGGTTAATACGGATTAGAACGCGGCGACGGCAGCGAGTATCAGCAGATTCGGCCAGTAGGTTTTAAATAGCGCTATCACAGCTACGGCCTCCCCATGTCAGATAACGCGGGGCTAACTCATGCAGAATGCGCTGCGGATAGTGGCGATTCTCGCGCCAGTTGGCCGCAGCACGTCCGGCATTGATGATGGCAACATGACCAAACCAGCGCTGACGGTCTAACCCGCGCTGTTCCGCCAGTTTTTGATCGCGCTGCACCCAGCCCAACCCGCCGTTGTAGGCTGATAGCGCCATTGCCATGCGTTCACACTAGTCGTGAGCACTGATACGCTCCCATAGCCAGCGGTCATAGCGTGTTAAGGCTCGAATAGCCCAGGCGGGGTTAAAAGGTTGATTGGATGCTAAGTCAGGCATCGTGCGGCTGAACCAGTCAGCGATTGAGGGCATAAACTGCGCCAGCCCCTGAGCACCCACCGGGGAGACAGCGCGAGGGTTCCTGCCGCTCTCCTGGTGAAGCTGGGCGGCAAAATCAGCAACCGGGGCATTGATACCCCAGTCCAAACGCGCACTGCGGATAACATCACTACGGTAAGCCTGTGCCGCAGCCGATGGCTGTGCGGCGTTCGCATAACCAAAAAAATCGCCAGCCCACAGCACAGCCGCCGTAACCAGCGTATCGAACAACTTCCACCAGAAGTTATACCTGTCAGTACGTGGTTGACTGTGTAACATCAACGTCATGCCCAAAACCAGCGACGTAACCACAATCCAGGTGATTTGCGGCCAGCCCATGATCACAACCCCATCGCCACAGCCAGGCAGACGGCAGCAACGATAATCGCACGGCGAATAAACGCCGCTGCAAATACCTGCTCGCAGCCCGGTTTAACCAGATAGAGGCCGGATTGCATCAAGGTGGGCGAGTGCTCCAGGTATTGCCCCGGTGTGGCCTTGGGGAACAACGAGCGATCGAGCCAATACCCCAGCACAGCAGACAGCGTAATCAGTGAAATCTTATAGATAACAACGGCGAGTTGCTGCGGCGAGACCAGGGCAATAAGCACCAATAGCAGCACAGCCATGAACTGCCAGCCCAGCAGCCGTTTAAGGCGGGTGATACGAAAGATTTTGTTGTTGAAAATGTTCATGAAACCACCTCGTATATGTGAGGTGGTCAGTATTGAATTACGCGGGGCGGTGAGTCAGTGGAAGGGGTTCAGTGGGATTATGGCACATCAATGATTTGCAATTCACCAGGCTCATCATCTTCTTTTACAACCATGTACTCACCTTTTGATTTTGCATTGTTAATCAAAGGCAAGTATTTGTGTACTGTACGCCAAACGTCCACATCCTGTTCACGTTTAACCTCACCGCATTCATAACGCTCGTTCATTGAATCCGTATCATTAATTTTATCTGGATTAGATACGAGCAAAATTTTCCGCCACGCACAAGCTTTGACAAAATCTTTAGGAATATAGTCTGCGTCACCTGGCTTACCTCTGCCCATCCTGTAGTTAAAAGCAAGATTCCGCTGCACCTGATAACCATCTTTAACAGCTTCTGCGATGGCTTCGCTTTCATTACCTTCAGGTTTAAAGCCAGCTAAAGTGGAAGAACTAAAAGCAACCTCACAAAAAAGGATCGCGCTTAGGGTCTTAAGTTTCATTATGCTTTCCCTTAAAAAGACTTTGCTGTGAATGTGTTACCGCACTTTTGCTCTCCCGCACCAGTTCCCATGCGAACCGGTCAGAAAAGCCGTACTTGGGGCAAAGTACCGTCATCGCCATCAGACCAGAGCTGCCGCCATCGCGTAACGCAGCAAACTCAGACAAAAAGCGCTCATTACGCAACGCTCTCAGGGCGCGGTCACAGCGTGGCAGATAGAGGATTTCACCCCCAAAGTTTTTGACCAGCAACGCTGCTTTGTCTTTGCCAATCGTTTCTCGTAACAACCCTGCACGCTGTGCGCCTAGCGCTTTCATACCTTTGCCAATCGGGAACGTCGTGCCGCCAAACTTCTCTAAAAGCTGGGCGGTTGCCGGAAAGCCGATGAGGTCGGCTATTTGCAGGACTACATCGGGCAGAAGCCCGGCAACGCGTTCCAGTTCCATGATTAACCCTCGGTTTTTTGGCGACGTTTGGCGTCGATGATCAACGCCTGCATGAGTTTGGTCAATTGCTGTATATCCAGCCAGTCAACATATCGTACACCAAGCATATGCTGTGCCATAGTCTCGGCATACTGCCACGGGCGCTTAGCATCAGTCAGCAGCGCCTCAATCTTGCTGAGTATGGTTTTTTTGCTGGCCGGAACGCTCGGCTTGCGACCGTGCTTTTTCGCCTTGCGTGGGTAGCCCTGCTGGTGCATATACTCCTTAATTCGCTCCAGTTCGGCGAGGGTACAGAGGGTGGATGAAGACTTGCCCGTCAGTCGGGCCAGCACACTACGGTAGGTCACATCATCCCACCCGAGCGTGGTTTGACCGGCCTTGATCGCACCAATCATACGGCGTTGCTGAATATTCATGGCTGTTGCTCCTCACACTCATTACTTAATTGTGCCTGACCGGTCACACCCGTTAAATTCAAACGCCAAAATCACGCGTAAACCAACATGGTGCTTCACCCTTGAACAAGCTATTACAGCCCGCAGGCAATGCCTCATGACAACGAGGGCAAACACCCAGTTCCGCCTCTTGCCGCGCCAGACGCTCGCTATCGCAAAGTATCAGCAGAGAAAAATAATCCGTCTTGCTATACGGCTC
>NZ_PEHF01000068.1 GCF_015762685.1 Candidatus Symbiopectobacterium sp. 'North America' | reverse complement strand
AAGGTACAAGTATAGATAATTATACTTGATTGAGGGTGTGTGCCACCATGATAGGGGAAGACCCATTTTTGTACAGTAATTGGAGGGCGTATGCGTAAAATTATTCATGTCGATATGGATTGCTTCTATGCCGCCATTGAAATGCGTGATAATCCTCGCCTGCGCGATATTCCTCTGGCGATTGGCGGCAGTGCAGATCGACGGGGCGTGATCAGCACCGCCAACTATCCTGCCCGCCGCTACGGCGTACACAGCGCCATGGCGACGGCGACTGCGTTGCGATTGTACCCTCCTGCCGGGGCGTATGGAGGTGTACAAAGCCACCTCACGCCTGATTCGCGATATCTTTTTCCGCTACACTACGCTGATCGAACCCCTTTCGCTGGATGAAGCCTATCTGGATGTGACGGACAGCCCACTGTGTAACGACTCTGCGACGCTGATTGCTCAGGACATTCGCCAGACAATCGCCAATGAGTTACAGCTCACGGCATCCGAGGGCGTAGCTCCCATCAAGTTCCTTGCCAAGGTGGCATCGGAACAAAATAAACCTAACGGCCAGTTTGTGATTACCCCTAACAACATGGACGCTTTTCTGCTGGCGCTGCCGCTGGAGAAAGTCTCCGGCGTGGGTAAGGTGACGGCAAAACGGTTGGAAGAGAAGGGTTTGCACACGTGCTCAGATGTGAGGCAGTACGATTTGGCCGAATTGCTGCGCCAGTTTGGCAAATTTGGCCGTGTGCTATGGGAGCGCTGCCATGGCATTGACGAACGTGCGGTTTCTCCCGATCGTTTGCGTAAATCTGTGGGGGTGGAAAAGACGCTGGCTGCCGATATCCACCATTGGCATGAGTGTGAGGGGCTGGTGGAACAACTCTATCAGGAACTGGAATTGCGCCTGCAGCGCGTGAAACCAGACCTGCATATCGCCCGTCAGGGAGTAAAACTGAAGTTTGATGATTTTTGCCAGACCACGCAGGAAAACGTATGGCCTGAACTGAATAAGCAGGATCTGCTGCGGTTGGCACGGCAAATCTGGGAAGAACGGCGTCAGACGCGAGGCGTCAGGTTGGTTGGGTTACACGTTACTTTGTTCGATCCGCAAATGGAACGACAACTGCTGCTGAATTTGGAGTAATGAGACGAAGCGCCGGTGGCAGTAAATACCCCAGCGCGCCTTGATTACGCTTTTTCTGGGATAGCTGCCAGCAGTGCTGTCAGCAGTTGCCAGTAGCGGCCTACGCTTGCGATGTGCACTTGTTCATCGGGTGAATGCGGTCCGGTAATGGTGGGTCCAATGGAAACCATGTCCATGTTCGGGTAGGTTTTTTTAAATAACCCACACTCAAGCCCGGCGTGAATAACCATGACGTTCGGCGTGGTGTCGAACAGTTTCTGGTACGTTTCACGCACCAGTTGCATCACCGGTGAATGGGCATCCGGTTTCCAGCCTGGGTAGCCGCCTTTCGGTGCGGTGTGAGCGCCTGCTAACTGACCCAACGCCGTCAACGTTCCGACCACGGCATCTTTACCGCTGTCGATCAGCGAACGGATCAAGCAGACGATTTCTGCCTGTTCTGCGTTCATGGTGACCACGCCCAGATTGAGCGAGGTTTCTACCACGCCTTTGACTTCATCACTCATACGAATGAAGCCATTCGCGGTGGAATTCAGCAAGGCCAGCAGGCGATCGCGGGATTCGGCGGTGAGTGGCAGAGCATCGCTGGAGGTTTCTTCCAGAACCAGCGTCAGGTTTTTCTCCACGGCAGCCAGTTCGTGTTGCAACGTCGCCAGATACTGCTCTGCCAGCGTTTTCAGCGCGGTGACGTTGCCCGCCGGAACGGCCAGCGTGGCGAAGGCCTCACGCGGAATAGCGTTACGCAGGGTGCCGCCATTTAAATCCAGCACGCGAATATCCGTTTTCGCGGCGTGCTGGAACAGAAAACGTGCCAGCAGCTTATTGGCGTTACCCAGACCCAAATGAATATCGCAGCCGGAGTGACCGCCTTTTAGCCCTTTCAACGTCAGTTTGAAGGTGGAAAGACCTGCGGTCAGCGCTTCGCGCGTCAGCGGCAGACGGGTGATAAAATCGATCCCGCCGGCGCAGCCCATATACACTTCACCTTCTTCTTCTGAATCGGTGTTGATCAGAATGTCGCCCTGTAACCAGTTGGGCTGCAAGCCGAAAGCGCCATCCATACCGGATTCTTCCGTCATGGTCAGCAGCACTTCCAGCGGACCATGTTTCACGCGATCGTCTGCCAGCACCGCCAGCGCAGAGGCCATGCCAATACCGTTATCGGCGCCTAGCGTGGTACCGCGCGCTTTGATCCAGTCGCCGTCCACATAAGGTTGGATAGGGTCAGTGGTAAAATCGTGTACGGTGTCATTGTTTTTCTGCGGCACCATATCCAGGTGCGCCTGCAATACCACCGCTTTGCGGTTTTCCAGCCCCGGCGTTGCGGCTTTACGCAGCAGGATATTCCCCACTGCATCGCGCTCGGCGTGAATATTACGCCCTTTGGCCCAGGCTAAAATGTGCTGCGCCAACGCCTCTTCATGGTAAGAAGGATGGGGAATGGAACAGATGGTGGCAAAAATATCCCACAAAGGCTGGGGAGCTAGTTGAGACAGTTCAGACACGATTAGCGTCTCCTCGTTAGCAGACCCGTCTGCGCATCAGGTGCGTAAGGACTGCAAGTTAAACGTTTCGGGGTGTGCCGCCGCAATCGGCACGTCAGTGACAGAATATCACTTTCGTTATCTTTTGATGCATCTTCAATTTGTATTACCGATAGTCATAGTATTTTATGCTTTACAAAGTAAAAATTTAAGAATATTGAATCGATGCTTTGCACTAAGTAACCAATATGGCCGTTATTTTCTGCTTTGTGCTAGGGTGTCTTTACCCAGCAATTCGAAGGCAAAAGCAAGAGGTATGCAGCGATTACGTGGATAAATACTGGTTTTTATGCTGGCGGCTATCTATAATCTCGCGCAACCTTTTTCCCCCTCAGACTCGAATTAAGCCAATTTAACGTTGGTCAGGATAGATTTTTATGAGCGAAAAGTACGTCGTCACCTGGGATATGTTGCAAATTCATGCCCGTAAACTGGCGCAGCGTTTGCTGCCAGCCGAACAATGGAAAGGCATTATTGCCGTTAGCCGTGGCGGGTTGGTTCCCGGTGCACTGCTGGCGCGTGAATTAGGCATCCGTCATGTGGATACCGTGTGTATCTCCAGCTATGACCACGACAACCAGCGTGAGCTGACTGTCCTGAAACGTGCCGAGGGAGACGGTGAAGGGTTTATCGTGATCGACGACCTGGTGGATACAGGGGGAACGGCGAAAGCGATTCGCGATATGTATCCGAAAGCGCATTTTATCACCATTTTCGCCAAGCCAGCCGGACGCCCGCTGGTGGATGACTACGTGGTTGATATCCCGCAAGACACCTGGATTGAGCAACCGTGGGACATGGGCGTGGTGTTTGTTCCGCCCTTGGCCGGACGGTAATCGTCTTCTGGCATAGTGTTCAGACGCTAACTAATGTTATGTTGATTGCCCGGCTTTGCACAGGGCAATTTTTTTTAAAGGCTCAAAGAAGCCTGTGCAGCACTTTCATTCCGATGCGCATCTGCCGTGCGTTTTCGTGTTCTCAATCATGCCGTATCTAGGAGACTGCCGTGGTTCAAGCCAATCTCTCTGAGACACTGTTTAAACCCTCGTTCAAACATCAAGAGACATCAACGTTGGTCAGGCGCGCTCGCCACCATGAAGACGTTGAACGCCATTCCGCGCTGGAAGGGCAGTATTCAAAACACTGGTATCGCACACTGAACCGCCTGATGTGGATCTGGCGTGGTGTCGATCCACGTGAAATCGAAGAGAAGTGCTGGCACGGATTACGGTCAGCACGGAGAAACGCAGCAATGAACATTTTCTGGATACCGTGGTGGGTTACCGCAGCGGAAACTGGATTTACGAGTGGGCCAAGCAGGGGGCCGCCTGGCAAACCAAAGCGATGGAAAGCGAAGAGACCCAGCACGATGGTCACTATTGGCTGAATGCGGCCAATCTCTACAGCATTGCGGCTTATCCCTATATCAAAGGGGACGAACTGGCGGAGCAGGCACAAACACTGGCAAACCGCGCCTATAAAGAAGCGGCTAATTATCTGCCGTATCAGTTAAAAGCGCTGGATTTTCCCATCGAAGGTGGCGGTAATCTGCGCGGCTTTTTGCACTTGCCTGAGCAGGGCTCAGCACCGTTCCCGACCGTGCTGATGTGTGGCACGCTCGATATGCTGCAAAGCGACTATTATCGCCTGTTCTGCAACTACCTGGCTCCGGCTGGCATTGCTATGCTGACCATTGATGTGCCGTCGGTAGGCTTTTCGTCGCGCTGGAAGTTAAGCGAAGACAGCAGTTTCCTGCACCGACAGGTGCTGCACGCACTGCCTGATATTCCCTGGGTCGATCACTGTCGCGTTGGTGCCTTTGGTTTTCGTTTCGGTGCCAATATCGCGGTGCGGCTGGCCTATCTGGATCCAGGCCGTTTGCGCGGTGTCGCTACTCTTGGCTCCATCGTGCACCATTTGCTGTGTGATACGCAGCGCCAACATCAGGTGCCGGATATGTATATGGACGTGCTGGCCAGCCGACTTGGCATGGCGAATGCCACCGACGCAGCGCTGAAAACGGAACTGGGCCGCTACTCGCTCAAAACTCAGGGGCTGCTGGGCCACCGTTGCCCGACGCCGATGCTGGCGGGCTATTGGGATAACGACCTGTTGTGCCGGAAAGAAGAAGCGAGCCTGATCGTCAATTCGTCCACCAACGGTAAATTGTTGCCCATCAAGGCGGCGCCTATATACCGTAATTTTCATCAGGCCTTGGGTCATATCAGCGATTGGCTAAAGGGCGCGCTGAACGCCTAAGCATCTGACTCACAAAGAAAGAATAACCTGAAGCGTATACCCTAAATAATTCGGGTTGCAGGAAGGCGGCAAGCGCGTGAGTCCCGATGAGCTTACTCAGGTAAGTGATTCGGGTGAACGCGTGCAGCCAACGCGCCTGCAACTTGAAGTATGACAGGTATAGCGGTTTAATTTATTGTTGCCATCTGTTAAAAAAGAAGCTTCAACCTGAGGAGTAAACCGATGACATTACCGAGTGGACACCCGAAAGCCCGGCTCATGAAAAGTTTTGCCTCATTGGGGCCCTATCTACGCGAGAATCAGTGCGACAACGAACGTTTTTTCTTTGATTGCCTGGCGGTATGCGTTAGTGTGAAACCTGTGCCGGAAAAACGGGAATTCTGGGGATGGTGGCTCAAGTTGGAAGCCCAGGAAAAGACGCTCGTTTATTCCTACCATACTGGCTTGTACGATAAAACGGGCCGTTGGCAAGAAGAGAACATTAAGGATACCGAAGTGCTGACGAAAGTGCAGGAGACGCAACAGCAGTTTCATACGCGTCTGGAAAAGTTATTACACTCTTTGGAACCCTCCTTGACGCTCACCGAGCGACCGTGAAGCCTCTCTTTTGAGTCTGCGCCGCGTTTGCGGGAGCGGGGCAGATTCGCGTAATCTCTGTTGCCATTATGAACGTGCTTTGTGGCAGCGTTTTCACTATTTCGTGTTTTGACCAACATTAACGGCAGATTAATCATGAATGGCAGCCAGACTTTGGTTGTGAAATTGGGTACCAGCGTGTTGACCGGCGGATCGCGCCGCTTGAACCGTGCCCATATTGTTGAATTGGTTCGCCAGTGTGCACAGCAGCACGCGGCCGGACACCGTATTGTGATTGTGACGTCTGGGGCGATTGCCGCTGGGCGCGAGCATTTGGGCTATCCGGAATTGCCTGCCACCATCGCCACCAAACAACTGTTGGCCGCGGTAGGGCAGAGCCGTTTGATTCAGCTGTGGGAACAACTGTTTTCTATTTATGGTATCCACATTGGCCAAATGTTGCTGGCGCGCGCGGATCTGGAAGACAGAGAACGTTTCCTCAACGCCCGCGACACTCTGCGTGCATTGCTGGATAACCGTATTGTTCCGGTGATTAATGAGAACGATGCGGTAGCCACCGCCGAAATCAAGGTTGGCGATAACGACAACCTGTCGGCGCTCGCCGCGATATTGGCAGATGCGGACAAGCTGCTGTTGCTGACCGATCAGGCTGGCCTGTTTACCGCCGATCCGCGCTCCAACCCGGAGGCCGAATTGATCCGGGAAGTGGAAGGCATTACCGACGAACTACGCCTGATTGCCGGTGGCAGCGTTTCCGGCCTTGGCACGGGCGGTATGTCGACCAAATTGCAGGCTGCCGACGTGGCCTGCCGTGCCGGGATTGATGTGATCATTGCCGCAGGCAACCGCACCGATGTGATTGGCGATGTGATTGGCAACGTGTCGGTCGGCACCCGTTTCCACGCCGTGGAAGCACCGCTGGAAAGTCGCAAGCACTGGATTTTCGGTGCGCCGCCGGCGGGTGAAATCACCATTGATGACGGTGCGCTTTCCGCGATCGTTGAGCGTGGCAGCTCTTTGTTGCCAAAAGGCATTCGCGAGGTGAAGGGTAACTTTTCTCGCGGTGAGGTCATCCGTGTTTGTACGCTTTCCGGGCGCGATTTGGCGCATGCGGTAACCCGTTACAACAGTGATGCACTGCGCATGATCGCCGGGCATCACTCGCAGCAGGTTGCCGATATTCTGGGGTATGAATATGGCCCGGTGGCCGTTCATCGCGACGACATGATTATCAATTAAGGAACACGCCATGCTGGAAAAAATGGGCAAAGCGGCTAAACAAGCCTCCTATCACCTGTCGGTGCTGAGTACGGTGCAGAAGAACCAGGCGCTGAACGTGATTGCTGACCTGCTGGAAGCAGAAAGCGCAGAGATTCTGGCCGCTAACGCACTGGATCTGGCGGATGCTCGGCAAAATGGCATGAGCGCCGCGTTACAAGACCGGTTACTGCTCACGCCGCAGCGTCTGAGCGCTATCGCTGACGATGTGCGCCAGGTCTGCCGCCTGAATGACCGGGTGGGGGAGGTGATTGATGGCCGCCTGCTGGATAATGGATTGAAACTGGAACGCCGTCGCATGCCATTGGGCGTGGTGGGCGTTATTTATGAAGCGCGCCCGAATGTGACGGTGGACGTCGCCAGCCTGTGCCTGAAAACCGGTAACGCAGTGATTCTGCGCGGCGGCAAAGAGACTTATCGCACCAATGCGGCCACCGTAAGCGTGATTCAACGCGCACTGGCGCAGAGTGGACTGCCCACAGCTGCGGTTCAGGCGATTGAAAGCCCAGACAGAGAGCTGGTCAATCAACTGCTTAAACTGGATCGCTACGTGGATATGCTGATCCCGCGCGGTGGTGCCGGGCTGCATAAACTGTGCCGTGAGCACTCGACCATTCCGGTGATCACGGGCGGGATTGGCGTGTGCCATATTTTTGCTGATGAGAGCATTGATTTCACCAAAGCGCTGGCCGTGATTGAAAGCGCCAAGGTACAGCGTCCGAGCGCATGCAACAGCCTGGAAACGATGCTGATTCACCGCGCCATTGCCGCGCAGTTCCTGCCTGCATTGAGCGAGAAAATGGCACAAGCAGGGGTGACGCTGCACGCCAGCCCGGAAGCCCTGACCACGCTGCAAAGCGGACCTGCCAACGTGGTTGCGGTGGAAGCCAAGGATTACGATGACGAATGGCTCTCTAACGACCTCAACGTGACACTGGTGGACGACATGGCTGCTGCCATTGCCCATATCCGGGAACACGGCACGCAGCACTCCGATGCCATTTTGACCCGCTCCATCAGCAATGCGGAACGCTTTGTGCGCGAGGTGGATTCCTCGGCGGTGTACGTCAATGCCAGCACCCGCTTTACCGATGGCGGACAGTTTGGCTTGGGCGCCGAAGTGGCGGTAAGCACGCAGAAACTGCACGCGCGCGGCCCGATGGGGTTGGAAGCGTTGACCACCTACAAGTGGATTGGTTACGGCGAAGATTTAATCCGCGCCTGATAGCCGCCTTAAGCCTGAAAGTTATAGGATTCTCCGTTATTAGCAGTGAAGATAATGAGAGAATCCTGTTATTCCTCCGGTCGTTTACAAAACCAGCAAACGGACGGCAAAACTATTGACTTGCTGCGGTGATTTCACTACTTTGTCACCCCGTAGTCCACCGTCAGTGCTCACTGACGTGTCTCAGGGCCGATATAGCTCAGTTGGTAGAGCAGCGCATTCGTAATGCGAAGGTCGTAGGCTCGACTCCTATTATCGGCACCATTTATATATATTATTAATTTTAATCTCAACTTTAATGAGAGTGTCTGTATCGCTTTAGCCGCAGAACTTATCTTGTCTGTGTTGTTGTTCACACCTGAGGCTGTCTCAACGTGAGACCGCATCAGATTCACGCTTCAACAGAAACAAATCACATCAGAAAAGCGTGAGCGATTGCTGCTGGCCTACAGATTGTTTGTCCGCGATACCTGAGTGAGTATCAAAAGTGGCAAAGCGTTGGATAGAAGCAATAAGGCTGAACGATAAAATAAAACGCTGTATTGAATCTCCTTTTGGTAATATATTTCTTCGTATCATGTTAATACCTTGGTCTATAGATTTTTTTATGAAAATGTCAGCCTCTCTTCAGAATAGCAATTCACCCAGCAATAAACTCCATCTTATCCCTTTCACCGAACAACATTTTTCAATATTGATAGGGTGGTTTTTTAGTGAAAAGGACATTGTTCAATGGGGTGGGCCAGATTTATCTTATCCTCTCGATGATGCATAAGTTAATTCGATGTTGATTAAAACCAGGGTCATTCCCACTGACTATTTTTGTTGGATGGTTGAAGATAATGCAGGCGAATTATGCGGTCATTGCCAACTGGTGTCTGACTGGAGAAATGGAGTAGCAAAAATTTGTAGGGTTGTCATTGCGCCTGAGCATCGAGGACATGGCTTCGCAACGCGAATGGTTAACATGGTTTTAGAAAAAGCATTTTCATATGCTGAAATAGAACGAGTAGAGCTTAATGTGTATGCTTGGAATGAAATAGCTATAAAAACCTATTCCCGCATTGGATTTATTGGTGAGGGGGTTCGCCGATCCTCGGTGAAAGTGGGTGATGAACGCTGGGATACCGCCATAATGAGTATGTTACGTGATGAGTGGATAACGCCTTCAGTTAGCGTTATTAAGTAGGGTGGGTTTAAATGGTTAATGTGTAAAATAGTGCGATAATTAATATTTAATGTTGTAAGTATGGAGTATTGATGCACCAACCTAAACAAGTGTTAGTCGTTCCTTATGCAATTTATGAGCGTGAATTGTATTTGTATCTTCTGAAAAGAAAAGATATAGATTATTGGCAATGGGTAGCAGGAGGGGTAGAGGAAAATGAAGTCATATTAAGTGCAGCGATACGAGAATCATCTGAAGAGCTGAGTATAATGTTTAAAACATCAGATTTTATAAAGCTTGAATCGGTGTGTTCTATCCCAAGGTGTCATTTCAACAGTGATAAGGCATGGGGGGATGATTTCTATACTGTTACAGAATATTCCTTTGCTGTTAGATTATCTATGAACTGCAAATTAAATTTGAGTGATGAACATAACGAAATAAATAGAATAAAGTATTTGCAGTTGAGTAAATATCAAACATGGGATAGTAATAGAATGGCAGCATGTTAGCTAAATGAACGGTTTTTGCAGGGCTCTCTTTGAATGATGGCGCATTTTTTATTCGCGGTAGAAACATCCTGATGCCATGTTTTGGTTCTGAATGGCGTTGGATTTTGTGATAGGTTCAACTGAACGTAATGCTCTTTCTATTCGACAACGATACATGGGGTTACACATGGAAGACAAAGGAAAGATTTTCCGCAGGCTACATGAGCTTGATGATGTTTTCGTTATTCCTAATCCCTAGGATATCGGCACTGCCCGGATACTCGAATCCATGGGATTTAAAGCGCTTGCGACTACCAACGCGGGACTTGCTTTTTCGTTAGGGGTTCATGAAGGGACGGTTCCGTGGGAGCAGACGCTTTTGCATTGTCAGTCTCTCGTGAACGCCACCTCTCTGCCAGTATCCGCCGATCTTGAAAAAGGGATGGGGGATGACCCGGAAAGTGCTGCACAGACTGTCGAAATTGCAGCGGGTATCGGTTTGGCCGGATGCTCTCTGGAAGATCATACCGGCATAGCCAGCAAACCTATTTATGATTTTAGCCTGGCATTGGAAAGAATTGAGGCCGTGGCTAAAGCACGAGATGCGCTGGCGCATGATTTTGTCATAACGGCCCGTGCCGAAAATTTCATGTGGGGAATCACCGATCTGGATGAAACAATCCTGAGATTACAGGCTTTTGAAAAAGCCGGAGCCGATGTTCTTTATGCTCCAGGTCTCAGGGATATCACAATGATTAAAACGGTATGTCAGGAGCTGACAAAGCCCGTCAATATTGTGATGGGGCTGCCCGGAGAGATATTTAGCATTGCTGAATTGGCCGATGCAGGTGTAAAACGAATCAGTGTTGGTGCATCCATGGCGCGGTTTTCCTACGGTATGTTTGTACACGCGGCTCAAGAAATCATGTCAAAGGGCACGTTTACTTATTCCAAAGATGCTATGGGATTTTCGGAACTGGCATCCTATTTCGAGAGAAAATAATCCAGGCGTATTACCCGCCAAGGTACTATGACGCTGTAGTCACTGCGCTGTCGCAAAAATCGCCGCGAGAGAGTGTATGATGTGCATGCGGCTCTTACGTGGGCGCAACTCAGAGTCTCTCTTATAGGATTATTTTCTTCTGCTCATTGTCAGCATGACGTTTATGTACGCCATGTTTAGAACATATCGTACATAAAATAGAGATGTTGTTTCCCTTTCGCTATAAACAGCAAAAAATAGCCATGAATTGTTCGTGTTTTAACCCGGTGACGGTAGTGGTGATAATTATAACTCTATGGTTTTATGATGGTTTCAATTAAAAGCACGATGTCCTAATCATGTTGTTAATAACAGTGTTGACACTACAGGAAAAGCATGTAAATTGTATTTTAACAACAGATGAAATTAGGTTGCTGTTTATTTATTTGAGAAGTGTTTTGCGTTCTTTGGTAATTATGCGATAAAAGCCATGAAGTGTATTTTTTATGGTTTTTCCAAACTGAGAGTGGGTAATATTCTCGTTTGGTCATGCATTCAGGCAGCGTAGTCAGTCTCTACAATCGCAGGGTGTGAACGAAAGCGCGATGATGTAAGGCCATGTTTCAGTTATATTTAGTTGCGAGTGTGTCTGATTGGTTTTCGGTGTTGAATATCGCAACGGCAGTAAGGCTACGCATCAACTATTTTATATCGCGATGGGAGATGTACTTATTTAGCCTGCCATGGCTTCGTAGGTTGATGGAGCAGGCAGAACGTTCAACCGGTAACTATATGGGAGGGATTTGCTATCTTTTCAGTACCCAATATTATCGTCGTAACGTGTACATCAAGATTTTACAAATAGCAGTGCTAAGCATTTACGTATATTAATGTTAAACTTCAACTTGATAGTAACCTAAAAGCCCTGGCGAATGTCGCTGGGGCTTTTTATTCATGCTCAGCTCTTTTGATTAAAAAATCAACCAGGGTTTTGACCCTTTTGGATTTACCTGAATTTTTGGGGTAATAGAGATACACGGGCGGATAGGTTTTCCAGTAAGGTTCCATCACCGGGATAAATTTTTCCTTATCTGGCTGTAGTTGGTAAATAGGTTCAAATAATCTCCCAATCCCCAACCCGTTACGTATACCGTCAGCCATAACGTCAATGTCATTGCTAATTAATTGGCCTGACATATCAATGGTTAGCTGCTCTCCCTTATCATTCAGTATCAGTGGAAGGATGCGATTATTTGTAATAAACCGATGAGCCTGTGCTGTTGAAGATCAACTGGTGATACCGGTGTGCCAAATGCTTTAAGATATTCAGTTGAAGCATATAACCCCTCGCGAAAGGGCTTCATCAGTTGACGAGCGACAACACCCCCCTCAAGAATGTCTCCGAAGCGAATTCCCAGATCAAACCTTTCATCAATGATATTTAGGGTCCCGTCATAAACGAAAATCTCCAGTTGGATCCCAGGGTACTGCTGGCAGAAAGCGGCCATAGCGGGTTTGAGTATAAGTAGGTAAGCAAAGCGCGAGAGCGTAATCCTGATAAGGCCTGAAGGTTTTTGATTCTGTTCTTTGATGTTTTCAAGCGCTTTTTCCAACGAATTTACGGCATCGGATGTCTGCTGTAATAACTGTTGGCCTGCGTCAGTCAGTTCAATTCTACGAGTCGTGCGAACAAACAGCGGGTACCCGATGTGTTGCTCAAGGAGTTTGAGAGCCTTGCTGACTGAGGGCGGGGTGATCTCCAGCTTCCTTGCGGCAGCGGAGATGCTGCCCTCATGCGCAATACTCTGAAAGATGCGTATTTGATTGTAAATCACGTTATTCATCTCGCCATCCCGATGCCAATAGGCTTTTGCTAATAGTCTTTGAGCTATTGATACCCTAAAAAACAGAATTGAGCTTGCTTATACTGTGCATCCATTGAATGACCCACTGTGAATGAACTGAAAATGCCTAACGTATTGATTATTTTAGGGCACCCAAATCTTGCGGCGTCTGTTGGCAATACAACTATCCTGCGGGAGGTTGCCAGTGCCTTGCCTGGCGTTGAGATCCGTTGTCTTGATATGCTTTACCCGGATTTTAAAATCAATGTTGCCGCAGAGCAGGAAGCGTTGTTGAAGGCTGATGTGATTGCCTGGCAGTTTCCTTTTTCCTGGTATTCACTGCCAGGGATAATGAAGTTATGGCTGGATGAGGTTTTTGTCCACGGGTTTGCTCACGGTTCGACAGCAAAACTGGGCGGCAAAAAGCTGGTTCTCTCTTTTACGACGGGAGCACCGCAGGCGCTATATTCCTCTAAAGGTTTCTTTGGACACGATGTTGAAGATTACCTAATTCAGTTTGAAACCACCGCAGGGCTATGCAATCTGGATATGCAGAAACCGATTTACACCTGCGGCGTGAGCTATTCAGATCGCGACGAAACCAAAATAGCGCAACAGAAAATCATGGCGAAAGAGCATGCCTCACGACTGATTACTGTACTGCACGCATTGTCGTCTGAACCAGAAATGGCCGTATAAAAAAGAGGCAGGTAAATGTTTCTTATCAATATCACGGTAAACGAAAATATTACGGCAGAGCAACACGAGTCTCTTTTTCCTCGTCATGCTCAATGGTTTAAAAAATATTTTGGTGCAGGTAACTTTCTGATGATTGGGCCTTACACCGATTTCGAAAGAGCTGGCGTTATTATTGCCAGTGCCAAAGATCGTGATGAACTTATGGCGATCCTGGCTGAGGACTCCTATTTTCCCGATCTGGCAAAGTACGATATCAGGAAATTTTCTCCCAACATGATTGCGGAAAATCTGCATCAGTTTCAGGCATTCTAAAAATCGCAATACAGGTATGTTGGACTGGAGGTAATCGCAACAGTTGAAACCCTGAATTAATGAAGGAGCGAAAAGATGAATTGGGCACACTTTTTTAGCGTCGTAAAAAGGGTATTTGCCGTTACTTTTCTTTTCCTGTTACCGCTCCGCGAAGCCATTAGCAACGATCAGAGTGCCGTGAAAACACTGGTTATTGTTTCTCATCCTTATCCGGAACGCTCTGTTCTGACGAAGGGATTGCAGGAGGCGGCGGAGCGCGTTGAAGGCGTAACCGTTCGTAATCTTGAGACGGTCTATGGTTTTGACACCCGTAATATCAATGGCGAAGAAGAACGCCGGATTATGCGCGAGTATTCACGCGTTGTTTTCATCTTTCCTACCCACTGGTTTAATATTACGCCCATGATGAAAGCCTGGTTGAACGACACCTGGGGCAGCGTGGGGCCCGGTGTGTGGCAGGGTAAAGAGATGCTCATTGTCAGCACCGCTGCTGGAGGATCGTCTACTTACGGAGAGGCGGGGAGAATTGGTGTTACGCTTGCGGATGTATTTTTACCCATGAAAGCAAGCGCTCTGCATGCAGGTATGACGTATCTTTCGATAACCGTGGTCGCGATGGTGGCTTCCGTTGGGCCGTAAGAGTTGAGGATTTTGGCGTGTGGGAAGCGGCGGCGCAGTTGTTTTACCAGTGCTTTGTTTAACACTTCGCCGATGAACACAAAGACGCTCAGATCGGGCAAATAGTCACTGCTAAACTGCGGCGAAAGCAACCGTTGATAGGCAAAGGAGGGAGTGGAAACCCACACGGAAACGCCGTTGCTTTTCAGGCGGTCAAGCCAGTTTTCTGCGGCGATGTCCTCTTTCGCATTCAGCACGATATGCCCGCCGGTGGCCAGGTTTGCCAGCAGTGGTATCAGAGAGAGATCGAAGCTGAACACCGCATGGTTCATCAGCACCGGCACTTCCGGCAGCGCGAAATCCTGACGCCCCCACTTCATGAAATGCCACAGGCTTTCACGCCCGATTTGCACACCTTTGGGCTTGCCGGTGCTGCCAGAGGTGAACATGATATAGGCGAGATCCTGCTCGACGAGTGCCTGTTCGCTCACGCCCGTGGCAATAAATTGTCGGGTCGCCACGTCATAATAGTAAGGGGCGCTTGCCAGTTGGCAAATCTCTTTGAGCCGTTCCTGCGGATAGATGCAGTCCACCGGGATATACGGAATGTTGTGCGCAACTGTAGATAGCAGCGGAGAACTCTGCCTGCTGATGCCCGTAGATCACTATCGGCGGACCAGCAGACCGCTAGCAGTGGTGATAGCGTTTTGCCCAGTCGGTGACAGCAACAGAAAGTTGTTGCCAGGTCAGGGCTTCATCACTGCCGCTAATCGCTGGTTGCTGTGGGTTTGCCGGGTCGAGTAATGCCGCACGCAGAAAATCTTGCAGTTCTAGACGCTCGCTGTGTTGGTTCATAAAGGTGACATTCCGCTAAAGATATAGAGGGAGGCCGCGGCGCTTGCTAGCGTCAAAATTCGCCCCGTAAACTCACTAACCGGATGGTCTAACCAATTGCTCAGCACCGGGCTGCGTTTCACCGACCATTGCAGCATATTGTGAGCAACAGAGATGGCGCCAAACAACGCGCCGCTGATGACATAGTGTCGTTCCAGCCCGTTCCACGCCCCCATACAAAACAGGGTGCAGAAAATACCAATGTTCTGCGCCAGCGTTTTGTTCTGACGGAAAAAATCGAGCTTCATCAGATTCATATAAATCGGCATAAAGACCACATCCCTCAGCCATTCAGACAGGCTGATGTGGAAACGTCGCCAAAAATCCTGCGGGTTCTTTGCCAGAAACGGCATATTGAAGTTTGCCGGGATATTCAAGCCAAATAAAAGTCCGGCCCCGATAGCCATATTGCTGTAGCCAGCAAAGTCAAAGTAGAGATAGGCGCTGTAGGCCAGAGACATGACCACGCCCACGCTTAACGTAAACGGCTGATGGCTCCACGGCTGAACCACCAGAGTATCAATGAGCGTGGCTAATAGGTATTTCTGGATAATGCCGGTAAAAATTTGTTCCATGGACAGTAAAAACTGTTCACGGGTAAGTGTAAACACCGGTTTATTAATGTCATTAATCCATGTGCGCCAGCTATACATCGGGCCCGCCAGGATAATAAACGGCATAAACAGGTAGCAGAAATAATGCAGAAAACGTTGGCCGTCTTTTTTACTGCGGTAAAGCAGCACGTCAACGGCACGGAAGGTCATGAATGACAAGTCAATCATGTTCCAGTGGTTGTTGAGATCTAATTTCACCAGGAACATAGGAAGTAATGTCAAACTGACGGCCTGCCAGGTTTTTAACCAGCCTTTTTCTTTTAATGTGACAAGCAGATAAAACCCAAGAAAAACCACTACGGGAATGAGGTAATCACCCTGGAAAATATACGCCCAGCCAAATGCTGCCAGCACAGAAAAAGCAGACCAATAGGTCAGCCGATAATGCAATACGCGGTTAACCAGCGCAAACAGTAGCGATGATGAAAATAGAAGGAAAAAAAACGTTCCGGAGCTATACATCATTTCCCCTTCAGAATTTTTGGTATTCGAAATGCACTTTCAAATCCATGCTGTCATCAACAGAGGTCCACGCAACAACGGTGACCGCGAGAAAGAAATAAAGGAAAAAAGGCGAATGGCAGTTTTCATCGTTTAAAACTCTCAGCAATAAAGCGGTCTATGGCAACCCACGCCAGTTCAGTGGGATGCAGACGATCCCAGTTCCAGCCGTTCTGATAGGGCTGGGCATACATATCAAAATAGGGAACCCGATGTTGCTCCAGCATCGTTCGGATCTGTTGATCGACTACCTGGAATTTTTCTGAGTTTTTAATCGCCCATGGATTAATCGGGTCAACCACCACCACAAACTGGGCGTTGCGCGCTTTCAGCAGTTTGACCGTCTCTCGCAAAGCTTCCAGTTGCGAGGGGACTGCTGGCGCGTTGTCCCACTCATCCGGCGTGTTATCGTCGGCAAAAATCGACTTATCCATCCATAGGGTGTCTGCGCTTTGCTGGCGTGATTTGTTGAGCTCGCGCGCGTGGGCCAACGCCATATCCCAATCCGGATTGACGAGGTTGACGGGTTGTTCCGGCCAGGGTTTCGCCGGTTGTGGGGTAATGTTCAGCATTGCCAGCCACTCGTTTTTTACCATCTCGCAGAAATTAGCAAAGAGATAACTCACTTCCTGCCAGATAATTTCCGGATACCAGCCATAGATTTCCATCTGGCTGAAGGTTAAGTGGCTGATATCTTCTTTATCAATATTGCGTAAGTACTTGACCAGCAAAGGACGCGTCAACATATCCTTCATCAAGGGATTAAACACGGATGAGGGGAAGTTGTTGGCAAAAATGGCCGGAGGAATACCTTCAGAATAAAAAGTATCCGGTGCTAACATCAAAACAATTTTGCTATTGGCGTTAATGTCATTTTTAAAACGCGAGAGCAGTAAAAAATGCGTGATGCTATCGATGTAACTATCACCGTAAGCCACTAAAGGACGATGCAACTGGTTATTGAAGTAATTATAAACGGCGTAATGTTCATCTTCGGAAGTAGAAACTTCAGATGCACCGATAAAGAAAATCGCATTGCCCTGCAAAGCATGGGAAATAGTCGCCATGTTTTGCTTGCGTTCCTTTGGCGTTCCTTCCATTGATTTAATCAGTGGTTGGAATGTCAGCTCTGGATCAGCGGTCCTCACCAGCGGGGGAACGCTGAGGAACAGGATCGCCAGGATCGCCATCAGGATATGTAGGCAGAAAGTATTTTTGATTTTCATTATATAATTTATAATTACATGATATTAATTTGTTTAAAGTTTGTTGCTTTATATCTTTACAGGGTGTCGGTTCCTGCGTTTTTTGCATTATATACCAGGCTTATCGGCGATGATGAGCGTTGCTGTGTAACGGTATGTACAGTGTTTGTCCTGCTCACATAATTTGATTAAATGGGCCAAATAATGGGCCTTCACCGCTGTTGTTTGTTGGACAACATGCCGTGCGCCGTTGTGATGTTTGAAAACCATTCTCAAGTATTCCCCCTCCGAAGAGGGGGGATTGTTTTATTTACAGATAACGCCCGTCATTTTAGTGAAGTTAAACCAGTGTCCCGCTTCGGCGGCCATCATGTCGCGATCGCGTATGGCATAGGGGTGTGAGCAAGCCAGCCATGCTTGCCAGGCTTGCTCGCAACGGGCGCTCTCGGTGCATTCCGCTATCTGCAAATAGGCGCTTTGCTGCCAGAGTTGCTGCCACCAGTCGACGGTAAAGAAGTTCATACCGGACTGCCAAAAGGGGGCCAGTTCAGAAGGAACACCTCGATCGAAAGGCCTTTGTAAACCCGGAATAACGATCGCGACGCGGCCTCCGGGTTTGATCCAAGGCGCAAGGTGGCTGTCGAAAAAGGCTGAGCTGGCACCAAAGTAGTGGTAGGCATCAATATTGAGCAGCGCGTCGAAGTGGTTTTCGGGAAACGGCTTTACAGCGGGAAGGTCGGCAACATCCATATGTAATGGGGTTATCAGGTTAGATAACCCATGCTCACTGAAACGGCGTGCGTTATCTTCGGCAGCAATCCATAAATCCATTGCGACCACTTCAACACCATATTGGCTTGCCAGATAGAGGGATGTCAGGCCGGTACCGCAGGCTAAATCGAGCACCCGCATTCAGGGTTTTAACGCCAGAGCGTCGCTGACTTCTTCTGCCAGCAGTAGCGCGCTTGGCCCCATCAAATTGGCATTAATAAATTCAGGCGAAAACATCGGGTTCATGATCCACTCCTTAGCGATTGTCTGATTGGGCGCGGACGTTTCTCAGCCCGGAGGTATTAATGCGATACGGCTGACCCTCCACAGACTTGATCAGTTTTTTGGTTTTGAGTTTTTTGAAGACGGCGAGCGTGCAGTCACTCAGCAGCAAGCCTTCGCGGCTGTAGCATTCGACGGCGGTGATGCGACCGGACGTGTCGCGGACGTGTGCAATGCGTCCTCCTTTGGCGAGAACGTGCAGCGTCCGTTGTTCCTGACGGGATAAATTCATGCTGGAAACCTGTTAATCATCATAGACAAAATGTGCAAACACCTTGCGGTGTCCGCATTCGATTTCAGCGCAGTGATAATCAGCTCGGCCTGAATAGGGTCGGCAAACTGATTATCGGATGATTACATTCTCCAACATCAAAGCCTCGATGAGAGTCGATAGGACATTACAGTTAAAGGATAGCATGCACACTTTGTAAGGAAATAAACAAGCCTGAAAAAGTGTGATTTGAAAAAGCATTATCGCTACTTTTCCCGGTTGTCAGCGCAAAGAAACCTGGCGCATCGCCATTATTTCTTTTCCTTCTTACTTATCGGGCGTTTCTGCAAGCTGATGCGCTTTTACGTAGTCGAGAAAAGCCCGTAGCGGGCTCGGCATATATTGTCGATTCGGGTAGTAAAGTTGCAGGCTGGGGAATTCGGGTAGCCATTTCTCCAGCACCGGCACCAGCGTGCCGTTTGCCAGATGTGCTTTCACCTGGTCGTAATACAGGTAACCCAATCCAGCACCGCACAATACGGCTTCGAGCGTTGAGTCCATATCATCCAGTATGATGCTACCGACCGGCGCAATCTCCAGCTTGCCCTCCGGGCCTTCAAATTCCCAGTTATAGATACGGCCGCTTTGTAAACGAAAAATAATGCTTTGGTGATTCACCAGATCGTGTGGATGCATCGGGGCAGGGTGGCGCTCAAAGTAGTCGGGCGTGGCGACCACAACCCGTTTGATTTTGGGACCAATCGGGACAGTGATCATGTCCTTTTCAACGGTAGTATCCAGACGAATCCCGGCATCAAACGATTGCTGAACGATATCGACGAGTTTGTCGTCAGTGGTGATCTCCACCTTGATATCGTGATACTGGCGGCTAAACCCGGCGATCATCGGCATCAGCACCAGACGTGAGGCTAATCGTGAGGTGTTGATTCTCAGCGTGCCCATCGGCGTGTCGCGAAAGCAATTCATCTCATCGAACAGGGTATCGAACTCGTCAAAGACCGGACGCAGACGCTCAAAGAGATTAACCCCCCGCATCCGTTAACGCCACGCTGCGAGTGGTGCGGTTAAACAGCCGAACTTTTAACCGCTGCTCCAGTTGCTTAACGGCATGACTAATGGCTGAAGGGGAAAGCCCTAACTCGTTGCCCGCTCCCCGGAAACTTTTGTGGCGCGCGACGCTAATGAACGCTGTGAAGTCGGAAAAGTTAAGCTGCATTAGTGAAAATCCTTCATTAACCCATATCAAATACTACGTTTTACAGAACTATTCCCCCTCCGTAAAGTAGTAGTCACTCCTTCATGAGATAGGGTTAACAGCATGAAAAAAACAATATGTATATTATCTGGTCCCATCCGCGCCGCGATTCTTTAACCGCGCAGGTGGTACAGGAAATTCAGGGTGAAGCTGTGCGTCAGGGATTTAACGTTTCCACGCTTGATCTCTACCGAAGTGGGTTTGATCCGGTGCTCAGGGAGGACGATGAGCCGGACTGGAATAATCCGCAGAAAACCTATTCGCCAGAAGTGCATCGTCTGTTTGGTGAACTGGAAGATAAAGACACGTTGGTATTGGTGTTTTCGGTGTGGTGGTATGGTTTTCCCGCCATGCTCAAAGGTTATCTGGAACGCGTATGGAATTACGGTTTGGCTTACGGAGAAGGCAGTGCGCTGAAGCACAAAAAAATCCGTTGGCTGGCACTGGTTGGCGGCTCTCAAGCTGGGTTTATCTAATTTGGCTGGGAAAAGAACATGACCGACTACATCAAGGGCGGTATGGGGTATTTGGGCGTTGAGGACGCAAACATCGATTTTCTCTATAACACTATCGGTGTCGAAGAGGGGATTGACGATCGTGAAGGCCATTATCAGCAGCTCTTCACTCAGGCGCGTGGCATTGTCGGCTCTGTGCTTGAGTAATCGTGTTCAAGCACGAAAGTGCCTGACGTGCTGACAAATGTTCTGGCAATCACATAAAATGACAAAGATTCTATTAAGGGAATAGTATGAATATTCGTCATTCTGCACGCGCGTTACTTATTAATAACGATAATAATGTCTTACTTTTTAAGTTCAGATTCAAAAATATCAAAGACAATATTGATGCCAGTATCAACGAGTTTTGGATCACACCCGGTGGCGGATTGGAAGGGAATGAAACGTTTGAGCAGGCGCTTGGCAAAGAGTTGATGGAAGAAACGGGCTTAATCATAAAAGAGAAGCCGGAGTGGGTGTGGTCAATAGAGGTGGTTTTTGAGCGTAACGGCAGCCAATTTATCAGTCATGAACGCTATTATCTGGTTTATGTCAGCAGTTGCGATAGTGGCGAGCCGAACCTGAGTGAGAATGAAAAAAGCAATCTGCTGCAAAAACGCTGGTGGAGCATCGATGAGATGCTGGTTTCAGAAGCAGCGTTTCGGCCTGTTTGTTTAGCTCGGGAGCTAAACCGCATTCTGTTGAACGGTATTCCGTCGTCACCCAAGGTTATCCCTTGAGGTTGGGTGGGGCGCTTTATCCGCCCCGTCACGTCAACCATTGCCATTTTCGCGCCTGATTCACCGCCTGCATGCGGCCATTTACCTGAAGTTTTTCATAGAGCTGTTTCAGGTGCCATTTTACCGTTTCCGCCGAAATGCCCAGTGCGCGGGCGCTCTCTTTGTTTGAAAAGCGATCTGCGATCAGTTGCAATGTCTGGTGCTCCCGCTCGGTTAATCGCGATGCCATCGGCGAGGTGTTTTCAGGCAGAGAGGGGCAAGCGTGGTCCATAATGCGGCTATTGCGCGGTTGAACATCGCATCCGACGTCTGCTGTTGGTGAATATGGCGTAATAGTGACAGCAATTCCGGTCCTGCATCCAACAGGCTGCGACGCAGATGTTGTTTAACCGCGCGCAGGATTGCCGGTTTGCACACCGCTATTGCTTGTTCTGTTTCTCCGGTACGCCATAGCACGACCGACAACAACAGCCTTGAACGCGTGGCGGCAAGCGATTCGCCACAGCGCTCTTGCTCGAGCATGACGGTGTGAATCACCTCTGCTGACATCACCAGATCGCCTGAGGCAATCAGTAAGCGAGCCCGACTCTGTTCACTATACCAGCGCAGAGCGTCATTTTTTCTGCGGCCATTTCATCGATCAGACGCTGTAACTGGCTCAGCAACTGAGCTGCTTCTCCGTTATCCCCCCGTCTGGAGCTGGAAAGTGATGCGCTATGCCAACAGGGAAACCCGTGCGTGCCACCATCCTCGCTGGAGCGTCAGGTTTTCAGCGTGCAACAACAGTGCGTTAGCCTCTTCCTCCCGACCGGTTAATTGAGCCTGTTGTGCCAGCACAATGTAGCAGCGGCTGAAGCCATCGGGGTGGCAAACGTCGTCAATCATTTGTAGACGCGGCGTCAATAGGGCATGATGCGTGTTACATCTCCTTGCTCCCAGGCGATCTCTGCCAGAAGCGGGGCCAGTGTGGCACTGCTGCTGGAGTGGGGGCCGGTTAACGGTTCTGCGCGTTGCAATGCCTGTGAAGCGTGGCGCTCTGCATCCCCCAGGTTGCCCTGCAGCAGAAGCGCTTGCGCGATGACATACGCGCGATACACCTCAACGAAAAGATTGCGGTTCGCTGTTTTGGTTTTGGGTATTAGGGCTTGTACATCCAGCGCGTGCTGCAGACGCGCGTTTGCCAAATGACAATAGCTCAGAATATTGCACACCAGACCATCCACCCAAATATCCCCGCAGGGAACCTCTCGCAGCAGGGGAGCAACCAGCGTCATGCTGTAGGCATGTTTTCCGCGAAGGCTTCGCAGATGGCACGCACCACGCGTAATCTTACCCAAGTGGTGTGGTCCAAGGCGTCTGGATGAGTAGCCACAAAGGTTTCGATGGCATCAAGCAGTTGGCGGGCATCGTTAAACTGAAAATGATGTGATAAAGCCCATGCCAGATTGATTTGCAACGCGATACGTGAAGGTTCGACATTGGCCGGTAAGTAGCGAATCCAGCGCACCAGCGTATCAATATCTCCCTCATCCGCCAGCGATTGCGCGCCGGCTTCTGCATGCAGGGTGCCCGGTTTCCCCGCCGCCAGCGCGTGGCGTATCGCTTCCGCCCAGAGCTGTTGAGCCGCAAACCAGTTACCGGCTCGTTCATGTAACCGGTGGATATCATTACCCATGCGATGTTGCAGACGGCTTTGTAGCGCATCGCGCATCAGCGGATGGTAACGAAACCAGAATCCGGCTTCATCCAGGGTGGAAAGAAACAGGTTATGCTGTGCTATCCAGGAGAGCATCGCCTCGCCGTTAGGGCAGCCAGTGACGGCATCGCGCAGATCGGGATGGAGACGATTAAGCATCGAGGTTTGCAGTAGAAAATCCAGCATATCAGGAGGGAGGGGAGCAAAAATTACTTCCTCCATATACCGGCTCATCGACCGAGAATTGGCATTCAGATATCTCCCCCCGTGGTGAGAGGGCGTGGTGTCACCCAGAGACAATGCAGCCATCTTCATGCCGGCAATCCAGCCTTCGGTCAGGGCGATCGCCTGCTGTATCTCTTGCTGTTTTAGCAACGTCGTGGCTGACTGCGCAAAGTAGCTGCTGGCTTCGTCGAGGCTGAAACGCAGTTCATCGTGTTAAATTTCAACCAGTTGGTCTTGTACCTGAAGTCGGCCAAGCGCCACAGGCAACTGGCTGCGGCTGCCAATGATCACGTGAAGGGACGCCGGCGCATGGTTAAGAAGATAACTCAGCCCATCGTGAATATCCGGGTGACTGATGCTCTGATAATCGTCAAGGATGAGATAGAGCGGATGTGGGCAACCGTGTAATTGATTGACCAACTCCGCGACAAACAGCGAAAAATCGACGGGGAAATCGCCCTGAAAATAGCGTTGAAACGCTGTGCTCCAGCCATCATACAGCGGCCGCAGTGTCTCCAGCAGGTAGCGGGTAAACATCAGCGGGGTATTGTCATCGTCTTCAAGGCTGAGCCACGCCAGCGCATCCCCCTGCCGCTGCCGATGCTGATACCACTGGGTTAACAGCGTTGTTTTGCCAAACCCCGCCGCAGCACACACTAACGTCAGGCTGCTGAAAAGTGCACGATCGAGGCGTTGCAGCAAACGATCGCGCTGCAATAAAGCGCCAGGCGATCGCGGAGGCGTAAACTTGGTGAGAATGAGCGGTAGCTTGCGTGTGAAGCGAAAAGGTTCTTGGTTAACCAATGTTGCAGAGGATGCCTGCATCGGGGGTAAAAACGCCATACTGCCGCTACCTCATTATATCGTCAGTGATCTGAGTGTACCGAAGGACAACAAGTAGAACCACGTTTACTGATTGATAACCGTGGTTCTCTTCCCTTTTTCTCTCTTATTGCCCCCCCAACAGGGGGGGTAGGCCATGCTTATGCGAGCCTATAAAGTAAATCATCTTGTGCATTGTTAATCACGACGAGGTGAATACAGAGTATGGCTATCGAAAATAAAGTCGCGTTAGTAACCGGTGCTGGACAGGGTATCGGACGAGGTATTGCCCTGCGTCTGGCTAAAGATGGCGCATCTGTGATGCTGGTGGATGTCAGTGCTACGGGGATAGAGGCCGTAGCCGCAGAGGTGGCGGCATTAGGGCGTAAGGCGGTGACCTTTGTCGCTGATATTTCCGATCGCGCTCAGGTGTATGCAGCTATCGATCAGGCTGAACGCCAACTGGGTGGCTTCGATATTATCGTCAACAATGCAGGCATTGCTCAGGTGCAGCTATTGTCCGATGTGACGCCAGAAGAAGTCGATCGCATTATGCGCATCAACGTTCAGGGCACGCTGTGGGGGATTCAAGCCGCGGCGAAAAAATTCATTGAACGCCAGCAGAAAGGCAAAATCATCAATGCATGCTCCATTCCAGGACACGATGGTTTTGCAATGTTAGGCATCTATTCTGCGACAAAATTTGCCGTGCGTGCCCTGACTCAAGCCGCTGCAAAGGAATATGCCAGCCGCGGCATTACGGTAAACGCATATTGCCCGGGGATTGTCGGGACGGGAATGTGGACAGAAATCGATAAGCGGTTCTCTGAAATCACCGGTGCCCCTGTCGGTGAAACCTACAAAAAATATGTTGAAGGTATTGCGCTGGGTCGTGCTGAGACGCCGGATGATGTGGCCAGTCTGGTCTCCTATCTGGCAGGGCCAGATTCAGACTATGTCACTGGCCAGGCCATTCTGATTGATGGTGGGATTGTTTACCGTTAAGTCATGTCACCCGAGTCGTGCTCAATCCGGCTCGGGGAATTCCCTTCTTTGTTTGCATTTTCTCGCTCCACAAACACTCGCTTTTTACTGATTGGTATTTATTATGATGCTTTTGCGGTTTATGCAAACGGCCAGCCATACGCGTTGCTTTCGGCGCAGGGCTATCAGTGAAAGGGAAGGTATATGGAGACACATCATCAGTCTCTGGTGGAATGGTTGCCGGGCTTTTTTCAACAATGGCCAGAAAACGCGTTAACGTTCAATGAGCCAACAACTACTGAAAAAATAAGGGTCTTCCCCGATCATGGTGGGAGACTCATAACCCCATGTTTAACCTGCCGTAATGGAACATCACTGCCACCTTAAAGCGTTCTTTGTTCC
>NZ_PEHF01000082.1 GCF_015762685.1 Candidatus Symbiopectobacterium sp. 'North America' | reverse complement strand
TTGTTACCCTGATCCACCCGATCGCGATGGACGACGGTTTGCGTTTCGCAATCCGTGAAGGCGGTCGTACTGTTGGTGCGGGCGTTGTTGCTAAAGTTATGGCTTAATCGCCAATACGCGAGTAACACCCGTGAGCTAGCGATAGCGTAAGAAAAAGGACACTTCGGTGTCCTTTTTTTATAGTGTTGACAAAACTGTAATTGAAATAAAAACCATTCTTATTTACACTCTCACTGACTGTTTTATAGTCATTTTTGCGACTGCCGTGCGGAAGGTAGCAACAAAAGAGGGTGTGGGTCCGCGACTGAGAGAATGAGTTATCCTGTATGTATGTCTGCCTGTGAAATGCCATTTCCGATAAAGTTATTCGGCACGCCGTTCGCCAGCATCAACCCCGCTCGCTCAATCAATTGCGCCAGTTAATGCCTATTGGCAGTGACTGCGGCAAGTGTATTCGCCAGGCTCGCCTGATTATGGAAGAAGAGCAGGCAATGTTGTCACCCATCTCTGACGTTGCGTAATTGCCGCTTTTATTGAAACCATACAAAATGTAGGTGATTTCGTTGACTCTCCCCCCTCCAGTTCTACACTTTTAAGACCTGGAGCGAAGGAGCAATGTCATGAAAGGCGATAAAAAAGTCATATCACATCTAAATAAGTTGCTGGGTAATGAACTGGTTGCGATTAACCAGTACTTTTTGCATGCCCGTATGTTTAAAAACTTGGGACTGACCCGCCTTGACCAGCACGAATACCACAAATCCATCGATGAAATGAAACATGCCGACCGTTATATCGAGCGTATCCTGTTTCTTGAAGGGGTTCCCAACCTGCAAGATTTCGGCAAGCTCAATATTGGCGAGGATGTCGAAGAGATACTGCGTTCTGACCTGAAACTGGAGTTGGATGGTGCCAAGGATTTGCGCGAGGGGATCGCGTATATGGATTCGGTGCGCGATTATGTCAGCCGAGATTTGCTGATTGAAATCCTGGCCGATGAAGAAGGGCACATCGACTGGATTGAGACGGAACTTGACCTGATAGCGCGCCTCGGGTTGCCTAATTATTTGCAAGCGCAGCTAAAAGAGCCATGATTCTGTAAAACGCGGTTGCTTCCTGAACAGATTTACGTATAATGCGCGGGCCCGTCTGAATTAAGTCGGGCCTGTTACGTTAAATGTGGTGCATGTATATGTAGTACGTTTACGAACAGAGACGCCATGCAATAGGCATGGGTCAACAATACTCCCGATTTGGGAGTTATGGCCGAACGATTACACTCCCCCATCAATCGAAATGGGTGTGAGGAGTAATCATTTACGTTTATAAATAATTGGAGCTCTGGTCT
This sequence comes from Candidatus Symbiopectobacterium sp. 'North America', assembly GCF_015762685.1. Classification (GTDB taxonomy): domain Bacteria; phylum Pseudomonadota; class Gammaproteobacteria; order Enterobacterales; family Enterobacteriaceae; genus Symbiopectobacterium. The sequence continues at coordinate 23,950 of NZ_PEHF01000082.1, read as the reverse complement.
CATGCAGAACCAAAGAATCCGTATCCGCCTGAAAGCGTTTGATCATCGCCTGATCGATCAAGCAACCGCGGAAATCGTTGAGACGGCCAAGCGCACTGGTGCGCAAGTACGTGGTCCGATCCCGCTGCCGACCCGCAAAGAGCGCTTTACCGTTCTGATCTCCCCGCACGTCAACAAAGACGCGCGCGATCAGTACGAAATTCGCACTCACAAGCGTCTGGTTGACATAGTTGAGCCAACCGAGAAAACCGTTGATGCTCTGATGCGTCTGGACCTGGCTGCCGGTGTAGACGTGCAGATCAGCCTGGGTTAATCAGGTCATCAAGCGATTGAGAGGTTGATACAATGATTGGTTTAGTCGGTAAAAAAGTGGGCATGACCCGTATCTTCACTGAAGACGGCGTTTCTATCCCTGTAACCGTTATCGAAATTGAAGCAAACCGCGTTACTCAGGTTAAAGACCTGGCTAATGATGGCTACCAGGCTGTACAGGTAACTACCGGTGCTAAAAAAGCAAACCGTGTTACCAAGCCGGAAGCAGGTCATTTTGCTAAAGCGGGTGTTGAAGCTGGCCGCGTCCTGCGCGAATTCCGTCTGTCTGAAGGCGAAGAGTTCACCGTAGGCCAAAGCATCAGCGTTGAGATTTTCGCTGACGTGAAAAAAGTTGACGTTACTGGTACGTCCCAAGGTAAAGGTTTCGCGGGTACTGTTAAACGCTGGAACTTCCGTACTCAGGATGCTACCCACGGTAACTCCTTGTCTCACCGCGTTCCGGGTTCTATCGGTCAGAACCAGACTCCGGGCAAAGTGTTCAAAGGCAAGAAAATGGCTGGTCAGATGGGCAACGAGCGTGTAACCGTTCAGAGTCTGGACGTAGTACGCGTTGACGCTGAGCGCAACCTGCTGCTGGTGAAAGGCGCTGTCCCGGGTGCAACCGGTAGCGACCTGATCGTTAAACCGGCTGTGAAAGCGTAAGGGGATAGCAATGGAATTAGTATTGAAAGACGCGCAAAGCGCGCTGACTGTTTCCGAAACTACCTTCGGTCGTGATTTCAACGAAGCGCTGGTACACCAGGTTGTTGTTGCTTATGCAGCTGGTGCCCGTCAAGGGACTCGTGCTCAGAAGACCCGTGCTGAAGTAACTGGTTCCGGTAAAAAACCGTGGCGTCAGAAAGGTACTGGCCGTGCGCGTTCAGGTTCTATCAAGAGCCCGATCTGGCGTTCCGGTGGCGTGACCTTTGCTGCCAAGCCTCAGGACCACAGTCAAAAAGTAAACAAAAAGATGTACCGCGGCGCGCTGAAAAGCATCCTGTCCGAGCTGGTACGTCAGGATCGTTTGATCGTTGTCGAGCAGTTCTCTGTTGAAGCACCGAAAACAAAGTTGCTGGCACAGAAGCTGAAAGACCTGGCGCTGGACGACGTGCTGATCATCACCGGTGAACTGGATGAAAATCTGTTCCTGGCTGCACGCAACCTGTACAAGGTTGACGTACGTGATGTAGCGGGTATCGATCCGGTTAGCCTGATCGCCTTCGACAAAGTCGTAATGACGGCTGACGCTGTTAAGCAAGTTGAGGAGATGCTGGTATGATCCGTGAAGAACGTCTGCTTAAGGTGCTGACTGCACCTCACGTTTCTGAAAAAGCGTCTACTGCGATGGAAAAACACAACACCATCGTGCTCAAAGTTGCTAAAGACGCGACCAAAGCAGAAATCAAAACTGCTGTGCAGAAACTGTTTGAAGTCGAAGTCAATGAAGTTCGTACCCTGCTGGTTAAAGGGAAAACGAAACGTCATGGACAGCGTATCGGTCGTCGTAGCGACTGGAAAAAAGCTTACGTCACCCTGAAAGAAGGCCATAATCTGGACTTCATCGGCGGCGCAGAGTAAGTCGGAGGAGTAAAAAACAATGGCAATTGTTAAATGTAAACCGACATCTCCGGGTCGTCGCCACGTTGTTAAAGTGGTTAACCCTGAGCTGCACAAGGGCAAACCTTATGCCCCGTTGCTGGAAAAAAACAGCAAATCCGGTGGCCGTAACAACAATGGCCGCATCACTACCCGTCATATCGGTGGTGGCCACAAGCAGCAATACCGTATTGTTGACTTCAAACGCAACAAAGATGGTATCCCTGCTGTTGTAGAACGTTTGGAATATGATCCGAACCGTTCCGCCAACATCGCTCTGGTTCTGTACAAAGACGGCGAACGCCGTTACATCCTGGCTCCGAAAGGCCTGAAAGCCGGTGATCAGATCCAGTCTGGCGTTAATGCTGCTATCAAAGCTGGCAACACGTTGCCGATGCGCAATATTCCGGTCGGTTCCACGGTTCACAACGTGGAAATGAAACCGGGTAAAGGCGGTCAACTGGCGCGTTCTGCTGGTGCTTACGTGCAGATCGTTGCACGTGACGGCGCGTACGTGACCCTGCGTCTGCGTTCTGGCGAAATGCGTAAAGTCGAATCTGACTGCCGCGCTACGCTGGGCGAAGTAGGTAACGCTGAGCATATGCTGCGCGTTCTGGGTAAAGCTGGTGCTGCACGCTGGCGTGGTGTTCGTCCTACCGTTCGCGGTACGGCAATGAACCCTGTCGACCACCCGCACGGTGGTGGTGAAGGTCGTAACTTTGGTAAGCACCCGGTTTCACCGTGGGGCATTCAGACCAAAGGTAAGAAGACTCGCAGCAACAAGCGTACTGATAAATTCATCGTACGTCGCCGTACTAAATAATATTAGAGGATAAACCATGCCACGTTCTCTCAAGAAAGGTCCTTTTATTGACCTGCACTTGCTGAAGAAGGTAGAGAAAGCGGTGGAAAGCGGTGACAAGAAGCCTCTGCGCACTTGGTCCCGTCGTTCAACGATCTTTCCAACTATGATCGGTTTGACCATCGCTGTCCATAATGGTCGTCAGCACGTTCCGGTGTTTGTTTCCGATGAAATGGTCGGTCACAAACTGGGTGAATTCGCGCCGACTCGTACTTATCGCGGCCACTCGGCTGATAAAAAAGCCAAGAAAAAATAAGGTAGGAGGAAGAGATGGAAACTATCGCTAAACATCTTCATGCTCGTTCTTCTGCTCAAAAGGTTCGCCTGGTGGCTGACCTGATTCGCGGTAAGAAAGTGTCGCAAGCTCTGGAAATTCTGACCTACACCAACAAGAAAGCTGCTGGTCTGGTTAAAAAAGTACTGGAGTCTGCCATTGCCAACGCAGAGCACAACGATGGCGCTGACATTGATGATCTGAAAGTTGCGAAAATCTTCGTAGACGAAGGCCCGAGCATGAAGCGCATTATGCCGCGTGCTAAAGGTCGTGCGGATCGCATCCTGAAGCGTACCAGCCACATTTCTGTGGTTGTGTCCGATCGCTGAGACTCTGGAGACTAGCAATGGGTCAGAAAGTACATCCTAATGGTATTCGCCTGGGTATTGTCAAACCTTGGAACTCTACCTGGTATGCGAATACCAAAGAATTCGCTGACAACCTGGACAGCGATTTTAAAGTTCGTAAATACCTGACGAAAGAACTGGAGAAAGCCTCCGTCTCTCGTATCGTTATCGAACGTCCGGCCAAGAGCATCCGTGTGACCATTCACACCGCTCGTCCGGGCATCGTTATCGGTAAAAAAGGTGAAGATGTTGAAAAACTGCGCAAAGTCGTAGCGGATATCGCTGGCGTCCCTGCTCAGATCAACATCGCAGAAGTTCGCAAGCCGGAACTGGACGCGAAACTGGTTGCTGACAGCATCACTTCTCAGCTGGAGCGTCGTGTGATGTTCCGTCGTGCGATGAAGCGTGCCGTTCAGAACGCCATGCGTCTGGGTGCCAAGGGCATCAAAGTTGAAGTCAGTGGCCGCCTGGGCGGTGCTGAAATCGCACGTACCGAATGGTACCGCGAAGGTCGCGTTCCGTTGCACACGCTGCGTGCGGATATCGACTACAACACGTCCGAAGCACACACCACTTACGGTGTTATCGGTGTGAAAGTGTGGATCTTCAAAGGTGAGATCCTGGGTGGTATGGCTGCCGTTGAACAACCGGAAAAGCCGGCTGCTCAACCTAAAAAGCAGCAGCGTAAAGGCCGCAAGTAAGGAGAGTCGCTGATGTTACAACCAAAGCGTACAAAATTCCGTAAGATGCACAAAGGCCGTAACCGCGGTCTGGCTGCCGGTACGGATGTCAGCTTCGGTACTTTCGGTCTAAAAGCTGTTGGTCGTGGTCGCCTGACCGCTCGCCAAATCGAAGCTGCACGTCGTGCCATGACCCGTGCTGTTAAGCGTCAAGGTAAAATTTGGATCCGAGTATTCCCGGACAAACCAATTACCGAGAAACCGCTTGAAGTACGTATGGGTAAAGGTAAAGGTAACGTGGAATATTGGGTTGCCTTGATTCAGCCAGGTAAAGTCCTGTACGAAATGGACGGTGTGCCGGAAGAGTTAGCCCGTGAGGCATTCCAACTGGCAGCAGCGAAACTGCCGATCAAAACCACCTTTGTAACTAAGACGGTGATGTAATGAAAGCAAATGAGCTGCGTGAAAAGAGCGTTGAAGAGCTGAACACCGAGCTGCTCGAACTGCTGCGCGAGCAATTTAACTTGCGTATGCAAGCGGCCAGTGGTCAGTTGCAACAGACTCACCTGGTAAAACAAGTGCGTCGCAATATTGCACGTGTTAAGGCTTTACTGACTCAGAAGGCGGGTGCGTAATGAGCGATAATATCCGTACTCTGCAAGGTCGTGTTGTGAGCGACAAAATGGAGAAATCCATGGTTGTTGCAATCGAACGTTTTGTGAAACACCCGCTGTATGGGAAATTCATCAAACGTACGACCAAACTGCACGTACATGATGAGAACAACGAATGCGGTATCGGTGACGTGGTTGAAATCCGCGAATGCCGTCCGCTGTCCAAAACTAAGTCTTGGACGTTGGTTCGAGTTGTAGAGAAAGCGATTCTGTAATACAGTATTGCTCTTCTTGAAAACGATAAACGGCTCTGCAAAGGGCCGTTTGTTTTTTCTACCCTTGGTCGAAAAGCAGTGTTATAATAATTCGCCCTCGATTCTGGGGTATTAATGACCCGTAAGGGTTTGAAAAGTAGTAGTTGACATTAGCGGAGCACTAAAATGATCCAAGAACAGACTATGCTGAACGTAGCCGATAACTCCGGTGCACGTCGCGTAATGTGTATCAAGGTTCTAGGTGGCTCGCACCGTCGCTACGCAGGCGTCGGCGATATAATCAAAATTACCATCAAGGAAGCAATTCCTCGCGGTAAGGTGAAGAAAGGCGATGTTCTGAAGGCGGTTGTGGTGCGCACCAAGAAGGGTGTTCGTCGCCCGGACGGTTCTGTCATTCGCTTCGATGGCAATGCATGCGTTATTCTGAACAATAACAGCGAGCAGCCTATCGGTACGCGTATTTTTGGGCCGGTAACTCGTGAACTACGTTCTGAAAAGTTCATGAAAATTATCTCTCTGGCACCTGAAGTACTCTAAGGAGCGAACCATGGCAGCGAAAATCCGTCGTGATGACGAAGTTATCGTGCTGACCGGCAAAGATAAAGGTAAGCGCGGTAAAGTTAAGAATATTCTGTCTTCCAGCAAGATCGTTGTTGAAGGTATCAACCTGGTTAAGAAACATCAGAAGCCGGTTCCGACCCTGAACCAACCGGGTGGCATCGTTGAAAAAGAAGCTGCAATCCAGCTTTCCAACGTTGCACTGTTCAATGCGGCAACTGGCAAGGCTGACCGTGTAGGCTTTAGATTCGAAGACGGCAAAAAAGTCCGTTTCTTTAAATCTACTAGCGAAACTATTAAGTAATTTGGAGTAGTACGATGGCGAAACTGCATGATTACTACAAAGACGAAGTGGTTAGCAAACTGATGACTCAGTTTAGCTACAATTCTGTCATGCAAGTCCCTCGGGTCGAGAAGATCACCCTGAATATGGGTGTTGGTGAAGCGATCGCTGACAAGAAGCTGCTGGATAACGCCGCAGCCGATCTGGAAGCTATCTCAGGTCAAAAACCGTTGATCACCAAAGCACGCAAATCTGTTGCAGGCTTCAAAATCCGCCAGGGCTATCCGATCGGCTGTAAAGTAACTCTGCGTGGCGAACGCATGTGGGAGTTCCTTGAGCGCCTGATTTCCATTGCTGTACCGCGTATTCGTGACTTCCGCGGTCTGTCTGCCAAGTCCTTCGATGGCCGTGGCAACTACAGCATGGGCGTGCGTGAGCAGATCATCTTCCCGGAAATCGACTATGACAAAGTCGATCGCGTTCGTGGTTTGGACATTACCATTACCACCACTGCGAAATTCGATGATGAAGGCCGCGCGCTGCTGGCCGCCTTTAACTTCCCGTTTCGCAAGTAAGGTAGGGTTACTAATGGCTAAGCAATCCATGAAAGCACGCGAAGTCAAACGCGTGAAATTGGCTAATAAATTCTTTGCTAAACGCACTGAACTGAAAGCTATCATCTCCAATGTGAACTCATCCGACGAAGATCGTTGGGATGCTGTTCTCAAGCTACAGACTCTGCCGCGTGATTCCAGCCCGTCCCGTCAGCGTAACCGCTGCCGACAGACAGGTCGTCCGCACGCTTTCCTGCGGAAGTTCGGGTTGAGCCGTATCAAGGTCCGTGAAGCCGCCATGCGAGGTGAAATTCCGGGTCTGAAAAAGGCTAGCTGGTAATTGTCACCAATTGAATCACGGGAGTAAAGACAGATGAGCATGCAAGATCCGATCGCGGACATGCTGACCCGTATACGCAACGGTCAGGCCGCGAACAAAGTTGCGATCACCATGCCTTCCTCCAAGCTGAAAGTGGCAATTGCCAAAGTGCTTAAGGAAGAAGGTTATATTCAAGATTACAAAATCGAAGGCGGCACCAAGCCTGAACTGGAAATTTATCTGAAATATTTCCAGGGCAAGGCAGCGGTAGAAAGCATTCAGCGTATCAGCCGCCCAAGTCTGCGCATCTATAAGAAAAAAGATGAGCTGCCGAAAGTTATGGCTGGTTTAGGAATCGCGGTTGTTTCTACCTCTAAAGGTGTTATGACCGATCGTGCAGCGCGCCAGGCTGGTCTTGGTGGCGAGATTATCTGCTACGTAGCTTAATCGGAGGAAAGAATGTCTCGTGTTGCAAAAGCACCCGTCGTCATTCCTGCCGGCGTAGAGGTAAAACTCAACGGTCAGGTTATTTCGATCAAGGGTAAAAACGGTGAGCTGACTCGTACCATCAACGATGCTGTTGAAGTTACTGTGGCTGACAACGCTCTGGCTTTCGCTCCGCGCGAAGGTTTTTCAGACGGTTGGGCACAGGCAGGCACTGCGCGTGAACTGCTGAACGCAGTCGTTATCGGTGTTACCGAAGGCTTCACCAAGAAGCTTCAACTGGTTGGCGTAGGTTACCGTGCCGCAGTTAAAGGCAATGTCGTGAATTTGTCTCTGGGGTACTCACACCCGATTGACCACGCGCTGCCTGCTGGTATCACAGCTGAATGCCCGACTCAAACTGAAATCGTACTGAAAAGTGCTGATAAGCAGGTTATCGGTCAGGTTGCAGCTGATCTGCGCGCTTACCGTCGTCCTGAGCCTTACAAAGGCAAGGGTGTCCGTTACGCCGACGAAGTCGTGCGTATCAAAGAGGCTAAGAAGAAGTAAGGTAATACTATGGATAAGAAATCAGCTCGTATCCGTCGTGCAACCCGCGCACGTCGCAAACTCCAGGAATTGGGAGCGACTCGCCTGGTGGTACATCGTACCCCTCGCCATATTTATGCGCAGGTTATCGCACCGAACGGTTCTGAAATCCTGGTAGCCGCTTCTACTGTAGAAAAAGCTATCGCAGAACAACTGAAGTACACCGGCAACAAAGATGCCGCTGCTACTGTAGGTAAAGCAGTCGCTGAGCGCGCATTGGAAAAAGGCATTAAAGATGTGTCCTTTGACCGTTCCGGGTTCCAATATCATGGTCGCGTCCAGGCACTGGCAGATGCTGCTCGTGAGGCTGGCCTTCAGTTCTAAGGTAGAGGTGTAAGATGGCACACATCGAAAAACAAGCTGGCGAACTGCAGGAAAAGCTGATCGCGGTAAATCGCGTATCTAAAACCGTTAAGGGTGGTCGTATTTTCAGCTTCACCGCACTGACTGTAGTGGGTGATAGCAACGGTCGCGTTGGTTTTGGTTACGGGAAAGCGCGTGAAGTTCCGGCAGCAATCCAGAAAGCGATGGAAAAAGCCCGTCGCAACATGTTGAATGTCGAGCTGAATGGCGGCACCCTGCAGCACCCGGTTAAAGGTGCTCACACTGGGTCTCGCGTATTCATGCAGCCGGCTTCCGAAGGTACCGGTATCATCGCCGGCGGTGCAATGCGCGCCGTTCTGGAAGTTGCTGGGGTTCATAACGTATTGGCTAAAGCCTATGGTTCCACCAACCCGATTAACGTGGTTCGTGCAACTATCGATGGCCTGGCTAATATGAATTCCCCGGAAATGGTTGCTGCCAAGCGTGGCAAATCCGTTGACGACATTCTGGGATAATTGACCATGGCTAAGACTATTAAAATTACTCAAACCCGTAGTGCAATCGGTCGTCTGCCGAAACATAAGGCAACGCTGCTTGGCCTGGGTTTGCGTCGTATTGGTCATACCGTTGAGCGTGAAGATACGCCTGCTGTACGCGGTATGGTCAACGCAGTTTACTACATGGTTAAAGTGGAGGAGTAACAGATGCGTTTGAATACCCTGTCTCCGGCCGAAGGCGCGAAGCACGCGCCGAAGCGTTTAGGTCGTGGTATCGGTTCTGGCCTCGGTAAAACCGGCGGTCGTGGTCACAAAGGTCAGAAGTCTCGTTCTGGCGGTGGCGTACGTCGTGGGTTCGAAGGTGGTCAGATGCCGTTGTATCGTCGTCTGCCGAAATTCGGCTTTACCTCTCGCAAAGCGATGATCACAGCGGAAATCCGTCTGTCCGATCTGGCTCGCGTAGGTGACGACGTCGTTGACCTGAACACGCTGAAGGCTGCTAACGTTATCGGCGTTCAGATCGAGTTCGCGAAAGTGATCCTGTCTGGTGAAGTTTCCCGTCCGGTAACGATTCGTGGTCTGCGTGTGACCAAAGGCGCGCGTGCTGCTATCGAAGCTGCTGGCGGTAAAATTGAGGAATAAGTAGCAGATGGCTAAGCAACCAGGATTAGATTTTCAAAGTGCTAAGGGTGGCGTTGGCGAGCTGAAACGCAGACTGCTGTTTGTAATCGGCGCGCTTATCGTTTTCCGTATCGGCTCTTTTATTCCGATCCCTGGTATTGATGCCACTGTGCTTGCCAAATTGCTCGAACAACAGCGTGGCACCATCATTGAAATGTTCAACATGTTCTCTGGTGGTGCTCTCAGCCGTGCTTCTATCTTTGCGCTGGGTATTATGCCGTACATTTCGGCCTCTATTATTATCCAGCTGCTGACGGTGGTTCACCCCATTTTGGCGGAAATCAAGAAAGAAGGGGAGGCTGGCCGTCGCAAGATTAGCCAGTACACCCGTTACGGTACGTTGGTACTGGCCATATTCCAGTCAATCGGTATTGCTACCGGTTTGCCGAATATGCCAGGAATGCAGAGCCTGGTGATTAATCCGGGCTTTGCATTTTACTTTACGGCTGTTGTAAGTCTGGTGACCGGGACCATGTTCCTGATGTGGCTGGGCGAACAGATTACTGAGCGCGGTATCGGTAACGGTATCTCTATCTTGATCTTTGCGGGTATCGTTGCGAGCTTACCGCCAGCAATTGCCCACACTATCGAGCAAGCTCGGCAAGGCGACCTGCACTTCCTCGTGCTGCTGTTGGTTGCAGTTTTAGTGTTTGCAGTAACCTTCTTCGTTGTTTTTATTGAGCGTGGTCAGCGTCGTATCGTTGTTAACTACGCAAAGCGTCAGCAAGGTCGTCGGGTTTATGCAGCACAGAGTACGCACTTACCGCTGAAAGTGAACATGGCAGGGGTTATCCCGGCAATCTTCGCCTCCAGCATCATCCTGTTCCCTGCGACGATTGCATCGTGGTTTGGGGGCGGTACCGGTTGGAACTGGCTGACAACTATTTCGATGTATTTGCAGCCCGGACAACCGCTTTATGTGCTACTCTATGCGACTGCAATCATCTTCTTCTGTTTCTTCTACACGGCGTTGGTTTTCAACCCGCGCGAAACAGCAGATAACCTGAAGAAGTCCGGTGCATTCGTGCCAGGAATTCGTCCGGGAGAGCAAACGGCGAAATACATCGATAAGGTGATGACCCGCCTGACTCTGGTCGGCGCAATGTACATTACCTTTATCTGCCTGATCCCGGAGTTCATGCGTGATACGATGAAGGTCCCCTTTTATTTTGGGGGTACATCCCTGTTGATCGTCGTCGTGGTCATCATGGACTTTATGGCTCAAGTGCAAACTCTGATGATGTCAAGTCAGTATGAGTCTGCATTGAAGAAAGCAAATCTGAAAGGCTATAACCGCTAATTGGGTTGCTTGAGAAGTTATGGAGAGTAAAAATGAAAGTTCGTGCTTCTGTAAAGAAATTATGTCGTAACTGCAAAATAGTTAAGCGTAACGGTGTCGTTCGTGTGATTTGTAGCGCCGAGCCGAAGCATAAACAGCGCCAAGGCTGATTATCTTGCATATTTTTCTTGCAAAGTTGGATTGAGCTGGCTAGATTAGCCAGCCAATCTTTTGTATGTCTGTGCGTTTCCATTTGAGTATCCTGAAAACGGGCTTTTCAGCATGGAGCGTACATATTGAATAATAGGAGTGCATAGTGGCCCGTATAGCAGGCATTAACATTCCTGATCAGAAACATGCCGTGATCGCGTTAACCTCGATCTATGGCGTCGGTAAGACTCGTTCCAAGGCCATTTGTGCTGCGACGGGTATTGCTGAAGATGTTAAGATCAGTGAGCTGTCTGAAGAGCAAATCGAAACGCTGCGTGTAGAAGTTGCCAAATTCGTTGTCGAAGGTGATCTGCGCCGTGAAATCAGCATGAGCATCAAGCGCCTGATGGACCTTGGTTGCTATCGCGGTTTACGTCATCGTCGTGGTCTGCCAGTGCGCGGTCAGCGTACTAAGACCAACGCCCGTACCCGTAAGGGTCCGCGCAAACCGATCAAGAAATAATCGGGGTGATTGAATAATGGCAAAAGCACCTATTCGTGCACGTAAGCGTGTAAGAAAACAAGTTTCTGACGGTGTGGCTCATATCCATGCTTCTTTTAACAACACCATCGTGACCATTACCGATCGTCAGGGTAACGCGCTGGGTTGGGCAACAGCCGGTGGTTCCGGTTTCCGTGGTTCTCGTAAATCTACGCCGTTCGCCGCTCAGGTAGCTGCTGAACGTTGCGCTGAAGCCGTGAAAGAATACGGTATCAAGAACTTGGAAGTTATGGTTAAAGGACCTGGTCCGGGCCGTGAGTCTACCATCCGCGCTCTGAACGCGGCTGGTTTCCGCATCACTAATATTACTGATGTGACTCCGATCCCCCATAACGGTTGTCGTCCGCCGAAAAAGCGTCGCGTATAACGCCGCTTTTAGGATAGTTGGAGAAAGAAAATGGCTAGATATTTGGGTCCTAAGCTCAAGCTGAGCCGTCGTGAAGGCACCGACCTGTTCCTTAAGTCCGGTGTTCGCGCGATCGATTCCAAGTGTAAGATCGAACAAGGCCCTGGTCAGCACGGTGCGCGTAAACCGCGTCTGTCTGATTATGGCGTGCAGTTGCGTGAGAAACAAAAAGTTCGCCGTATCTACGGTGTTATGGAGCGTCAATTCCGTAACTACTATAAAGAAGCTGTTCGTCTGAAAGACAACACAGGTGCAAACCTGCTGCAACTGCTGGAAGGACGTCTGGATAACGTGGTGTATCGTATGGGCTTCGGCGCCACTCGTGCGGAAGCGCGTCAGTTGGTAAGCCACAAAGCTGTTATAGTAAACGGTCGCGTTGTCAGCATCGCTTCTTATCAGGTATCACCGAATGATGTCGTCAGCATCCGTGAGAAAGCTAAAAAGCAATCTCGCGTGAAAGCAGCATTGGAGCTGGCTGAACAGCGTGAAAAGCCGACTTGGCTGGAAGTTGATGCTGCCAAGATGGAAGGTGTGTTCAAACGTATTCCTGAACGTACCGATCTGTCTGCGGACATTAATGAACACCTGATCGTCGAGCTTTACTCCAAGTAAAGCTTAGTACCAAAGAGAGGACACAATGCAGGGTTCTGTGACAGAGTTTCTAAAACCGCGCCTGGTCGATATCGAGCAAGTAAGTTCGACGCACACCAAGGTGACCCTTGAGCCGTTAGAGCGTGGTTTCGGCCATACGCTTGGCAACGCACTGCGCCGTATTCTGCTTTCATCCATGCCAGGTTGCGCGGTGACCGAGGTTGAGATTGATGGTGTACTGCACGAGTACAGCACCAAAGAAGGCGTACAGGAAGATATCCTGGAAATCCTGCTCAACCTGAAAGGGCTGGCGGTGAAAGTTCAAGGTAAAGATGAAGTTATCCTTTCCCTGAATAAATCTGGCATTGGCCCTGTGACTGCAGCAGACATCACCCATGATGGTGATGTCGAAATCGTCAAGCCGCAGCACGTGATCTGCCATCTGACCGATGAAAAAGCAGCTATCAGCATGGGTATCAAAGTTCAACGTGGTCGTGGTTATGTGCCGGCTTCTGCACGTATTCATACGGAAGAAGATGAGCGCCCGATTGGCCGTTTGTTGGTCGATGCTTGCTACAGCCCGGTAGAGCGTATTGCCTACAATGTTGAAGCTGCTCGTGTTGAACAACGTACCGACCTGGACAAGCTGGTCATTGAAATGGAAACCAATGGCACGATCGATCCTGAAGAGGCGATCCGCCGTGCGGCAACCATTCTGGCTGAACAACTGGAAGCTTTTGTTGATTTACGTGATGTACGTCAGCCTGAAGTGAAAGAAGAGAAACCAGAATTCGATCCGATCCTGCTGCGCCCTGTTGACGATCTGGAATTGACTGTCCGCTCTGCTAACTGCCTCAAGGCAGAAGCTATCCACTACATCGGTGATCTGGTACAGCGTACCGAGGTTGAATTGCTGAAAACGCCTAACCTGGGTAAAAAATCTCTTACCGAGATTAAAGATGTGCTTGCCTCACGTGGTCTTTCTCTGGGCATGCGCCTGGAAAACTGGCCGCCGGCAAGCATTGCTGATGAATAACCCGGTCACAGGTTAAGGTTTTACTGAGAAGGATAAGGTCATGCACCATCGTAAGAGTGGTCGTCAACTGAACTGTAACAGCAGCCATCGTCAGGCTATGTTCCGTAACATGGCTGGTTCTTTGGTTCGTTATGAGATCATCAAGACGACCCTGCCAAAAGCAAAAGAGCTGCGCCGTGTTGTTGAACCGCTGATTACTCTTGCCAAGACCGACAGCGTTGCTAATCGTCGTCTGGCATTCGCCCGTACTCGTGATAACGAGATCGTGGCAAAACTGTTTAATAAACTGGGCCCGCGTTTCGCGAGCCGTGCCGGTGGTTACACTCGCATTCTGAAGTGTGGTTTCCGTGCAGGCGACAACGCGCCGATGGCTTACATCGAGCTGGTTGATCGTTCAGTTGCACAAGAAGAAGAAACCACTGCTGCTGAGTAATCATCAGCGGTGGGTTAAAAAAACCGGGGCAACCCGGTTTTTTTACGTCTATTGTTTAGCAAATGGCGGTTTTGTTAACGTATAACGTTTGCCAAAAGCACCGTTTGCTTCAGACGCTTTTGAAAGAGGGAACATGTGGTGGATTGATGCAATGTGCGAGCGTCATGTCCAGACGGCGCAACAAGCGGGGGAGTTCGATAATCTGCCCGGTGTAGGAAAACCGCTGCAACTCGATGACGACAGTGCCGTGCCTGAGAACTACGCACTGGATACCGTCTGTTGAAAAATGCCGGTTACCTGCCGCCAGAATTGGCATTGCGTAAAGATGCCCTGACGCTACGCGATCTGCTAGCCAATACGCTTCCCGAATCGGAAGCGCATGAAAACCTGCGCCGTAGGTTACGCATGCTGGAACTTAACCTGCAACAGAAAGGGATGAGTACCGATTTTTTACACGGTGAATATGCCGATCGCTTGCGCAGCACGTTCTCTGGTGAAAGAATAGCGCCCGAAAAATAGGCTGACGCGGCAAGAGCTGGCGCGTGGCGATGAATCGGATTAACAATGTAACCAAGAGAGATGTGATGAGCACTTATCAGCACAAGAAAGGCAAGATTCAAGACAATGCGCTGGAAGCATTGTTAGATGACCCCTTGTTTCGACAACGCGTTGAGAAGAACAAGAAAGGTAAAGGCAGCTACTGTCGCAAAGGCAAACAAAGCAAGGGCCAAAACTGGGAGGCCAGTGGTAAATCATCAAAGGATGCTTTACCACTGGCCTCTCACTTTATGGCTGTACTGGGTTTCGTTGAACGGCGCTACGCTTTCGGCTGCTGATCTTTCAGCAAATCGCGAATCTCAGTTAACAGCGCCGCTTCAGCGCTCGGTTTTGCCGGTGTTGGTGCTTTCTCTTCTTTACGACGCAGGTTATTCATCACCTTGATTGCCATAAAAATGGCGAACGCGACGATAACAAAATCAAAAATATTTTGCAGGAAGAGGACGTAGCACAGCACCACGGCAGGAATATCTCCTTGCGCGTCGCGCAGTACCAGTTCGAAATGTTTGAAATCGATGCTGCCAAGCAGTAACCCCAGTGGCGGCATAATGATATCGGCCACGAGCTAGGAGACGATATTGCCAAATGCTGCGCCGATAATGACACCCACCGCCAAATCTACCACGTTGCCGCGCATCGCGAATTCGCGAAACTCTTTTAGCATACTCATGATCCAACTCCTTGATAAAATGAACATCTAAATTTTAACAAAGCGTTACATAATTGTCAGCGGTGATAATCAGTGAGCCGGAAAGGAAAGTGCGGCCTGAAGCGGCAAGGCTCAGCGTTGTTACAAGAAGAACGGGCGGGGTTGGAATAGGCGTTCCACTTCAGGGACAAATTTTTTGTCCGTCAGGAACATGATCACATGATCTCCTTGCTCTATCTTCATATTGTCGTTGGCGATAATCACATCATCACCGCGCACAATTGCGCCGATCAAGGTGCCTGGCGGTAATTTGATATCTTCAATCATACGGCCAACCACTTTTGACGTGCCTTCATCCCTGTGAGCAATGGCCTCAATGGCTTCCGCCATGCCGCGTCGTAATGATGACACGCTGACGATATCCGCTTTACGCACATGGCCGAGCAGTGCGGAAATCGTTGCTTGCTGTGGCGAAATAGCCACATCGATAACGCTGCCCTGAACCAAATTGACATAGGCGCGTCGTTGGATCAGTACCATGGCTTTTTTTGCCCCCATGCGTTTGGCCAGCATGGCGGACATGATGTTCGCTTCATCGTCGTTGGTAATGGCAATAAACACATCGATTTGTTCGACATGCTCCTGTGCCAGCAACTCCTGATCGGAAGCGTCGCCGTGAAACACAATAGTGTCTTGCAGCAGCTCAGCCAGGGCGATCGCACGCTCTTCGTTCTTTTCGATCAGTTTAAAGCTGTAGTCTTTTTCCAGCTTATGCGCTAACCCCGCGCCGACGTTACCACCGCCGACGATCATGATGCGCTTGTAGGGCTTTTCCAAGCGCTGGAGTTCGCTCATCACGGCGCGAATATGCTGGGAGGCGGCAACAAAGAATACTTCATCGCCCGCTTCGATAATGGTTGAACCCTGCGGGCGGATCGGTCTGTCGTGGCGAAAAATAGCGGCTACGCGGGTTTCGATGTGCGGCATATGCTCACGCAGCACGGAGAGTGCATTACCGATCAGCAGGCCACCGTAATAAGCGTTCACTGCGGCGATACTCACTTTCCTTTCGGCGAAGTTCACCACCTGTAGTACACCGGGATACTCGATCAGCTTGTAGATATTGTCGATGACCAACTGTTCCGGCGAGATCAAATGATCGATAGGCACCGCTTCTGCCTGAAACAATTGCTCACCGGCTCGTACGTATTCTGCGGAGCGAATACGTGCAATGCGATTTGGTGTATTAAACAGCGAGTAGGCGACCTGATAGGCCACCATATTGGTTTCATCCGAGTTAGTGACGGCAACCAGCATGTCTGCATCTTCGGCGCCGGCTTCACGCAGTACGCGCGGGTGGGAGGCGTAACCGGCAACTACGCGCAAATCGAATTTATCCTGCAACTGCCGCAGTCGCGCGGTGTCAGTATCAACAACAGTGATGTCGTTGTTTTCTCCGGAGAGCGTTTCTGCCAGCGTACCGCCCACCTGACCTGCACCAAGAATAATGATTTTCATGATCTGTGCCCGTTGCCGTTGCTATCAGCCAATGCTCTTAACCAACTTAGCATAAAAGAACCCATCGCCATCCTCTGCCGCCGGTAACTTTTGCAAACCGGGGTGCTGCGCATCGCCCGTTTCCACCAGTTCGGCATCCGCATGGCGTGTCAGAAAGGCTCGCATTTGCTGCTGATTCTCTTCGGGCAGGATCGAGCAGGTGGCATAAACCAACGTACCGCCTGCTTTCAGCCGTGGCCAGATAGCCTCCAGAATTTCCTGCTGCAACAGTGCCAGCTCGGCGATGTCGCTGTCGCGCCGCAGCCACTTGATATCAGGATGACGGCGAATCACGCCGGTGGCGGAGCAGGGGGCATCGAGCAGAATACGATTGAACTGCTGCTCACAACACCAGGCCGCAGGCTCGCGCCCATCGCCTTGCCTCACGTCTGCGTGAAGATTAAGGCGTTGCAGATTCTCTTTTACCCGAGCGAGCCGCTGTGGGTCCACATCGACCGCCAATACCTTAGCGTGAGGCGCTGCTTCCAGAATATGGGTGGTTTTCCCACCCGGTGCAGCACACAAATCGAGAATATGTTCATTGTCCTGCGGTGCTAACCAGCGCACGCAACCTTGTGCAGAGACATCCTGAACGGTAACCCAGCCTTGCGCGAAGCCAGGAAGCAGGCTTACGGCACAAGGCTCGCTCAGCATGATGGCTTCGTCCTGTTCAGGATGCGGCTGAGCGGCGATACCGGCTTCAGTCAGCAGTGCTAAATAGTGTTCTCGTGTGTGGTGCAAACGATTCACGCGTAGCCACATCGGGGGGCGCTGGTTATTGGCCTCAGCAATCTGCTGCCACTGCTGTGGATAGGCTTTCTTGAGGCGTGCTAACAGCCACTCGGGGTGAGCGAAGCGCGACGCATGGTTAGCCATGCGCTCATCCAGCTCGGCCTGCTGGCGTTGGAATTGGCGCAGTACGCCGTTGATCAATCCTTTAAGCTGTGGGCGCTTGAGTGCGATAGCTCCGTTAACCGTTTCAGAGAGCGCGGCATGGGCCGGTATGCGCGTGTGAGCGAGTTGATAGATGCCCACCATGATCAGGTAGTGCAACGTGCGCTGCTTCCCGGTCAGCGTTTTTGCCATCAACTGCTGAATTATCCACTCTAACTGTGGCAACACGCGCAATACGCCGAAGCACAGCTCTTGCAACAGGGCACGATCCTTTTCCGAGATATCACGCTGATACTGTGGCAATAGTGAACTTAGCGACTGGCCTTTATCGAGCACCTGGCCGATAACGTTCGCGGCGATGGCGCGCAGATTGTATGTTGTTTTCATGGATAGTGATTGTCTGAAACGGTAACGCGCCTGCCATAACAGCAGACGCGATGCCTTTTAATGGATGAGCGTATTATGCCAGTAGGTTGCCTGGAGTGAACCATTCGCGGCGCGAATTGAGCAGATCTTGCACCGACATCGGTTTTTTGCCCGCAGGTTGCAGTTGCAGCAGGTTTAATACGCCTTGCGCGGTGGCGACCTGTATACCTTGTTTGTCTGCACTGATGATCGTGCCGGGTTGTGCGCTGTGGTCAGCGTCCAATGCGCTGGCTTTCCACACTTTAACCGGCTGCTCGTCAATGGTGATATAGCTGACAGGCCAGGGATTGAACGCACGAATACAGCGTTCCAATTGCTCGGCACTGAGTGACCAGTCAAGCTTAGCCTCTTCTTTGCTCAGTTTTTCGGCGTACGTCGCCAGACTGTCATTTTGTTTTTCTGCGACAGCCGTTCCCTGCGCCAGTGATGCCAGCGTTGTCAGTAACCCTTGCGGACCCAGCTCTGCCAGGCGATCGTACAGCGAGGCGCTGGTGTCTTGCGGCGTTATCGGGCATGACAGCTTATGCAGCATGGCACCGGTATCCAGCCCTGCATCCATTTGCATGATGGTTACACCGGTTTCGGTGTCTCCGGCCCACAACGCGCGTTGAATCGGGGCCGCACCGCGCCAGCGCGGTAGCAGTGAGCCGTGCACGTTGATACAGCCCAGGCGCGGCATATCTAACACTGCCTGCGGCAGAAGCAAGCCATAGGCCACCACCACCATAATATCGGCCTGTAAATCAGCGACCAATTGCTGGCTTTCTGCCGGACGCAGCGATTTGGGTTGCAACACCGGGACGCCATGCTGCTCGGCCAGCACTTTGACCGGACTGGGAGTGAGCTTCTTGCCTCGGCCTGCCGGGCGATCGGGCTGGGTAAACACACCAACCACCTGATGTGGTGAAGCAAGCAGCGCGTCGAGGTGACGCGCTGAGAAGTCAGGAACACCAGCGAAAATAATGCGTAAGGGGGATGATGCGGGCACGATTTTTCCTGAAAATAGAGAGCCTGAAATAGTGAGCGAGTGCTATGGACGACTGTTCAGTCGTGCCAGTTTCTCCAGCTTCTGACGAATTCTCTGGCGTTTTAACGGCGAGAGATAATCAATAAACAGCTTGCCAACCAGGTGGTCCATTTCGTGTTGGATACAGATTGCCAACAGGCCATCAGCTTCCAGCTCAAAGGGGTTACCTTCCCGATCCAGCGCTTTGACCTTCACGCGCTCAGCGCGCGGCACCAGCGCACGGGTTTCAGGAATGGACAGACAACCCTCTTCAATACCGGTATCGTCGTCTTTTTCCAGCAGCTCTGGGTTGATCAACACCAAACGCTGATCGCGTTCTTCGGAAACGTCAATCACGATAATGCGCTGATGCACGTCCACCTGACTCGCAGCAAGGCCGATGCCTTCTTTTTCGTACATGGTGTCGAACATATCATCGACGATGCGCTGAATTTCTGCATTAACCTCTGCGACAGGTTTCGCGATAGTGCGAAGCCTCTCGTCTGGAAAATGTAATACCTGCAAAACTGACATAGTTGATTTCGATCTTTATCCGGTTGATGAAAGCGTATCTGGATCTATTCTAGACATTTCCGGTTCTGATTGACAGCATTTGTCCTGTAAAGCGCAATGGCACAAGGATGAACGCATGCAGGACGTGGAGTTGTGGCTGTGGTTAATGAACGTGTGCCGCCTCAACGCGGTGAAAACGGTGCAATTGGTGGAGCAATTGCGTCCGCTGGCAGAGGTAACTGCCGAGGCACTATCTGCGCTGGCCTTGTCCGAAGAGCAGGTCGCGCAATTTCTCTCGCAAGATGAAACGGAGTGTGAAAGGGTATTACGCTGGCTGGAGGAACCGACTCACCATCTGCTTACGTACGCAGACTCGCGTTACCCCCCATTATTGCGGCAGATCACCGCTTCGCCCCGGGCACTGTTTGTGCGTGGTAACCCTCAGCTTCTCTGTGCCCCTCAACTGGCTATGGTCGGCAGCCGCCACCCTTCTGCGTATGGCGCGCAGTGGGGACACTGCTTTGCGCAGGAACTGGCGTTGAATGGTTTTGTTATCACCAGCGGTTTGGCATTAGGTATCGATGGCGTGGCGCACCAGGCGGCGCTGGATGCAGGAGGGAAAAGCGTGGCGGTGCTGGGTAATGGATTGCAGCAGACGTATCCCCGCCGCCATCGCGCGCTGGCAGAGCTGTTGGTGGAGCAAGGTGGTGCTCTTGTCTCCGAATTTCCCCTGAATGAACCCCCGAAGGCAATCAACTTTCCCCGTCGTAATCGTATCATCAATGGGATGAGCCTCGGCGTGCTGATTGTTGAGGCTTCCATGCGCAGCGGATCTTTAGTCACAGCGCGCTGTGCGTTGGAGCAGAATCGCGATCTCTTCGTGCTACCGGGCGCGCTGGATAACCCAATGGTACAAGGCACTCACTGGCTCATCCAGCAGGGGGCTTATCTGGTTACCTGTCCCAAAGACATCATTGAACAGTTGGGCAGTGGGTTATCGTGGCTGCCCCTTGGCGAAAATGAAACTATTTCTGCTCTAGACCCCGATGTGGAATTGCCATTTGCCGGCGTGTTGGCTAACGTAGGAGATGAGGTTACACCTGTTGATGTTGTCGCTGAACGTGCGTACCAACCTGTGCCAGAGGTAGTAGGTAAGTTGCTGGATCTGGAGTTAGCAGGATGGATAGAAGCAGTACCCGGCGGCTATGTCCGATTGAGGAGGGATGGCCATGTTCGACGTACTCATGTACTTATTTGAAACTTACATCCAGAACGAAACGGAACTACGCGTTGATCAGGATGCGTTAACTAATGACCTCACGCGGGCTGGGTTCGATCGTGCTGATATCTATAGCGCATTGAACTGGCTGGAGCGCCTGGCGGATTTGCAGGAAGGCAAAGAAGTGCCTTTTGCCTTGGCAAGCGATCCCCATGCACTGCGCATTTATACGCAGGAAGAGGAGCAGCGCTTCGACACCGAGTGCCGGGGCTTTTTGCTGTTCCTGGAGCAAATCAACGTGTTGAATCTTGAAACGCGTGAGATGGTGATCGATCGCGTGATGGCGCTGGATACCTTATCGTTCGATCTGGACGATCTTAAATGGGTGATCCTCATGGTGTTGTTCAATCTACCCGGATGTGAAAACGCCTACCAGCAAATGGAAGATCTGCTGTTTGAAGCAGATGAGGAGTATTTGCATTAAACCGACAAGTCAGAATAAACCATGGTAATCCCTGCGCTTATAGCAGATAAAAAGGCGGAGTGCTGCCCTGAGTGCGGCGCGCCACTGGTGATTCGCTCCAGTCGCCGCGGCCCTTTTTTGGGCTGCTCGCGCTACCCGGAGTGCGTATTTGTCCGTCCGCTGAAAGCCAATGCGGATGGCCATATTGTGAAGGAACTCTCTGGGCAACTCTGCCCGCACTGTCAGGGGACACTGGTGTTGCGGCAGGGGCGTTATGGCATGTTTATTGGCTGTAACAACTACCCGGCGTGTGACCACACCGAGGTCATCGACCGTCCTGATGAAACCGCATTAACCTGTCCACAATGTGGCAAAGGAAAGCTGCTGCAACGTAAATCGCGCTTTGGCAAAGTGTTCCACGCCTGTGAGCGTTACCCGAAGTGCCAATTTGCGCTCAACCATAAACCGGTAGCGGGGACGTGCCCAACCTGCCACTATCCGCTCTTGTTCGAAAAGAAAACGGTGCAGGGCGTCAAACGTTTTTGCGCCAGTAAAGCCTGTGGAAAGCCGGTAACGGCAGAAGTTGATACCAATGAGTAATCTAGTGAAACAACCGGTTTCTGTCATTCAGGAACTGATAAAGCAGAATGTCATCGCCTATCCTACCGAAGCTGTTTTCGGCTTGGGGTGCGATCCTGACAGCGAAGCCGCAGTGATGCAACTGCTGGCCTTGAAACAACGGCCTGTCGAAAAAGGGCTGATCCTGATCGCGGCTGATTATCAACAGCTCGCTCCCTATATTGATGACAGCCAGCTCAGCGCTGAGCAAAAGGCGGTGATGTTTGCCTCCTGGCCGGGACCGGTAACGTGGGTGATGCCCGCCAGGCCGAGTACGCCACGTTGGTTGACCGGGCAATTTTCATCATTGGCGGTGCGTGTCAGCGCACATCCTCTTGTGCGTGAACTTTGCCTGGCGTTTGGCAAGCCGATCGTTTCAACCAGCGCCAATCTGACTGGACTGCCGCCGTGCCGCACTGCACAAGAGGTTCTGACCCAGTTTGGTGAGGCCTTTCCTGTTCTGCACGGAGAAACATCCGGGCGGCAGAATCCGTCTGAAATTCGGGATATCCTGACGGGCAACCTGATACGACAGGGTTAAAAAGTGGAGATAACGGTGTCTGAAGTAACGTCATTCGCAGTGTTTGGTCATCCTATTGCGCACAGCAAGTCGCCGCAGATCCATGCGCTGTTTTCTGAGCAAACCGGGATCCCCTTGACGTATGAACGCCTGTTGGCACCGTTGGACAGCTTTGAACAAACGCTGCGTGATTTTTTTCAGACAGGGGCGTTGGGGGCGAATATCACCATGCCTTTCAAGGAACGCGCCTATCAGGAAGTCGATGAACTGAGCCAACGCGCTTCGTTAGCAGGAGCGGTCAATACCGTGAAGCGGCTCGAAGACGGCCGACTGTTGGGGGATAATACCGACGGTATCGGACTGCTAAGTGATTTGAAGCGTCTTGCGCTGATGACACCGCAGGATCGGGTGCTGTTGATCGGTGCGGGCGGTGCCAGCCGTGGCGTTATTCAGCCGCTATTGAGCCATGGGTGTTCGCTGGTGGTCACCAATCGCACGTTTGCCAAGGCAGAAGCGCTCGCGACACTGTTTCAGCCAGTGGGGCCGATTGACGCGTTGCCGCTAGATGGACTGGAAGGCGAAAACTTCGATCTGATCATCAATGCCACCTCGTCAGGGATCGCTGGCGAGATTCCCGAGCTGCCTGTTTCGTTGATCACGGCCTCTACGCGCTGTTATGACATGTTTTATCAGGCAAGCCTGACACCGTTTTTGCTGTGGTGCCAGCAGCAGGGGGCATCACAGTTGGCGGATGGTTTTGGTATGTTGA
Organism: Candidatus Symbiopectobacterium sp. 'North America'; assembly: GCF_015762685.1. Taxonomy (GTDB): domain Bacteria; phylum Pseudomonadota; class Gammaproteobacteria; order Enterobacterales; family Enterobacteriaceae; genus Symbiopectobacterium. The sequence goes on along the minus strand of NZ_PEHF01000082.1, from coordinate 1,093 downwards.
TCAATCAGGCGGCACACGCGTTTTTCCTCTGGCACGGCGTGATGCCAGATACCACTCCGGTGATCGAACAGATGAAAAAAGCCCTTAACGCATGAACCAGGCGATCCAGTTCCCCGATCGCGAAGCGTGGAGTGAAGAGGAGCGTATGATCTATTCCCTGTATTGATCGGTGGTTTTCAGCGTGAATGCCTTATCAGTGCCGCGCAACTTCAGACGCGTTTTGGCGGAACCGATGCGGATAGCTGGTTGGCGTTGTTCAGAGAGCACCGCTGGGATATCGAAGATCTTTTCGAAGCTCGGGTGCTCAATGAACAGGATGACAGTGAGGGGTATTACTCGCTGTCCTGAGCCAGATAGTCGTTCTTCCAGGTGGCGTAGTTATTGGCGGAGTAACGTAAACCCTCGATTTCTTCTGCTGTCAGTGGACGGATTTGTTTCACTGGGCTGCCAAGATAGAGATAATCACTCTGCAAGCGCTTACCGGGCGGTACCAGACTGCCCGCTCCGATCATCACGTCATCTTCTACGATAACGCCATCAAGCAGGATCGATCCCATACCGACCAATACGCGGTTGCCGATGGTGCAGCCGTGTAGCATGGCCTTATGGCCTACGGTGACCTCTTCGCCAATGATCAACGGGTTACCCTGCGGATTGCTCGCTGAGCGGTGGGTTACGTGCAATACGCTGCCATCCTGGATATTAGTGCGTGCGCCGATGTGGATTTCATGTACGTCGCCACGGATCGTGACTAATGGCCAGATGCTGACATCATCGCCAAGCGTCGTGTTGCCGATCACAACGCTGGATGGATCGATCATCACGTTTTTCCCGACAGTAGGGAATGCATCCTTATAAGAACGCAATGCGTGGGAGCCCATATTTACCTCTCAATACATTCGAAAAGGGTAACTTACCCTAATTGTGGTCCTGCTGCTGCCAGAAGCAGCAAAAGTAGGTTGAAAATAGCGCGGGTTGCGCAGGATCTCAACGAAGGGGGTAAAAAATGCGCGAACGAAAAAAAAGATCCAAAAAAGGGGTTGTGTAAATTATTGGGATCCCTATAATGCGCCTCCGTTGACACGACACGAAG